>NZ_CP141799.1:1042500-1657385 GCF_035621475.1 Pseudomonas paeninsulae
CACACGGCGGGTGCTAACGTCCGTCGTGAAAAGGGAAACAACCCAGACCGTCAGCTAAGGTCCCAAAGTTATGGTTAAGTGGGAAACGATGTGGGAAGGCTTAGACAGCTAGGAGGTTGGCTTAGAAGCAGCCACCCTTTAAAGAAAGCGTAATAGCTCACTAGTCGAGTCGGCCTGCGCGGAAGATTTAACGGGGCTCAAACCATACACCGAAGCTACGGGTTCATCTTAGGATGAGCGGTAGAGGAGCGTTCTGTAAGCCTGTGAAGGTGAGTTGAGAAGCTTGCTGGAGGTATCAGAAGTGCGAATGCTGACATGAGTAACGATAATGGGTGTGAAAAACACCCACGCCGAAAGACCAAGGTTTCCTGCGCAACGTTAATCGACGCAGGGTTAGTCGGCCCCTAAGGCGAGGCAGAAATGCGTAGTCGATGGAAAACGGGTTAATATTCCCGTACTTCTAGTTACTGCGATGGAGGGACGGAGAAGGCTAGGCCAGCACGGCGTTGGTTGTCCGTGTTTAAGGTGGTAGGCTGGAATCTTAGGTAAATCCGGGATTCTAAGGCCGAGAACTGATGACGAGTTGTCTTTTAGACGACGAAGTGGTTGATGCCATGCTTCCAGGAAAAGCTTCTAAGCTTCAGGTAACTAGGAACCGTACCCCAAACCGACACAGGTGGTTAGGTAGAGAATACCAAGGCGCTTGAGAGAACTCGGGTGAAGGAACTAGGCAAAATGGCACCGTAACTTCGGGAGAAGGTGCGCCGGTGAGGGTGAAGCATTTACTGCGTAAGCCCACGCCGGTCGAAGATACCAGGCCGCTGCGACTGTTTATTAAAAACACAGCACTCTGCAAACACGAAAGTGGACGTATAGGGTGTGACGCCTGCCCGGTGCCGGAAGGTTAATTGATGGGGTTAGCTAACGCGAAGCTCTTGATCGAAGCCCCGGTAAACGGCGGCCGTAACTATAACGGTCCTAAGGTAGCGAAATTCCTTGTCGGGTAAGTTCCGACCTGCACGAATGGCGTAACGATGGCGGCGCTGTCTCCACCCGAGACTCAGTGAAATTGAAATCGCTGTGAAGATGCAGTGTATCCGCGGCTAGACGGAAAGACCCCGTGAACCTTTACTATAGCTTTGCACTGGACTTTGAGCTTGCTTGTGTAGGATAGGTGGGAGGCTTTGAAGCGTGGACGCTAGTTCGCGTGGAGCCAACCTTGAAATACCACCCTGGCAACCTTGAGGTTCTAACTCTGGTCCGTTATCCGGATCGAGGACAGTGTATGGTGGGTAGTTTGACTGGGGCGGTCTCCTCCTAAAGAGTAACGGAGGAGTACGAAGGTGCGCTCAGACCGGTCGGAAATCGGTCGTAGAGTATAAAGGCAAAAGCGCGCTTGACTGCGAGACAGACACGTCGAGCAGGTACGAAAGTAGGTCTTAGTGATCCGGTGGTTCTGTATGGAAGGGCCATCGCTCAACGGATAAAAGGTACTCCGGGGATAACAGGCTGATACCGCCCAAGAGTTCATATCGACGGCGGTGTTTGGCACCTCGATGTCGGCTCATCACATCCTGGGGCTGAAGCCGGTCCCAAGGGTATGGCTGTTCGCCATTTAAAGTGGTACGCGAGCTGGGTTTAGAACGTCGTGAGACAGTTCGGTCCCTATCTGCCGTGGACGTTTGAGATTTGAGAGGGGCTGCTCCTAGTACGAGAGGACCGGAGTGGACGAACCTCTGGTGTTCCGGTTGTCACGCCAGTGGCATTGCCGGGTAGCTACGTTCGGGAAAGATAACCGCTGAAAGCATCTAAGCGGGAAACTTGCCTCGAGATGAGATCTCACTGGAACCTTGAGTTCCCTAAAGGGCCGTCGAAGACTACGACGTTGATAGGTTGGGTGTGTAAGCGCTGTGAGGCGTTGAGCTAACCAATACTAATTGCCCGTGAGGCTTGACCATATAACACCCAAACAATTTGCTGTTTGTGTGCTAGACGATCGAAGTCGACAACACGCCGAAAATTTGCAGGACCACGCACTACCCTTTATCACATACCCAATTTGGAGCCGCGTCCTTCTTGATAAAAGAAGCACGATGTTCCACCCGAATTGCTTGACGACCATAGAGCATTGGAACCACCTGATCCCATCCCGAACTCAGTAGTGAAACGATGCATCGCCGATGGTAGTGTGGGGTTTCCCCATGTGAGAGTAGGTCATCGTCAAGCTTGTATTCCAAACCCCCCATCCGTGAAAACGGGTGGGGGGTTTGTCTTTGTGGGCAGAAAAGACTAATCATCGGTAACCCATCGGGCGGTACCGGAGTGAGCTGTTCTGTGCTCCACTCGTCTAGAATAGTTATTCACTTCGCACGAGCCTTTGCAAATGGCCGACTCGACTGGCACTCATGACCTATCGGCGCTTCCACTGGATGAGTTGGTTGCTTGCCATGAATGCGACCTCTTGATGCACCGGCCGCAACTGGCGGATGGTGAACGGGCTGATTGCCCGCGCTGCGGCTACGAGCTTTATTCCCAGCGCAATCACGTGGTAAGACGTAGCCTGGCTCTGGTGCTTGCCGCCCTGTTGCTTTACATCCCTGCTAATTTCCTGCCGATCATGCGGCTTAACTTGCTCGGTCAGACCAGCGAGGACACGCTATGGAGTGGTGTGGTCAGCCTGTATCAAAGCGACATGCAGAGCGTAGCCATAGTGGTCTTTCTCTGCAGCATGGCGGTGCCGTTGCTCAAGCTGCTTTGCCAGTTGCTGGTGTTGCTGAGCATTGCCTGGAACATTGGCCGTGGTTATGGCTTGCTGTTCTACCGGATTTATCATCACCTGCGTGATTGGGGCATGCTCGAGGTCTACCTGATGGGCATCCTGGTGGCGATCGTCAAGTTGGCTGATATTGCCGACTTGAGCCTGGGGATCGGTTTGGTGTGTTTCGTGGGCTTGTTATTGGTCCAAGTGTGGCTGGAGGTGACTATGGCCCCGCATCAGATTTGGCAGGCGTTATCCGGGGAAGACGCACATGAGAGCAATTGATGCGGGGCTGTTGTTGTGCCACGAATGCCATATGCTGAATAAACAGGAGCCCGATAGTCGCAAACAGTTCTGTTCGCGCTGCGGGGGCGTTATTCATGTCCGTCGTCCGGACAGTCTTGTTCGTACTTGGGCATTGCTGCTGACGGCGGCGCTGCTGTACATCCCCGCCAATCTGTTGCCGATCATGACCGTCAATTCGCTGGGCAAGGGGCAGTCCGACACTATCATGTCGGGCATCATCGAACTGGTGCATCTCGGTATGCTGCCGATTGCTGCCGTGGTGTTCATTGCCAGTATTCTGGTGCCGATATTCAAGTTGACGGGCATTGCCTTGCTGCTGTATTCGGTGCAGCGGCACCAGCCGATGTCGGCGCGTCAGCGAATACTCGTGTACCGCTTTATCGAGTGGATTGGTCGCTGGTCGATGTTGGATATTTTTGTCATCGCGATTCTCGTAGCGGTAGTCAAGTTCGGCAGCCTGGCGAGTATCGAGCCAGGTTTCGGTTCGATTGCCTTCGCCAGTGTGGTGATTCTGACGATGCTTGCGGCTTTAACTTTCGATCCCCGTTTGATCTGGGATAACACCGACTCGGATGACAACCATGACTGATCTACCGACGGCGAAAACCCGTCCTGCTTCCAACTGGTCGGCGATCTGGGTTTTGCCATTGATTGCCTTGCTGATTGGTGCCTGGTTGGGTTGGCAGGCCTACAGTCAGGCTGGGATCGAAATCCAAGTGGTTTTCCCGGGAGGGGAGGGTATTCAGGCTGGTAAGACTGAGGTCATCTACAAGGGCATGGCGATCGGCAAGGTCAAGGCGATGGCCCTGGATGACAGCGGTGAAAACCTCGGGGTTGTTGCCACTGTGGAAATGAACAAGAAAGTAGAACCGTATTTGCGCAGCAACACGCGCTTCTGGCTGGTCAAACCTAGCGTGAGTCTGGTTGGTATCACCGGGCTGGAGACCCTGGTGTCGGGTAATTACATTGCGGTCAGCCCTGGCGATGGCGAGCCGGCTCTGGAATTCGAGGCGTTGGCCGAGCCGCCCCCTTTATCGGATGACAGGCCGGGGTTACATCTGACCCTGAAAGCTGAACGCCTCGGCTCGTTGAATCGCGACAGTCCGGTGTTCTATAAACAGATTCAGGTTGGCCGGGTGAAAAGCTATGCCCTCGCCAAGGATCAGAGCACGGTCGAGGTTAAGCTCTACATAGAGCCGACTTATGCCGCTTTGGTGCGTAAACATACACGTTTCTGGAATGCCAGCGGCATCAGCATCGACGCCGGTTTGTCGGGTTTCAAGCTGCGCAGCGAGTCGCTGGCCAGCATAGTGGCGGGCGGCATTGCTTTCGCCACGCCCGAGCATCGGAAAGATAGCCCGGCGACTGACCCGAGCATTCCATTTCGTCTGTATGAAGATTTTGAGGCAGCCCAGGCCGGCATCAGGGTGCAGGTCAAGATGACCGATTTCGAAGGTTTGCAGGCCGGGCGCACGCCGGTTATGTACAACGGCATACAGGCCGGCACCTTGAAGACGCTGAAGGTCAATGACGATTTGACCGGTGCCTTGGCCGAATTGACCCTCGATCCACGCACTGAAGACTATCTGGTTGAAGGTACCGAATTCTGGGTGGTCAAACCGTCGATTTCCCTGGCTGGCATCACTGGCCTGGAAGCACTGGTCAAAGGAAATTACATCGCCGTACGCCCCGGCGAAAAGGGTGCGGCGGCCAAACGCGATTTCGTGGCGCGGCCCAAGGCACCGCCGCTGAATCTGGATGCGCCCGGCCTGCACATGGTGCTGTTCAGCGACAGTCGTGGTTCGCTGGAAGTCGGTAGCCCGATCCTCTACAAGCAGGTCCCTGTCGGCTCGGTGCAGAGCGTTCAGCTCGCTCGCGACAATCGACGGGTGGTCTTCGGGTTGCACGTCGAGCCTGAGTACGCGCATCTGGTGAACAGTTCAACGCGCTTCTGGAATGCCAGTGGGATTACCTTGAAAGGCGGTTTGTCCGGGGTCGAGGTCAAGAGTGAATCGCTGCAGACCCTGTTGTCTGGTGGCATCGTGTTTGAAACCCCGGATCTGCGGGCGCCTGCAGTACGCAAGCGAGTGCCACGCTTCAGCCTCCATGCCAGCCGCGAGGCGGCCATGCAGGATGGCGTGGCAATTACCATCCAAACGGAACGTGGTGATGGCCTGAGCCCAGGCACCGCGATTCGCTACCGAGGTCTGGATGTCGGCAAGGTCGACAGTATTGAGCTCAGCGATGACCTGCAGGCTGTGGTTTTGCGTGCCCGAGTGACTCTGGCGACTGAGCAGATCGCGCGAGTGGGTACGCAGTTCTGGGTGGTCAAGCCTGAGTTTAGCCTGACCCGTGTGACCAACCTGGACACCCTGGTCAGTGGCCAGTACCTGGAAGTGTTGCCGGCGCCCAAGGGCGCGGCCCGGCAGGTCGAATTCATCGCGCTGGCCCGTCCGCCGAGTCAGGTGGTGGAGGAACTCGGTCTGCGTCTGGTACTCAGCGCTGCGCGGCGCAGTTCGCTGAAAGCCGGGGTGCCGGTGAGCTATCGGGAAGTCCCGGTGGGCAAGGTGACCGGCTATGAACTCGGACCGACGGCGGACCGGGTACTGATTCATATCCTCATCGAACCGCGTTATGCCGATCTGGTGCGCACCGGTAGCCGTTTTTGGAATACCTCGGGCGTTGGTTTCGAGGCGGGCCTGTTCAAGGGCGTGAAGGTGCGTAGCGAATCCCTGGAAACCCTGATCGAGGGCGGCGTGGCGTTCGCGACCCCGGATCTCGAGCCCATGACTCACCAGGCCAGGCCCGGACAGACCTTTGCCCTGTTCGACGAGCCACAGGACGAGTGGCTGGGTTGGGCGCCGAAGATCGCCTTGCCGAAATAGGCAAGTCGCATACAGCCAGGGCCGCATGTGCGGCCCTAGTCGTTTGTGGTTGCTGCTTCAGGCCGGCTCGACAGCCGGGACGGGCTGGACCTGCAGGGTGCTGGTCTCCCGACGCTGGATGTATTTCCAGTCCGCTTCGTCGATGTAGATGCCGTTCGGCCCGCTGCCGCCTTCCAGGTCGATGGCCACGTGGGCCGAGACCTGCGGCTTGACCGAGGCGAGGATCGGCACGAAACCCAGTTGCAGGCTGGTTTCGATCAGCGCCTGCTGGTTCTTCTCGTCGATGTCCGCCGCCTCATCCAGGTAGTAGGGCAGGCGGATGCGTCCAGCCTGATCACGATCCATCAGGTGCAGCAACAAGTACATGTTGGTCAGCGCCTTGATGGTCATGGTCGTGCCGTTGGAGGCAGCGCCGTCGATGTCGGTGTGGGTCACCGGTTGGCCATGCACCTTGGTGATCTCGAAGGCCAGCTCGAACAGATCTTTCAAGCCCAGCTGGTTGTGATTGGCCGCGACCAGGCGTGCCAGGTATTCCTTGGCCTCCTCGTTCTTGCTGTCCTGAGCGCTGCTCTGCTGCAGGTCGAATACCGACAGGGTCTCGCCTTGCTCGTACTGGCCGGCGCTGTGGATGATCTGATCGATGTGCTTGAGGGCGTCCTTGTTCGGCGCCAGGACGATGCGGAAGCTTTCCAGGTTGGAGACCTGGCGCTTGTTGATCTCGCGGTTGAACAGGGCCAGCTGGTGTTCCAGGTTGTCGTAATCGCTGCGGATATTGCGCAGGGTGCGGGCGATATCGGTGACGGCGGCGCGGCGAGCTTTGGTCAGTGTCAGGGCTTCGTCCTGGCGATGGGCGTAGGCGTTGACTAGCAGGTGCAGGCGGCGCTCGACGTCGTCCTCGCTGTCGAACTTGGCCACGCCTTTCAGGCGTACCTGGGCATACAGCGCCTCGATCTGCCCGTCGACCCGCTGCAGGCCCTGCCAGGCGTCCTGATAGTCGTTGAGCAGGGGGAGCAGGTTGTCCAGCGAGTCGTCCACCGGATCGGTAAAGGGCGCGCCGAAGGGCAGATCGGCCGGCAGTAGCTGGCGACGGCGCAAGGCGTCTTCCAGGGTGCGCTGCTTGGCTTCCAGGTCGGCCAGCTGCCGGCCGACCAGTTGCAGCTTGGCGGACAGTTGCTGCACCCGTTCGGTGAAGGCATCGCTGCTGCGCTTGAGTTCGTCTTGCGCCGCTTCCAGTTGCGCCAGTTGTTCCAGCTTGCTGTCTTCTTCCACTGCCAGGGTCTGGCTGCGGCGGAAGTCTTCCAGGGCTTTCTGCGCATCCAGCACGGCCTTGTACAGATGCTCGGCCTGGGCCTTGCTCGCGGCGCGGTCGGCCGCGACGGCTTGCTGGGTCTTGAGCTGCTTGTACTCGCGGTCAAGGCGGTCTTTCTGATCACGCAGGGCGGCGCGGTCAGCCAGGGCTTGCAGGGCAGGTGGCTCGATATGACTGAGGTCGATGGACAGGCCAGGTACTTCGAAGCGCTCGCCCTTAAAGCTCTCCAGCACGGCTTCCAGAGATTTCACCCAGGTATCGCCGTGGTCCAGCTGAATGCCTTTTTCGCCTAAAGGCAGGCTGAACAGCTGGCCGTTGAACAGGCGCATCAGGCGATCGACATCGGCCTGGCTGAATTCCTCACGCAGGCGCGAGTAGCTGTTGTTGTCGGCGTGATCGAGTTGCAGCTTGACCGTCTTGAGACGCTTTTCCAGATCGCGCAGGCGCTCCTCGAGGTCTTCACTGGAGAATTGTCGTGATTGCGCCAGAGCACCAGCCAGTTCGTCGTGGGCGTCCTTGGCGGCGAGCAGCTGCGCCTCCAGCACGTGCGCGTCGCTGACCAGGGCGAAGCGGTTTTTCAGTACGGACAGCTCGCCAAGCCAGCGCTGGATCTCGCTGATTTCACGTTCCATGCGCATCAGCTCGGCGGTGTCGCCACGTTGTTGCTGTTGCAGGCCATCCTGCTCGCCCTGGTAGTGCTCGGCCTGGATTACCAGTTCCTCACGGCGCGCGCCGGCGTAGTCCTGCCAGGTGCCGAGCAGGGAATCGAGCAGCGGTGAGAGGCGATGCAGCTTGCCGCGCAGTTGTTCGCGCTGGGCGACGCCAGCGGCCAGGGATTCGATCAAGGGGCCGGCGCTGACCAGCGCCTGGTAGTCCTGCTCCATGCGCCGCACATCGCGGAAGGCTTCTTCGGTGGCGGCGATATAGTCGACGCTACCGGAGCGCAGGCTGTGCTCGAAGGCATCGAGGAACAGCTGCTTGAGCTTGGCCGCGGTGATTTCGCGCATATGCAACAGGTTGATAAACAGGGCGCGGAAGGTCTTCAGGCTCTGCTCGCTGGTGGAGCGCAGCGGGATCAGGGTCAGGTCCAGCGGGATCGAGGTGTGGCCGCCGACCAGCAGGCGGCGCAGCTCGTCCGGCTTGAGTTCATAGGCCTTGATTCCGTCGCGATCCAGGGCATTGAACAGCTCGCGCTGGCGCAGACAGGTGCCATTGGTCTGGTAGTGAGCCAGGTTCAGCTCGCCCTGGTAGGCGAAGAACTGGTGGCCGAAACCGCCCCCCGGCCCGCGCCCGGCCACACCGATGACATGGGGGCCGTGGGGCAGGGCGACTTCCACCAGGATGTAGCTGGTATCGGTGGCGAAGTAGAACTTGCGCGATTGTTCCAGGCTGTACTTGCCGAAACTCATGTCCGACATGCGTGCCAGAATCGGGAACTGCAGGGCGTTGATCGAGGCGGACTTGCCTAGGTTGTTGGCGCCGTACACCGACAGCGGGTTCTCCAGCGGAAACAGGCCGAGGCTGTAGCCGGCGGTGTTCAGCAGGGCAAAGCGGCGGATGCCGTAGCGTTCCTGGCTCATGCATCTATCTCCTGTACGGCGCGTTCGGCGGCCATGGCGCGGGCCAGGGCATCCTCTTCGCTGAGGTCTGGCTCATCTTCGGCGAGAATGATGATTGCATCCTCTGGCTCATCGTCCAGTAGCACTGGGGTCGGCAGTGGCTGCGCGCTATGCAGGGTGGCGGCCAGGTCGCGATCCTGCTGCACACTCAGGCAGACATCGAGGAAGCGGTGCATCGGTGCGAGGAAGCGGTAGACGCCGTTTTCTTCGCCGGTAAAGCCCAGCTGGTTCAGGCGGCGCATGATCTTTTCTTCCAACTCCTCGATGGTGGTAACTTCGGCCTGGAGGAACAGATCACGGTATTTTTCCAGCAGCGGCGGCAGTTCATCGCGGCCGAGGCTGCCACCGTCGAGTACTGCCAACGGGTCGCGGCCCTGATCGGCTAAATGTTCAACGAGGATGAAGGTGAACAGCGCCAGGCGCTGGGCGGTCTTGTTGACCTGGGCGCCCATCTGCTCGGGGACGAAATAGTAGAAGCCACGGCTGTCGCAGATCAGCTCATAGCCGAGCGCCTTGAACAGCGCGCGGTACTGGTCCTGCAGGTTGGACAGCTGGGCGTACAGCTCCGGGTCGCGGCGGCTGACGTGATAGCCCTTGAATAGCTCGCGGAAGATCGGTGCCAGTTGGGTCAGTTCTTTCAGGTCGATATTCATGCGGTCACTCGCACTGGCTCGTAGGGTTGATGGCCGCCCGGTGGAAATCCGCGAAGCGTTTTCCAGCGGAAAGTTGATGGCGCAGGATGGTGGGCAAGCAGGGGTTAACCATGGGTGCTGGCCATCAGGGCATAGGAGCTCAGGCTGAGCTGGTGTTCGGCGGTCAAATAGTCACGGCGCTGCAGGCGCTCGCGCTGGAAACGGGCATCGCGGGACAGGCGCGAGAACCAATACAGCAGCTCGTCGGTGGCCCCTTCGGGCTCCTGCTGCAGCAGCCAACCCATCAAGTCCGGTAACGGCAGGGCTTGTTCGCAGCGCTCGAGCATCTCCCGCGCGGTACGTGGCGCGCGGGGTGTTTCGCCCTTGCGTGTGGTACTGGCCTTGGGGAACTGCGCCGGTTTTGGTTCGAAGCGTGCCAACGCATAGACATAAGCCTCGACCTGCGACGCCGTACCGAGAAAGGTGCTCTGCGGACGACTGAACAGCGGCAGCGAGGCCTGCGGCACCGCGTCCAAGCCTTTACGCCGAATAGCCGCCAGGGCCAGGGCTGCGCCGCGGGTCACGGCGTTGTGCCGGCGGGCTTCCTCGCGCAGCGGCAGGAGCAACTCGCGGGCGCGGCGCAGGGTCAGCTGGGCGGTGGTCTGCATCTCCAGGATGCGTGCGTGGGTGCGCAGCAGCAGGTCATCGTCGACCAGCTGGCCGAGGCGCTGTTGTTCGCTGAGCAGGCGCAGCAGTACATGTTCGACCCGATAGACACCCTGCTCGAAGGCGCCGTCGGCGGCGACCAGCTGGATCATCGGTTCGACATATTCGTCCCAGGTCGCCAGCACTTCGGCGTAACGCTGACGCAGGGGGATCTGCCGGTCGCTGGTCTTGGCCCGTTCGGCCACGGCGACCAGCGCCTGTTCGTCGTTGGCCAGCTTCTTCAGCACGTCACGCACGCGCATATCCAGCAGGCGCAACTGCCGCGCCAGGTCGGCCGCGTCACGTACCTCGAAGGCATCCTTGATATAGCCGGCCAGGCGCTCCAGATGGCGCAAGTAGGCCTCGATCTCCAGGCACAGGCCCAGGCGATGTTCGCGGCGCAGGTAGGCAAGGAAGTCGTGGATCTGCGCGTTGAGCTCGAAGCGGTTGGGGCTCTTGGCCACCGGCACCAAGATATCCAGGCGGATCCACTGGTCGAGCAGGGCGGTAATGTCCACCGGCGTGCTGTCCGGCAACTGCGCCGTGAGTTGCTTGCGCAGCTCGACCAGGCTCAGGGTGCCGCTATCGAACCGCTCGCAGAGCGGTTCGAGCAACGTCCAGTGTTCGGCAAGGGCGCGCAATACGCGCTTGGGGTCGATCATCGAAAGCCGGTCGCTCAATCTGGGAAAAACGCCGATTGTACTGCATCGGCCGACAATCGATTGAGCCCGAACCGATCGGAGGCGCTTTGCGCGTGCAGGTGACGCAATGCGGCAGTTTGCGACCGCCGCAACCGTTGTTCGGTGATCTTGACGCGCTGGGAGCCCTATTCAAGTGGTTGAATTTACTGGCATGTTTTCTGCGATAGCAGATCAAACACCACGCCGGGATCGAGCCTATGCCGTTCACCTCCGCTGCCTATATCGCTGCCTGTTGGTGCGAATTGCAGGATCAGTGTGATCTGACCTGGGACCTCGGCGCCATCACCGACCGCCGCGAGGCGATTGCCTTTCTGCAGCGCTTCGAGAACCGCCTGTGTGTCTATTCGGCTTATGCGGCAACGCTCTACAGCAACTACAGCTTCGTGGTGCCGCCGAGCGATCATGGCGATATCACCATCCTCCCGGACGAGCGCTGCTGGAACGAAACCTTCCATGACATCCCGGCCCATGCGGTAGAACCCACCGGTATCCATATTCTGCCGGGTGAAACCCTGGGTTACCCAGGTCTGTACTTGAAAATCCCCAGCCACAATCGTCTGGTGGCCTCCACGGAGTTGCCGTTTCAGGATGGGCTCAGGTTGCTGATCCAGCGCTCTCGGGCCAGGGGCGAGTGGTTCCTGCCGGTGTTGATCAAGGAAGATCTGCGCGGCTTCGAGACGCGCATGCCGTCGCTGCACCTGCACCGGATCAACCTCGTCCAGTTGGCGCACTGCTCGCCGTCGAGCATCAACGCGATCAAGGGTGCCATTGCCCGCCACCTGCTCGGGTTGTTTCGCCAGACCTGAGCCGTCTGACGCCACAATTGCCAGCAATTGGACAGGCTCAGTGGCACATTGCAGTCACCCATTGGTCATCCATGCCGTTCATCCTGTCGGGCGCCTGCACATTGCGCCACGAGCGCTCCAGCTGGGCTGCGGCTGGCCGGCCTTGCGATAAAGCGTCGCCAACGGTCGGTTGACCGACGAAATATGTCCATGGCTCTTTCGATATGCGTCGGTTATCGGCACAATTCGCCTCCACTTTTTGGGGAGGGGGTTGGCACCGCTGATTTCCTGCCGGCTATACCTTGTATAGGCACACAGATGATCAAGACGCCGTACTACCTCATCGACAAGCAAAAGCTGCTGGGCAATCTCGAGAAGATCGCCTACGTCCGCGAGCACTCCGGCGCCAAGGCGCTGTTGGCGCTCAAGTGCTTTGCCACCTGGTCGGTATTCGACCTGATGCAGCAGTACATGGACGGCACCACCTCATCGTCGCTGTATGAGCTCAAGCTCGGTCGACAGAAGTTCGCTGGCGAAACCCACGCCTACAGCGTGGCCTGGGCCGACGATGAAATCGACGAGATGTTGGCCAACTGCGACAAGATCATCTTCAACTCGATCGGCCAGCTCGAGCGCTTCGCCGAGGCGTCTGCCGGCAAGATACGTGGCTTGCGGGTCAACCCGCAGGTGAGCAGCTCGGATTACCTGTTGGCCGACCCGGCGCGCCCGTTCAGCCGCCTGGGCGAGTGGGACCCGGAAAAAATCGCCACAGTGATGGATAAGGTTTCCGGCTTCATGTTCCACAACAACTGCGAGAACGACAGCTTCGAGCTGTTCGAGCAGATGCTCAGTACCATCGAAGAGCGCTTCGGCCACTTGCTGCATCAGGTCGAGTGGGTCAGCCTGGGCGGCGGCATTCACTTCACCGGTGACGGCTATCCGCTGGAGCAGTTCTGCGCGCGCCTCAAGGCTTTCTCCGAGCGTTTCGGCGTGCAGGTTTATCTGGAACCCGGTGAGGCCGCCATCACCATGAGCGCCTCGTTGGAAGTCACGGTGCTCGACACCCTGTTCAACGGTAAGCACCTGGCTGTGGTCGACAGCTCCATCGAAGCGCATATGCTCGATCTGTTGATCTACCGCCTGGACGCCAAGATGGCCCCCTGTGACGGCGAGCACAGCTACATGGTGTGCGGTAAATCCTGTCTGGCGGGGGACATTTTCGGCGAATACCGCTTCGATCGTCCGCTAACCATCGGCGATCGGTTGTCGTTTATCGACGCAGCGGGTTACACCATGGTCAAGAAAAACTGGTTTAACGGGCTTAAAATGCCGTCTATTGCAGTGCGACAGCTCGACGGCAGCGTCGAGGTTGTTCGTGAGTTTGGATTCGACGACTACCTGTCCAGCCTGTCCTGAAGGCGGCGGTTAAAGGAGAGATAAAGAAATTGAAGAAGAATGTTCTGATCATTGGTGCAGGAGGTGTCGCCAAGGTGGTGGCCCACAAGTGCGCGCAGCACAACGACGAACTCGGTCGTATTGCTATCGCGTCGCGCAACATCTCCAAATGCCAGGCCATCATCGACAGCGTAAAGGCCAAAGGCAGCTTGAAGCAGCCGGCCGAAATCCAGGCCTATGCCCTCAATGCGCTGGATATAGAAGCAACTAAGGCACTGATCCGCGAGACCCAATCGCAGATCGTCATCAACGTGGGTTCGTCCTTCCTCAACATGTCGGTGCTGCGCGCCTGCATGGATACCGGCGCCGCCTACCTTGATACCGCCATCCACGAAGAACCGGGCAAGGTCTGCGAAACGCCGCCTTGGTACGCTAACTACGAGTGGAAGCACCTGGCCGAATGCCAGGAAAAAGGCGTGACTGCCATCCTCGGTGTCGGTTTCGACCCGGGCGTGGTCAATGCCTATGCCGCACTGGCGCAGCAGCAGTACTTCGACAGCATCGAGTCGATCGACATCCTCGACGTCAACGCCGGCTCCCACGGCAAGTACTTCGCCACCAATTTCGATCCGGAAATCAATTTCCGTGAATTCACCGGACAAGTCTGGAGCTGGCAGAACAGCCAGTGGACCAGCAACAGCATGTTCGAAGTCAAGCGTAGCGACGACCTGCCGGTGGTCGGTGAGCAGAATCTGTACCTGACCGGGCATGACGAAGTGCACTCGCTGTCCAAGCACCTGAACGTACCCAACGTGCGCTTCTGGATGAGCTTCGGCGAGCACTACATCAACGTCTTCACCGTGCTGAACACCCTCGGCCTGCTCTCCGAGCAACCGGTGAAAACCGCCGAAGGCCTTGAAGTGGTGCCGCTCAAGGTGGTCAAGGCCGTGCTGCCGGATCCGGCCTCGCTGGCGCCGAGTTACAGCGGCAAGACCTGCATCGGCGACCTGGTCAAGGGCAGCAAGGACGGCAAGCCGGTGGAGTTGTTTATCTACAACATTGCCGACCACGCCGATGCCTATGCTGAGACCGACAGCCAGGGTATTTCCTACACCGCCGGCGTACCGCCGGTCGCCGCTGCTCTGCTGGTTGCCCGTGGCGACTGGGACGTGGCGCGCATGGCCAACGTCGAACAGCTGCCGGCCGAGCCGTTCCTCAAGCTCCTCGATGAGATGGGCCTGCCGACCCGGATCAAGGACGCCAACGGCGACCGACCCTGGGATCAGAAGCGCTGATCGACCAACAAGACCCGCCAATTCGGCGGGTCTTGTTTTTAGTGCCGGCTTTGCAGGCTCATCCTTGGACGCTCCGCGTCCAGAAGTGCGCGGCGATGCGCGAGAGCGATCGGTAGGGCGGGTGCAACCCGCCGGAATCTCTTGGCCATTGGCGGGTTGCACCCGCCCTACGCTTTGATGCGGAGTGTGGCGCTGCTTTCCACGCTTCCCGCCTGCGGCATTTCACGCGACAATCACAGCTTATCGACATAGGCCCCCACGTCGGGCCTGTGCTTCTGCGCATTCGTGAGGAACCCAGCATGAGCAGCAACGACCGCGTCATTATCTTCGACACCACCCTGCGCGATGGCGAGCAGAGCCCCGGCGCGTCCATGACCGGTGAAGAAAAGTTGCGCATCGCCAAGGCTCTGGAGCGTTTGCGCGTCGACGTGATCGAAGCCGGCTTCGCCATCGCCAGCCCGGGTGACTTCGCCGCGGTCAAGGCGATTGCCGACAGTATCAAGGACAGCACCGTGTGCAGCCTGTCGCGCGCCCTAGATGGTGACATCGATCGCGCCGCCGAAGCTCTCAAGGGCGCCAACAGCGGGCGCATCCACACCTTTATCGCCACCAGCCCGATCCACATGCAGTACAAGCTGCGCATGCAGCCGGATCAGGTGGTCGAGCAGGCGGTGCATGCGGTCAAGCGTGCGCGCAACCTGTGTGCCGATGTCGAGTTCTCCTGCGAAGATGCCGGTCGTTCGGACATCGACTTTCTCTGCCGGATTGTCGAGGCGGCGATTGATGCCGGTGCGCGCACCATCAATATTCCGGATACCGTGGGCTATGCGATTCCGCACCAGTACGCCGAGACCATTCGCCAGCTGCTCAACCGCGTGCCCAATGCCGACAAGGCAGTATTCTCGGTGCATTGCCACAACGATCTGGGCCTGGCCGTGGCCAACTCCCTGGCTGCCGTGGTCGCAGGCGCACGTCAGGTCGAGTGCACGATCAACGGCCTCGGCGAGCGGGCCGGCAACGCCGCGCTGGAAGAGATCGTCATGGCGATCAAGACCCGCGCAGACCTGCTCGGCGTACATACGCGCATCGACACCCCGCACATCCTCAGTACCTCGCGCCTGGTCTCCGGCATCACCGGTTTCCCGGTGCAGCCGAACAAGGCGATCGTCGGCGCCAACGCCTTCGCCCACGAATCGGGGATCCACCAGGACGGCGTGCTGAAGCACCGCGAAACCTACGAGATCATGTCTGCCGAATCGGTTGGCTGGAATGCCAACAAGATGGTCATGGGCAAACATTCCGGGCGTGCGGCGTTTCGCTCACGGCTGGAGGAGCTGGGTATCGTCCTGGCCGGCGAGGGCGAACTGAACGCCGCCTTTGCCCGTTTCAAGGATCTGGCCGACAAGAAGCACGAGATATTCGACGAAGACCTGCAGGCACTGGTTTCTGACAGCCTGACCGCCGAAGCACCTGAGCACTTCAAACTGCTGAGCCTGGAAGTGACGAGCAAAACCGGCGAAGTGCCGCAGGCGCAGATCGCGGTCAGTGTCGATGGCCAGGAGCGCCGTGCGGCCGCGCAAGGCTCCGGTCCGGTGGACGCGACCTTCAAGGCTATTGAGTCGATTGCCAGTTCGCAGGCCAGCCTGCAACTGTACTCGGTCAACGCCATCACCGAGGGCACCGACTCCCAGGGCGAAGTCACCGTACGCCTGGAGAAGGGCGGGCGCATCGTCAACGGTAACGGCGCCGATACCGACATCCTGGTGGCGTCGGCCAAGGCCTACATCAACGCCCTCAACCTGATGCAGGACAGCCAGAAGGCTCACCCGCAGGTGGCTGACGTTTGATTGCAGAGCTGCGTCGTCGCGCCTACCTGAGCGCCATGCAGGTGGCCAGCTGGCTGCCACGGCTGGAGTTGCCGTTTGCCGCGCCCTCACGCCCGCAGCTGCTGCAGCCGGCACCGCCTGAGGTGCCAGTCGCGGCCGCGCCGCCGGTCGCCGCGCCCGTCAGCGAACCCGCGCCGCCGAGCCGGCCCGAGCCGCTAGTCGAGCGGCCGAAGATCGAGGTGCCACGGCCTAGCGTCGTCCCCCGCGGCGCCAAAGTGGATGCCGCCGCTGCGGCCGAGCCGCCCGTAGTGGCCAAGCCGATGGCTGCGCCGCCGCCGCGCTTCGCCCTGCAACTGCTGCGCGCCGGTGACTGCGCCTTGCTGGTCGAGCTACCTACCGGCGAGCCCTTGCAGGGCCGCGATCCGGCCTACCTGCTGCTCAAGGATCTGTTGCGCGCCGCCGGTCTGCCGGACAGCCCGCAATTGGTCGGCGAGCCGGTACGCTGGCCATTGCTGGCGCGCGGCAGCATGGATCAGGGGCCACAGGCCGCGCTGGATTACGTGCAGAGCTTCATCGCGGCGCGCCTGGAAGAGCAGCAACCCTGCAGCTGCCTGTGGCTGGTCGGCTTGCCAGCCATCCGCTTTGCCGGCGACGCCGATGCCGAGCTCTACAACCGTGAGTTGCAGATCGACGAATTGGGTGCGGCCTGGGCGCTGCCGGGGCTGGAATTGCTGATGGACGAGCCCGCGCGCAAGGCCGAGCTGTGGCAGGCCATGCGCCGGGTGCGTCAGCGCTGGCTGGCAGGCTCTTGAACACGTCCTGCGCTGCCAGATTTCGGCCATTGCACCTACGTATCAACTGCCTGCCGAGTCAACCTGAATGAGTGATGTAATTTCTTTCCGCCCGATGACCGAGGCGGATATCGAAGCCGTGCTGAAGGTCGAGTACGCAGCGTTCAGCCATCCCTGGACGCGCGGGATCTTCCTCGACAGCCTCAAGTCCTACGACTGCTGGGTGATGTTCGACGGCCAGCAGCAGGTCGGCCACGGCGTGATCAACGTGATCATCGACGAGGCCCATCTACTCAACATCACCATCAAATCGGAGAGCCAGGGCCGTGGCTTCGGCTTGCTGCTGCTGGAGCGCTTGATGCAACGCGCCATGGAACTGAATGCCGGCGAATGCTTCCTCGAAGTGCGCGCCAGCAACCAGTCGGCTTATCGCCTGTATGAGCGTTATGGGTTCAATGAAATCGGCCGGCGCCGCGACTACTACCCGGCCGTGGGCGGCCGCGAGGACGCGCTGGTGATGGCCTGCACCCTGATCGACTGATTGCTTTAGGATCTGCCACCGGGCTTTTCGCGGGCCGAGTGCGCCTGCTCGGCCGGCTCCAGCTCTTCGGCGGGGTCGCCAGCGTCCTCGTCCTGGGCATAGTTAGCCCGCAGGTCTCTGGCGTCCTCGAGTGGCGAGCGTGCGCCATCCTCATGGATCAAGTCTTCGAGGTCGAGGTCATCCTTGTCGGGGCCGTGGCCCGGTGGGGAATCGTCGCTCAAGCCGGCTTCGCGGCGCTGACTGTGCTCGAGCTCTTCGATCAGCTCATCTTCTGGTTGCGTGGCATCCGAGAAGTCCTCTCGGGCGTCTGCTGGGTCGAGGTCTTCGTGCGGGTGTTTGCCGGTCGATGGTTTGTCGCGGTGAATGGATGGAGACATCTGCGGCTCTCCTTGGTGGGCCTTATGTAAGGTGGACGCCGATTGCGGCGAAAGATTCCCGCCGCGCTGTCGGCACAGCGGCTGACTCGATTGGCAAGTGTCTGCGGTGCCGCAGCGCACGGCCTGCCACATACTGATGGGTAACCCATCGTTCACCTAAACGGTGCCGACCGTCTCATTCGCATAAGGAGCCTCGATGCGCTTGCTCCGTCCCTGACTCGTTGCCAGCTGTTTGTTGCTGGTCGGTCTGGCGCCCTTGGTCAGGGCCCGGCGCGCGGCGGCCGGGGCGTAACCGCTGCTGCTCGATGGCGACGACTTCAGCATGGGCAGGCTGTTTCATACGGTCAGCCGCGAGATTGACGGCGAACTGCGGCTGATGAGCGAGCTGGGTTACGACGGCGCGACCCTGGGTCACCATGAGTTCGATTTTCGCCCGGCCGGGTAGGCGGCGATGATCGGCGCCGCCTACCGGGCTAAAGGCAAGGCCTCGGTGTCGCTGTTTTCCAGCAATCTGAGTTTCGATCCCACGCGTAAGGAAGACCACCGCCTGCAGGCGCACTACCAGGCCGGGCGCATTCTGCCTCTATAGGGTGATCGACAAGGGCGGCATCCGCTCCGGCCTGCGCGGCCATGACCGCAGCCTGACGGACCTCAATGGCAATGGCCTGGCGGATATTCCGACCCCGGCGCAGCAGCGCATGTTGCGCGAGCCGAGTCTTTCTCCTGCCGCGTTGTACCGCTATGCTGGCAGAATGCAATGGCGCTGCTGGCTGGTTTGCCGCTGACCACCTGAAATGATCGAGAGCGATTGGTTTGAAGTCGTGAGCAATTGGACAACGAGGCAAGAGAGCTGTCTCGAAGGGGGTGCAGGGATGTCGGATTATTCCACTCTAGATAGGGATGAAATCAATGCCTTGGCCGAAGCCATAAGCGTGCAGGATAGAGTTCCGAGCAAGGTTCTGTTGGTCGAGGACGATCCCAATACCCTGGGTAAACTGGCAAAGTTGCTCGGCAAGGAGGGTATCAGCTATCTCATCGCTTCGAGTCCGCAGAGGGCACTGGATACACTGCGGACAGACATGGACATCGGCCTGATGATTATCGACCTGCGCATCAGTGGTGATGGTAAAGGCCTTGAGTTAATTCGCCAGGTGCGCGATTCCGAGTATGGGCAGATACCGGTGATAGTGGTCTCCGCTGACGCTGGGGTAGGGGACGCCATCGAAGCAATGCGATTGCATGTGGTGGATTTCTTTCTGAAGCCTTTCGATCTGCCTCAGCTCTTGCAGGTGCTGCGAGGCGAACTGGGAATCTAGCATGCATTCAGCCGGCTGCTGGGGTCATTGTGACCCAAGGGCTCATGCGAGTTGTCAAAGTCGCTGACACCTTACCTGGGGTGAGGCATTGGGCGAGAGGATGCGAGCATGGGTGATCTGCAAGAACTATTCGACAACAACGCGCGCTGGGCCGAGGCGATTACTCAGAAAGACCCGGCGTTCTTCGCCAAGCTGGCCCGCCAGCAGGCGCCGGAATACCTGTGGATCGGTTGCTCCGATGCGCGGGTGCCGGCCAACGAAATCGTCGGTCTGCTGCCGGGCGATCTGTTCGTCCATCGCAACGTCGCCAACGTGGTGCTGCACACCGACCTCAACTGCCTGTCGGTGATCCAGTACGCGGTCGACGTGCTCAAGGTCAAACACATCCTGGTCACCGGCCACTACGGCTGCGGCGGCGTGCGTGCCTCCATGCAGGACACCCAGTTCGGCCTGATCGACGGCTGGCTGCGGACCATCCGCGATTTGTATTACGAGCACCGCGACTACCTGGCGACCCTGCCGAGCGAGGAAGAGCGGGTCGACCGCCTCTGTGAGCTCAACGTGATCCAGCAGGTGGCCAACGTCAGCCACACCACCATCGTGCAGAACGCCTGGCATCGAGGTCAGGAACTGTCGGTACATGGCTGCATCTACGGTATCAAGGACGGTCGCTGGAAGAACCTCAACGTCACCGTCAGTGGCATCGAACAGCTGCCGCCGCAATACCGCCTGCGTCCGCTCGGCCAGAGCTGAGGTGACGAACAGTTCGCGCAGCCTGGCCATGCTCGGCCTGCTGCTGGCTGTGCTCTGCTGGTCGGGCAACGCCCTGGTGGCGCGCGCCTTCGCCGGTGAGATCCCGCCCTTCGCCCTGTCGTTCTGGCGCTGGTGCCTGGCCCTGAGCCTGCTGCTGCCCTTCGTCCTAGCGCCGATGTGGCGTCATCGCCCGCAACTGCGTGCGGCCGGCTGGCGCCTGCTGGTGCTCGGCGGCCTCGGCATCGCCGGCTACAATTCGATGCTCTACAGCGCCGCGCAGACCACCGCGGCGATCAACATCACCCTGGTCAACACCTGCCTGCCGCTGCTGACCTTCATCGGCGCCGGTCTGCTGCTCGGCGAATGGCCGCAACGCCGCGCCTGGTGGGGCATGGGTCTGGCCGCGATCGGCCTGCTGGTGCTGATCACCCAGGGCAGTTGGACGACCCTGACGGCACTGTCGTTCAACCGTGGCGACCTGATCATGCTCCTGGCCGTGGCCGACTGGGCGCTGTATTCCCTGCTGCTGCGACGCTGGGCCAAGTACCTGATACCGATCCCGGCGCTGGCCCTGCTCGGCGTGCTGATGCTGCTCGGCGTGCCGCTGATCCTGCCGTTCTACCTCTACGAGCTCAGTCAGGGTGCTCGTTTCGTCGCCAGCCTGAGCAACCTCGGCGCGATTACCTATACCGCCGTGTTCGCCTCGCTGGTCGCCTATCTCGCCTGGAATCACGGCGTGCGCGTACTCGGCGCCGCCAAGGCGGCACTCTCCAGCTACCTGATGCCGGTGATCACTGCCGTACTCGGCTGGCTGCTGCTGGGTGAGGGCTTGCAGGCGTTCCACTGGCTGGGTGGCGGGTTGATCTTCGCCGGCTTGTTGCTGGGCACACAGATGGCGCCGAAGCCGGCTGATCGATAGGGTGATTATGCCGCCTGCGAGGAAGGGACGCGCCGCAGGGGCCGGGTTGGGTCGGTTAGGTCGTGCGGCGCGATACCCGTAGGCTGTTTCGCTGGTGATGGGCGCGTTTACCGCGCGGCGTTAGCTTTCTTCACCGCCGCAAGCCAGGCTGGGTTCATTTGCTTCAGCTCGGTATTCATGCCCCGAGCCTCCATGGTTTCCTTGTGCCGATTGATCTCCGCCACCATCTGGCTGAGGGCGCTGGAGTTGCCGTCCAGTTGGTGCATCTGAGTTAGGCCCAGGTGATAGAAACGCAGCAGTTTCATCGCCGTCTGATCTTGAGCAGTTACGCCGGCAGTGAGGTGGTGCATGACGTTGGTGATGCTCATCAGCCTGCGCTTGAGTTGCCAGCCGTAGACCGCCGGCGCCATCCAGGGCTGCTGCCAGAACTTGAGCCGCACCAGTGCTACGGTCAGCAGCAGCCCGGCAATAATGCCGCCCAGATTCCAGCGGAAATTATCGCCGCCGGGTTCGCCGAACAACAGCACGGCGGTGGTAGACAGCAGCATGCCCAGCAACAGGAAGATCACCACAATGGTTATCGTGCTGCGGCGCGTTTGCTGACGGTATTCTTCAGGGTTCAACTGCTTGATCTCGAACATCACTCCCGCAGGACTCCTTTGTTGAGCGGATGACAACTTGGCGGGCATTATCACCCAGAGCAATCGCGCTGGCGCGATTAACCTTGTGGCCGTGCGGGTTTTACCTGTGTGGGTCGCGCCTGGGTGGCGCTGAAGATGAGCCGGCTGGGGAATTTGATGCGCGCACGCAACGCCGCCAGGGTAAGGGGGGCAATGAGTCAGCGCGACTTACGCTCGCAAGTGGCTCCGCCCCCGCGTTACGTCAGGACTTCAGCACGCCAGAGGCCTTGGCGGTATGCGTCGCGATGATATCCATCAGCTCTGGCGACAGGCAGTCGTAAGGTTCCAGGCCGAGAGCCTTGAGTCGCGCACGTACTGAATCCATGAGCGCCGGCTCGGCGCCTGATTCGATGATCGAGGAAACGAATGCGGCGAATTGTGGCGCGGACCAGCCCTTCTCCGGGGACAGTTCCGTGTGGATGAAGTCGAATCCGTAGAGGGGATGAGTGCTGTTCTCGATGCGGCCGTACATATGCGCGCCGCACTGGCTACAGGCGTGCCGCTGGATGGTGGCCTGGGCATCGACCAGCGCAAGTTTCTCGGCGTGCTCGGTGACCTTAAGCTTGTCGCGCGGCACCACCGCGACCATGGAGAACAGGGCGCCCTTCGGCTTCCAGCACTTGGTGCAGCCGCAGGCGTGGTTATAGGCCGATTGCGCGTCGATTTGCACCCGGACAGGGTCCTGGGTGCAGCGGCAGACTAGCGTGCCGCCAGTGAAGTCCTCGGCATCCGCCGGGATGCCGTCGTCGATCGACGGGTGAAGCGAAAATGTGCTTGTCATTAGCCACCTCCTTAAAACCTGCAGAAGGTCCGGGGCTGTCATATCAGCCTACCGGGCGGAGACTTAAGCGTAGCAGGGAAAGGTGAAACCAGAAGCCCCGCGCAGTGGCGGCGCGTGGCATCTCAACGATGCTTGCGTTTACGGGCCTCACGATCAGGCTGGCGATGTGTGTTGTGTTGGTACTTTTGCTCTTCATACCTGTGCTGACTGGGTTTGTGATGGCCTATGACATGATGGCGATCCGCGCCTCTGTAATGGTCCCTGCTGCGGTCGTTGTACTCGTGATAGGCGCAACCGGTCATCAGCAGAAACGCCGCCGCCAGGGCGAGCATTGCAAGACGAGCTAGCATGACTGTCTCCTTAAATCTGGGATGGTTTATCCCTGCATGTATGAGACACCCAGCCGGTGTAAGAGGAGGTCAGGGAGGTGTAAAGGCTAGGTAAGGGGTGGGCGAAAACCGGTAACTCCGCGCTGACTGCCCGCGTCGGTTAAACACCGAGCCGTCCGCTAGCCCTTTATTGGAGTAAAGTCGCGATCTCCGGGGAACTTGCACCGTCTCGAACTTGTCCTTGAGTCGCCAGCTTTGTCCGCCGATCGGCACGCTGTGGGCAGGAGCAACCAGCAATCCAGGCGCAAGCGACAGCTCGTGCAGCGGTCCCAGCCATCATTAAACCCTTAGACAGGAGATGCGACGTGAGTAAAACAGCACAGGAATACGCGGATGAGCTGATGCCGCTGGGCCGCCTGCCAGATCCTGACCCAACCCCTGCGGCGCATTTTCGGTTCGTTAATGTCGATGTGGCCGCCGAGGATCGCACCCAGGAAATAAAGAATGCAGTCGCGCTGAGGCTGTGTGAGCGGTTCCAGCTGATGTACCCCGACAGGACGGTCTCTATCGGGCGCTTCGGGATCAATAACGAGGGATGGCGCATGTGTTTCGAGGTGGCAGCTGTATCTGCTGAGGGGTAGCCCCACGTGCCGCATCAGGGTCAGCGCTCGTGGCAGGGCCGGCGCGCGTTGAAGGCGGCGATGAGCATTTTCCTGCCGTGCCGCTTTCCATAGCGCCTATGAACACTGTGGTTTCCAGGCACCAGGGCAGTTAACCCACATCCTGCGCCAGTCATTACATGATGGGGGGAGGGGATATCCTCAGCCTGCAACGAATCCTCGGGCATTCCTGATCACCATGACCATGCGCTATGCGCATCTGTCTCCAGAGCATTTGGAGTCTGCTGTGAGGCTGTCGGCCCTTGCGCAGTGCGGATATACATCTGGGTGATAGCAGTGCAATCAATGCTTTCATTAGGCGGTGATATGGCCAGCATCACAATTCGAAATCTAGACGACGACCTCAAGGCTCAACTGCGCGTGGTTGCCGCAAGCCATGGCCGTTCGATGGAGGAGGAAGCCAGGGTGATCATCCGTCAGGCGCTTTCTCGGCAAGAAACCTCAGGTGGGTTAGGTAGCCGGATTCACTCGCGCTTCGCGGCAATTGGCGGGGCCGATATTGAGCTGCCTGCTCGTACGGACAAGGCCCGATGCGAGCGTTGACGAATGATCCTGCTCGACACCAATGTGTTGCCTGAGCTGATGCGCGCCAAACCATCTCCTCAGGTTCTGGCCTGGGTGGATGCTCAGCCTTCGAGTCAGCTTGTGATCAGCTCGATTACAGTGGCGGAAATACTCTATGGCATTGCACGGATGCCGGACGGCAAGCGCAAGCAAGGTTTGCTAGAGCTGGCGACGCTAATGTTTGAAGCGGATTTTGCCGGTCGCATTCTTCCGTTTGATACAGATGCGGCGGTTCACTATGCAGGCTTAGCGGCTGAGAGTGAGGTGAAAGGGAAGGTCGTGGATATGGCTGACGGGCAGATCGCCGCAATCGCCGCTTTGCATGATGCACGAGTCGCTACGCGAAAAGTTGGTCACTTCGACTACCTGGGCGTTCCCGTGGTTAATCCTTGGGAAGCTTGAGGTGGTCAATCGGTCTATAGGCATCCTGTAGTCACTTCGGAAAACAAAAAAGGGCTTAGCTTTCGCTAAACCCTTGTTTTGTTTGGTGGCTACGCAGGGACTTGAACCCCGGACCCCAGCATTATGAATGCTATGCTCTAACCAGCTGAGCTACGTAGCCGATGTGGCGCGCATTATTCGCGGATTGGACGTTTCTGTCAACCCTGAGATGCTAAATTTTTCGCGTGTGATCAAGTGCTTAGACGTTGAAGCGGAAGTGCATGACGTCGCCATCCTTGACGATGTATTCCTTGCCTTCCAGGCGCCATTTGCCAGCGTCCTTGGCGCCGGCTTCACCCTTGAACTGGATGAAGTCGTCATAGGCTATGACTTCGGCGCGGATAAAGCCTTTTTCGAAGTCGGTGTGGATCACCGCAGCGCCTTGAGGGGCGGTGGCACCGATGCGTACGGTCCAGGCGCGGACTTCCTTCACCCCGGCGGTGAAGTAGGTCTGCAGGTTGAGCAGCTCGTAGCCGGCGCGAATCACCCGGTTCAGGCCCGGCTCTTCCATGCCCAGGTCGGCGAGGAACTCGGCTTTCTCGTCGTCTTCCAGTTCGCCAATCTCGGCTTCCAGTTTATTGCAGATCGGCACCACGATGGCGCCCTCGGCGTCGGCGATGGTACGCACCACGTCGAGCAGGGGGTTGTTCTCGAAGCCGTCTTCGGCGACGTTGGCGATGTACATGACCGGTTTGACGGTCAGCAGGTGAAAGCTCTTGATCAGCTGCTTGTCGTCGTCGCTCAGGGTCTTGAGCAGGGTGCGCGCCGGCTTGCCTTCGCTGAAGTGCGGGATTAGTTTTTCCATCAGGGCCTTTTGCGCCACGGCCTCCTTGTCACCGCCCTTGGCGTTGCGGGTGACCTTCTGCAGCTGCTTCTCGAGGCTGTCGAGGTCGGCGAAGATCAGCTCCAGGTCGATGATCTCGATGTCGCGCTTGGGGTCGACGCTGTTGGAGACGTGGATAACATTCTCGTCCTGGAAGCAGCGCACCACGTGGGCGATGGCGTCGGTCTCGCGGATGTTGGCCAGGAATTTGTTGCCTAGGCCTTCACCCTTGGAGGCGCCGGCGACCAGGCCGGCGATGTCGACGAATTCCATGGTAGTCGGCAGCACGCGTTCGGGCTTGACGATGGCGGCCAGGGCTTCCAGGCGTGCGTCGGGCATCGGCACGATGCCGGTGTTCGGCTCGATGGTGCAGAAGGGGAAGTTCTCCGCGCTGATACCGGCCTTGGTCAGGGCATTGAACAGGGTGGACTTGCCGACGTTGGGCAGGCCGACGATGCCGCAGTTGAATCCCATGGTGTGTCCCTCGCGGAGAGTTAAGAGGTGGCTTTCTGGCTGTGCAGCTTGTGCATCGCTTTGCTCCAATCACCGGCGAGCATTTCCGGCAGCACGCCGAGAGCGAAGTCGATACTGGTGTCGAGCAGTTCCTGCTCGCTGCGCGGGGCGCGGCTGAGGACGAAGTTGGACACCATGCTGCTGTGCCCCGGGTGGCCGATGCCAAGCCGCAGGCGGTAAAAATTATTCTGGTTGCCGAGCTGGGCGATGATGTCGCGCAGTCCGTTATGTCCACCGTGACCGCCGCCCAATTTGAGTTTGGCGACGCCTGGCAGCATGTCGAGTTCGTCGTGGGCCACCAGAATGGCTTCCGGCGCGATGCGGAAGAAATTCGCCAAGGCCGCCACGGACTGGCCGCTGCGGTTCATGAAGGTGGTGGGGATCAACAGGCGAACGTCACGACCCTGATGGCTGAATTTGCCCATCAGACCGAAATATTTGCGATCGACGCTGAGCTTGGCGCCCTGGCTGTTGGCCAGGCGCTCAACGAAAAGGGCCCCTGCATTATGCCGGGTCTGGTCGTATTCGGGGCCGGGGTTACCCAGGCCGACGATCAGTTGTACGGCAGTCATGTCAGGAGCCCTTTCGTGGAAATAGCCCAGCCGCTAATGCGCCTGGGCTGTTTTCCGGTGGTGCGCAGATTACTCGGCAGCGCTTTCGCCTTCGCCTTCTTCTGCTTCTGCGTCTACTTCTTTGGCTACGCGCGAAGCGTGGATGTTAGCCACTGCCAGGTCGTTGCCATGAGCCAGTGCAACCAGTTCCACACCTTTCGGCAGAGTCAGGTTGGACAGGTGAACGATCTGGCCGATTTCAACGGCAGCCATATCGACTTCGATGAATTCCGGCAGGTCTTTCGGCAGGCAGGAAACTTCAACTTCAGCCAGGGTGTGGGAAACTTCGCCACCTTGGGTCTTCACGCCAACCGCGGTTTCCTGGTTGAGGAAGTGCAGGGGGACGTGGGCGTGCAGTTTCTGGCCGGCGACGACGCGGATGAAGTCGGCGTGCATCACGAATTCTTTGGCTGGGTGGCGCTGCAGGGCTTTGATCAGCACGCTTTCTTTATTGCCGTCGACGGTCAGGGTCAGTACGTGGCTGAACGACGCTTCGTTTTCCAGCAGTTTGGCCAGTTCTTTGGCCAGCAGGCTGATCGACTGCGGGGCTTTGTCGCCACCGTAGATTACGGCAGGAACCATGGCAACGTTACGACGCAGGCGGCGGCTCGCACCTTTCCCCAGGTCGGAACGCACTACAGCATTCAGGGCAAATTCAACGGTCATTTCACTTCTCCAAAATAACCAAACCGCCCTTCACGCTTGCGACCAGCGACCGGACGGTTAGGTAATAAGCCCCACCAATACAGTAGGGCGTTTCGCGTTCAGGGCGATTTCCGGGTTAACGGAACATCGCGCTGATCGATTCTTCATTGCTGATGCGGCGCACCGCTTCAGCGACTACCGGGGCGATATCCAGTTGGCGAATACGCGAACAGGATTGCGCGGCGGCGGACAGCGGGATGGTGTTGGTCACCACCAGCTCGTCGAGTACGGAGTTTTCGATGTTTTCGATCGCCCGACCCGAGAGTACCGGGTGGGTGCAATAGGCAAAGACCTTGGCGGCGCCATGTTCTTTCAGCGCTTTGGCCGCGTGGCACAGGGTGCCGGCGGTATCCACCATGTCGTCGACCAGGATGCAGGTACGGCCTTCTACGTCACCGATTATGTGCATCACTTCGGACTGGTTGGCTTTCTCGCGACGCTTGTCGATGATCGCCAGGTCAACACCCAGGGATTTGGCGACCGCACGTGCACGCACTACGCCACCGATATCTGGGGAGACAATCATCATGTTTTCGAAGCGTTGGTCTTCAATATCGTCCACCAGTACTGGTGAGCCGTAGATGTTATCGACCGGGATATCGAAGAAGCCCTGAATCTGATCCGCGTGCAGGTCGACGGTAAGAACCCGGTCGATGCCTACTACGGTGAGCATGTCGGCCACGACTTTGGCGCTGATTGCCACGCGGGCGGAGCGCGGTCGGCGATCCTGGCGGGCATAGCCGAAGTAGGGGATGACAGCAGTGATTCGGGTGGCTGAGGAGCGGCGGAAGGCATCGGCCATCACTACCAGTTCCATCAGGTTGTCGTTGGTTGGCGCGCACGTCGGCTGAATCAGGAAAACGTCTTTACCGCGAACGTTTTCGTTGATTTCAATCATGATTTCACCGTCGGAGAATTTTCCGACAGAGGCATCGCCGAGGGGGATGTGCAGCTGACGTACGATACGTCGCGCCAGATCGGGGTTAGCGTTCCCCGTAAAGACCATCATCTTGGACACGCGCAGTACCTGCCGGCTGAGGGTATACCTGGATGAGTATAGAAAATGGCAGGGGCGGCTGGATTCGAACCAACGCATGGCAGGATCAAAACCTGCTGCCTTACCGCTTGGCGACGCCCCTGTATCGTGTGTAACCCAATGCTGCTTGTCAGTTTATCGCTGCCCTAGGGCAGTAATGGCAGGGGCGGCTGGATTCGAACCAACGCATGGCAGGATCAAAACCTGCTGCCTTACCGCTTGGCGACGCCCCTGTAACTGATGCTACGCATTCACTTCTTTGCCAATACTTCAAGCTCGCGGTGCAACATCGAGATGTTACGACCTTGTGCCACAAAACTTGGCAGAGTGGCTGGAAGTTGGCGGGCGACTTTATCAGCATCGTCCCTGTTTGGGAAGCTCCCAAACACACAAGCTCCAGTGCCAGTCAATTTTGCCGATACGAATTTGTTCAATAAGATCAGCGCGTTACGTACTTCTGGATAACGCTTCTCGACGACTGGCTGGCAGTCATTACGACTACCCCCCTCAAGAAGGCTGCGAACTTTAATGGGCGGCGTATCCCGTGTCAACTCAGGGTCGGAGAAAATTTCCACAGTACTGACAAGTACTTGCGGAATTGCCACGAGAAACCAGGGTTCGCTGAGGGTCATTGGGGTGAGTTTTTCGCCAATGCCTTCGGCGAAGGCTGCGCGGCCGCGCACGAAAACCGGTACGTCGGCGCCCAGGGTCAGGCCCAGGCCGGCCAGGCGCTCTTCGTCCCAATGCAGGTGCCAGAGGCGGTTAAGGCCGAGTAAGGTGGTCGCCGCATCCGAGCTGCCGCCGCCAATCCCGCCGCCCATGGGGAGGCGCTTGCTCAGCCAGATGTCGGCACCCAGCGCGCAGCCCGCCTGTTGTTGCAGGGCACGGGCGGCGCGCACGATCAGGTTGCTGTCGTGATCCACGCCGGGGATGTCGCTGTGCAGGCGGATTGCGCCGTCTGCGCGCGCGGCGAAACCCAGCTCGTCGGCAAAGTCGAGAAACTGGAACAGGGTCTGCAGCTCGTGATAGCCGTCGGCGCGGCGGCCGAGGATGTGCAGCATCAGGTTGAGTTTGGCCGGTGCCGGCAGCCTCAGTTCGGCTGCGGCGGGTATTGCCGGCGGGGTCATTGGCCGAGCTGGCGCGGTTGCCAGTCCTTGATCACCAGGGTGACTTGCAAATCGTGACCGCTCAGCTTGAGGCGCTCGGGCAGCCAGTAGCCATCCTGCTCGGCGTAGCGCAGGTACTCGACCTGCCAGCCATCCTGGGTCAGGTGCGCCAGGCGGCTGTCGCGGTCGAGGGTCAGGCGGCTTCTGCTGTCGGGCGCTGGCAGGCCGCGAATCCACCACAGCAGGTGCGAGACCGGCAGGTTGAGGCCCAGCTGTTGCTGCAGCAGTTGTTCGGGTGAGGCGGCCTGGTAGCGCCCCTGGTTGGCGACTTCCAGCTGGAGGTCGCCTGGGCGCCCGGTCAGTCGTGCGGCGCCGCGACCGAGCGGGCCGGACAGGCGGATGTCGTAATAGTCCTGGCGTTGCAGCCAGAACAGGGTGCCGCTGCCGGAATCCTGCGGGGCGCGAATACCGACCTTGCCGCTGATCTGCCAGGCGTCGAGTCTGCTGATCTGTTGTTTATGGCTTTGCCAGAGCGCCGGGCTGCCTTCTCCTTCGAGGGATTCGCGGGAGGTCAGGCCGGTACAGCCGGCGAGCAGGGCAATCAAGCTAAACACGAGGAGCGGGCGAACAAACATCAAAACGTCTCTGATCCGGTCAGGCGCAGCAGGGTGCTGCGCAATAAAATACTGTCAGGTTGTTGCTTGAGGGCGTTGGCCCAGACTTTGCGCGCCTCACGCTGCTTGCCTTGGGCCCAGAGCACTTCCCCCAGGTGGGCGGCAACTTCGTGGTCGGGGAAGCGCGCCAGCGCTTGGCGCAGCAGGCGCTCGGCTTCGTCGAGGTTGCCCAGGCGATAGTTGACCCAGCCGAGGCTGTCGAGAATCGCCGGGTCTTGGGGGTTGAGGCGCAGGGCTTGTTCGATCAGGCCCTTGGCTTCGTCGTAGCGCGTGGTGCGGTCGGCCAGGGTGTAGCCCAGCGCGTTGAGCGCCATGCTGTTGTCCGGTTCGCGCTCGAGAATGAAGCGCAAGTCCTGCTCCAGCAGATCCAGGTCGTCGCGTTTCTCGGCGAGCATGGCGCGGGTGTAGAGCAGGTTGAGGTCGTCGGGGAATTGCTCCAGCGCTTGCTGCACCACTTGCCAGGCTTGTTCGTGCTGTTCGTGACTGGCCAGGGCTTCCGATTCGATCAGATAGAGCTGGATGGCATAGTCGGGCTGTGCGCCGCGGGCTTGGCTCAGGCGTTGTGAGGCTTCTGCCGCGCGCTTGCTGTCGAGCAGCAGTTGTGCCTGGCGCGCCTGGGCCGGGAGGAAGTCATCGCCGGGACCGACCATAGCGTATTCGATCAAGGCGCTGGGCTTGTCGCCGAGGGCTTCGTAGGCGCGGGCCAGGTTGTAGTGGGCGGCATCGACATGGCTGTCACGTTCGACCAGCTCTTCGAGGTAGACGATGGCCTCGCGCCAGGCTTCGGCTTCCAGGCAAACCAGGGCGAGCGAAAAACGCAGGTCGTCGTCCTGGGGGAATTGCTGCAGCAGTGAGGCGAACTCGCCTTTGGCGTCGTCCAGGCGATCCTGTTCGACCAATAACCGCGCATAGGTCAGGCGCAGGCGTTTGTCGTCGGGGTGCAGGCGGATGCCTTTTTGCAGCAGTGGCAGGGCTTCATCGCCACGTTTGAGGCTTTGCAGCAGCCGTGCGTGGAGCAGCAGTGGGGGGATTTCGTCCTGGTTGGCCGATTGTGCTTCGAGCAGCTCGAGGGCTTCCTGCGGGCGATCGTCCTGCTGCAGGAGCAAGGCTTTGCCGAATAGCAACTGGCCGTTGTCCGGGTACTTGCTCTGCAGGCGATCGAAGCTTTGCAGCAGGCCGGCGCGGGTGTCTGGATCGGTTTCGATGGCGGACAGGGCGAGGAAATCGAAGTGGGTGCTGCCTTTGCGTTGCAGCACCTGCTCCATGTAGACCATGGCTTCGTCATAGCGGCCGGCGCGGGCCAGCTGAATGGCGGCGGCGCGCTGGGCGTCGAGGCTGCCCGGGGCGTTTTTTGCCCAGATCAGTGCGGTATCCAGCGCCGCTTGCTCGGCGCCGAGGTACTCGGCAATCCGGAAACCGCGCTCGGCTACGCCAGCGTCCTGGGTCACCTGGGCCTGCTGCACGTAGTTGCCGATGGCGATATCGAAGCGATTGCGTTGCCCGGCCAGTTCGGCAGTAAGCAAGGCGAGCAGGGTTTCCTGGCTGAACGAGCTATAGGCTTCGGGCTTCGGCGCTTCTGCTACGGCAGAGGCTTCTTCCACTGGCGGTGTGCCGTCTGGTGCGGAGGCGGTAAATGTCTGGCAACCGCTTAATAAAGCAAGGGCGGCCAGCAATGCGAATGATCTATTCATAGGGAGAATGGCGACTTACCTGCGGTCGGGTCATCATGACACAAGCCGTAGGGCAAGCCCATGGGGCGAGGTTCGATAGCTGATTGGTGCCTTATAAGACAATATTCGGCGGTGGTTGTTCTCACTCGGTCGAAGTAGGACAATTGCGCGCTATCTTCCAGTCAGCGACTTTGCATGGCCTTTATTGCCCTCGGTATCAACCATAAAACCGCTTCGGTGGCCGTACGCGAACGCGTGGCTTTTCCCCCCGAGCAGTTGGTCGAGGCTCTGCAGCAGCTCTGCCGATGCACGGCCAGTCGTGAGGCGGCGATTCTGTCGACCTGCAACCGCAGCGAGCTATACCTCGAACAGGATGCGCTGACCGTCGACGGGGTGCTGGTCTGGCTGGCCGAATACCACAAGCTCAGCCTCGACGAACTGCGTGCCTGCGCCTATGTGCTCGAGGACGATGCCGCGGTGCGCCACATGATGCGTGTGGCTTCGGGGCTGGACTCGATGGTGCTGGGCGAGCCGCAGATTCTCGGCCAGATGAAGTCCGCCTATGCCGTGGCCCGCGAGGCTGGCACCGTCGGGCCGCTGCTCGGGCGCTTGTTTCAGGCCACCTTCAGCACCGCCAAGACCGTGCGCACCGATACCGCGATCGGCGAGAACCCGGTGTCGGTGGCCTTTGCCGCGGTGAGTCTGGCCAAGCAGATCTTCAGCGACCTGCACCGCAGCCAGGCACTGCTGATCGGTGCCGGTGAGACCATCAGCCTGGTGGCGCGGCACCTGCACGAACAGGGGGTCAAGCGCATCGTCGTGGCCAACCGCACCCTGGAGCGCGCCAGCAGCCTGGCCGAGCAGTTCGGTGCGCATGCGGTGCTGCTCTCGGACATTCCTCAGGAGTTGGTGCACAGCGACATCGTCATCAGCTCGACGGCCAGCCAGTTGCCGATTCTCGGCAAGGGCGCGGTGGAGAGTGCGCTGAAGCTGCGCCGGCACAAGCCGATCTTCATGGTCGATATCGCCGTGCCGCGCGATATCGAGGCCGAGGTCGGCGAGCTCGACGATGTCTACCTGTATACCGTCGACGACCTGCATGAGGTGATCGCGGAGAATCTGAAGAGCCGCCAGGGTGCGGCGCAGGCGGCCGAAGAACTGGTGGCCGTGGGCGCCGAGACGTTCATGCTGCGCCTGCGCGAACTGGCCGCGGTGGATGTGCTCAAGGCCTATCGCCAGCAAGGCGAGCGCATGCGTGACGAAGAACTGGCCAAGGCCCTGCGCCTGCTCAGTAACGGCGGTGCGGCCGAGGATGTGCTGGTGCAACTGGCACGCGGACTGACCAACAAGCTGTTGCATGCGCCCAGCGTGCAACTGAAAAAACTTTCTGCCGACGGCCGCGTCGATGCGCTCGGTGTGGCCCAAGAACTCTTTGCCCTCGATGAGGGCGCGCCGTCCAACAAAGGCTTGCAATGAAAGCGTCCCTGATCAACAAACTCGACATGCTGCAGGATCGCTTCGAAGAGCTGACCGCGCTGCTTGGCGATGCCGAGGTGATCGGCAATCAGAACCAGTTCCGGGCTTACTCCCGCGAATATGCCGAGATCGAGCCGGTTAATAGCGCGTTTCGGGCGTTTCGCAAAGTGCAGGCCGATCTCGAGGGTGCCCAGGCTCTACTCAAGGACAGCGACCCGGACATGCGGGAAATGGCCGAGGAAGAAGCCAGCGAGGCTAAAGAAAAGCTGATCGAGCTGGAAGACAACCTGCAGCGCATGCTGTTGCCGAAAGACCCCAGCGACGGCCGCAACGTCTTTCTCGAAGTGCGCGCCGGCACCGGCGGCGACGAGGCGGCGATCTTCTCCGGCGACCTGTTCCGCATGTATTCGCGCTATGCCGAACGGCGTGGCTGGCGGGTCGAGATTCTCTCGGCCAGCGAAGGTGAGCACGGCGGCTACAAGGAAGTGATCGCCCGGGTCGAAGGCGACAATGTCTACGGAAAGCTCAAGTTCGAGTCCGGCGCCCACCGCGTACAACGGGTCCCGGAAACCGAATCCCAGGGCCGCATCCACACCTCGGCGTGCACCGTGGCGGTGTTGCCCGAGCCGGATGAACAGGCCGCCATCGACATCAATCCGGCCGATTTGCGCATCGACACCTACCGCTCCTCCGGTGCCGGTGGTCAGCACGTCAATACCACCGACTCGGCGATCCGCATCACCCACATTCCCAGCGGCACGGTGGTCGAATGCCAGGAAGAGCGTTCCCAGCACAAGAACCGTGCGCGGGCCATGGCCTGGTTGTCGGCCAAGTTGAAGGACCAGCAGGAAGCGGCCGCGCACAAGGAAATTTCCGACACGCGCAAATTACTGGTGGGCTCCGGTGACCGTTCCGAGCGGATTCGTACCTACAACTTCCCCCAGGGCCGGGTCACCGACCACCGCATCAGCCTGACCCTGTATTCGCTCAATGAAGTGATGGCCGGTGGCGTCGACGCGGTGATCGAGCCGCTGCTCGCCGAATACCAGGCCGACCAGTTGGCTGCATTGGGCGATTGATCTGCTGCGGTTAACCGATACCTTGTAGGGTGGAAACCCGCAAAGTGGTTTTCCACCAAGGTGTCGCTGGTGGACAACGCTGCGCGGTTGTCCACCCTACGAATCTCCACCAGACGACTGTCATGGCCACCATCGAATCCCTGCTCAACAATGCCGAACTGCCCGACTCGCCAACGCCGCGACTGGACGCCGAGCTGTTGCTCGCCCATGCCCTGGGCAAGTCGCGCAGCTACCTGCACACCTGGCCCGAGCGTGAAGTCGACACCGAGCAAGGCGCACGGTTTGCCGCCGACCTGCAGCGGCGCCAGGCCGGCGAGCCGGTGGCGCATATTCTCGGCCGCCAGGGTTTCTGGAGCCTGGAACTGGACGTCGCGGCGCACACCCTGATTCCCCGTCCGGACACCGAGTTGCTGGTGGAGACCGCGTTACAGCTGATTCCGGCCACTCCCGCGGCGGTACTCGACCTGGGCACCGGCACCGGCGCGATTGCCCTGGCCCTGGCCAGTGAACGGCCGGCCTGGCAGGCGAGCGGGGTCGACCGGGTGCCGCAGGCGGTGGCCCTGGCCGAGCGCAACCGCGCGCGGCTCAAGTTGGCCAATGCACGCTTCAGCGAGAGTCACTGGTTTACCGCTCTGGCCGGCCAGCGTTATCAGTTGATCGTCAGCAACCCGCCGTATATCGCCGCCGATGACCAGCATCTGGGCGAGGGCGATCTGCGCTTCGAGCCAAGCAGTGCGCTGGTGGCCGGGGTCGATGGGCTGGATGATATCCGCCTGATCATCGAACAGGCGCCGGACTATCTCGAACCCAGCGGCTGGCTGTTGCTGGAACACGGCTTCGACCAGGCCGCCGCGGTGCGCGGGCTGCTGGCTGCGCGCGGTTTCAGCGCGGTGGAGAGCCGGCGTGACCTGGGTGGCCATGAACGTATCAGCCTCGGACGTTACGACCATGAGTGAGCAGAACATGCTGAACGATGACGAGCTGCTGCGTTACAGCCGGCAGATCCTAGTGCAACAGATCGATATCGACGGTCAGTTGCGCCTCAAGCACAGCCGCGCGCTGATCGTCGGCCTGGGTGGGCTGGGCTCGCCGGTGGCGTTGTATCTGGCCGCAGCCGGGGTTGGCGAGTTGCACCTGGCGGATTTCGACACGGTCGACCTGACCAACCTGCAGCGCCAGATCGTCCATGACACCCAGAGCGTCGGCCAGAGCAAGGTCGACTCGGCCTCGCGGCGCCTGCTGGCGATCAATCCACAGCTGCGCCTGCAGTGTCATCGGCAGGCGCTGGACGGCGATTCCCTGGCGGCAGCCGTCAATGCGGTGGATCTGGTGCTGGACTGTTCGGACAACTTCGCCACCCGCGTGGCGGTCAACGCCGCCTGTGTGGCAGCCAAGGTGCCGCTGGTCAGTGGCGCGGCGATTCGCCTGGAAGGGCAGCTTTCGGTGTTCGATTCACGGCGTGCCGACAGCCCCTGTTATCACTGCCTGTACGGCCATGGCAGCGAAGCCGAGCTGACCTGCAGCGAGGCCGGCGTGGTCGGTCCGCTGGTGGGCTTGGTCGGCAGCTTGCAGGCCTTGGAAGCCCTGAAGTTACTGGCGCAGTTCGGTGAGCCGCTGGTCGGTCGTTTGCTTCTGATCGATGCGCTGGGCTCGCGCTTTCGTGAATTGCGGGTCAAACGTGATCCGGCCTGCAGCGTGTGTGGCGGTGCTGGCCGTGAGTAATAACGCGCCAATCGGCGTATTCGATTCCGGCGTTGGTGGCCTGTCGGTGCTGGGCGAGATTCGTGCATTGCTGCCCAATGAGTCGCTGCTGTATGTGGCCGACAGCGGCCATGTGCCCTATGGCGAAAAAAGCCCGGAATTCATCCGCCAGCGCTGCCGGCTGCTGGCCGCCTTTCTTCTCAAGCAAGGCGCCAAGGCACTGGTGCTGGCCTGCAACACCGCAACCGCGGCCGGTGTTGCCGACTTGCGCGAGCTGTACCCGCAGTTGCCGATCGTCGGCATGGAGCCAGCGGTCAAGCCGGCCGCCGCCGCGACCCGCTCGGGGGTGGTCGGTGTGCTGGCCACCACCGGTACCTTGAGGAGCGCCAAATTCGCCGCCTTGCTCGACCGCTTCGCCAGCGATGTGCGGGTGATTACCCAGCCTTGTCCAGGCCTGGTCGAGCGGATCGAGGCCGGCGAACTGGATGGCGCGCAGACCCGCGACATGCTGCGCGGCTGGGTGCAGCCACTGCTGGACGAGGGCTGCGACACGCTGATCCTCGGCTGTACCCATTACCCCTTTATCAAACCGGTGTTGCGCGAGTTGCTGCCACCGTCAGTCAGCCTGATCGACACCGGTGCGGCGGTAGCGCGGCACCTGCAGCGCATGCTCGGCGAGCGCCAGTTGTTGGCCGGTGGGCCAGCGCAGGTGGCGCGCTTCTGGTCGAGCGCCGAGCCGCTAAGCATGCAGGCGGTATTACCCGGGTTATGGGGCGAGCCGGCGCAGGTTAGGGCGCTTTGACTGCGCCAAGACGGCACGTTTATGCATTGTCAGCCTTTCACTAAGAGCAAATATTTCTATACTCCCAGCAGCGAAGGGTGGAACTCCCTCCACCGGGTGAAAAAGGATACTCCCATGAATACGCTGTTTTCTGCGGCTGCGTTGGTGGCCTTGACTCTAGGTTCGGTTAGCGCTGCGCACGCGGCCGATGTGACTTTCGCCGTGGGCAGCACCGACGAGTCGACCATGGTTTATCGGGTCGGTGCTCAATTCGATTTCAACCGCCGCTGGATGGACAGCGCTACCGGCCACCTGGGCGGGTACTGGGATGCCGGTTATACCTTCTGGGAAGGCGATGAGTCGGCGAGCAACCACAGCCTGTCGTTCAGTCCGGTGTTCGTCTACGAGTTTGCCGGAGACAACGTGCGGCCCTATATCGAGGCCGGCGTCGGCGTAGCCTTCTTCTCCCACACCGAACTGGAGGGCAGCAACCTGGGCTCGTCCTTCCAGTTCGAGGATCGCCTCGGCGTCGGTCTGCGCTTCGCCGATCAGGAAGTCGGCCTGCGCGCGCTGCACTACTCCAACGCCGGGCTGAAGGAGCCGAACAATGGCATCGAGGCCTATACCGTGCATTACCGTTTGAGTTTCTAGCGCGCGGCATACAAAAAAATCGGCCCGCTGGCCGATTTTTTGTTTCTGTATTAAACCCGCTTCAGCGATAGATGCTGGTCATGCCGCGGCGCTCGTCGAGGCACTCGGGGGAGGCGGTCTCGAATTCGCGGCAGATCAGCGGGCGTACTTCATAGATGGTACAGCGCATGGTGTCGCGATCCAGCGCCGCACACCAGCCGTCATCCAGGCGATGCATGACTTCGCCGCCCCAGTCGTCGGTGGCGATAAAACGCGGCGGCACGCCGGTGTCAGTGATCAGCAGCACTTCCAGCTGGCAGCAGCAGGCGGCGCAGTTGGAGCAACTGACGGCGGCTTCGCTGGGCAACTGGGTGAGGGGGATCTGGTGGCTTTCGGTCATGGCTGCAGTGTACGCCATGTCTGCCTCCCGGTTGTTCGGCTGTCGACGTAGGGTGAATCGCGCTCTTGTTCCCGCGCGATGCACCAAGCGGTTCTTGCCGGGTTGCCGTTGGTGGAAAACGCGGCGCGGTTCCCACCCTACCTCGATTGGCGCGCGCGGACGCTGTGCTCATATTGGCTGCGGTAGAGTCTGGCGAATCCATGCAGCACGGGCAGCACCAGCGCCCAGATCGCCGCGAGCAACAGCAGGGTTTGCCAGGTGCCGTACGGCATGCCGACGCCGGCAAGCTGGGCGCCAGCGTAATAGGACAGCGGGCCGGCGCAGGCGCCGAGCAGGCTGGCGCGCCACCAGGGCCGGGCCGTCCAGGCCAGGCAATGGTTGAGCGTGGTCGCCAGCAGCAGCCAGAGCAGGGCCAGCCACAGCGGGATCAGGTTGCGCGGCTCGCCGAAGTCGAACAGCCCGAGGTTTAGCAAGAAGCTATCCAGGGCGCTGCCGGCGAGAAACACGCTGAGCAGCAGTTTGCCCTCGGCGGCCCAACTGCTGACCCAGAGCAGATGCACCGCCAATGCCACCCCGGCTAGCAGCAGCCACGGGCTGTCGCCGCCGAATACGCAGGCGAACCAGCCGAGCTGAAAGAGGAGGGCGTTGGCGATCAGTTTAGGCATCGAGTTTTCCTAGCAGGGGTTGCGGTTGCGCCGCTGGCTTGGCCAGCAGCAATTGCGCGGTGCCGATGGTGCGCTCGATGAAGCCGCCCTCGCAATAGCACAGGTAGAACTCCCAGAGCCGATAGAAATGTTCGTCGTAGCCGAGCTGCTCGAGCTTGTGTCGAGACTGGTGCAGGTTGGCGTGCCACAGGCGCAGGGTGCGCGCGTAATGCAGGCCGAAGTCTTCCATATGGTGCAGGTTCATATCGGTCTTGGTGGTGATGATCTCGAGCATTTTCCGCACCGAGGGCAGCGCGCCGCCGGGGAAGATGTAGCGCTGGATGAAGTCGACACTGCGCTTCGCCTGCTCGTAACGCTGGTCGCGGATGGTGATGGCTTGCAGCAGCATCAGCCCGTCAGCTTTGAGCAGCTGCGCACACTGCTTGAAGTAGGTCGGCAGGAAGCGGTGGCCGACCGCTTCGATCATCTCGATCGACACCAGCTTGTCATACTGGCCGCTGAGGTCGCGGTAGTCCTCCAGCAGCAGGGTGATGCGCTCGCCCAGACCGAGTTCGGCGATCCGCCGCTGCGTGTAGGCGTACTGTTCCTGCGACAAGGTGGTGGTGGTCACCCGGCAGCCGTAATGAGTGGCGGCATGGATCGCCATGCTGCCCCAGCCCGTGCCGATTTCCAGCAGGTGGTCGCTGGGCTTGAGCGCGAGCTTCTGGCAGATGCGCTCAAGTTTGTTCAGCTGCGCCTGCTCCAGGCTGTCTTGCGGGCTGGCGAACATGGCGGCGGAGTACATCATGGTCGGGTCGAGCAATTGCTCGAACAACTCGTTGCCGAGGTCATAGTGGGCGGCGATATTCTGGCGCGAGCCCTTGCGGGTATTGCGGTTCAGCCAGTGCAGGCTCTGCACGAAGGGCCGGCCGAACTGGGCCAGGCCACGCTCCATTGCGTCCAGCAGATCCAGGTTGCTGACGAACACGCGGATCACCGCGGTGAGGTCGGGGGAACTCCAATAGCCGTGGATATAGGCCTCGCCCGCGCCGATCGAGCCGTTGCCGGCGACCAGCCCCCAGAGCGCACCATCCATCACTCTGATTTCGGCGCGCAGGCTGGCGTCGGCATCGCCGAACTCCAGATAGTCATCGCCGTCGATGAGCCGCAGGTGGCCGTGGCGCAACTGACCCAGTTGGCGCAGTACGGCGCGGCGCAGCAGGTTGGCGCCAATGCCGCTGCCGGCACGCACCGAGGTTTTCGCGGATGACAGGCTAGAGCTTTTCATGGGGCACATCCTTGGATACTGGGCGAGCGACACGGCATTCACCTTGCGCGACTCGATGACTGAATAAGGGCAGGCGCTTGAGTAGCAGGCGCAGGGCTTGCCAGTAGATGGCCGCGACGGTCTTGCCGGTCATCCAGGGAAAACTGCGCAGGTAGGCATGCAGGCTGGCGCGGTCGAGCTCGCTGCGCTGCAGGCTGAGGCTGGCGTCGAACAGCTTGGTGGCGCCCTGGTCGGCGGTCGTCCAATCGGCCATGTGGATACCCAGGCGTTCGCCAGGCGGACTGAAGGCCATGCGGTATTCCAGCTCGCGCGGCAGAAAGGGCGAGACATGCATGGCCTTGGCCACGGCGAAGTGTTGATGGCCTGCGCCGTCTGCCGGCAGTACATAGTGGTAACGCTCGCGCCACGGGGTATTGCTCACCTCGCAGAGGATCGCGGTCAGGCGGCCGTCGGCGTCATGGCAGTAGAAGAAACTCGCCGGATTGAAGGCCAGCCCCCAACTGCGCGGCTGGGTCAGCAGGCAGATAGAGCCTTGCGGCGTGTGGCCGAGGGCGGCGCCGACCCGCTGGCGCACGGCATCGCTCAGGCTGACCCCGGCGCGGGTAAATTGCGGCAGGTAGTCCGTCTCGCGAAAGGCAAAGGGCGCCCAGCGGCCATTGCCGGCCAGGGGCGAGAGGTCGAACAGTTGCTGCTGCTCGTCCAGGTCCAGATAGAGCAGGCCCATGCGGTAGCGGAAAGCGTGCGTTTTGGGGGCGAAGCGCCGGTGCTGCACCCAGCCGCTGTACAGGGCGCTGTTCATCACAGCACCTCGCCGAAGGCGTGCGCCACGCGCAGGGCGCTGACCACGCCGTCTTCATGGAAACCGTTGGCCCAGTAAGCGCCACAGAAATAACTGTGCTGGGCACCGAGCAGTTCTTCCCAGCGCGCCTGCGCCGCCATGCCGGCCAGGCTGTATTGCGGGTGGGCGTAGCGATAGCGCGCGAGGATCTTGCTCGGGTCGATCAGCGCCGTCTGATTGAGGCTGACGCAGAAGGTGGTGTCGCTCTGAATGCCCTGGAGGATGTTCATGTTGTAGGTCACCGCCGCTGCCGACTGATCGCTCGGCCCACCCAGGCGATAGTTCCAGCTGGCCCAGGCCAGGGGGCGTTTGGGCAGCAGGCGGGTGTCGCTGTGCAGCACCACATCGTTGTCGGCATAGGGCAGGGCACCCAGAATCTCCCGCTCGGCCGGCGAGGGTTGGGCGAGCAACTTGAGGGCCTGGTCGCTGTGGCAGGCGAATACCACCTTGTCGAAATACTGGCGGCCGGCGTGGGTATGCAGGGTGACGCCGTGCTCGTCACGCTCGACCCGTAGCACCGGACAGTTCAGGCGAATGTGCTGCTTGAACGAGGAGCACAAGGGCGCCACGTAGCTGCGCGAACCGCCCTCGACCACGCACCACTGCGGACGCTGATTGATCGACAACAGGCCGTGATTGCTGAGGAAACGGACGAAGAATTGCAGGGGAAAGCCGAGCATGTCGGCCAGTGACATCGACCAGATCGCCGCGCCCATCGGCACTATGTAGTGCTGGATGAAGCGCTCGCCGTAACCGCGCTGCTTCAGGTACTCGCCAAGGCTGGTGACGGCATCGATGCGGTTGTGCTGCAGGTCGTCCAGCGCCTCGCGGTTGAACCGCAGGATGTCGCGCAGCATGCCGAAGAACTTCGCCGACAGCAGGTTGCTGCGCTGGGCGAACAGGCTGTTGAGGGTGTGGCCGTTGTACTCCACGCCGCTGCGCGGATCACTCACCGAGAAGCTCATCTCGGTGGGTGTGAAGCCGACGCCGAGCTGACAAAGCAAACGGATGAAGTTCGGGTAGGTCCAGTCGTTGAATACGATAAAACCGGTGTCGATTGCGTACTGGCGGCCATCGACTTCGACGTCCACCGTATGCGTATGGCCGCCCACCCAGTCGCCGGCCTCGAACACGCTGATGGCATGCCTGCGATTGAGCAGGTAGGCGCTGGTCAAGCCGGCGATGCCACTGCCGATAATGGCGATTCTCATGGGTTGTCCTTGGAAGTACGGGCCATGCGCTTGCCGATGGCCACTTGCAGACGTTTGGGCAGGTGGGCCAGCAGCCGTAGGATGGCAATGAACTGCCAGGGAAACGCGATCTCGAACGGCCGCTGCTCCAGCCGCTCGGCGATATGCCGGGCGGCCTTGTCCACCGGCCAGCGCATTGGCATGGGGAAGTCGTTGTGCTGCGTCAGCGGGGTGTCGACGAAGCCTGGGCTGACCACGGTGACGGCGATGCCCTCGGCCGCCAAGTCAATGCGCAGCGCTTCCAGCAGGTAGCGCAGGCCGGCCTTCGAGGCGCCGTAGGCCTCGGCGCGCGGCAGCGGCAGGTAGGTCGCCGAGCTGCCGACCCCGACCAGATGCGGCTGATGGCCCAGGCGCAGCAGTGGCAGCGCCGCTTCGATGCAGTAGCTGGCGGAGAACAGATTGGCGCGCACCACCCGCTCGATCAGCGCGGCTTCGAAGCTCTGCACCTCAAGGTATTCGCAGGTGCCGGCATTCAGGATCACGGTGTCCAGTGCTCCCCAGTGCTGGGCGATGCGTTCGCCAATTACCCGTACCTGGGAGGCGTCGCTGAGGTCGCCGGGGGCGACCAACACCTGTCCTGGGTAGCGCTCGGCCAAGGCGTGCAAGGGGGCAACCGTGCGCGCGCTGAGCGCCAGGCGATGGCCGCGTTGCAGCAGCAGTTCGGCCAGCGCCGCGCCTATGCCGCTGCTGGCGCCGGTGAGCCAGATGCGTCTCATGCCAGTCGCCTTTTCAGCCAGCGGATGAGCTGGCCGAGTACTGGCAGGTGCTCGTAGAGCAGGCCACCGGCATCGAAGAAGTCACGGTGCTGATGGACCTTGTCGGTCCACAGCAGGTGCGAGCAGCCTTCCACGCGGATCAGTTGGCCGGCGGCCAGGCGCGGGTGGCGGTAGCTCATGGTCCAGCGCAGGTAGCCTTCGCCTGGGCGCACCTGATCGAAGCCGTAGAAGTCGAAGCGCAGTTCGCTGACATTGGCGTACATCTCGGCGAAATAGCGCTGCATGTTGGCCAGCCCACGCACCTCATGCAGGGGGTCGCGGAACAGTGCATCGTCGCTGTACAACTCGCCGAGGCGCTCGAGGTTGTCCTTGTTCAAGGTCTCGAAGACCTGGGCGAATTGGCGCAGGAAGTCGCTCATTTTGCTGTCTCCTTTGCCAGATGCGGCAGGCGTCTGAAGGCTGCCAGGGCGCGAGTGCGGCTGCTGGCGAGGTCGACAATCGGTCGCGGGTAATCCGCCACGCCGAACAAGCCGCCCAGGGCCGCTGGGTTGTGGATGTCCTTGTTGTTCAAGCCGGCCAACTCCGGCAGCCAGTGGCGGATAAAGCGGCCATCCGGGTCGAAGCGCTGCGATTGGCTGAGCGGGTTGAAGATGCGGAAGTAGGGCGTGGAGTCGGTACCGGTCGATGAGCTCCACTGCCAGCCGCCATTGTTGGCCGCCAGGTCGCCGTCGATCAGGTGGCGCATGAAGAAGCACTCGCCTTCGCGCCAGTCGATCAGCAGGTTCTTGCTCAGGAACATCGCCACGACCATGCGCAGGCGGTTGTGCATCCAGCCGGTGGCGAGCAGCTGGCGCATCGCCGCATCGATGATCGGCAAACCAGTGCGACCCTGTTGCCAGGCGGCCAGTTCGTCCGGCGCCTGGCGCCAGGCCAGTGCATCGGTTTGCGGGCGAAAGGCGCGGTGCATGGAGACGCGCGGGTAGCCGACCAAAATGTGTTTATAGAACTCGCGCCAGAGCAGTTCGTTGATCCAGGTGACGATGCCGTTGTTGCCGCTGTCGAACTCGCCCTGATTGGCTTGCAGGGCGGCGTGCAGGCACTGGCGTGGCGACAGCACACCGGCGGCGAGGTAGGCGGACAAGCGGCTGGTGCCGGGTTTGGCTGGAAAGTCGCGCTCGCTCTGGTAGTAGTTGATCTGCTCGTCGGCAAAGTCGAGCAAGCGTCTGTAGGCTTCCTGTTCGCCGGCCGGCCAGAGCTGGCGCAGGCTGGCGTCGGGCTGGCTAAAGCCAGGCACTGCATCGGGCACCGGGTCACTGGCGATATGCAGCGGCGCTTGCGCGACCGGGCGCCTGATCAGCGCGGGCAGGGCACTGTGCAGGCGCTGGTAGCAGACCTTGCGGAACTGGCTGTAGACCTGGAAGTAGCCGCCAGACTTGGTCAGCACGCTGCCGGGCCTGAACAACAGCTGATCGAGGTGGCTGTGGAAGTCGATGCCGAGCGCGTCCAGAGCCTGGGCCACCGCCTGGTCGCGACGACTTTCGTCGACGCCGTATTCCTCGTTGACCTGCACCGCGGCAATCTGCAACTGCTGGCACAGCTCGGCGATTACCCGCGGTGCGGCGCTCCAGTCGTCGGCCTGACGCACCAGCAGGGGCACGTTGAGCACGGCCAGTTCGCGCCTCAGTTCGGCCAGGTTACGCAGCCAGAAATCGATCTTGCTCGGCGCATCGTCATGCGCTTGCCACTGCGCGGGGCTGAGCAGGAACAGCGCGACCGTCGGCCCGGCCGCCATGGACGCGGCCAGTGCGCTGTTGTCCTGCACCCGCAGATCGGTGCGCAGCCATAGTAGTTGTGGCGTAGTCATGGGCTGTCCAACAGGTTGAGATCGGAGAGGATTTGCAGGGCGCTTAGTGGGTCTTGCGCCATGCCCAGCGCGCTGTTGTGCCGAGTCAGGGCCTGCAGCTCCTGATGATGGATGTGCGCAGCCGGGCCGATGACCAGGCACGGGCAGGCGTATCCCGCCTGCAAGCGCGGCCAATGCGCGCTGTGCAACGCCTGGCTGGAATACAGCAGCAGCGCCTTGGGCTGGATATGTTCGATCGCCATGGCCAGCTCCGCCGGTGGCACTGGCCAGTCGAAAACCTCGACCGCGGCGCCGGCGCTGCTGGCCAGCCAGGCGGTGAGCCACAGTCCCGGTTCCATCGGCAAGTCGGAAAGATTGACCAGCAGCAGAGGGGCGCCGCCCTGCTGGCGGTTGTTGTGGTAGATGCGTGCGCCGAGCTTGCTGCGCAGCCAGGAGTAGAAAAATACCTGCTCGGCCTGGGCACCGAACTGGCCGCGCCAGCGCAACTCCAGGGCTTCGAGCAGTGGCACTAGCAGCTGTTGGCACAGGGTATGCGGCGGGTAGAGTGCCAGTTCGCTATTGAAGCACTCGTCCAGGCGCCGTTCGGCCAGGTTGCAGATGGCTGCCTGCAGGCGCTGGCACTTCTCGTCCCACTGCGAGGTGGCGTCGGCAAACGCCGGCTGATTGGCGCGCAGCAGGCCCTTGACCTGGCCAACCGAGACGCCGCGATTGAGCCAGGTGAGGATGGTCTGGATCTGTGCCACATGTTCGTCCGAGTAGAGCCGGTGTCCCTTGGGCGTGCGGTGCGGCACGATCAGGCCATAGCGGCGTTCCCAGGCCCGCAGGGTCACGGCGTTGACGCCGGTCAGCCGGGCAACCTCGCGAATTGGCCTTAAACCCTTGGCCAGTGCGTGCTGGTAATCATCGCCGGCCGCTGCGGGCGAGTCGCGCTGAGTGAGGTTATCCATGCTCAGAGGGCATTACGCAGGCTGAGATTTTCTGGATGAGGTTGCAGGTAAACCTGCATGGCCAGGTAGTCGTCCGGGTGCCGGCGCAAGTGGTGTTTGAGCAGGGTCAAGGGCACCACCAGCGGCACGACGCCGTTGCGGTATTGGCCTATCAATAGCTGCATTTCCTGGCGGTCTGCGCTGCTCAGGGCTTGCTTGAAATAGCCGCTGAGGTGCTGCAGCGTGTTGCTGTGGGTGCGCCGGGTGGCGCACTTCTTCAGCGCGCTCATCAGCTCACTGAAGTAACGCGGCGCCAACTGCTGCAGATCATGCTGGTGCAGATTGCCGAGCAGGCGACCGAGCGCCTTGTACTGCAGCGGGTTGGTGGCCATCAGCAGGTATTTGTAGCGCGAGTGGAAGTCCAGCAGGGTCTTGCGGGTCAGGCCGTCGCGCAGCAGTTGCTGCCATTGCGCGTAGGCGTACACGCGGGTGATGAAGTTCTCGCGCAGGATGGGGTCGTTGAGCCGGCCATCTTCCTCCACCGGCAGGTCCGGGCACCGGGCACAGAATGCCTCGGCGTAGATGCCGCGGCCCTTGGCTTCGCTGGGGCGGCCGTTGTCCTGGTAAACCTTGACCCGCTCCAGGCCACAGGATGGCGACTGCTGCATGAAGATGTAGCCGCAGATATCGTCCAGTGCTTCGGCCATTTGCGCGCCGTAGGCGGCCAGCGGTTCGCTGTGGTCACGCTCGCGCTGTAGCGTCCCCACCGCCCGCGGGGCTGCGGGGTCGCCGACCAGGCGGATGGGTTCGCGCGGGGTACCCAGACCAATTGCTACTTCCGGGCACAGCGGGACGAAATCGAAATACTCGGTGAGGGTGCGGCTGCACAGCCGTGATTCCTTGTGGCCGCCGTTGTAGCGCACTTCAGCGCCCAGCAGGCAGGCGCTGATGGCGAGTTTGGGTTTGCTGGCGGCGACTGGGGACGGCTTCATGGCACAACCTCTGTTGATTACCTGTACACATTGTTAAAAATGTACAACTTGTGTTCATCATAGGGGCGCGCTTGTACAAGTCAAATTATTTGTACAGCTATTGTCGGGTTTTATTGGTCGGGCAGGTGTCGGCCGCCGCGGTGCGCGATGGCGGCGGCTCGCTGGCATAGGGTATGAGGAGGGGGCGATTAGGTGGGTTCGGCAGGCAGGTAGTGCGCATACCTGCCGCGGCAGCAGCAGGCTGATCGGGGGAGGGCTACTTCCAGCCCATGTGCCAGCTCATGGCATCTTCCAGCACGCGCCAGTCCAGGCGCTGGCAGCGTTGGCTGAGCACTGCCTGCAGTTCGATCTGCAGCACATGGCCCTGTTCGTCGCAGAACAGTTCGCTGACCAGGAAGTGTTTCTCACGATTTTGCGGCTGCACCGCCGTCCATTTGGACAGCAGCAGTTTGCCTGGGTTGAGGCGGTGGCTGGCCACCTCGGTTGCGCGCTTGTTCATTGCAGGTGCGCGAGCAGTTTGCGCGCCGCGTCCTGGCCGCTCAGCCAGGCACCCTCGATTCGGCCGGACAGGCACCAGTCGCCGCAGGCATACAGGCCCAGGTCGGCATCGGCCAGCGAGCCCCACTGGTGGGCGCTGGCAGGACGGGCATAGAGCCAACGGTGCGCCAGGCTGAAGATGGGCGCAGGCATGGCGCAGTCGAGCAGCTCGGCAAAGGCGCCGTGCAAGTGATCGATTACCGTCTCCTTGGGCATGTCCAGGTGCTGTTTGCTCCAGCTGCTGCTGGCGTGCAGCACCCAGGTGTCCGGGCTGCCGTCGCGGCCAGGTTTGCTATGGTTGCGCGTCAGCCAGTCGAGCGGGCTGTCCTGCACGAAGCAGCCGTCGACCTTGGTATCCAGTGGTTGGGCGAAGGCCAGGGCGACGGCCCAGGTCGGCTCCATGACCACGCTGGCAGCGGCGCCGGCGAGTTTCGGGGCGGCCGCCAGCAGGCTGCTGGCTTGCGATGCTGGAGCGGCGATCAGCACATGGCTGAAGGGGCCGTGGCTTTGCCCTTCGGCGTCTTGCAGGTGCCAGTACTGCGCACCGCGAAATACTTCGGTGATCCGGCAGGAGAAGTGCACCGGCAAGGCGCCAAGCATGGCGCGGGTAATGGCACTCATGCGCGGGCTGCCGACCCAACGCACCTGCTCGTCTGGCGAGGCGCTGAGTTGCCCGTTGCGGCTGTGATAGAGGTTCGGCGTCCATTCGGCGACCCAGCCGCGAGCCTGCCATTGCTGAACCACATCGACGAAGCGACGATCGCGGGCGGTGAAGTACTGCGCGCCCAGATCCAGGGCGCCGACATCGCTGCGCTTGCTGGCCATGCGGCCGCCGCTGCCACGGCTTTTGTCGAACAGCTGAACCTCATGTCCGGCGGCGTGAAGGGTTTGGGCGGCGGACAGTCCGGCGATGCCGGTGCCGATGATGGCGATGGGTGCGGTCATGATCTACCTCTTGCTTTAGAGCGCTAGGCTACGCTTTAGACAAAACCTATACAATATTGATTGTATGTACAGGGCTTATCGGCTTCAATCGTGCCTCTCTGTAGTAAAGACAATCCTGAGCCGGAATAAAGGCACGTTGCCCTCTGATAAACCAGACTGATGGTTATCAGGTTGGCTCACGCCATGCGAGGAGGATGCCATGCACATATTGCTCACCGGCGGGACCGGGTTGATTGGTCGCGGCCTGTGTCGCCACTGGACGCAGCAGGGCCATCAACTGACGGTGTGGAGCCGCACCCCGCAGCGGGTCGCCGAATTGTGTGGGGCGCAGGTGCGCGGCATCGGCCAGCTCGACGAAATCGGCGATCAGGCGCTGGATGCGGTGGTCAACCTGGCTGGCGCGCCGATTGCCGACCGACCCTGGACGCGCAAGCGCAAGAGCCTGCTCTGGGCCAGTCGGATCACCCTCACCGAGCAGCTGCTGGCCTGGTTGCAGCAGCGCCAGCAGAAGCCACGAGTGCTGCTGTCCGGCTCGGCGGTGGGCTGGTATGGCGATGGCGGCGAGCGCGAACTGAAGGAGGACAGCCCGCAGATTACCGACGATTTCGGCGCCCAGTTGTGCGGCGCCTGGGAGGAGACGGCGCAGCGCGCCGAAGCCCTGGGTATCAGGGTGGTGCTGGTGCGCACCGGTCTGGTGCTGGCTGCGGACGGCGGCTTCCTGGCGCGCCTGCTGCTGCCCTTCCGTTTGGGCCTCGGTGGTCCGGTGGGCGATGGCCGGCAGTGGATGCCATGGATTCACCTCGCCGACCAGATCGCCCTGATCGATTTTCTCTTGCAGCAGGAACAGGCCAGCGGTCCTTATAATGCCTGCGCTCCCGAGCCGGTGCGCAACGCCGACTTCGCCCGCGCGCTGGGCCGCGTGTTGCATCGCCCGGCGCTGCTGCCGGCGCCGGCATTCCTCCTGCGCATGGCCTTCGGCGAACTGGCGGGGCTGTTGCTGGGGGGGCAGCGGGCATTGCCGGCGCGTCTGCAGGAAGCCGGCTTTCGTTTTCGTTTCACCGATCTGGATTTAGCCCTGGCGGATTTGCTGGGTCGACACTGACTGATAAGGATTTTTCATGAGCAATCACGCCTTGCTGCTGGTCAACCTGGGTTCCCCGGCGTCGACCGAAGTGGCTGATGTACGGCGCTACCTCAATCAATTTCTGATGGACCCTTATGTGGTCGATCTACCCTGGCCGCTGCGCCGGCTGCTGGTCTCGCTGATTCTGATCAAACGACCTGCGGCCTCGGCCCATGCCTATGCGTCGATCTGGTGGGAGGACGGCTCGCCCCTGGTGGTGTTGAGCAAGCGCCTGCAGCAGGCGATGAAGGCGCAGTGGAGCCAGGGCCCGGTCGAGTTGGCGATGCGCTACGGCGAGCCGTCGATCGACACGGTGCTCCAGCGTCTGGCGGCGCAAGGCATCAAGCAGGTGACCTTGGCGCCGTTGTATCCGCAGTTTGCCGACAGCACCACCACCACGGTAATCGAGGAAGCCAAGCGGGTGGTGCGCGCGGGCAACCTGGACATGCACTTCGCCCTATTGGCGCCATTCTATGACCAGCCGGAATACCTCGAGGCCCTGGTCGACAGCGCCAGGCCTTACCTCGAGCAGGACTTCGATCACCTGTTGCTCAGTTTTCACGGTTTGCCGGAACGCCATCTGCGCAAGCTCGATCCTGGCAAGCACTGCCTCAAGGGTCCCGATTGCTGTGCTACGGCGCCGCCGCAAGTGCTTGCGACCTGCTACCGCGCGCAATGCATGCGCAGCGCCGCCGCCTTCGCCGAACGCATGGGCCTGCGCCCTGAACAGTGGTCGGTGTCCTTTCAGTCGCGCCTGGGCCGGGATAAGTGGATCGAGCCCTATACCGAGAGCCGTCTCGAGGAGTTGGCCGGGCAGGGGGTGAAGAAGCTGCTGGTGATGTGCCCGGCATTCGTTGCCGACTGCATCGAAACCCTGGAGGAAATCGGCGATCGCGGCCTCGCGCAATTCCAGGCCGCCGGTGGCGAAAGCCTGCAGCTGGTGCCCTGCCTCAACGATCACCCGAGCTGGGCGGTGGCGCTCAATACCCTCTGCGAGCGGGCGCCGTTGCTGCTGTGAGCGGCCATTAATCCTCTGCTCATGCCCAGGGCCGGTGCTACCTGGCCAGGATAAACCTTGGCGCGGTCCGGGATGGCGGCTACAGCGGATTGCGCCGCGCTTTGCTCGGGGTTGGCCGGCGGCACCAGGAGTGTCGGGGCGGTTATCAGTTCGAAGGGAGGCACTGCATTCGCCTGGTTGATAACGCCTGTTGGCGATACTTACTGCCGTGTAGATCGGCCTAAGCTGGCGGCACTTTCAACCGTCGCGCATCGCGTAAGCGGTGCCGAGGAGACCGCCAGTGCCTAACAACAATAACGGCTATCCCTCCAATTCCCGCGCCTGGGCCACTGTCGCCATTCTGATGGTGGCCTACGTGCTGTCGTTTATCGACCGGCAGATTCTCAACCTGCTGGTCGCGCCCATCCGCCGTGACCTGATGATCAGCGACACCCAGATGAGTCTGCTGATGGGCTTGTCCTTCGCCCTGTTCTACACCGTTTGTGGGATTCCCCTGGGGCGCTTGGCCGATACCAAGAGCCGGCGTGGGGTAATTGCCATCGGCATCCTGTTTTGGAGCGCGGCTACCGCCGCCTGCGGCCTGGCCAGGTTGTACTGGCAGTTCCTGATCTGTCGCATCGGTGTGGGCGTGGGTGAGGCGGCGCTGTCACCCGCGGCCTATTCGCTGATCGCCGACAGCTTTCCCGCTGAGCGCCGCGCCACCGCCATCAGCGTCTATTCGATGGGCGTCTACCTGGGCTCTGGCATGGCTTTTTTGCTCGGTGGCCTGGTCATCCAGTTTGCCTCGGCCCAGGGTGATGTGCTGCTGCCGGTAGTGGGCGAAGTGCGGCCCTGGCAGTTGATCTTCCTGCTGCTCGGCGCCGCCGGAGTGCTCTTCACCCTGCTCATGCTGGCGGTCAAGGAACCGGCCCGGCGCGGCGTCGGCGCCGGCGTCGCGGTGCCGCTGGCTGATGTCGGCCGCTATATCCGCGCCAACAAGCGCACCGTGCTCTGCCATAACTTCGGCTTTGCCGGATTGGCCTTCGCCGGCTACGGCAGCGCGGCCTGGATTCCGACCTTCTTCATTCGTACCTATGGCTGGGATGCCGGCCAGGTCGGCATCGTCTACGGCAGCATCGTCGCGGTATTCGGCTGCCTGGGCATCCTCTTCGGCGGGCGCCTGGCCGACTGGATGGCCAGGCGCGGCAGCAGCGACGCCAATATGCGCGTCGGCCTGTATGCCGCTATCGGCGCCGTGCCTTGTGTGTTGAGCTTTCCGTTGATGGACAGTGGGGTGTGGGCGGCGGTGCTGATGGCGCCGTCGGTATTCTGTCTGAGCATGCCGTTTGGCGTGGCACCGGCGGCGATCCAGGAAATCATGCCCAACTCGATGCGCGGCCAGGCTTCGGCGATCTACCTGTTCGTCATCACCTTGATCGGCCTGGGCATCGGTCCGACCGCCGTAGCGCTGGTGACCGACTATGTCTTCGCCGATGACATGGCGCTGCGTTACTCGCTGCTGATCGTCAGCAGCATGGCTGTGTGTAGCTCGGTCGTGCTGCTGAGCATGAGCCTCAAACCCTACCGGGACAGCGTGCTGCGCGTGCAGCAGTGGGCACTCCAGTCGGCCTGAGGCGGGTTGTTCAGCTGCGTTGACTGGGCGCGCGGCGCGGCCGCCGCGCGGCAATGGTGCGGGTGTTACCGCCGTCGCGGGGCCTTGTCGGGCTTAGGGCTGCTCTTCGTTGAGCGCCTTGCTGCGCCAGCCTTGGCCGCCCGGCAGCAGCAGGTTGAGCGCGATGGCGATGATGCCGCACAGCGAGATGCCCTTGAGGCTGACATCGCCGGCGCCGATGACCATGCCGCCGATGCCGAACACCAGGGTCACCGCGACTATCACCAGGTTGCGTGGCTCGGCCAGGTCGACCTGGTGACGGATCAGGGTATTCAGGCCGACCACCGCGATGGAACCGAACAGCAGGCAGAGGATGCCGCCCATCACCGGCACCGGAAGGCTTTGCAGCGCGGCGCCGAACTTACCGATAAAGGCCAGGGTCATGGCGATCAGCGCTGCCCAGAGCATTACCTTGGGGTTGAAGTTCTTGGTCAGCATCACCGCGCCTGTGACTTCCGAGTAGGTGGTGTTGGGCGGGCCGCCGAGCAAGCCGGCGGCCGAGGTGGCCAGGCCGTCGCCGAGCAGGGTGCGGTGCAGGCCGGGCTCTTTCAGGTAGTTCTTGCCGGTCACGGTGCCGATCGCCAGCACATCGCCGATATGCTCGATGGCCGGCGCAATGGCCACCGGCAGGATGAACAGGATCGCCCCCCAGTGCAGTTCGGGTGCGATAAAGTTCGGCACCGCCAGCCAGGGTGCGGCGGCCACCGGGCTGAAGTCGACCACGCCGAACAACCAGGCCAGCGTATAGCCGACGGCAATCCCGCAGAGAATCGGGATCAGGCGGAAGATCCCGCGGCCGACCACGGCGACGATCAGGGTGGTGAGCAACGCCGGCAGGGAAATCATCAGGGCGATGTCATAGGGCACCAGTTGCACGCTGGCATCACCGGCCTTGCCCATCGCCATGTTCGCCGCCACGGGCGCCAGGCCCAGGCCGATGGCCATGATCACCGGGCCGATTACCACCGGCGGCAGCAGGCGGTCGACAAAACCGGTGCCCTTGAGCTTCACCGCGCCGGCCAGCAGCATGTAGGCGACGCCGGCGGCGACCAGGCCGCCGAGGGTCGCCGGCAGGCCGAAATCGGCCTTGGCAGCGAGAATCGGCGCGATAAAGGCGAAGCTCGAGGCGAGAAACACCGGCACCTGGTTCTTGGTCACCAACTGGAAGATTAGGGTGCCAAGACCGGCGGTGAACAGCGCCACGTTGGGGTCCATGCCGGTGATCAGCGGCATCAGCACCAGCGCGCCGAAGGCCACGAAGAGCATCTGCGAACCGGCCAGGATCTGTCGCCAGGTGGCGTCCTGCATCTGCTCCTGCATGCTCAGGCGTCCTTCTGCTTGGTGCCGAAGATCTTGTCGCCGGCATCGCCCAGACCGGGAATGATGTAGCCGTGCTCGTTGAGGCGTTCGTCGATCGAGGCGGTGAAGATCATCACCTCGGGGTGGGCATCGGCCACCGCCTTGATGCCCTCGGGCGCGGCGACCAGCACCATGGCGCGGATTTCCTTGCAGCCGGCTTTCTTCAGCAGGTCGATGGTGGCCACCATGGAGCCGCCGGTGGCGAGCATCGGGTCGATGATCATCGCCATGCGCTCGTCGATTTCCGGCACCAGTTTTTCCAGGTAGGTGTGCGCCTGCAGGGTCTTCTCATTGCGCGCCACGCCCACGGCGCTGACCTTGGCCCCGGGAATCAGGCTGAGCACGCCGTCGAGCATGCCGATGCCGGCGCGCAGGATCGGCACCACGGTGATCTTCTTGCCGGCGATCTTCTCCACCTGCACGGTGCCAGCCCAACCCTGGATCTCGTAATTCTCCAGGAGCAGATCCTTGGTCGCCTCGTAGGTCAGCAGGGCGCCGACTTCCTGAGCCAGTTCGCGGAAATTCTTCGTGCTGATGTCGGCGCGACGCATCAGGCCGAGCTTGTGGCGAATCAGCGGGTGGCGGATCTCGAGGACGGGCATGGCAGGTTCTCCGGCGGGGCTGGCAAAAAAAAATTAGGCTAGATTAACATTGGCTTCGCGCTGCTGGCGCGCTGACGCAGGTGGCATGCAGGAATCTGATGGGTAATGTCGCCGATTTCGCGTATTTCCTGCGGATTATCGGCCAGGGCTTGCTCCACCCGTGGCAGGTGGTTACCTTTGCCGACTTTTATTTTGACGCATTGATCAGCTTTCGTGCTGTTTAAATGTTCGCTCACCCATAGAGGAAAGACCATGCCCGTCGATCTCGCGCACATCCGCCAAGTCATGCTGGAAGCCGATTGCCTGTACAGCGAAACCGAAGTGGAAGCGGCTATCGACCAGGTCGCCGCAGCGATCAATGGCGAGTTGGCCGAGCGCAATCCGGTGGTGTTCTGCGTGATGAATGGTGGCTTGATCTTCTCCGGCAAGTTGCTGCCCAAGCTCAACTTTCCGCTGGAGTTGTCCTACCTGCATGCCACCCGTTATCGCAATGAAACCAGTGGCGGCGAGCTGTTCTGGAAGGCTAAGCCGGAAATCTCCTTCATCGACCGCGATGTGCTGATCATCGACGACATCCTCGACGAAGGGCACACCCTGGGCGCGATCATCGACTTCTGCCGTCACGCCGGCGCCCGCGCGGTGCACACCGCGGTATTGATCGACAAGGAGCACGACCGCAAGGCGCGTCCCGACCTGAAGGCCGATTACGTAGGCCTGCCCTGTATCGACCGTTATCTCTTCGGCTACGGCATGGACTACAAGGGCTACTGGCGCAACGCCGCCGGGATCTATGCGGTCAAGGGCATGTAAGCCCATGGACGCACCTCGCTTTCTCGATCGCGCCCTGTTTACTGAGTTGGCCGGGAAGGCTGCGGCCAGCCCGCGCCAGCGTCAACACCATATTTTCCACCAGATGGAAGAGCCTTGCCACCGCATGGCCGTGGGCTTGCAGCCTGATACCTATATTCCGCCGCACCGTCATCTCTCGGCGGACAAAGCCGAAGCGCTGCTGGTGCTGCAAGGGCGTCTGGGTCTGCTGATTTTCAGCGACAGCGGCGAACTGCTGGACACGCGTGTGCTCGAGGCGGGCGGCGACTGTGTCGGCGTCGACCTGCCGCCCGGGGTGTTCCACGCGCTGGTGGTGCTGGCCGCCGACAGTATTCTATTCGAGTGCAAGGCCGGGCCCTACCAGCCGGTCGGTGAGGGCGAGCGCGCGCTCTGGGCGCCGAGCGAAGGCGACGCGGACGTCGCCGGCTATCTGGCCTGGATGCGTGGGCAGTTCGCCTGAGCACTGTTGTGCCGAATTCGTCATCCTGTCCGGGTAAACGAGTCAAGCCGGGTCAAGCGCTGAGGCGCCACTCTAACCACTGATTATTAGAGGACGCTGACCGTGATTCGATTGACCCTGGAACAAGCACGCGAACTGGCGCAGGACATCTTGCGCAGCAACGGCTTCAGTGAGGCGCATGTACAGGCGGTGACCGCTACGGTGCTGGCGGGAGAACGTGATGGCTGTGCATCCCATGGCCTGTATCGGCTGCTGGGCTGCGTCAGCTCGCTGAAGGCAGGCAAGGTCGTTGCAGACGCCGAACCGGAAGTTATCGATCAGGCTCCGGCGCTGGTTCGGGTGGATGCCAAAGGTGGCTTTTCTCAGCTGGCGTTTCAGGCCGGCTTGCCGGTACTGGTTGAAAAGGCCAGGCATTGCGCAATCGCCGCGCTGGCGATTAATCGCTGTGTGCACTTCTCGGCATTGTGGGTCGAGATCGAGGCGCTGACCGAGGCCGGTCTGGTGGCATTCGCCTTTACCCCAAGCCATGCCTGGGTGGCACCGGCAGGTGGCAGCAAGCCGGTGTTCGGCACCAACCCGATTGCCTTCGGTTGGCCACGTGCCGGGCACAACCCGTTTATTTTTGATTTCGCCACCAGTGCGATTGCCCGTGGTGAGATTGAGCTGCATCGGCGTGCGGGCAAGCCCATTCCGCTGGGCTGGGGGATTGACCAGCATGGTCAGCCGAGCACGGATGCCGAGGCGGTCATGAACGGCGCCATGCTGACCTTTGGTGGGCACAAAGGCTCAGCACTGGCGGCGATGGTGGAGCTGATTGCCGGCCCGCTGATTGGTGATCTGACCAGTGCGGAATCACTGGCTTATGACGCGGGCAGCAAGTCATCGCCCTATCACGGTGAACTGATCGTGGTGATTGATCCACGGCGCTTTCTCGGTGATGCCACCGATGAACATCTGGCTCGGGCCGAGGCGATGTTCGAGAATATCCAGGGCCAGGGCGCGCGCTTGCCGTCACAGCGCCGCTACGAGGCCCGAGCGCGCAGCGCCGAGCAGGGCGTGCAGATTCCCCAGGCCTTGTATGACGATCTCAAGGCGCTGATTGCCGGCTAGTTACGGCTGTTCGGCTGGATGAAGTCTGGGTAGGTTAGCGACGCATCGCGGGGTGAAGGTGCGTCTCGGCAACTGCGCGTCGGGTAACCCACCAGGCGGTATCGGCTGCTTGGGTGGGTTACTACGCAGCCAACTAATCGCCAACCGACAAGGACGTGGTTAGCGCCTAACCTGCGCGGCCCGACCCACCTTCCGCAAGCTAAAAAAGCCCCGACTCATTGAGCCGGGGCAAAGCATCCATCTATTTCCTAGCCGACACTTTTCAGGTCATGGATGGGCGCTGCATCAGGCCATCAACCAAGCGGGCAATTCCCAGTGGGTTGGCGTCTTGCAGCGCTTGCGGAAGCAATTGATCAGGACAGTTCTGGTAGCACACCGGCCGCAGGAAACGGTTGATGGCAAGGCTGCCCACCGAGGTGCCGCGTGAGTCCGAGGTGGCAGGGTAAGGGCCGCCATGCACCATCGCGTCACACACTTCCACACCCGTTGGGTAGCCGTTGAACAACACCCGGCCGACCTTCTGCTCAAGCACCGCCACTACGTCAGCGAGGGGCGCGAGGTCTTCATTCTCGGCGATCAGGGTGGCGGTCAGCTGTCCGTGTAAACCTTGCAGCGCTGCCAGCAGCTCGGTCTTGTCCGCCACTTCGACCACAATCGTGGTCGGGCCGAACACTTCTTCCTGGAGCAGTTCGTCCCCATTCAGCAGCAAGTTCACATCCGCTTGGAACAGTTGCGGCTGGGCTTGGCTTTCGGTTTGCCGGGTGCCGGCCAGATGTTCGATGCCAGGGTGCGCAAGGAGGCTGTCGAGACCGCGACGGTAACTGTCGAGGGTGCCGGCATTGAGCATGGTCTGCCCCGGTTGTGCGGCCATCTGGGCGCTGAATTCTTGCAGGAATGCGCTGAATTCAGCTGAGCGAATCGCGATGATCAGGCCCGGGTTGGTGCAGAACTGGCCACAGCCAAGGACCACGGACCCACTCAGTTCGCTGGCAATTTTGCTGCCGCGCTGTTGCAGAGCGGCCGGCAGCAGCAGCACCGGGTTGATGCTCGACATCTCGGCGAACACCGGGATCGGCTGTGGGCGAGCAGCGGCTATGTCGCACAGTGCCCGGCCGCCCTTGAGGGAACCGGTAAAGCCGACGGCTTGAATCAGTGGGTGCCTGACCAAGTCGGCACCGACACCATTGCCGTAGATCATGTTGAACACGCCAGCGGGCATGGCGGTTTTTTCGGCGGCGCGAATAATCGCATCGGCCACACATTCCGCTGTGGCCATGTGGCCGCTGTGCGCCTTGAATACCACCGGGCAGCCTGCCGCTAGCGCTGCGGCGGTGTCGCCACCAGCGGTGGAGAACGCCAGCGGAAAATTGCTGGCGCCAAACACTGCGACCGGGCCGACGCCAATGTTGTACTGACGCACATCCGGGCGCGGCAGCGGCTGGCGCTCGGGCAGGGCACCATCAATCCGTGCACCGTAGAAGTCGCCTCGGCGTAATACCTTGGCGAACAGGCGCATCTGCCCACTGGTGCGGCCACGTTCGCCTTGAATGCGTCCTGCAGGCAGGGCGGTTTCGCGGCACACCAGGGCAACGAAGTCCTCACCCAGGGCATCGATTTCGTCGGCGATGGCCTCGAGAAACTCGGCGTGGCGGCTGGCCGGCAGACTGCGCAACTGCGAGTAAGCGGCAGCGGCGGCCTTGGCGGCGGCATCCACTTCAGCAACTGTGGCCTGACTGAAGCGGTAGGGCAGGGCTTCGCCGGTAGTGGCATCGATGCTCTGCTGGGTTTCGCTGCCAGCGGCGCTACGGCGGCCGGCGATGTAGTTGTGACCGAGAATTTCCGCCATGCGGGGTCCTCCGTTGAAGGCCGCGCTCGTCGCCGAGCGTGGCGCTGTTGGCTGGGGGGCAGAGGCCTACAGGCCGACATCCGGCAGAGCGGGGCGGTTGGCCATGGCCTTGGCCATGATCGTCTCGACGTGGGCGCGGTCCTCGCCTTGCAGGGCCAGGCGTGGCGGGCGGGTCAGGGCGTTGCCGCGCCCGGCGATTTCCTCGCACAGCTTGATGCACTGCACCAGGTCCGGGCGGGCGTCGAGGTGGAGGATCGGCATCAGCCATTCGTAGATCGGCATGGCTTCGTCGAAGCGGCCGGCCTTGCACAGGCGGAAGATGGTTTCGCCTTCCTTGGGAAACACGTTGGACATGCCGGAGATCCAGCCCTCGGCGCCGACCGCGATGCTTTCCAGGACCACGTCATCGAGGCCGGCGAACAGGATGAAGCGATCGCCCACCTGGTTGCGCACGTCGACGAAGCGACGGGTGTCGCCGGAGCTGTCCTTGAAGCACACCACGTTCTCGATGTCGGCCAGGGAGATGAGGATCTCCGGGGTGACGTCGTTTTTGTAGATCGGCGGGTTGTTGTAGACCATCACCGGCAGGTCGGTGCCCGTGGCGACGCTACGAAAGTGCGCGGCGGTCTCGTGTGGCTTGGAGGAGTAGACCAGCGCGGGCATCACCATGATGCCGTCGACGCCGACCCGCTCAACCGCCTTGGCCACCTTGGCGGCGCCGGCGCTGGTGAACTCGGCGATGCCGCAGATCACCGGCACGCGGCCAGCGGAAGCGTCCTTGGCCACTTCGGTGACGGCCATCTTCTCCTCGATGGTCAGCGAGGTGTTTTCGCCGACGCTGCCGCAGACCACCAGGCCGGATACGCCGTCGCGCACCAGGTTGGAGATCACCTTGTGGGTCTGCTCCAGGTTTACCGAGAAGTCAGGGTTGAATTGAGTGGTGACTGCAGGGAATACCCCGCTCCAGTTGACGCGCTTGCTCATGGTTGTGTCTCCGCTTGTGATTAGTGTATTTCGTATACGATATCTTTTGTGCGGAAAAATACCAGACAAACTTGCTCGGTGGCGCGGGTATTTTCCGGTGTACTGCGCGTGTGTCGCTGCAGCCCATGCCCGCCGACAGTGCGGCGGGCGCTGGCGCTTAGGTTGAAGTCTCGACCGGCCAGGTATCGGACAGTCGGTAGCCTTGCGGCCAGGGATCGCGCGGGTCGAGCAGGTGCTGGTGAGTGCCGGTGATCCAGGCCCGGCCGGACAGGCAGGGAATGATCGCCGGGCGCCCGGCCACCTCGCAGAGGCTATCGATATGGCAGTGGAACTCGGAACCGATGATCGAACGGCCGATAAAGCGCTCGCCGACCTGCAACTGGCCCTTGGCGTGCAGCACCGCCATGCGTGCCGAGCAGCCGGTGCCGGTGGGCGAACGGTCGACCTTGCCGGGGCGGATCACCACCGCGTTAGCCGCGTTGGCGATGCCGTTCTCGCGGGTCACGGGGGCGGCCAGCTGACAGAAGGAGATGTGCGCCCAGTCCGGGTTCAGCGGGTGGACGAAGCCCAGCTGCTGATTGGCCGCACGGGTGATTTTCAGCCCGCAGGCGGCTAGGTCGGCGGCTTCGTCGGCGCTGAGGGCAAAGCCCAGGGCGTGGGCGTCGGCGATCACGAAGCTGTCGCCGCCATAGGCGGTGTCCACCTGCAGCGAGCCGAGGCCTTCCACCTCGATCCAGGCATCCAACTGGTCGGCGAAGGAGGGCAGGTTACGTACCTCGACGCGCTCGACCTTGCCATCGCGACATTGCGCGACGGCTTCGATCAGGCCGCCGGGGGCTTCCAGCACCAGGCGGGTTTCTGGCTCGCTCATCGGCAGGATGCCGGTTTCCAATAGCACGGTGGCCACGCACAACGAGTTGGAGCCGGACATTGGCGGGGTGTCGGCCGGCTCCATGATGATCCAGGCCATCTGCGCCCGTGGATCCTTGGCTGGCAGCAGCAGATTGACGTGGCGAAATACCCCGCCGCGTGGCTCGTTGAGCATGAAGTTGCGCAAGGTCTGGTCTTCGGCGATCCAGCGTGATTGCGCCCAGACCGTGTCGCCGGGCGGTGGGGCCACGCCACCGACTATCACATCGCCGACCTCGCCCTCGGCGTGACAGCTGACCACATGGATAACCTTCGAAGAACGCATGGCAGACTCCTAGAGCACGGACTTGAGGAAGTCGGCGGTTTCCGCACGCTGCGGGTTGCCGAGCACTTGCTCGGGTGTGCCGATTTCATGCACCAGACCATCACGGAAGAACGCCACGCGGTCGGACACTTCGCGGGCGAAACTGATCTCGTGGGTTACCAGGACCATGGTCATGCCGTCTTCGGCGAGCAGGCGCATGGTGTCCAGCACCTCGCCGACCAGCTGCGGGTCGAGCGCCGAGGTGGCCTCATCGAACAGCATGTAATCCGGTGACATGGCCAGGGCGCGGGCGATGGCCATGCGTTGCTGCTGACCGCCGGAGAGCTTGCCCGGGAACACCTTGAGCTTGTCAGCGAGGCCAACATGGGTGAGTTGCTTGACCGCTATGTCTTCTGCCTCGGCGCGGCTTTGGCCACGCACTTTGCGCGGCGCCAGCATGACGTTTTCCAGTACGGTCAGGTGCGGGAAGGCGTTCCACTGCTGGAATACGATGCCGATCTTCTGGCGTAGCTGGTTGAGGTCGGTGGCTTTGTCATGCACCTCGACACCGTCGACCCGAATGCTGCCCCGGTGAATCGATTCAAGGCCATTGATGCACATCAGCAGGGTCGACTTACCCGAGCCCGAGCCACCGATGATCGACACCACTTCGCCTTTTTCGACGGTCAGGCTGACACCCTTGATCACATCCAGGTCGCCGAAGGATTTGTGTACGCTTTCGATCTCAATCATTTTCCTGCCACCTTTTCTCCAGTTGATTACCCAAGCGGGCCACAACCAGGCTGATGAAGTAGTAGATAAGCCCTGCGATGCACAGGACCAGCAGCGGTTCTTGGATGCGTGTGACGATGGTTTGTGAGGAACGCAGCAGTTCGATGATGCCAATCCACATGACCAAGGCGGTGTCTTTCATCACCGACAGGGTCAGGTTCAGCCAGCCCGGAAACGCCACGCGGGTGGCCATCGGCATGACGATGTAGCGCAGGTCTTGCCAATAGCTCAACCCCAGCGAGCGGCTGGCGCGGCGGACATTGGGCGAGACCGCGAGGACACCGCTGCGCACGACTTCCGTGCAATAGGCCGTGGCGTATACGCCGAGCACTACGCAGGCAACGGTGAACGCACTCCAGTCGAGGCCGACGATGCTTTTCAGCGAGTTGAACAGCACGAACTGGATCAGCAGCGGCACACTGCGGAAGATATCCAGCACCCAGGCCATCGGCAGGGTTGCACGCGGCAACGTGGCGCGCAGCAGGCCACAGATAACCCCGCCGAATGTGCCCAGCAGCATCGACCAGAGGGTAAGCAGAATAGTGGTCCAGGCACCCTGGAGCATGAACAGCAGATCGGTTGAGGTGAGGCTGGTAGTCAACATGGCCATTGCCCTCTTAGTAGCGGAACAGGCGCCAGCCGAGTAGGCGGGCGACCATTACGATGGCTTTGGCAATCAGGTAATAAAGCACTGCCGCGAGCGCGAAATACTCAAAGGTGCGGAAGGTCTTTACGTTGTAGTCCTGGGTCACCCCGGTGAGGTCGTTGTTGAGGCCGACGATGACCCCCAGCGAGGTCATCAGCACGGCCCAGACCATCTGATTGGTCAGGGGGTAGAACACAATGCGCAGTAGCTGCGGGACGATGATCAACCGGTAGGCTTTGAATGCGCTCATGCCCAGTGAACGGGCCGCGCGCATCTGGGTATCGGGAACGGCCTTGAGCCCGCCACGAAAATTCTCTGCCAGGTAGCCGGCGTTGTTGAACGTGATCCCGGCCAGCAGTGCGGCCCATGAGCTGATGTGCAGGCCGAACGAGCCGAGGCCGAAGTACAACAGGTAGATCTGAAACAACGATGGGGTGTTCCGGGCAACCGAGACCCAGGCCCCGGAAACACCCCGCGCCAGCGGGTTCTGGCTCTGCCGCATGACGGTTAACAGCAGCGCGATCAGCACGCCAAAGACCATCGATAACGCGGCCGTCTCAAAGGTTACCCAAGCACCGCCGAGCATGTCAGGAAGTGCTTTTAAAGCCGAGCGCCAGTGAAAGTTATAGTCAAACATCGCTCAATTTTTCCCTTGGCTGATGGGCCTGGCTCAACCAGGCGGGAAGTTCGCCGCTGACAAATCCTCGACAGGCCGCTTCGACGCAGGCCGCCAGGCTGCCGAAATGCACTGTGCGCCCGACCAGGCCTGGGGCGTAGTGGGCGTATTTGCCTGAGTTGGTCATCAGGCTGGTGGTGCTGACCGGGAGCACCGGCTCGCCGAGCATGCACCAGCAGGTATCGGTCACCAGTTGTGCGCCAAACACATCGAGCGTCGCCAGGTAGCCAGCCGCGCTGGCTTGTTGCTGCACATGCCGTCCGCAGGTGATCACCAGGGCGACGTCGGGGTGTTTGCTGCGGCCCTCACACAATGCGGCCAAGGCGGCGAACTCGCTCAAAGAGAAGTGCGGATTGCCTAGGGCTACCAGGCCCAGCTGCGGAGACGGCGCACTGTTGAGTTCGTTCCAACTATCGAGCAAGCCGGCTGCGCTGACTGTTGCAATGTGCTGGGGCGGGAGGCCGGCCAGCGCCTGCTCTATGCTGGCGGCTTCTGGGGTAACCCCGGCGATGTGGAACATCGGGGCGCCGGAGGTGGTCGCAAACGCGGCGCCAAAGGCCTTTAAGTCGTCCCGCGTAGGCGCCGCGTTCTGCAGCCCGTTGAGCACGGGGATCTGGCTGCCCGACAACGCGCCGACGTGATAACCGAGCAGTGGATAGAACGCATCATCGAGTGGGCCGAGCGGCGCTACGTCAATTAGCAAAGTGGCCAAGCGCCCGGCATCCAGATGACAGCCGGTGAGTGGTGCGCGACCGGTCAGGGCGATGCAGATATCCAGATAGTCCGGGTATTTCTGCGTCCGGGCGCCGAGTACGCTGTTGGCATACACCACGGCGTTGGATTCAGCCCAGACCACTTGTTCATTGGCCTGCGGCGCGCTGTCGAGCAGGTACGGTGCGCAGGTGTAACTCAGTTGCGCACCCATTGCCATATACGCCTCACCGAGCTGGCTGGCGGGTTCGCCGAATGCCGGATCGATGCCTTGCTGGCGCCAGAGACGCTGGTCGACCGAGATCGAGTTGAGCGTGGTCGGGACTTTGACGGCGGCCCCCCAGGAAAGCAATTGTTCGGCAAAGCGCAGGCTGGCCGGACCGGTATAGATGCAGCCATCGATGTGCGCCTGGCTGATATCGATCAATTCGTCGGCGCCCTGTAGCTCGGCCATTTGCAAGACGATCTGCATGGCGACCTGGGCGGCCTTGCCGTGTTTGCCCGTGAGCAAGTCGCGGTCACTGTCGTTCAGGGCAATTGGGCCAGTGGCCCACTGTGTGGCGCGGGTATCTGGCGTGGTCGCTTGCCAGTTATCCGCAGGGCTCTGGCTGAAGGCGCTAACCCGATCATCTGCAACGCGGACAAATGCGCAGTCATGCAGCCGGGAAAAGGCTTCAGGGCCGATGCAGACGACCGGCAGGCCACAGTCAAACAAGGTCTGGGCGATCAGCACGCCCAGGCTGAGAATTTCTTCGGGGTGCGCCACGACCAGTGCGGCCGGTGCATGACCGTTGAGAATCAGTTCCAGGAGTACGCTGCTGCCGGTGCAGGAGCCGCGGCCACTGGGGATGGCCAGCACACGTCCCGCAATTACCTGGCCGCTGAGTGGATGGTGGCGATCGATCACCTCGCCGCTAAAGGGATCGACGCCGCCCCAGAAGCTCAAGCCGACGTCGGCATAGAGCAATTCGCCTTGTGCATTGCCTGCAACCAGGCTGCGTGCCGTTACTGCGAATTCAGGCATGTGTAACTCCCGCACGGCCGGGTTGGCGACCGTGCGTTAACCAGTGGATGGATGTGTGGCGCGCGGGGCTAGCAGGCCGTTGAAAAACTACTGCGCTCGGCTATGCGGCGTTGAAAGCGGCCCGGGACGCGGCGTCTCAAAATGCTCATTTACACCACGTAAACTGCGCTTTTGATTCGCTACGCTCACCCTGCGGGCCAGCCTCCGGCCGTTACTCCGCTTCGCTGTGTTGCGGCCGTTTTCGCCTTGCCTAGCCTTCGCTCGCTACATTTTTCAACGACCTGTTAGTAGTAAACGCCTGGAACCGTCAGCTCCACCGGAGCGCCGCCGATCCACTTCTGGTACAGCTCGGCATAGCGGCCTGAACGGACCTGTTGATTGACGAAGAGGTTGAGGTAGTTGATCAGACCGTACTCGTTGCGCTTGGCCGCCAGGGACACGTAGTCGATGGTGTAGGGCGCATTGCCGGCCACTTTGAGGCCTTTGTATTTGCCTGACTTGAGGGTCGAGGCCGCCACTGTGTTGGTCACGACAGAGGCATCGATGTGACCCTGAGTAACGGCGAGGATGGTGTCGTTCTGGCTTTGGTAAGCGCGGAAGCTGGCGTCATTGCCCCAGCTTTTGACGTCTTTTTCCAGCGCGATAGCCTCGAAGGTGCCACTGGTGTTACCCACTGGGCGACCCTTGAGGTCTGCGTATTTCTCAATGCCACTGTCTTCTCGGGTCAGTACGACCATCTGGAAGGCAAAGTAGGGCACGGTCATCGCCACAGTTTTTGCGCGTTCTAGGGTGTCGGAGGTTGAGGCGACGATAACGTCGGCCCGGCCTGAGATCAGCGCGGGAATCCGGTCCGGGAACGGTGTTTCGACCACTTCAGGGGTTACCCCAAGGACTTTCGCCAGGTCAGCGCAATAGTCGACGTCAAAACCGGCGGGGTTGTTACCTTCATCGCGAAAGCCCATGGGTGGGAAGTCCAGGGTCACGGCGCAGCGCAGTTTGCCCGATTGGATGATGTCGTCGAGTTTGTCGGCCTGGGCTTGGCCAATCAGGGACGCGCTAAGAGCAACGGTGAGGGCTACGGCAGTTGTTGGATTTTTCATAGGGGCCTCGTGGAGTGGTGGGGTCGAGCAATTAAAGGGTGCTGTGTCTTTCGTATCAATGATTTCGTATACGATATTTTATATGCATTGGCTGTGCCAAGAGCCGATCGGGTGCGGGTGGGCAGGTAATAAACGGCGCTGTCGGGCCGCGCGAGCCGCTGAGGGCGGGCACAGGGCGTATTCGTGAGGTTTTCTTGCTGAGCCGCGCCGCCCAGCCCGCAGACAGCCCGCGCTGGGACGGGGTGTCACCTAAGGGAGCAGCGCGCCCCAGGGATGTGCGTTTAGGCTACGAATCGAGGTAACAGCCTGGGCAAGTCATTGAAACATGTAGCGAGCGAAGGCTAGGGCCGTACCCGTTCCCTAGGGGTACGGCATTTCCCACATCCCTGTGGGGCACAAGGCGAAACGGCCGCAACGCTGCGCTTTGGTGAGGCTGATTGACTCGCTTCGCTCTGTTGCAACGCCGCATAGCCGAGCGCAGTAGTTGTTCTGCTGCTTGCTAAGCGGCGCGCAGACGCTCGCGGTACTGACTGGGAGACAGCCCGGTGAGGGCCTTGAACTGACGGCTGAAGGCGCTGTGATCGGTGTAGCCGCAGCGCAGGGCGATGTCGGTGATCGGCAGGTGATCGGCCAGCAACTGCGAGGCCGCGCCCAGGCGCGCCTTGTGGATCATCTGCCGTGGGGTGAGCTGGAAGATGCGTTTGCAGTGGCGCTCCAGCTGGGCGACGGACAGGCCGGTGATGGCGGTGAGGTCTTTGAGGCTGATGGGCTGGGCGAAGTGCTGGCGGATATGCGCGTCGACGGCGGCCAGTTGCTGATAGGCCGGGTGGCTGGCTTGCGGGGCCTGCAGGTCGTAGGAGATGCCGGCCATGCCGATGATCATGCCATGCAGGTCACGCAGCGCCAGCTTATGGGTCAGGCACCAACCCGGCTGACGGCCGGGGTACAGGTGTAACTCCAATTGGTCGCTGAGCTGCCCGCCGCCCTCCAGTACCCGACGATCCTGCTCGGTGTAGAGCGGGCCGAAGCGTGAGGGAAACACCTGCTCGGCGGTCTGGCCCAGCAACTCATGGTGGTTGTTTACCGCACAGCGCTGGCTCAGGGTCTGGTTGACCAGCACATAGCGGGCGGCGGTGTCCTTGATGAAGAACACCACGCCGGGCATGGCATCCAGCAGGGGCGTGATCTGTTGCAGGCTGCCCAGCAGCTCGGGCAGATCGCGCGGGGTGGGCAGCGGCAGGGGCAGCATGCAAGGAATCCAGGCGAGACGGGAAGCCCTCTACTCTAAGTCGGTCTGCACGGCGCTGGGAAGCGTCGCGACTTTGCCTGGAGTGGGGGTCGGCGCCGGTTCGGATTCGTCGGCCAGGTGCAGCAGGGTCTCACAGCGCGCTGGGGAGAACGGCGGGCGCGGCGCCGGGGCCGGCCAGTCGAACAAGAATTGCGTCGCGCCGCCACAGATCCGCCCCTGGCAGGCACCCATGCCGCAACGGCTGCGCAATTTGGCGTCGACCCAGTCGTCGCGCCCGGCGAGTGCGGCATAGGGCACATCCTCGCAGCGGCAGACCAGGGTGTCCGGCGCAGCCAGTTGCTTGAGTCGCGGATCGAGGACGAAGCTGCGCCCGAGACGGTCGGCGAAGGCTTGCCAATGCTGGCGCTGTGGCCACAGCGCGCGGGCTTTGGCCTGTTCGCCGATGGCGCTGTGACCGGCGATGGCGCCTTCGATCAGGGCCAGTTCGCTGCCGCCGAAGCCGGTGCATTCACCCGCCGCGTAGTGATCGCTGAGGCTGCAGGCTTGCCATTGATCGACGGCGATGGCCTGCCCGGCGATGCGGCAGCCCAGGGCCTGGCCCAACTGGATGTTGGGCAGCAAACCGAAACCACAGGCCAGGCGCTCGCAGGGGATCTCCAGCACTTTACCGTTCTGCAGCAGGCGCACAGCTCCCAGACGTTCCTCGCCGAGCGCGGCCAGTACATGGCTGTTGCTGCGGTAGCGGGCATCGAACAACTGCAAGGCCTGCAGCAGCTTGCTCGGCCATTGCCCCAGGCTCAGGGCGAACCCGGCCAAGGCAATCGCGGGCGCCTGTTCGGCGATGCGCAGCACTTGTGCGCCGGCCTGCTTGGCACTGGCGGCGCTGGCCAGCAACAGTGGGCCGCTGCCGGCGATCACCAGCCGCTCACCGGCCACCGGTACGCCACCTTTGATCAGCGCCTGCAGGCCGCCGGCGCCAGTGACGCCGGGCAAGGTCCAGCCGGGGAAGGGCAGCAGCAACTCACGCGCGCCGGTGCAGAGCATCAACTTGGCGTAGCGCACGCGCCAGGCGCGTTCGGCATCTTCCAGGAGCAACTGCTGCGGCCCGGCGATGGCGACCACCCGGGTCGAACTGAACACTTGGATATTGCGCGCCGCCGCCAGTGCCGCGCGATGGCGTCGGGCATTGGCGGGCAGCTGGGCCTGCACGCCGTCGCGCCAGATCTGCCCGCCGGGGAGTGGGTTGTCGTCGATGACGCCAATGCGCAGGCCACTGGGGGCTGCAGCCAGGGCGGCGGCCATGCCGGCGGGCCCGGCGCCGATGATCAGCAGGTCGAAATCTTCGCTCATGCGTGGGTCTCCACGCACATGCCGGGTTGGCACAGGGTTTGGCAGGCCAGGCGGCGCTGGCCGTCGATGCTGACCCGGCACTCCTGGCAGATGCCCATGCCGCATACAGGGGCGCGGCGCTGACCGCCGACCGAGGTGCGGCTGCTGCCGTCGCCACCCAGATAGAGGGCGGCGGCTACTGTGCTGCCCTCTTCGACACGCAGCGGAAGGCCATCGAGGCTGAGTTCGATCATGCACTGTGCTCCATGGGCCGGGGCGCCGGCAGAAAGCGTCTCGGTAGATAAGGGGTAGGGTCGATGGCCGCGGGTTCCTTGAACAGTTGCGCGGCGAGCAATTGGGCGCTGCCCGGCGCCGTGGTGACGCCCAGCCCTTCGTGGCCGACCGCTAGCCACAGACCGGGCTGCTGCGGATGCTCGCCGAGCAGTGGCAGGCCGTCCGGGGTGGCGGCGCGAAAACCGGTCCAGCTGCGGATGGCATTCAGCTCGGCCAGCCCCGGCAGGTAATCCAGGGCGCGGCGCAACATGCGCGCCAGTACCGGGCCTTCCACGGCCGGGTCGAGGCTGTCGAACTGGCGCGACGAGCCGAGGAAGATCTGTCCGGTCGGCCGTGGCTGCGCATTGAAGGCCACCGAAGTGCCTGTGCTGGCGTGGGCGCTGGCGGCGTAGCCGAGTTCGACCAGTTGATGCTGGATGCGTCCGGGGTAGCGGTCGGTGATCAGCAGATGACCCTTCTTCGGCCGGATCGGCAACTCGGGGCACAGCTCGGTGGCGTGGATGCCGTTGGCCAGCACCACGGCCTCGGCCGTGAGCCAGCGGCCATCGACCAGGCGCACGCGGTTGCCGTCGACCTCGCTGACCTGCTCCTGGCGTCGGGTGATGCGTACGCCGCCCTGTTGCAGCAGCCAGTGCGCGGCATTCGGCGCGTAGAGGATGCTGTCGCCGCCGACTTTCAGCGCGCCGAGTAGACCCTTGCGCAGCATCGGCTCGGCTTGGCGCAGGGCGTTTGCATCGAGCATCTGGCAGGTGATGCCCTGGGCGCTGAGGGTTTCCCGTTTGTGTTCGGCGGCCTGCAACTCCTCGCGGTTGGCGGCCAGCCACAGGGTGCCGCAATTGCGGTAGGCGCAGCCCGCATCGAGTTGCGGCGCCCACTGCCGCCACAGCTCGATGGAGTAGCGGCTCAGAGCCAGTTCCGCCGGGTTGTCGTCCATCGCCACCAGATGGCCCATGCCGACCGCCGTGGCGCCGCCGCGCTGGCTGTCCAGCACCAGTACGTCGAGGCCGCGGCGGGCGAACTCATGGGCGCAGGCGCTGCCGACTATGCCGGCACCGACGACGATGATGTCGGCATTCATGGACGAATGCCCCAGGCGAAGGGATCGTCGTCCTCCAGCAGCAGGGTGGCCTCGGCGCTGAGGTGGGCGCGACCGCGAATGGTCGGGACGATGCGCCCGTCTGCCTGCCACTCATAGCTGGCCTCGAACTGGCTGCCGATCACGCTGGCCTGGCGCCACAACTGACCGGGCTGCAGTTTGTCGTCGGCGGCCAGGCAGGCCAGCTTGGCGCTGGTGCCGGTGCCGCAGGGCGAACGGTCATAGGCCTTGCCCGGACACAGCACGAAGTTGCGGCTGTCGGCTCGCAGTGAAGCTGCTGCGCTCGATGATGCTGCGTTAAGAGCAGGCTCAAAATGCTCATTTACGCCTTGTAAACTGCGCTTTTTCGCCTGCTCTTGCCTTGCCTCCTCTTCGCTCGCGACGCTTGGCTGCGAGCCGATCGGCGTTTCGGGATCGGCAAACAGCTCGATGTGGTCGATCTCGCCGCCATCCTCGCCGCGGATACCGTGTTGCCCCAGCGCCTGACGCACGGCCCAGCAATAGGCGGTCAGCGTTTCGAGGTTATCGCCAGCAATGCGCTGGCCGTGTTCGCCAATCAGGAAGAACCAATTGCCGCCCCAGGCGATATCGCCGCTGACCCGGCCCAGGCCGGGCACTTCCAAGGTGACCGCCTGACGGTAGCGGTAGGCGGGCACGTTGCGCACGCTGACCGAACGATCCTCATGCAGGGTGGCCTCGACCGTGCCGACCGGGGTTTCGATGCGGTGCAGGCCGGGCTGGATGCGGCCGAGGTGAGCGAGGGAAATTATCAGGCCGATGGTGCCGTGGCCGCACATGCCCAGATAGCCGCTGTTGTTGAAGAAGATCACCCCGGCACTGGCGCTGGGGTCCACTGGCGCGCACAGCAGCGCGCCGACCAGTACGTCGCTGCCGCGCGGTTCGAGCATGCTGGCGGCGCGCCAGTCGTCGAAGCGTTCGGCCAGTAGCTGGCGGCGCTCGCTCATGCTGCCGTGGCCCAGGTCCGGAAAACCGTCGATCACCAGGCGGGTCGGTTCACCGCCGGTGTGTGAGTCGATGACGCGGATGCGTTGCATGGCTGCCTCCTGCACTGGAAAGGTCAGTGCAAGAGTGGCCGTTCAGGGCGCTGGCGGCTTGAGGGATTTCCTGGAGGGAGATGACGAAAACGGCATAGTGGTGGCGGAGCGGGAGGGGCTGATAAGGCAGACTGGGCGGGCTTTCTGCTGGCAAAGCATGGGGTGGTTGGCAGGTGAAAGGCAGGTAACGGCCAAAAGCAGCCCCTTATCCTTAATCAGTCCAAAGCCGCTACATACCCCGCCGCTCCATTGCTCGTTGGCGAGCAACTGGGATGTCGCGCTCACTTGCCTTAATCATGCCGACTCTTGATTAGGCTGTGTCAAAAGACTGCATGGGATAACCTTGCACCACGAATCAACCATGAAGCTGCGAACTGAACGATGGGTTTTGAACAACTAGCTGAGCTACGCGACCGCCTGCGGGCCGAAAAAGTGCAGGTAAAAACTGATAGTACGAAGCAGCGTATGCGGAAGCCTTCTCCGCAGACGAAGCCTCGCGAGCAAGATCCTGCGGTGGAAGCGATCTGGCGATTGCAGAAGCACTTTCCATTGGCCTTCCCGGTCAATCCGGCCCCCAAGGTTCCGCTAAAGGAGGGCATTTTCAAGGATGCCGAGCAACACCTGGAGCTGCTCGGAATATCCAGCGAACAGCTCAAACAGGGCATCGCTACCTGGTGCCGAGGAAGTCGATACTGGGCAAGCATGACGGAGAATGCGCCGCGCTTGGACTTGAGCGGCCAGGCAGTTGGCATGGTGACGGCGGCTCAGACGCTGCATGCGAAGCAGCAGGCTAAGCGGCAGCGCGGACAAGCACGACGTAATCAGACAAAGCCGAAAGAGCGTATACAGGACAAGGCCGTCGATACCGCTGTGGAACATATTGTGGATTAAAATCACTCGCGCTCGGCACCGAGTCGCCCAATCACTGACAAGGTGCGCGAGGCGATGGTGAGGCGGTTCGAAGAGCAGCAAGTGGCCGGTACCACCTGTCAGATGTGCCCGCTGCCGGCCAATAGCTGACGTTTAACCGTTCTAAAGTCGCTGCCTTCTTAACGTAATAGTTGTGGGTATACGGTCAAAATCGTGACTGTCATGCGGATTGGGCGAGTGATGGTCGTTCGATTTTTCCAGGCATTAATCTTCCCCAAAAAAAGACATTAACTTCCCCAAAGACAGCATGCAAGCCAACAAATTTGAGGGATTACACAGAAATACTGTGTGGAGGATACTGCGGACACACAAACGAAATGCGGATGTCTGGAGCCGGAAAATGGATAGGTCTAACTTGACTAGGCACGGAATGGTTCGAGCACAGCAGCGAGCCATACCACACCAGATCATTGAGTGGCTGCAAGCTTATGGTGCAGAAGAGTATGACCATCATGGCGGCTGCATTCGCTACTTCGATCATTCCGCTCGCCGCCGCCTCGCTAAAGAAGTGGGCCCGCAAGTCGTGAGCGACCTAGGCGCTCTACTGAACACCTACGCTGTACTAAGTTTAGATGGCGAAGTGATCACGCTCGGGCATCGGCAGAAGCGAATTAAACACCACTAAGGAGGTTCTGGCGGATATGGATACTAAAGAACGTAGGGCTGAAATTGTAGTCACGAATGTTCTTGATCGCATTCAAGCAGAAAACAGAGCCTGGCAGGCAGACGGCAAGGATGCATGGTCCGCTTTGCGCAGTTTAGGAAGCGGAAACCTGCCGCGTGGTGATGAGTTAGTCATCGCTCGGAATCTGCATAGTGAATATCCAACATTGAAGAAGGCTCTGAAAGCCCAAGCAACTAGTTTGGGGAAATTCTGTACTGATTGTGGGCTCGGAGGTGAGGGGGGCTACACAAAGGAGCTTCATCGGATGATGTTGCCACCAGCGACCTCCCCTGAAAAAGTACGTTTACGTCTAAATGCGAATAAATACCGGGCGGTTGCAGGAGCTGAGTGCAACACGGTTATTGAATTGAAGCGGGCGCATCATGTTGCATCGTCATCGCTTTTTCCATCATCTCTGACATCACCTCAATTGGGCACTTCCAGTTGAAGCGCTTACGTGGACGAATGTTCAACTCATAAGCGATGGCATCCAGCTGTTCCTGGCTACATACAGACAAGTCCGTGCCCTTGGGCAGATACTGGCGAATCAGGCCATTGATGTTCTCGTTGCTGCCGCGCTGCCAGGGGCTGTGCGGGTCGCAGAAGTAGATTGCCACCCCTGTTTTCTGGGTGATCTCAGCATGCCGGGTCATTTCCCTGCCCTGGTCGTAGGTCATGCTCTTGCGCACAGCCAGCGGCATCCGGTTGAGGGCCGCACTGAAACCCTCAACCGCCGAAGTTGCCGTTGCATCGTTCATCTTGATCAGCATCAGGTAATTGCTACTGCGCTCGTTCAGCGTGCCCACAGCAGAGGCGTTGGCCTTGCCTTTGATCAGATCACCTTCCCAGTGCCCCGGCATCAAGCGGTCTTCAATCTCTGGCGGACGCAGATGGATGCTCACCATCTCCGGGATCTGGTTGCGCCGATCAACGCCCCCTGCACGCGGCCTACGCGTACTCTTGCCCTGGCGCAGGCACTGGATCAGCTCCTTGCGCAGCTCGCCCACAGGCAGGGCATAGACCGCGCTGTAGATCGTCTCGCGGCAAACGTAAGCATCTTCAAAACTGGGAATATCCATGCTGCGCAGCTTGCCGGCAATCTGTTCGGGAGAGAAGTTTTTTCGCAGCAACTCCACCACCAACTCAAGCAGTTCGCTGCCCGGCACTAGCTTCTTTTGCGGGCGACACGCCTCTCGACGTTGACGCATATGCCCCTGGGCCGTAGGTGCGTGATAGATGCCGTTGGAGCCGGTGTTACGTCGCAGTTCACGACTGATCGTGGAGCGGTTGCGACCAAGTGCTTGGGCAATTGCTTGCTGGCTCATGCCATGCAACCGACCCACTTGAATCGTGGCGCGCTCTTCAATGCTGAGTTCGTGATATTCCATTGGGCCGCACCTTACCGGAAAGGTCAGGTGTTGCACTCAGTTTCCGCGGCCGCCCCGTAATCTACTTCAAGGCATCGCTAGCGTTTATGGTGTCAGTGTATCCACTTTGGCAAATCGTCTAATGGTCGGAATGTCCTTGCATCCAGCAAATGCAGACGTTCGCAATGATGTATGGCAGGTTCAGGCCACCCTACAGGGTATTGTTGATCGAGTAGATAATGAGTTTGGATTATTTGCCTTATTCAAAGAAACGGCTGAACTTAAAGCCAAACATGCCGAATCAGGGGGGGCATGCAGGTGGCCGCATTGGGATGTTGAGACCCGATATCACAACTATTTTCCAAGCGATTACAGTCCATACGGTACAGATTCTATGGAGGCGGGGAATCACTTGAGGGAGATGTATCCTGAGATTGATATACCTATTAGACCTCTTAAAGTTTATTCAGATGAAGAACCTATTGCGTTTGAAAATGCCGCAAGAAGCGCTGAGTTGGCATCTGCAATGGATACATCACGCGCCTACTGGGAGATACCCGTTACTAGCAAAATGAAGCCGGTAGACATTTGGATGGGTGGATGGTTTGTTTGCGGATGCTCGGTGGATGATAGTTTTTTTCATATTCCACATACTTATATTGGCTGTGGATATGCATTTTATGAAACAGAAATCGACATTAAGCGCAGCGCACAAGATATTGAAGATTTGGCTCGAAAGTCATTGGAACGGCATAAAAATAGCGGCCCTATACCGGATGCTGGGTGGGATACATGGGATGAGTGCGCGCAAAAGCCTATAGGTCCACTTTCATCCCATCCATTCGTGTATGGGGGTGTGGCCGAAAGTTATGCTTGGATCATCATTTACCCATCTCCTGACAATACAAAATTGATGCCTATGCTTCTGGTTCCAGGTGAAGAATGTGGTCCAATATTAATACCGCTTGATACGGTCGCGCTTAGCTGGCTTAGAAGAATATATTGGATAGGTGAAAATGGTCAGATTTCAAATTTCTTCGAGCGTATAAAAACACTTATTGGTTTCAGATCGGGTGAGTCAGAGTCGATTTTTGATGGCCTTCGATTAACTGCCCCGTGGTTCAAAAAAAATCCGTTCATGAAAATGAAAGAGGCGGCCGAGCAGGATAGTGACGATATGCGGGCATATTGCCTCAGGATGGCAATTAAATAAACTATGGCTGTGCCTTAGTTGCAGTATGGCCCTGTATAAATCGTGTAGTGAATATTTCTAGGCGGAGAGATAAATGAATATCACCAATATGCTTCTTGCCAACGTTTTTTCTGACTCCGGCCTGTTTTGCGGAAAAGAAGATGTAGTCCACGCAATTATTCATCATCAATTGGTTAAATCGGGTATCTCATCGCAGCGTATTGCCCGTGAGCAAGCCCTCTCTGGTAATCGCGTAGACATCGTGCTTTTCGGCGATGGCTTTGAGGGGGACTTTGCTACCACGCAAAGCATTCCTGTAGCTGCAGTGGAGGTCAAAGGAGGAGCTTATGGCTATCGAAACGCCTTAAAAGTCGAGATAGATGCCAATGGGTACTGCGCCGACATGGCGAAACTCCGTGATGATGCTGCAAAGGGCATTGAGTGCTGGTTTTTCTGTGTAGATATGGCGGAGCTTGGTCGTGCGATTTCACCGCACAGAATTGAACTGATCTCCGCGCAAAGCAACTCTCATGGCCTTTCGTTCGCTTACTACTGTCAAGGAGAGGATTTCTTCTATGTCTCTAGACCTAAGCAGAAGCTAACTCAGGCCCCAATTGCAAAAAAGATAGCCAATAACTGCAAACCGAAAAGTGCCTTTGAGCTCGAGAGCAAGGCCTTTAAGTTGGACCAGTTGGCCCGTGAGTGCCTTGCAGTGACTGGGCACGAGGCCAATACTACCGCACGCCTTTATCACCGCTTACGCGATGCCGGGTTTGGAGCAGAGCAGCTCTCACTTGAGACCTATTTTTCATTTGCTGCGCCTGCAGGCAGTCGCATGCAGGAACGACCGGATCTTGTCGTATTCAGTGAAGGTTTTGATGGGCGTTTCAACTTATACAGGGGCGGTGACATGCGCCAATCTAACGACGCACACAAACTCGCCCACATTGATACTATTTTTGAAGTGAAAGCAGGCGCTGCGCTAGATAAGAAAGGTGACAAAGCAGTGATGCAGGCTTACCTAAACGATATCCATAAGCTGGTTCGTTGGCGTGACGGAGCCGCAAGCGCGCGCAAGGGAACCCGTGTAAAAACTATGTTTATGGGTGTCGACGGGCGATCTGGTGGTTTACCTGTTGCACCTGTGACATTACTTGTCGAAGAGTGTCGAAAGAACAGTGTTGGCTTGATCTACATTAGTCGGGATCGAGTGGAAACCGTCCAGCCTTGATTCGGCGGTTTAATCTATCACTGCGAGGAGATCTGATGCTTTCTCGTGTAGTCAGGATCAGATAGAAGCCTTCGATACCAACTGTAAACCAGTAGCTGACTAGGATTCTAGGAGTTAGTGGGTATGAGTCCACCTTAAATTTTACATGATAAGGATATTGCTGAATGAACAGCCCAACTACTGTGAAAGCACTTGAAGATCTCGGCCGGGTGCGCCTCTCGGAAAGTTTTTTTATGCGGGATTTTCTCTACTCAGAAATTAGTCAGATCGAAGGTATTGCCAATATTCCCGAGCAGCCTGAAATAGCTATTGCCGCAGGAAAACAGCTCTGCGAACTACTGCTTGAGCCCTTGCAGGCCCGTTTCGGTCGTATTGCTATTCGCTCGGCCTATCGGAGCCAGGAAATCAACGCCAAAGGTGCGGAGAAAGGGAATCAATACAATTGTGCGGCCAACCCTAATAACTATGCCAAACACATATGGGATTGCCCTGACAGTGATGGGTATATTGGCGCAACCGCCTGCATCGCAGTACCCGCCCTGCTACCTTGGTACGAGAAAACCGGTGATTGGACACCACTTGCTTGGTGGATTCACGACAACCTGCCCTACAGTAGCCAGTATTGGTTTCCAAAACTTGCTGCCTTCAATCTTGGTTGGCGGGCCAATCCAGCAGTAAAAAAATCAATCAAAACATACGTTGCTAATCCACATACGGGGGATAAGAAAGCTTTGGTAAAAAATGGAAGTGCCTGCCTTAACCAGCATCAGCGTAGCACGCTGATAACGCCATGGGTTACCAGCCTAAAATAATTGTTATTTTCATTTTTATTCAAAATTACTGGCTGTGAGAAGCTTAGGCTAAGTAATCAGTTTTCCTTACATATTAATAAATTTCAAATACTCTTGGAGATACTTATGTCAGGCATCGAGTTCTACGCTCCTGGTGATTATGGAAATCCGTTCGCGGGCACAGACCGTTCTCGGACAATTTCTGCGCTTTATATTGCTCAAGGTGATGTTGGAAATTTATCAAAAAAAGAAATGCGCCGTGATGTGTTAACTAAACTTATGAGTCCAAGCGCCGTAAACTATTGGCTCAATGAAAAGGGGTGGCTTGAGAAAACCCGAAAGATTGGAAGAATACAACTTTTACGGCTAACAACTTCCGGCTTGAGCACCTGCTCAATCAGTATTGGTGGCCTCGGAACATCGCAGGCCAATAATGAAATTTCTGAATGGCGGCGAAAAATTAAGTACGGCGCTCCACTATTTAAAAAAGTACATTTTGCGCAATTAGAAGACCCTGAATTAAAGATTTGAGGGTGGGCATTATCCATGCGACAAGTAGTGAGCAATGAGAAAAGGGGACAGATTTATTTCTCTACTCTAACGTCTGCTTTTGGCCGATTCCTGCCTGTCACGACCGGCAGGAAAGGGGCGACTTCGGCCTGTAATGACCGGCCGCAGCCGGCCTTAAACAGACCATCGGCGAGAAGACCAATTGATCTGTTTATCGGTAGATACTCGGCGCCAGTGCCCGCCGATAGCCCCCACGTCCAATCAACCGCCAAGGCCTTCGACCAAAACAGCTGGAGCGTTACGCCAGCTCACTATCGCTGCCGGTCAGGCAGTCGACCAGGTCAGCCGCAAATCGCGACAACAGCTCGCGCTTGCGCACGCAGACCTTCAGGTCGCGCTGGGCCCAGGGCTCTTCCAGTTCGACAACGGCCAGCGGCAAGCGCGGCGTGTCACCGGCGATGGCGCTGCGCGGCACCAGCCCCAGGCCAACACCGGCGCTGACCATCCGGCATACGGCCTCGAAACTGCGCACCTGAATGCGCACCTCGAGGTGTCGGCCGAGCGCGGCGGCCGCGTTCATGGTGAAGGTATGAATGGCCGAGCCGGAATGCAGCATCACGAAGGGGTAATCCAATACCTCGGCAAAGGCCGTGCTGGGCCGTTGGGCCAGCGGGTGATCCGCAGGGGCGATCAGCACCAGGCGGTCGGCGCGGTAGGGAATCAGTTCCACGTCGGCGCCGGCAAGCGAATCCGCCACGACGCCGACCTCCACCTCGCCGCGCGCCACCGCCAGGACGACTTCGGGGCTGGTGTGCTCTTCCAGGGAAATACTGACTTGCGGGTGACGCCGCAGGAAGGCCGCCAGGCTGTCCGGTAGAAAGGCATGGGTCGCGTGGGTGTTGGCCCACAGGCTGACGTGGCCGCGCACGCCTTGGGCATAGGGCGTGAGGTCGGCATGCATCTGTTCGAGTTGGGCGAACACCTGGCGCGCATGGCGTAGCAGCACGTCGCCGGCGCGGGTCAGGCTGACGCCGCGGGGCTGGCGAACCAGCAGCGGGGTGCCGATCGAGTCTTCCAGCAGGCGGATGCGGTGACTGGCCGAAGACGCCGCCAGATGCACGCGCTCGGCGCCACGGGTGAGGTTCTGCGCTTCGGCAATCGCGACAAAGAGCCGGAGGTCGGTCAGGTCATAGTGCATAGGCTTGGTTAAATCCGAACGCTACGTTGCGAAAAAGCCAATTTAACGGCGATTCTACACCCGCGATCATTCGGCTCAGGACAACTCTTTGGGATATACCTGCTATGGCGTGGAAAACCTGGTCGGCCGAACGCTGGGGCATCGTGTTTGCGATTCTGGCGGCATTCGGTTTTTCGTTTAAGGCGATTTTCGTCAAGTTGGCCTATGCGCTGGCGCCCGTGGATGCCATCACCCTGTTGACCCTGCGCATGACCATCGCCTTGCCAATAGTGCTGTGGGTCAGCCTGTCGTTTTTCCGCTCCGCGCCACCGCTCACGCGCAAGGACTGGGGCCTGTTACTGGTGCTGGGGCTGCTCGGTTACTACGGCGCCAGCATCCTCGACTTCGTGGGCCTGCAGTACATCTCTGCCGCGCTCGAACGCTTGATTCTGTTTATCTACCCGACCCTGACCGTGCTGATCGGTGTGCTGTTTATGGGCAAACGCCTGGAGCGGCGGCAAATAGGCGCACTGCTGCTGTCATACGCGGGCATCGGCCTGGCGTTTGCCCACGACCTGCAGGTAGCGAGGGACATCGATGCCGTGCTGATCGGCGCGGCCTTCGTCTTCGGCTCGGCGCTGTCCTATGCGCTGTACAGCGCTGGCGCCGAGATCGCCATTCGGCGTATCGGCTCGATCCGCTTTGCCGCACTGGGGATTATCGTTTCGACCCTGGCGACGCAGATCCATTTTCTGATTAGCCAGCCCTTTTCCGCCCTGATCCTGCCCGCACCGGTTTACCTGTATGCGGCGGCTATGGCCCTGTTTTCCACGGTATTGCCGGTGTTCTGGCAGTCCGCCGCGGTGCAACGCATCGGTGCGGCGCGTACCGTGCTGATCGGCACATTGGGCCCGATGCTGACGATTTTCTTCGGTTGGCTGTTGCTCGCCGAGCCGGTTTCTCTGGCGCAATTGGCCGGGGCCGGCTTGGTGCTGGCGGGGGTGTTGCTAGTGGCGCGGCGCACTAGCTCGCCCCAGCAGCAGGAGCCTGTTGCTGAGGGTGCTTGCGCTCAAGGTGCCAAGCAGGCCACGGCCGTACTCGCCTCATCGGGCCGCTAGGGGGCGGCACCGACCTTGCGCAACAGCAGCGGAGACAAGTGGAGTAAGGTCGTGGTGACGGCTCTGATCAAGGTAGGAGGGCGCTGATGCAGCAGTCGAGCGGTGGCGGACCGCGGATTGGCGCGGCCATGGGCCTGGGGCCAACCGGCTTGGCCGGGCAGGTGGCCCCATGAGCATTCCCGACCAGCAGCCAGCGGCGTCGCCAACCCGCTCGCCCGAGCCTGCCGCGAGCGACACCTCGGACAGTGGACCCACCGCCGCGGTTGCCCGCGCGGCCGGTGCCCGCGGCGACTTCAGGGTGCTCGCCGAGCTGCTGCCCTACCTGCGGCCCTACGTCGGCCGCATCGCCTTGGCGCTGGTGCTGATCGTCGCCGCCAAGCTGGTCAACCTCTATGTGCCGGTCGCCCTCAAGCAGATCGTTGATGGGCTGAATGTCGAACCCAGCCTGGTGCTGCTGCCGGTCGGCCTGCTGCTGGCGTACGGCGCGGCGCGCATCGGCGTCACCCTGTTCAACGAACTGCGCCAGGTGGTGTTCGCCCGCGTGATGGCGCGGACCTCGCGCCAGGTCACCCTGAAAGTATTCGGCCACCTGCTCGGCCTCAGCTTGAAGTTCCACCTCGATCGCCGTACCGGTGGCGTGGCCCGTGATGTGGAACGCGGCGGCAGCGCGATTTCCGAACTGCTCGACTGGACGCTCTACAGCATAGTGCCGACCCTGCTCGAGGTGCTGCTGGTGACGGCGGTGCTGGTCTGGGCCTATGACTGGGGTTTCGCCTTCATCACCCTGGGCACACTGTTGGCCTACAGTCTATGGACCCTGGCGGTGACCGAGTGGCGTACGCGCTTCTACCGCGCCGCGGTGGAGGCCGATACCCACGCCAACGAGCGCGCGGTGGACTCGCTGCTCAACTACGAGACGGTCAAGTATTTCAACAACGAGGCGCACGAGGCCGGGCGCTACGACCAGAACCTGCGCCACCTGGAGAACGCCAAGGTCAAGGCGACCCAGTCGTTGGCCTTGCTCAATCTCGGGCAGTCCACGGTGATCGCCGTCGGCGTCAGCGCCATGATGTGGCGGGCTGCCGCGGGAGTGGTGGCCGGCGAGCTGAGCATCGGCGATCTGGTGCTGGTCAACGCCTACCTGTTGCAGCTGTCGGCCCCGTTGTTCGTGCTGGGCATGATGTACCGCCAGGTGAAGCAGGCGCTGACCAATATGGAGCGGCTGTTCGGTCTGCTCGACCAGCGTCAGGATGTGCAAGACGCGCCGACCGCCCAGCCGCTGCTGACCAGCCGTCCGCGGCTGAGCTTCGAGCAGGTGCATTTCGGCTATGACCCGCGCCGCGAGATTCTGCATGGCGTGAGCCTCGAAGTCCCGCCCGGCGGCACGGTGGCGGTGGTCGGTCATTCCGGCTCGGGCAAGTCGACCCTGGCGCGGCTGCTGTACCGCTTCTACGACGTCGACTCCGGGCATATCCGTATCGACGGCTTGGATCTGCGCGAGTTGACCCAGGCCTCGCTGCGCGCGGCCATCGCCATCGTTCCGCAGGACACCGTGCTGTTCAACGAGAGCATCTATTACAACATCAGCTATGGCCGTCCCGAGGCCTGCCGTGACGAGGTCGAAGCCGCCGCCCGCGCCGCGCATATCCACGAGTTCATCCTGGGCCTGCCGGATGGTTACCAGACCCAAGTCGGCGAACGCGGCCTCAAGCTGTCCGGCGGCGAGAAGCAGCGCGTGGCGATCGCCCGGGCCTTGCTGAAAAACCCGGCCATCCTGATTTTCGACGAGGCCACCTCGGCGCTGGATTCCAAGTCGGAGAAGGCCATCCAGGCCGCGCTCGAACGCATCCAGGTCGGCCGCACCACCCTGGTGATCGCCCATCGCCTGTCCACGGTGATGGAGGCCGACCGCATCCTGGTGCTGGACGCCGGGCGCATCATCGAAAGCGGCAGCCACCGCGAGTTGCTCGCGCTCGACGGCAGCTACGCGCAGATGTGGACGCTGCAGCAGCAAGAGCCGGCAGCGCAGCCATCGCCGCGGCCCGAGCCTCCGCGCTAAGGCGGCGCTGAAACGGGCGATGAACGGGCATGTCCTGGGCCATGCAGAACTGCTTGGCTATTACCAGCGGCGGCGCTAGCGCGCTCGTCGGTGCCAGCGCCGCCGGTCCGCCAGAAGGCTGCCCCAGTCATAAACGAGGACGGCCCCAGTGCAATTGCGCACTGTCGTTGTAGTGCGCAGCCCGGTCAGTTCGGCGTCAGGCGATTGGGCAGGTGCTCATAGAGGGTGCGGCAGACGCCGATGATGTGTTGTTCGATCAGTTCGGCGGCCTTGTCGGCATCGCCCGCACGGCAGGCCGTGAGGATCTCACGGTGCTCGTGGTCGGCGCGGTCCTTGCCTGCGGACAGGCTCATCTGCATGCGCAGGTAGCGTTCCACCTTGTCGTGGATGGAGCGAATCAGGTTGAGCAGGAAGGGCCGCTGCGCCGGTTCGTAGAGGCAGGCGTGCAGTGCCCAGTTCAGCTCGGCCCAGCGGCCGATGTCGGTCTCGCCGATGAACTCCTCGCAGATGCGTTCGGCGCGGACGAAGGTCGCCGCGGTCATGTTTGGCACGGCCAGGCGAATCGCCTGGACTTCCAGCAGCACCCGCACCTCGAAGATCTGCGCCAGTTCCGGCTCGGAGATCTTGGTCACCACCGCGCCCTTGTTGCGCTGGAATTGCACCAGTCCTTCGGCCTCCAAGCGCTTGAGCGCTTCGCGCACCGGAATCTTGCTGACATTGAAGATTCGCGCGATGTCGTCCTGGCGGACCGGCTCATTCTCGGCGAAATGGCCGCCGATGATTGCGTCGCGTAGGTGCTTGGTGATGACTTCCGAGGCGGTCGGGGTGACGCCGAGGTTGGGGGCGGTGAAGGTGGGCAATGGCAAGGGAGTGGCCCCCGGTTAGTTAGTGTTGGTGAATATTGTATACGATGAGTCGGGCGAGCCGCGCCTGCTTACGCGTAGCCCGTTCGCCGCGGCATGAATCAGTGAGTCTGCCCAGCTATTGCTCCTCTGCTTAATCGGTTGATGCGTTGAGCCACTAGGTTCGCCAGAGGTACACTGCCGGCCCCGTGTGGCCAGCCGAGTTGGAGTGAACAATGCGTAAAGACAAGAAACAGGTGATTGGCGAAGAGATTGGTGATGAGCCGATCAAGCTGTTCCTCGCCGTGGAGCCGGCTGACGCCACGCCGCCGTCGTTGCATAAACTGATCAAGGCCTATCGCGGCCTGCGCGTCGACGATTTCACGCGGTTCGTCGGCTTCTTCGTCGAAGCTGGTTACGACCTCGAGGCCAAGGATGCCCAGGGTCGCGACTTCATCGCCCTGGTCCAGGAACAGCGCTTTGCCGAACCCTATATCGAGGTGATCAAGGCCGCGCGCGGTTGATCATCTTGGTCGCAAAAAGCCCGCTCGTTCGCGGGCTTTTTTGTGGGTGCGCCAGGCATGGCGCGTTGCGCGCAAGCGCAACCAGTTTGGCTGTGGTGGCCACGCTGGTGACTTGGAGGTGCAAGTCCTCTACACACCCGGCAAGGGGAAGTGTTAGCCAGAGGCAAGGGTGTCGTGGGTGACTGCGAATCTGAAGGAAGCCCGAGGCAAAATGCTGGCCTGACGAACAGGAAGCGGATAGAGGCGGCGCAGCGGGGTGAGACGGCCCATACCGTCAAAGCCCAATACTTGCACGGAACGCTGCGACGTAGATCCGACAGGCATAAGCAGGAAGGTCGCGCGAATTACCCTGGGAGATCTGCATGTTTGCCAGTGTGCTACCGAGCGCCGCGAGGCGTCGGGATGAGCGTGCAGAAGTCAGCCGACGCCGTAATAAGTGGTGAATAACCGCGCCACCAAGGGCCGAACAGGTTATGCCGCCAGTAGGCGTCAGAGTCTCGTCGAATGTTGAAACGCAGAATATTCTCCAAGAGAAAACTGTTACCCCAGGTCCCGGACGGTATCCGAGGATGACGGCTGACAGGGCGCAAGCATCGACGGCGTCTGTGGCGTGGACGAACGCGGAGCCGGACACGCTGATGGAGCGGGTGCTTGCACCTGCCAACCTCAAACGTGCGTATCGCCGCGTGGTCAGCAACAAGGGTGCGCCGGGTGCCGATGGCATGACGGTCTACGAATTGGCGGGCTACGTGAAACAGTATTGGCCAACCCTCAAGGCGAGGTTGCTGGCCGGCGAGTATCACCCGCAAGGTGTGCGCGCCGTTGACATCCCCAAGCCCAAAGGCGGCACAAGACAGCTGGGTATCCCCAGCGTCGTGGATCGCCTGATCCAACAGGCTCTGTTGCAACAGCTCACGCCGATCTTCGACTCGCTGTTCTCGGACTACAGCTACGGCTTTCGTCCGGGCAGAAGCGCCCACCAAGCCATCGAAACAGCCCGTGCCCATGTGGCGGCAGGCCACCGCTGGTGCGTGGAACTCGATCTGGAGAAGTTCTTCGATCGGGTCAACCACGATGTATTGATGGCCCATGTGCAGCGCCAGGTTGAAGACAAGCGAGTGCTCAGGCTGATTCGCCGTTATCTCGAGGCCGGGGTGATGTCGGGCGGGGTCACCAGCCGCCGGCAGGAAGGGGCGCCGCAAGGCGGCCCGCTCTCGCCGTTGCTGTCGAACATCCTGCTCAACGAACTCGATCGCGAGCTGACAAAGCGGGGCCATCGCTTCGTACGCTATGCCGATGACGCGAACATCTATGTGCGCAGCCAGCGAGCCGGTGTGCGCGTAATGGCCAGCGTTGAGCGCGTCCTGAACCGGCGGCTGAAACTGACGCTGAATCGGGAAAAGAGCCGAGTGGCACGCCCCTGGATCTGCGACTACCTGGGCTATGGGATGAGCTGGCACCAGCAGCCGAGACTGAGAGTGGCAACCATGAGCCTGCGTCGCCTGCGCGACCGACTCAGAACGCTTCTGCGTAGCAACCGGGGACGCAAGATGGCGCATGTCATCGAGCGATTAAATCCGGTACTACGAGGCTGGAGCGGGTACTTCAAACTGAGCCAAAGCAAACGACCGCTCGAAGAGCTTGATGGCTGGGTGTGCCATAAACTTCGCTGTGTAATCTGGCGACAATGGAAACGGCCCTTTACGAGGGCGCGTAACCTGATGCGTTTAGGACTCAGTGAAGTGCGCGCCTGGAAATCGGCAGTCAACGGTCGGGGGCCATGGTGGAACTCAGGGGCATCGCATATGAATCAGGCGCTGCCAAAGAAGCTGTGGGATCGGCTTGGGCTGGTCTCAATACTGGATACGATCAACCGGCTTAGCCGCATAGCCTGAACCGCCGTATACGGAACCGTACGTACGGTGGTGTGAGAGGACGGAGGCCGTGAGGCCTCCTCCTACTCGATCTATGTCCCTGTACGTGTTGCAAGAGATACAGGGCGTTTGTGAGAGCGGATTTATCCGCGAAAACCGTCGATACAGCAACAAAACTTCGCGGCTAAAGCGGGGTGCCGCCCAGCCGCTCCCACGAGACTGCGGCTAGCTCAACATCTAACGGGGATATAGCCTTTCCTGATTACGCATAAACCTCAGCCAGCTTGAGGAGCCGGTAAGGCATAGGCGGTGTCCTCAGTGCGGCATAGCTGAACCGCTCTATCATGGCACCAAGGTCGAAGCGCCGGTTGAAGCGGTACTCGAACTCGGCCAGATAGCGCGGAGCATGCTTGAGATCGAACGCATGGAAAGTCCCGGTCAGGGCGTTTTTGACGTTGCCCAGCAGGGTGTTGACCCACTTGAAGGTCGGATGCTGGGCACTGGCCCGACCACTCCCTGTCACGATGGGCAAATGCTGGCACTCCCGCGCATCGAAAGCCCGGAAACATGCAAGACCGTCGCTGAATACGGTGCTTCCCGGCGCCACCGACTGCTGCGCGTAACTGCCGATCGCCTTGAGCGTGAAGGCCCGTACACGGCGTATCTGCAAATACTGAGGGTGACCTTCTGCGCTGGTCTGCACCGCCGCGATGAAGGGAACCTTGTTCTCCGAGCCGCGACCGCGCTTTCCCGGCCGCTCACCACCGAGATAGGCATCATCGACTTCAATGCGGCCACTGAGCACCGTGTTCCGTTCACGCTCGAACATCACCTGCATGATCTTGTGCTTGAGCTGCCAGGCCGTGTTGTAGCTCACGCCCAGTTCACGCGAGAGCTGCAAGGCCGACAAGCTGTTCTTGCGTTGAGTCAGCAGGTAGATCGCCAGGAACCAGGTGGTCAGAGGGAGCTTGGTACTGTCAAAAATCGTCCGCGCGGTCAGCGAGGCCTGATGATGGCAGCGGTTGCACTGATACAGCCGCCGCGCCAATTGGCAGCAGGCGCCCTGATGGCCACACTCGGGGCAGATGAAACCGGCTGGCCAACGTAGCTTGAAGAGCGCTTCGCGACACTGCTCCTCGGTTGCGTAGCGCTTAAGGAAGTTAGTGAGCGAAAGACCGGGCTGGAATTGAACCTGATTACGGGCCATGGGACACCTACTACTGGTTATTCATACAGTTAACCGTAGCAGGGGGTTTCAATGAAGCAACTGAGCTTGGTACGTAATCAGGTAGCCTTTTGGGGCGCGGGGACTACAACACCCCGGCCTTCTTCCAGGCCAGATAGCGGCTGACCAACTGCGGGCCCAGTTCGCTGGGCCGGGCGTCGAGTACCGGCACGTTGTGCACGGCCAGACGTTCGTGCAGGCCGGCGCGGTCGTTGAGGTAGTCGACCGTGCCGCAGTAGCTCAGGGCTGTTGCCAGATCCTCGACCGGTGTGTGGCGCAGGCTGTCGAGCACCTCTTCGCGCAGGCTGGCGATCAGTACGCGGTGCTGGCGGCCGATGCGTTTGACTGCAGCGAGCAACTCCTGATCGTCTTCGTCGCGCAGGTTGGTGACCAGCACCACCAGGGCGCGGCGCCGCTGGCGGGCGAGCAGGGCGTCGGCCGCAGCGGCGAAGTCGGCCGGCTGCAGGGTGCTGCTCAGGTCGTACACGGCATTCAGTAGCACATTGAGTTGCGCCGAGCCTTTGACTGGCGCGAGGAAGCGCTGCTGTTCCCCGGCAAAGGTTGCCAGGCCCACCGCATCGCCCTGGCGCAGCGCCACATAGCTGAGCAGCAGGCAGGCATTGAGGGCGTGGTCGAAGTGCGCCAGTTCGCCATCCTGGCTGCGCATACGGCGGCCGCAGTCGAGCAGAAAAATGATCTGTTGGCCGCGCTCGTCCTGGAACTCCCGGGCGATCGGCGTGCGCTTGCGGGCGGTGGCTTTCCAGTCGATCTGGCGCAGGCTGTCGCCGTCACGGAATTCGCGCAACTGGTGAAACTCCAAGCCGAGGCCGCGCCGCGGGCGCTGGCGCACGCCAAGCTGGCTGAGCCAGTCGTCGACCGCCATCAGTTGCGCGCCATGCAGGCGGGCGAAGTCCGGGTAGACCCGGGTTTCTCCGGGCAACGCCAGATAGCGGCGAGCCTGCCACAGGCGCAGCGGGCTGGGCAGGCTGATTTCACATTGGTCGAAATGGAAGTGCCCGCGGAGCAGCGGCCGCACGCGGTAGGCGAATTGGGTCTGTTCGCCCGGGTGCAGATCGATACGTTGCGGCAGGTGCTCGAAGGCCATGCCGTCGGCCACATGATCGAACACCTCCAGCGCCACGGGCTGGGCATAGGCGTGGTGCAGAGTCAGCTGCACCTCGCTCCAGCGGCCCAGCGGCAGATTGCCTGGCAGCTGGCGCTCGAGACGTGGCGAGGGCAATTTTCCCAAGCGCAGGGCATCGACCAGCGCCGCGCCGGTCAGTGCCAGCAGCAGCCCCCACCAGAGCGCCTGCAGGCTTTGCGGCACCTCGACTGCCAGTGCCTGCAAGGTGCCGAGCACAATGGCCAGGCCGAGCAGGACGCCGAGCAGAATCAGCAACGCGCGCGCGGGCTTCATGCGCCAGCACCCTGGGTAGAGCGGTTCATAGACGCGGCGCCGGGACCTGGTCGAGCAACTGCTGGAGCACCTGGTCGACTTCCAGGCCTTCGATATCCAGCTCCGGCGCCAAGCGCACACGGTGGCGCAGTACCGCCAGGGCGCAGCTCTTGATGTCATCCGGCAGGACGAAGTCGCCGCCGCGCAACAGGGCGCGGGCGCGGGCGCCACGCACCAGGGCGATCGAGGCGCGTGGCCCGGCGCCGAGAATCAGTCCTGGCCAGGTGCGGGTGGCGCGGGCCAGGCGCACGGCATAATCGAGCACCTGTTCGTCGAGCGGCAGGTCGCTGGCGATCTTCTGGATGGCCAGCAGATCCTTGGCTTGCAGCAGGGCGCGCAAGGGGGTGACGTCGAGCATGTCGGCGCGGGTCGAACGGGTGACCTGACGCACCATGTTCAGTTCTTCGGCCTGCTCGGGGTAGTCCATGCGCAGCTTGAGCATGAAACGGTCCAGCTCGGCTTCGGGCAGTGGGTAGGTGCCTTCCTGCTCGATCGGGTTCTGCGTGGCCAGCACCATGAACGGCAGCGGCACCGCCAGGGCGCGCCCTTCGAGGGTGACCTGACGCTCCTGCATGACTTCCAGCAGGGCCGCCTGGGTCTTGGCCGGGGCGCGATTGATCTCGTCGGCCAGCAGCAGGTTGGTGAACACCGGGCCCTTGCGCAGCTTGAACTGCTCGCTTTGCAGGTCGTATACGGCGTGGCCGGTGACGTCGCTGGGCATCAGGTCCGGGGTGAACTGGATGCGGGTGAATTCGCCACCGAAGCAGCGCGCGAGGGCACGTACCAGCAGGGTCTTGCCCAGGCCGGGGACGCCCTCGATCAGTACGTGGCCACCGGCGATCAGGGCGGTGAGCACATCGTCGACCACGGCGTTCTGGCCGATCAGCGCCTTGTGCAACTCCAGGCGCAGAGCCTGGGCCAGTTGGCTGGCGCGCTGGCGCTGTTGCGCCGGGCTGCTCGGCGTTTGGGGTGCGGCTGCAGCGGGCGGGCTCAGCTGTTCGGGCATGTGTTCGCTCATAGGGCATTCCTGAGTGTTTGCAGGTGGGCGACCTGGCGGGTGAAATCGACGGCGGACAGACGCTGCTTAGGTAGCGGCCCCATGGCTTGGCTGATGGCGCGGCTGGGCAAGCGGGTCAGGCGCCCCAGCACCTGCCATTGATCGGTCACGCCGAGGCGTTCGAAGCCGGGATGACGGCGACGCGCACGGCGCTGGATGTCCTGTTGCAAACCCTGCAGCAGGCTGTGTTGGCCGCCGCGGCGGAGGAGGAAATCGGCACTGCCGCGCAGGTGTTCCTGCAATTGCCGGCGATTCGGGCTGGCCGGCGCTTGCAGCGGGCCCTCACGCATACCGACGCGCCACAAGCCGAGGCCGACCAGCAGGGCCAGGGCCAGCAAGGCCTGGGGGAAGTAGCGCAACAGCAGGCTGAGCAGGTTGTCGCGATCGGCGTGGTAGAGCAGGGTCACGGCGCTGTCCTGACTCAGGTACCAGAGCAGCCAGGCATTGTCGTAATCGGCGATCTTGTCGTTCTGCCAGATCCAGCTGTCGCTCAGCACGCTGATCAGACCGTCGCCATGATAGAGCTGGACCAGGTGGGTCGCCGCAGCGCTGTTGGCCCAGGCATGCGCGCGATTTTGCGCATCGTAGAGATGAAAGCCGGTATCGAAACTGAAGTAGGCCGGCGCTTGCTCGTTTTCCAGGTAAAGCTGGGTCAGCTCGGGGTAGGCCTTGGCCGTGGCATCGTCTGCCTCTGGCGTGGGTTCCTCGATCTCGTTCTCAGGCTCGTCGAGATCGTCGCTCTGGTACTGCTGCAGGCCCAGGCTATCGAGCAGCAGGTCACCGCTTTTGCCCTCATCCTCATCCCACAGGCGTTCGGCAACGAACACCAGGTGCCCACCCTTGGCCGCCCAGGCCCGCAGGCGTGCGACCTGGCGTGGGCTCATGCGTTGGCGGTCGCCCAGCAGCAACAGGGTCTGTCCGGCGCTGGGCAATGTCGATAGTACCTGCAGGTCATCGGCGCGCTGCACCCGCAGGTCCTGCTGGCGGAGAAAGTGCTCGGCGGCCAGGTATGGGTTGGTCTGCGCTTCGGGTGCCGGGCCGTGCTCGACGGTTTCTTGATAGGGCTGGGCGCGGCTCAGCAGATAGAGACCGAGCAGGCCCAGGCCAAGCACAAGCGCGCTGCCGAGGATGAACTGGCGGCGTCTGCTCATGCTCGCACACCGTCATTGAACAGGCGCCGCCAGTCTTGGCACAGCGCCTGGCGCAGATCATCCGGCGGCAGGCGATGGCCATAGGCGAGGTTCTGCCAGTGCAGGGTCAGGGTTTGGCTGAGGTCGCTCAGTTCGGCCTGATCCAGGTCCTGAACCAGGCGCAGTACTTCGCTCTCGGTGTGGGCGCTGTGCAGGGGCAGGTGATAGTCGTGCAGCAGGCGGCTGAGCAAGGCGCGATAGAGCAGGCCGAGGGCCGCGCGCGGTTGCTCGGCCCAGAGCCGCTCGACTTCGCCGGCGACATCCGCCGGCAAGCTTTGTGGGGTCACTTCCAGACCGAATAGCTGGCTGCTGGGCGGCGTTACGGCGCGCTGAGCCAGGCCAATACGCCCGGCGAAGGCGCCGAGCCATTGGCGATAGCGCCAGATCAGCAGCGCCACCAGGCCGAGCAGGGCTGCCCAGAGCAGGGCCTCGAAAAACAGTGCGACGGCGTCGATGCTGTTCCAGAACTCGGCCAACTTGAAGAATTTCTCGAGCAATTCCAGCAGGCCGCTGATCGGCTCTTCGTTCGGTTGTGCGGTCTCTTCCTCGCCGAAGCGCCAGCGGGTGACGGTTTCGCGGTGCTCAAAGGGTGGCCGATCCAGCAGTTGCCCGATGCTGTCTTGGGCGGCCTGGCTGCTCAGCGGTTGTTTGAGCAGGCGTGCGGCCTCGGGACCGATGGGGTCCGCCTCCGGCAGCGGGCAACTGCCGATCTCGGCAGCCATGGCCGGCAGGGGGGCTTGCAGCAGTAACAGACCGCAACCGAGCAACAGGGCATAGGCCACGCCGGTCAGGCGTTGGCGCAGTTGGCGGAACACCAGTTCGATATCCCAGCCCTCCAGGGCGGTGCGCCGATTCAGGTAGAGGGTAAAGCCGCAGGCGACATAGACCGGCTCCCAGGCGATCAGCACCAGGACATACAGCAGGTTGGACAGGTGCTCCAGCCACAGCCATTCGCCGGCCGCCGCGTTGGCCAGGCTCTGCCAGCTCCAGTCCAGCTCGATCTGCGCCGGCAGCAGCAGGTAGAACAGGCTGGCCAGGCCCAACCACAGGGCCATTTCCAGGTGCATGCCGACTATGGTCAACCAGGTCGCGGCGCCGGCATCGCGTTGCCCCAGTACCACCAGGCGCTGGCTGCGTGCCTGGCCGGACAGCCCTTCCAGTTGCATAACCGGCAGGTCGAAGCTGCGCGTGAGACTGAAGCGGCGCCAGGTCAGGCTGGCCAGCAGTTGTGGCTTGAGCAGGCCCGGCAGGGCTTTGAGCGCGTGCTTGAGGCTTGGCGTGTCGCCGAACAGGGCGCGCGCGAGGATATGCAGCGGCAGGCGTTCGAAGGCCGGTTTCAGCCACCAGAAGGCGAATATCGCCCAGCCCGGGTAGTCCCACAGCAACAGGCAGAGCAGGGCGAAGATCGGCAGGCTGACCAATGCCCAGCTGGCCATCAGCAGGCCGGCATGCCGGCGCGCCAGGAGCACGCCTAGGTCCAGTGCTTCCCAGGGGCTGCGCGGGCGGATCGCCACGCTGGCATCAGTCAGGCGCATGGGCACCTCGGCCGGCCAGCAGCAGATAGCTCAGCACCAGCAGCCACAGGCCTGCGCCAACCGCATATTTGACGGTTGGCGCGGCGAAGGTCATCGACGACCAGTAGGCCTCGATAAACGCGGCCAGAAGCAGAAATACTATGACCCCGCCGACCAAGCGCACGCTGCGCCCGGCGGCCAAGCGCAAGGCTTCGCTACGTGGCAGGCGACCGGGCGCGAGCAGTGCCCAGCCGAGCTTGATACCGGCGCCGCCAGCCAGGGCGATGGCGGTCAATTCGAAGGCGCCGTGGCCGATGACGAACGACCAGAAGGTCTCGCCGTAGCCGATCTGGGTCAGGTGGCCGGCCACCGCGCCGATCATCAGGCCGTTGAACAGCAGGAAGAACAGGCTGCCCAGGCCGAACAGCAGGCCGCTGGCGAAGGTCTGAAAGGCGATGCCAATGTTGTTCATGATGTAGTAGCCGAACATCAGCCAGTCGTCGCCCGAGTGGCGTTCGCCGAAGCGTCCGAGGCGCCGGGCATCGGGGTCGTACATCTGCTCCATGCTCGCGACTTGCTGCGGATCGACCAGGCTGTAGAGCAGCTCGGGGAACAGATAGACCAGTACTCCCATGCTCAACAGGCTGCCGAAAAACACCAGGCTGGCGATTAGCACGCAGCGCCATTCGGCCCGCACCAAACGGGGGAAACCGGCGAGTAGGAAACCGATCAACTGCGCGCCCAACGGGCTGCGATGGCGATAGAACTGCTGGTGACCGCGTAGTGCCAGATGCTGCAACTGCTCGATCAAGTGATTGCTGTAGCCGCGTGCCTGGGCCAGGGCCAGTTGCTGACAGAGGCGTCGGTACGCGGCGGCGAAGCCCTTGCTCTGCTGGCTGTCGGTCTTGCCGCGTTCGAGCGCGTCGAGTTGTCCGGCGAAGGCTTGCCAGGCGGCTTGGTGGCGGCTTTCGAACAGGCTCTGTTTCATGTCGGCCCCAGCAGGCCGCGGGCGATGCCATTAATCCGCTGTTCCGCCTGCTCGCGCGGTACCAGCAGTGGCTCGGCAAGAATCGCCGCCAGCTCGGTGCGGCGTTCACTGGACAGGCTGGCGCCGCGCTCGGCAAATCCGAGCAAGGCCCGTTGCTCGACCAGGTCGAGGGCGAAGGGTGCATGCAGCGGTTCGGCCTGCGGCAGGCTCGGGCGCGCGGGCAGGGTGTCGCGGTAGACCACCAGGGTGCCGGCGGCGATATCGCCGAGGCGCTTGAACGCCGGGTGATTGAGGCAGCTGAGAATACCCAGGGTGTAGCCGAACGGCAGGATATCGACGAAGCGCAGCAGGTTGCGGGTCAGCGAAGCGGCCCAGCCGACCGGGGTGCCGTCATCGTGCACCACGCGCAGGCCGAGCATCTGCTTGCCGGGCGAGCGGCCCTGGTTGAACACCTCGAACAACACCATGTACCACCAGGTCACCAGGAACAGCAGGATGGTCGCCAGGCCCATGCCGAACTTGCCGAGCAGACCGAGGACGACGTACGTCACCAGCAATAGCAGGCCGCGAATCAGCAGGTCGATGGTAAAGGCCAGGGCACGCGGCACTACACCTGCCGGACGCAGGAGCAGATCGATACCTTCCGGGGTTTCCACCTGGTAGCGGGTATCCAGCAACGCAGTTGGCTGCCGAACGGGTGGTCGAGGCGGACGCGGAGATGGCGAGGTGGCGGAATGCGGCATCGGCGGTCTGCGCTGAATAAACCCCGATGCTAGCCAGCGACAGGCGGCGAAGCAACCAATCTGCATGCAAACTGCGCTCGAGGCGGCAATCCGTGCCTGCCGGATGGCCGTGCGGGCAATGCTAGACTGGATTCGCCCACTGCCTATAGGAAGCCGCCGTGACCTCCAGTCTGTTCTGGTACGACTACGAAACCACCGGTATCGATCCGCGCCGCGACCGGCCGCTGCAAGTCGCCGGGATTCGCACCGACGAAGACCTCAATGAAATCGGCGAGCCGCTGAACATCTACTGTCAGCCCAGTGACGATATTCTTCCGCATCCGGCCGCCTGCCTGATAACCGGCATCACGCCCAGTCAGTTGGCGGGAAAAGGCTTGAGCGAGGCCGAATTCATGGCCCGCGTGCATGCCGAAATGGTCCAGCCGGGCACGTGCAGTGTGGGTTACAACAGCTTGCGCTTCGACGATGAAGTCACCCGCTACACCCTGTACCGCAATTTTTTCGACCCCTATGCCCGCGAGTGGCAAGGAGGCAACAGCCGCTGGGACCTGATCGATCTGGTGCGCGCGGCCTATGCCTTGCGCCCGGATGGCATCGTCTGGCCGGAGGAAGAAGGTCGCGTCAGCCTCAAGTTGGAGCGCCTGACCGCGGCCAACGGCATCGAGCATGGCCAGGCCCATGACGCCCTGTCCGATGTGCGCGCGACCATCGCACTGGCTCGGCTGATTCGCAGTAAGCAGCCAAAACTGTACAACTACCTCTATCAACTGCGCAGCAAGCAACGGGTGCTCGACCAAGTTCGGTTGTTACAGCCCCTGGTGCATATTTCCGGACGTTTCGCCGGTGCGCGGCATTATCTGGCTTTGGTGATGCCGCTGGCCTGGCATCCGCGCAATCGCAACGCACTTATCGTCTGCGACTTGCACGCCGATCTGGCGCCATTGCTCGAGGAAGATGGCGAGTCCTTGCGTCGGCGCCTATATACCCGGCGCGAGCAACTGGGCGAGGGTGAGTTGCCGGTACCCTTGAAGTTGCTGCACATCAACCGTTGCCCGGTGGTGGCGCCGTTGAATGTGCTGCGTGGCGAAGATATTCAGCGTTTGCAGTTGGACATGACCGAGCCTCTGCTGCACGCCGATCAATTGGTTGCCGCTCAGGCGCAATGGCAGGACAAACTCGCCCTGATATATGGCGAAGAAGGTTTTGCGCCCAGCGAGGATCCCGAGCAACAGCTATATGATGGTTTTATCGGTGATCGCGACCGGCGTTTATGCGAACAGGTGCGCAGTGCCGATCCAGCACAGTTGGCCCAGAATGTCTGGCCGCTCGATGACGCGCGCTTACCTGAATTATTATTTCGTTATCGCGCGCGCAACTTTTCTTCCAGCCTGGACGCAGCAGAACAGCAGCGCTGGGTGATATTTTGTCAGCAGCGGTTAACCCGGCCCGAGTGTGGCGCGCCCAATACCTTGGCGAATTTTGAGACGGCGCTCGGCGAAATATTCGCTCAGGCCACGCCGAAGCAGCAGGCCATACTCACTGAGTGGCGTGACTATGCGCAGCAATTGCGTCTGCGCTATGCCTTGTAATGGGCTGTGAGGCGTCAGGCGCTAGATAGCAAGGGCTGTTGTCTGTCGACTCTGTAGGGTGGCTCACCGCCAGAGCCTCCTTGCGTTTTGCCAGCAACATAGCGTTGTTACAGAATAAAAAAACGCCAGCAAGGCTGGCGTTTTTTTATGCGCTGAAATCGACGACTCAAGCGTAGAGCTTAATCCAGCAGGGTTGCCCAGCTTTCAACAACATCGCCGCCCCACTTGGCTTTCCACTCTTTCAAGGTCTTGTGGTTGCCACCTTTGGTTTCGATCACTTCGCCGGTGTTCGGGTTCTTGTACTGCTTAACTTTGCGAGCACGCTTGACCCCGGTGGTCTTGGCGCCAGCGCGCGGTGCCTTGCTGATTTTGGCGTCCGGGTCGAGCATGGCGATGATGTCACGCAGGGACTTCTGGTATTCGCCCATCAGCGTGCGCAGTTTGCCTTCAAATTCCAGTTCTTTTTTCAGCTTGTCGTCTTGCGACAGATTTTTCAGGCGCTCTTGCAGTTCTTTGATGGCTTCTTCTGTAGCGCGGTATTCGTTGATCAGCGACATGCGGCTTACCTTGAATTGAGTAGGTGGTGGCTAAGTGTCAGTAATAATAGTCAGACACTTTTGACAAGTAAACCGCTTTGCAAGATTTTGCCACGCTTTATCAAACAAAGTTTTAAATATGCGGCTGCGATAACTCCATGATTCCGCCAGTCAGTGTTTATCGGTTGCCTCTCGAGGTTCGCGCAAGGCCACTATCTTCAACAAACGCGTATAGCCTGGCGTTGTCAGGTCGAGGTGGCTCGGTTGTCTGGCAAGACGTGGTTGAGCTGGATTTCAGGAATACTGCAGTTTTCTCGCACTGTGGCTAGAATGACCGACTTTGCCGCTTCTCTGGAGTTTCCCATGCGTACTTTTCGGCTGGTAATAGCCTGTCCGGACCGCGTTGGTATTGTGGCCAAGGTCAGTAACTTTTTAGCCACCTACAATGGCTGGATCACCGAGGCGAGTCATCACTCGGATAATCACAGCGGTTGGTTCTTCATGCGCCATGAAATTCGCGCCGATTCCTTACCGTTCGATTTGCCGGGGTTTCACCAAGCCTTTGCGCCCATCGCCCGTGAGTTTTCCATGGAATGGCGGGTCACTGATTCGGCACAGAAAAAACGCGTGGTGTTGATGGCCAGTCGCGAGTCGCATTGCCTGGCTGACTTGCTGCACCGTTGGCACAGCGATGAATTGGACTGCGATATTGCCTGTGTGATTTCCAACCATGACGATTTGCGCAGCATGGTCGAGTGGCATGGTATTCCCTATTTCCATGTGCCGGTCGAGCCGCAGAACAAGCAGCTGGCCTTCGATGAAGTTGAGCGGCTGGTCAAAGCGCATGCCGCGGACGTCATAGTGCTGGCGCGTTATATGCAGATTCTCCCGCCACAACTGTGTCGCGACTTTGCCCAGCGGGTGATCAACATTCACCACAGCTTCCTGCCGTCGTTCGTCGGCGCCAAGCCTTACCATCAGGCCTCGCTGCGCGGGGTCAAGCTGATTGGCGCGACTTCGCACTATGTGACCGAGGAGCTGGATGCCGGGCCGATCATCGAGCAGGACGTGGTGCGCGTCAGTCACCGCGACAGCATCGAAGAAATGGTCCGTCTGGGTAAGGATGTGGAAAAAATGGTGTTGTCCCGTGGGCTACGCTATCACTTAGAGGACCGTGTATTGGTTCACGATAACAAGACCGTGGTGTTCGACTAATTGCCGTGTCGTGCATTAACCAAGTGCAGGTTGAAGGAGTTCGCTAATGCTCAAATCTATTAAGGTGCGCGATTACATGACTCGCCATCTGGTGACCTTTCGGTCCGACACCGATCTGTTTACCGCCATTAATCGGCTGTTGGAGCATCGCATTGCTGGTGCCCCGGTGGTTGACTCCCAGGGACACCTGATTGGCTTGTTATCCGAGGGCGATTGCCTGCGCGGCATCCTGTCGGGGGCTTATTACGAGGCGATCGGTGGTGTGGTCAGTTCTTACATGAATACCGAGATTGAGACCATTTCTCCGGAAACCGACGTCATTGAGGTCTCCGAGCGCTTTTTGCGTGGTCGCCTGGGGCGCATCCCGGTGGTGGAGAACGGGCGCCTGGTTGGCCAGATCAGCCGCAGCGATGTGCTGCGTGCGGTCAAGGAGTTCGCCCAGCACGATCAGGGCAAAGCCCTTTCGAAATAAGGTAACAAGTCGCCTGCAGGCCCGTGTTCCAAGCCCTGCAGGCACCGAAGTTTCATACCGCAGGCAAGTCGAACAGCAGCGCCTCGCCCTGACCCTGCAGGTTGAGTGTGCCGGGCTCGCGCACTTGCAGGCCATCGCCAGTGGCCAGGTGTATGCCTGGACCGTTCAGCTGGCCCGTCAACAGCTGCAAGTAGAGCCAGCGCCCCGGGGCAAGCACATAGTCGAGTGGGCCGCCCTGCCAGCGGTAGAGGGTCATGTCCTGGGCGATCTGCAGGCTGCCGTCGGCGCCGTCCGGGGTGGCGATGATCTGCAGGCCTTCCTGCGTGGCAAAGGCGCGCTGCTGATAGCCCGGCGCCAAGCCGCGTTGCGCCGGCTCTATCCAGATTTGCATGAAGTGCACCGGCTCGCTCGCCGAGGCGTTGAACTCGCCGTGACGGATGCCGGAGCCGGCGCGCATCAGCTGGAATTCCCCGGCCTGGATTTCTTCGCGGGTGCCCAGCGAATCCTGGTGCGCCAAGGTGCCTTGGCGAACATAGCTGATGATTTCCATGTCACGGTGGCCGTGCGTGGCAAATCCGGCACCGGCCAAGACGCTATCTTCGTTGATCACCCGCAGGTGCGAGAAACCCTGAAAGCGCGGGTCGTAATACTCGCCGAAGGAAAAACTGTGGTAACTGTTCAGCCAGCTCAGTTGCGAATGGCCACGTTCGGCAGCGGGGCGAATCTGGTACATGATCACCTCTGGGAAGTACGTCGAGGTGGTCATTGTGGGAAGTGGAGTGATCGATAAAAAGCGTAAATTTGCGCTGATATCGATCGATTTAAATGATGTATTGGGCGCTGATGTGGGCGCTAGCGAAGGTGCACAGCATGCAAGACCCCCTGGATCGCGCTACCTCGCAGCCACCGCCGACCCTGGGTGAGGGCTGCGTCAGGCGTTATGACCCGGATGCCTTGAGCCCGCAGAGCGGTACTGAATTTGCCGATGCCGCCGAGCTGTGGCGCAAGCTGCAGGAGCCGGCTGGCGAGCAACTGGAACCCGCGGACAAAGAAACAAAAAAGGGCGCCGAATAGGCGCCCTCTTGCTGTCGACGATTTCAGATGCGGAAACTGTCGACCAGTAGCTTCAGGCGCGAAGCCTGTTGTTCCAGATCGCCGCAGGCGCGCAGGGTGGCCTGCAGGTTTTCCACGCCATCCTGGTTGAGGGTGTTGATCTCGGTGATGTCCATGTTCAACGACTCGATCACCGAGGTCTGTTCTTCGGTGGCGGTGGCCACCGACTGGTTCATGCCGTCGATCTCGCCGATACGCAGGGTTACGCTGCTCAGGCGCTCGCCGGCCTGGTTGGCGATCTGCACGCTTTCTTCGCTGTAACGCTGGCTCTCGGTCATGGTGGTGACCGACTCGCGCGAGCCGACCTGCAGTTCCTCGATCATTTTCTCGATTTCCTGTGCCGATTCCTGGGTGCGGTACGCCAGGTTGCGCACCTCGTCGGCGACCACGGCAAACCCGCGGCCCGCTTCGCCGGCCCGGGCCGCTTCGATGGCGGCGTTGAGCGCGAGCAGATTGGTTTGCTGGGAGATGCTCTTGATCACCTCGAGAATCTGGCCGATGTTCACCGTTTTGCCGTTCAGCGTTTCGATGTGGCCACAAGAAGTGCGGATCTTTCCGGACAATTGATTCATCGCCTGGATGGTTTTTCCCACCACTTGGCGCCCGTCTTCGGCCTGCTCCCGAGCATCGGAGGCCTGGGTCGAGGCATCTGCGGCGTTGCGCGCGATTTCCTGGGCGGCGGCGCCTAGCTCGTTGATCGCAGCGGCCACGCTGTTGGTGCGGCTGGCCTGTTCGTCGGAGTTGATCATCGAGGAGTTGGAGGCGGCCACCACCAACTTGGCCACCTCGTTGACCTGGTGGGTGGCCGAGGACACTTCGCGGATCGAGCCGTGAATCCGTTCGACAAACTGGTTGAAGGCTTTGCCCAGGGTGCCGAATTCGTCGTTGGACTGGATCGCCAGGCGCTTGGTCAGGTCACCGTCGCCTTGGGCGATGTCCTGCATGGCCTTACCCATCAGGGTCAGCGGTTGCAGCAGCAGGCGGATCAGCATGCTCAGCAGGAGGATGATCAGCACCACCGCGATCAGCGTGGCGACTATGGCCGAGGCGCGGAAGTCACTGAGCGCCGCATACGCCTTGTCCTTGTCGATGGACAGGCCGACGTACCAGTTGACCGAGGGCAGGCCCTTGACCGGGGCGAAGGTGAGGATGCGGGTCTCACCATCCATTTCTGTCTCGCTGAAGCCGGAGGTGATGCGCGGCGTGTCGCTCGGGTAGAGGTCCCTGAGCGTCTTCATCACCAGTTCTTTCTGCGGGTGCACCAGGATCTTGCCATCGGCACTGACCAGGAAGGCATAGCCAATCCCGTCAAAGTTCAGCGAGTTGATGATGTTGACCAAGGTGGTCAGGCTCAAGTCACCGCCTACAACGCCGGCCGATTGAGCTGGTGAGGCGATGGCGATGATTAGTTCGTTGGTCGCTGCATCGACAAAGGGTTCGGTAAGAATAGTGCCACCCGCATTCTGAGCATCCTTGTACCAAGGGCGGGTGCGTGGGTCGAAGTCTTTAGGCATCGCACTGTTTGGGCGCATGGTGAAGGCGCCGTCGTCGCTACCCAGGTAGGTAAAGGCGAAGGTTGAATTGAGGGCTTTCTGTTCCAACACGCGAACGACCTTGTCGGATGATGCGTCTTGGGCAATTGTCTGAGCTGTGCTTTCTACCAACAAGATGCGACCGGACAACCAGTTTTGGATAGTGCCAGCGGTTACCTCACCCATTTCATTTAGGTAGTTTTCCAGATTGGCGCGAATTGCATGACGTTGCAGGTAATCGTTGTATAGGGTGAATAACGAGAAGGCGGCGATTACCACCAGGGAAGCCGCAAGCAGAATCTTGTGACTGAATTTCAGATTGTGGGTCATGTTTTATGTTGTTCACTATGGTCAGCTGCCAGTCGTAGCTGGCTGTAAGTTGCACGCAGTCTGTGGCGCTAGGGTCCGCAGTCTTGCTATCTCGGCACCCGTGGACGAATCCTTTAACCTGGGAGACACCGAAATGTCCGTATCAGAGCAGTTTGTTTTCGGCGCTGACCTTGCTGGTCAGCCGGTCGTTCAGGCCTTGCGCTTGGCCAATCGGCATGGGCTGGTGGCGGGTGCGACCGGCACCGGGAAAACCGTGACCCTGCAGCGTCTCATCGAGGGCTTCAGCGATGCCGGGGTGGCGGTGTTCGCCGCGGATGTCAAAGGTGACCTATGTGGTCTCGGCGCCGCCGGTGCGCCTCAGGGAAAAATCGCCGAGCGGATCGCCAGCATGCCCTGGCTTGAGCATCGACCGACGGCCTACCCGGTTACGCTATGGGATATCCATGGCCAGAGCGGTCATCCGTTGCGCACCACCCTCAGCGAGATGGGCCCGCTGCTGCTCGGGGCTTTGCTGGAATTGACCGACAGCCAGCAGGCCGCCCTCTATGCGGCGTTCAAGGTGGCGGATCGCGAAGGGCTGCTATTGCTCGATCTGAAAGACCTGAAAGCATTGCTGGCGTACCTGAAGAGCACGCCGGCGGTGCTCGGCGAGGACAGTGCGCTGTTCACCACAACCTCTGCCCAGGCCCTATTGCGCCGCCTGTCGAGCCTCGAGCAGCAGGGCGCCGAAGCCTTGTTCGGCGAGCCGGCACTGCAGCTGGAAGACATTCTGCAGCCGGATCGCGACGGGCGCGGGCGCATTCATCTGCTCGACGCCAGCCGTCTGGTACATGAGGCACCGAAGGTCTACGCGACCTTCCTGCTGTGGCTGCTGGCCGAGTTGTTCGAGCAGTTGCCGGAGCGCGGCGATGCCGACAAACCGCTGCTGGCGCTGTTCTTCGATGAGGCGCACCTGCTCTTCGCCGACACCCCGAAAGCCCTGCAGGAACGCCTGGAGCAGGTGGTTCGGTTGATTCGTTCGAAAGGCGTGGGCGTCTACTTCGTCACGCAATCGCCCAGTGACTTGCCCGATGGCGTGCTGGCCCAGCTTGGCCTGCGGATTCAGCACGGCTTGCGCGCTTTCACCACCAGGGAGCAAAAATCTCTGCGCGCGGTAGCGGATGGTTTTCGTCCCAACCCCTCGATCGATACCTTGACAACCCTGACCGAGCTCGGCATCGGCGAGGCCCTGGTTGGCACCCTGGAAGACAAGGGCACGCCGGCCATGGTCCTGCGCGTAGCCATTGCGCCGCCACAGTCGCGCATCGGCCCGTTGAGCGAGAGCGAGCGGGCCGCGCTGATTCGGCAGTCGCCGCTGGCCGGGCGCTACGACAAGCCGATCGACCGCGAGTCGGCCTACGAACGGCTCACCGCCCGTGTCGCACAAGCCAGTGTCGAGGCGGCGCAACAGCAAACCAAGGAGAGTCCCGCAGGCGGCATTGGCGGCATGCTCGGCGGCCTGGCCGGGCAGGTGATGAAAAGCGCCGTACGCCAGGCCGCCAACCAGCTTGGTCGGCAGTTGGTGCGCGGTCTGCTGGGCTCGTTGCTGGGCGGCAAGAGACGATAACGCCACGCCGTCAATAACCACGGTTATCGAGCGTTATCCCTGCGGGGCTAAATACGTTCTGCAGAGGGCAGTCAGCCGCTGTGCTCGTCGTGTTTGGCTTGCAGGTCTTTTTCGATCTTTTCGATTTCTTTTTCAAATGCTTGGTCAAGAAGGTTGGCCTTCTTGCGCCAGGGCTTGCGCTCGGGTTCCGGTTGAGCGGCGTAAGTAATGATTTCTCCGCCTTGTACATCCTTGTAACGCTGCGCCTGGCGCTCGAGTTCGGCGCGCAGTTCGTCTTTCGTCACGTGATTACCCATGGTGTTGAAGAAGTAGTGTGATGACAACGTAAGGCAATGGCCTTACTGCTGCGGTCATCAATCGGGTGGCTGTGGCAATGGCAGATGCAGCGGTCGAACAGGCCTGAATATGTTTACCTGAGGCTGAGTTTTATTGGAAAACAGCCACTAAGCTTAATCAAGCAGGTGCTCTTAAATTATCCATTGCGTACAGTTTAATACAATTATGGTCAATGCCGTTTAAAAGTCTAGGGGGGTTAAGTAGTACTGGCGAGGCGATTGATCATTAACTGTTTCATCTGACAGTGAATAAGACCGTTCTGTTCAATGCAGTGCTCGATAGTGCATCAGGCAGGTGTTCAACTGTGACTGATCGGTCAGTCCTGCAAGCCGAAGTGCAGGCTGGCGGATTGTCCGTGGCGCAGTTAACGCAAGCCGGGACGACCAGGCAGGTGATGGGCATTGGCCGGCTGAGTGACCGAACTGTCGCGGTGGATTCGCGCCGCTGTGATCAGCGCGGCGACAAGCTGCCAACCGAGTCAGCGATCATGGAAAAGCAGGGCGTCAGTCGCACCGTGGCGAGCGCGGCGTTGTCGCGCTTGCAGGCGGCTGGCCTGGTGGCAACCCGTCACGCTATCGCCACCTTCGTGTTGGGCACGCCGAGGCCCAGTGGTATCCGCATCGCCCCGGCGACCCTCGCCACCCTGCGCGATGTGTTGGCGATGCCTTGAGCCAAAACGTCAGCGGTTTTGTCCGGCGTACCTATCACCCACCGCGCTGGCACAAGCGTCGCGGCTGTTCTTCCTGCAAAGCAACCGGCGCCATTACCGGCGCGCCACTCCGTGAAGGGTTTCTGCGTTCGCGCAGGAGCGGCTGCGGTCGTGAAGTCTGCCGAGGCCGATGGCGTCGATGTGCATGCGCATGCTTCTGTAGGGCGTGCTCGCGTAGGAGTGCACCGTTGTCCTTGACGAGCAGGCGGCCTACGCTGAGCTTCGCACCAGCCGAAGGGAGGGGATCATGAACGCCGCTGACGGGATGCACGAGCTGCTGGCCAGCCTCTACCGTGACGAGTCGCGGCGGGTGCTGGCGACCCTGATCCGCCTGCTGGGCGATATCGACCTGGCCGAAGAGGCGCTGCACGAGGCGTTTCGGGTGGCGCTGGAACAGTGGCCGCGCGATGGCGTGCCGGCCAATCCACGCGCCTGGCTGGTGTCGGCGGGGCGCTTCAAGGCCATCGACAGCCTGCGCCGACAGGCCCGCTTCGAACCGCTGGATGCCCGCCTGGCCGACTCTATCGCCGCGCGCGATCAGCCAGTGTGGGACGGTGACAGCGTCGAGGATGATCGCCTGCGCTTGATCTTCACCTGTTGCCACCCGGCGCTCGCCGCCAATGCCCAGGTCGCCCTGACCCTGCGCGAGATCTGCGACCTCAGCAGCGAAGACATCGCCCGCGCCTTTCTCACCAGCCCGAGCACCGTGGCCCAGCGCATCGTGCGGGCCAAAACCAAGATTCGCGATGCGCGCATCCCCTACGAAGTGCCGGGGCGTGGCGAATTAGCCGAGCGTCTGGAGTCGGTGCTGCAGGTGATCTACCTGGTGTTCAACGAGGGCTACTTCGCCAGTTCCGGCGACTCGTTGACCCGCAGCCATCTGTCCAGCGAAGCCATTCGCCTAGGGCGTCTGCTGTTCGAACTGCTGCCCGAGCCAGAAGTCATGGGCCTGCTGGCATTGATGCTGCTGCATGAAGCGCGGCGCCCGGCGCGGACTGCGGCGAGCGGTGCGCCGGTGTTGCTGGAACAGCAGGATCGTTCGCTCTGGTCGGCCGAGCTGATTGCCGAGGGCGCTGCCCTGGTGCTGCAGGCCCTGCGCTCGCGGCGGTTCGGCACCTATTCGCTGCAGGCCGCGATCGCCGCCGTGCATGCCGAGGCGGCGAACGCCGTGGCCACCGATTGGCCGCAGATCGTCGGGCTCTACGATGCACTGCTGCGCATTGCGCCCTCGCCGGTGATCGAACTCAACCGCGCGGTGGCGCTGGCCATGCGTGACGGTCCACGCGTCGGACTGGCCTTGATCGAGGCCCTGCTCAAGCGCGGCGAACTGGCCGATTACCACCTGGCCCATGCCGCCCAGGCCGATCTCTATCGACGCCTGGGGCGCACCGGCGAAGCGCGCGGCGCCTATCTGCGGGCCCTGCAGTTGGCCCAGCAGGAGCCGGGTCGGCAGTTTCTTGAGCGGCGCTTGCAGGCCCTGAAGGACGCCTGATCGGTGGGCTTTAGCCGCGACTTACTAGACCGATCCGCACCACTGGTCGGCCATGAAAATATATTCAGCGGCGCTGTCGATTTGCCGCACGGCCGCACGACTAGTGATTACCAACAATGAGAAAGACGCTGGAGGACACCATGAAATACCTCTGCCTGGTCTACAGCACCGAACAGCTGCTGCACGACTCCCCCGACAGCCCGCGTGACGAGGAGTGCTTGGCCTACGCCGAGTCGGTGCGCCACAGCGGTCGTATGCTCGCCGCCGAGGCGTTGCAGCCGGTGGCGGCCGCGACCACGGTGCGCATGCGTGGCGGCAAACTGTCGATCACCGACGGCCCCTTCGCCGAGACCAAGGAGCAGCTGGCCGGGTTCTACCTGGTCGATGCCCGCGACCTCAACGAAGCCATCCAGCTTGCCGGGAAGATTCCGGCGGCGCGAGTTGGCAGTGTCGAAGTACGACCGGTGCGCCAGCTGGATGTGTGAGCCACCCCGGCAAATCCATCCTGGGCGTGCACGCCATGAGCCGCAATGACTGCCCGAATACCGTCAGCCGCGAGCAGTGGTTGCTGGCGCGCCAGCACGATGTGTTCAACGTCGAACGTCGGCAACTGCCGATGCTGGTGGTAACCGAGGATGACCGCTAACACGCGGCGCCGGAGCAGGCGCCCAACGGCTGCAGCGGCGCGACGAAAGCGCCTGAAACAGCGATCCAGCGAACGACTCCCTGAGGAGAACGGAAATGAGTACTGCAACTCGTCTGCAAGACCCCCACAGCCAGGTTCAGGCCCTGCTGGACAGTTGGGCCAAGGCCGTACAGGCCAAGGACGTCGCGCGCATCGTCGACCACTATGCAACCGATGTGGTCGCCTACGACGCCATCCTCCAGCTGCAGTTCAAGGGCCGCGAGGCCTATGCCGCGCACTGGCAGGCTTGCATGGAGATGTGTTCGGGGCCGGGCGTCTTCGAGGTCCATGAGCCGACCTTGCTGGTCGGTGGCGACCTGGCCCTGGGCTATTACCTGTGCCACTGCGGCGGCACCGACGACAAGGGCCAGGAGCAGTCGTCCTGGATGCGTGTGACCCAGGGCTATCAGCAGCGCAACGGCCAGTGGCTGATCGTCCATGAGCACTTCTCCGCGCCCTTCGATATGGAAAGTGGAAAAGCCTTGTTCGATCTCAAGCCGTGACGTAATGACGGGCCGCTAGCCAGGCTTCGCGACCAAAGAGGGTCGCCCGACGTGCTGATGACGTCGGGAAGTGATCTTTAGGTCGCACAGCAGTACCGCCTTCAATAGCCGCCCGCCCTCGTACCTGCAGTGCCCGCAACCGCTAATGAGGGGCCAGCGACACATTCAGGGCAATGTCGTCAGCGCCGTGCAGCTGACCTCATAGTTCTGCTTGCAGGCGCTTTGGAACAGCCGGCGAGCCTGGTTGGCATCACGCGGTACGCCTCGTTGGCCCTTGAGGTAGAGGTTGCCGAGAATATGCTGGGCCATCGGGTTGCCGCCGGCGGCCGATTGGTTGAGGTACTTGAGCATGCCCTGCGGGTTGGCGAAGTCGGGATTGTCGCGGCCGGTATACAGATAGGCCAGGCTGACCGCGGCCATGGCGTGGCCCTTGTCGGCGGCCTGCTTCCACCAGTACTCGGCTAGCTTGAGGTCTTTCTCTGGCTTGCCGACGAAGTAGAAACTGCCCAACTGGAACTGACTGTCGAGGTCGCCGCGATTGGCTTGGCTGCGCAGCTTCGCCAGGGTGGCCGCTGCGTCCTCAACCGGTGATGCGCCGGCCACGGCTGATCCCGTCTGCGGCACAGTGCGGGTGTCCGCTTGCTGGTTGGCGCAACCGCCCAGCAGCAGGGTTGTGCAGAGGAGTGCCGGGAGTGTCGTGCGTAGCCATCGATGAGCGTTCATGGTCTGTCACTTCTTCTGGAGTGGATGCGGGTGACTGCGCCCGTCTGTTTATAAAAGGACAATGCTATGAAAGAGCAATGTTATGAAAGGACAATGCCCTGACTGCCTCGGCCTGTTACCTATGCTCGCTCGGTGTCTGCCTGTACCACGTAGGCCGGGGCGAAGCCCGGCTGCTGCAGACTAGAAGACCCCGCCAGCGCCAGCAAGTTGTTCGGTTCAGCGCTGCGCGGATTGCTCGACCGGGCTTGCTGCAGGGTAGGCCGACAGCCTGCTGTTGTCGTTCGCCGCGTGCTCCACACGAATGAGGGCGCGGATCTCTAGAGAGGCGTGCGGCGTGCCGCGCTTTTGTAGGCGGCACCCCGGCGCGATATTCTTCGGCCGTCGGGCAGGCCGCCCATCGCTTGCCTGGCGCGTGGACATGCCCAAGACATGCAATGCATCTCTGTTTGTCGCCTCTGGCGTTTCTTCCGGCGGGCAGACCTGCGATTCTTGCGGGCACAGGTGCAGCGCACCATCAGGCCCGCGAGGTATCCATGAACATCAGCTGCAATTTCGACAGTGGCAATATCGAGGTGCTCGACGCCAGCAATCCGCAGCAGGTGCTGCTGGCCATGCGTCCTGATCTCAACAGCTATCACTTCCAGTGGTTCCACTTCAAAGTCGACGGCCTAACCCCGGGCCAGCGCTACGGCTTTAGCCTGACCAACGCGGGCGAGTCTGCCTACAGTCATGCCTGGACCGGCTACAACGCCGTTGCCTCTTACGACCATATCAACTGGTTCCGCGTGCCCAGCCGTTTCGAGGAGGGCGCGCTCAACTTCGCCATCGAGCCGAGCGAGGCGCAGGTCTGGTTCGCCTACTTCGAACCCTACAGCCGCGCGCGGCATGACGGACTGATCGAGCAGGCGCTGAACCAGGCCGGTGCCGAACTGTTCGCCAGTGGCAAGAGCATCGAGGGCCGCGATATCCCGTTGCTGCGGGTCAGCCGTAACCCACAGGCTCCGCGCAAGATCTGGATCATCGCCCAGCAGCATCCCGGCGAGCACATGGCCGAATGGTTCATGGAAGGCCTGATCGAGCGCCTGCAGAACCGCGACGACGCCGAACTGAATGCCCTGCTGCAACAGGCCGACCTCTATCTGGTACCGAACATGAACCCGGATGGCGCCTTCCGTGGCCACCTGCGTACCAATGCCGCCGGCAAGGACCTCAACCGCGCCTGGCAATCGGCCAGCGAGGCGGAGAGTCCCGAGGTGTTCTTTGTCCAGCAGCAGATGCGCAGCGTCGGCGTCGATCTGTTCCTCGACATCCATGGCGACGAGGAAATCCCCCATGTGTTCACCGCCGGCTGTGAAGGCAACCCCGGCTACAGTCCGCGCCTGGAAAAACTGGAGGAGGAATTCCGCAGCCGTCTGATCACCCTCGGCGCCGAGTTCCAGACCGCGTTCGGCTACAAGCGCGATGCCCCCGGCCAAGCCAATACCACCCTGGCCTGCAACGCGGTCGGCCTGGAGTTCGACTGCCTGTCCTTCACCATCGAAATGCCGTTCAAGGACCACGACGACAGTCCCAATCCGCTTACCGGCTGGGACGGCAAGCGCTCGATGCAGTTGGGCCAGGATGTGCTCAGTGTTGCGGCGGCTATGGTGGGGGCGTTGCGCTAGGCAAGACCTGTCTTGCTGGCGTCCGGCTGTGGCGTGGAGGCCAGCCGGTTGTCGGGTTGGTCCTCGGCGTGGACGACCAGCGAGCAGAGTCCACCTAGGTGTCTGACGCGGCATTGCTGGTCAGGGCAAGCTGGGGTTGCCGCGGCATCTGCGCGCAGCAAGCGATTGGCGTGAGCTAGCCCATTGCCAACCTGAGGCGAATGCGCCGAGTCAGACCCCACTCGCGATGAGCGCGGCGACGTACAGAGCAGTTGCCAGGAGGATGCCGCGGTAAGGCGTGCTGAACCAGTAGCGCTTGCCGAGGAAGGCGTAGCCACACAGCAGCACAAGCCCAACGCCCAAGAGGTATGGCGAGGCAAACAATAGGGGACCATGCACGAGAGCAAGGTAGGCATAGACCGAACCAAACAGCAGAGCACCGAAGCTATGGCTGGCATTGAAGCCAACCCAGGCCTTCCACATGCTTGTTTCGCGGGTGATCTTCGGTGAAATCTCATGCATGCGGGCCATCAGCACCTCGTCCCGCGGTTGCAAGGAGCTACCCGTGAATGTGAGCAGCAGATGCACCGCGCCCAGGGCGAAGATAACCAGCGCGCTCGCAGTAACCAGATACTGGGCCAGGGTAAGAGCTATTGATGACAAGGCGAACTCCTCAAAAGACCATCCAGCGGTTTACCTGAGCGGCTGCATGAGGCGGCAGGATGGAACAGGCCGGCTCTATGGCAAGCATGGGCTGTTGGTTCTGCATGCACAGGCATCAGCCATCGCTTGGCCGCTGGTTGGCGACCGCCACGGGCATTACTCAATGCTCAAGAACTCGATCCAGCGCACTCCAGGGGCAATCTCGTCGCGCAACTCCGGTTGGTAGGGCGGCTGCTCGGGGGTGTCTGACGGAGCGCTGAGGTAGTTGAGGTCAATTGCTTGCGGCATGCCCCGCAAGCCTTGTTCAGTAGGCTCCAGTTGGAGGTACAAACCATTCCACCGCTTGGCCTTTAGCGCCGAAAGCATCGAACCCAGCAGGGGCAGACCACGCATAAAGATCTGTCGCGCTACTTGGCAGTTGCCGCTTCGGCCAGGCCACTCAGGGCTTTACCAATGTTCTCGATCGCGGGGCACTGAGCAGTTGCATGACGCTGACCGAGGTAGGCCGGATCGTTGTAACCAAGCCAGACCTGAGCGTTGGCGTCTTCCCAGAACAGTGCCTTCAACGGCAGGTCGATTGCGACCGTTTGGGAGCACTCTATGAATGGCGTGCCAGCCTTTGGGCTGCCGAAGATGAGCAGCTCTGTCGGACGCAGCGATTTGCCAACCTTCGCCGCGCCGGCAGCGTGATCGATGCGCGCGAAAACGGTCAGGCCGCGCTGCTTGGCGAGCGCCTCAAATTTGTCGGCGGTGGTTTTGACTGAATACGGGCTCTTGACTTGGATTAGACCGTCCGCTGCTGCGCAGAGTGTTGAGATGCTCGCGAGCAGTACGGCGGCGACTACCTGCACTATTTTCATAATCGAGACTCCTTGGCGATACACGAAGGGTTCAGTATGACGCCAAACGATTGGCTCAGGGGCGGGCTTCAGTGAGCGCAGCGAGCGACTTGAGTCGCTTGTTATGCGGTGCAGGAGCTGAGTGCAACACGGTTATTGAATTGAGGCTGGAGCATCATGCTGCATTGTCATGGCCTTTTGCATTACTTCCCCAATAACTTCGATCGGGCATTTAAAGTCGAAGCGTTTACGGGGACGCATATTCATTTGCAAGGCAATGGCATCCAACGTTTCCTGGCTATGCACCGACAAGTCCGTTCCTTTGGGCAGGTACTGACGGATCAGGCCGTTGATGTTTTCGTTGCTGCCGCGCTGCCAGGGACTGTGTGGGTCGCAGAAGTAAATTGCCACCCCGGTCTGCTGGGTGATTTCAGCATGCCGCGCCATTTCTCGACCCTGGTCGTAGGTCATGCTCTTGCGCATCGCCAACGGCATGCCATTGAGCGCTGCACTGAAGCCCTCCATCGCCGAGGTTGCCGTCGCGTCATTCATCTTCACCAGCATCAGGTAGCCACTGGTGCGCTCCACCAACGTGCCTACAGACGAGGCGTTGGCCTTACCCTTGATCAGGTCGCCTTCCCAATGCCCCGGCATCAGCCGGTCTTCGATCTCCGGCGGGCGCACATGAATGCTGACCATCTCGGGGATCTGTCCGCGCCGATCCACGCCGCCAGAACGCGGTCTGCGCGTCGTCTTGCTTTGGCGCAGGCAGATGATCAGCTCCTTACGCAGCTCGCCGACCGGCAAGGCATAGATCGCGTTATAGATCGTCTCGCGACAGACGTAGGCATCTCTGAGGCTGGGAATGTTCATGCTGCGCAGCTTGCCGGCAATCTGCGCGGGAGACAAACGCTCACGCAGCATATGGGCCACCAACTCGAAGCGCTCGCTACCCGGCAACAGTTTTCGCATCGGTCGACAAACCTGACGGCGGTCCTGCATCTGCTGCTGGGCCAAGCGGGCCGAGTAGCCGCCACAGGCATCTCGATTGCGGCGCAGCTCACGGCTGATGGTCGAAGGGGATCGGGTGATTAAGCAGGCAATCTTGCGCAGGCTGAAGCCTTGGGCACGACCGATTTGAATGGTGGCGCGCTCTTCAACGCTGAGTTCTGAATAAGACATAGGGGCAGCACCGTACCGGAAAGGTCAGGTGTTGCACTCAGTTTTTGCCGCCGCCCGTTTTCATCGCTATCGTCACCCTCTCGAGATGGGGGCGGCTGAAGTAGAGGCTTTCCTATCTGATCTCGCGGTAGGCAGAAATGTGTCCGCTTCCACGCAGAATCAGGCGTTGGCTGCTCTGTTGTTTCTCTACAAGCAGGTGTTCAAGCTGGATCTGCCGTGGCTCGGGGAAATCGTCCGGGCGAAGAAGCCTGTGCGTTTACCAGTGGTGCTAAGCATCGCCGAGGTTCGTCAGGTGTTGGCAGGGCTCAAGGGCGAGCTTTGGCTGGTTGGCAGTCTGCTGTAAGGCTCGGGCATGTGCTTGATGGAGGTTATGCGCTTGCGGGTCAAGGATGTGGACTTTACCCGCGGCGAGATTCTGGTACGTGATGGCAAAGGCCAGAAGGACTGCGGTTATGCCCGCCAAGCATCGAGGCGATGCCTGGGTGCGCGATAGGCGCGTCACCGATCCCTTTGACAGTCGGCTGGGTTTCATCCGCGAATAGCCAGGAGCGTAGGGCGGATGACGCTTACCCATCCACCAACAACGATGGTCGATAGCAAAGACGTCACCGACCTATCCGGATCGGTCCATCCAGGTATCTCGAATGCCTGGTGGCTTGTACGGTTCGGATCCGCAGGCGTGAGTCCTCCCTGTGGGAGGCCCGTCCTCAAGGCGAAGCCTTTGTCTGTACCGCAACCGCACAACCCGGCAGCCCTGCAGGCTGCATTCGCCGCGGGGCGCGCCTTCTACAGGTAGTCGGGATGCAAGCGGGGTAGGAGAGGGCGTTTCGAATTTCCCGGATTGCACCCGGGCTAGCGGGAGCGCAGGCTGCGGATTGCGCCGCAGCCTGCGCTGGCCAGGGCCTTAGCCGCGATAGTAGCGCTGCGGCACGAACGGGGTCTTGGCGACTTTCATCGGCACGCGCTTGCCGCGCACCATGGCCCAGACTTCGCTGTCCACGGCGATGTGGCTGCTCTGCACATAACCCATGGCCACTGGTGCCGCGAGGGTCGGGCCGAAGCCGCCGCTGCTGACCGAACCGATTACGTTGCCATCGGCATCAACGATTTCCGCGCCTTCACGCACCGGCACGCGCTCCTGCGGCAGCAGGCCGACGCGCTTGTTGGCGACGCCTTGTTGCTGCTGGGCGAAGATCCGCTCGGCGCCGGGGAAGCCACCGGCGCGCGCGCCATCGGCGCGGCGCGTCTTGGAGATAGCCCACAACAGGCTGGCTTCGATCGGCGTGGTGCTGGTGCTCATGTCGTGGCCGTACAGGCACAGGCCGGCTTCCAGGCGCAGTGAGTCGCGCGCGCCGAGGCCGATGGCCGCGACTTCCGGCTCGGCCAGCAGGCTGCGCGCCAGGGTTTCGGCGTGGTCGGCCGGCACCGAGATTTCATAGCCGTCTTCGCCGGTGTAACCGGAGCGGCTGACGAAGCAGTCGACGCCGAGCAGGCGCACCGGGGCGAACTGCATGAAAGTCATCTTCGCCACTTCCGGGGCCAGGCGCGCCAGCACGTCGACCGCCTTCGGGCCTTGCAGGGCGAGCAGGGCGCGGTCGAAGCAGGGTTCGATCTGGCACTGGCTGGCGATCTGCAGTTGCAGGTGCATCAGGTCCTGGTGCTTGCAGCCGGCGTTGACCACCAGGAACAGGGTGTCGTCGCCCAGGTTGGCGACCATCAGGTCGTCGAGAATGCAGCCCTGCTCATCGGTGAACATGGCGTAGCGCTGCATGCCCACTGGCAGGTCGATGATGTCGACCGGCACCAGGCTTTCCAGGGCTTTTGCCGCATTCGGGCCACGCAGGATGATCTGGCCCATGTGCGAGACGTCGAACAGGCCGGCCGCTTCACGGGTGTGCAGGTGTTCTTTCATCACGCCGAGGGGGTATTGCACCGGCATGTCGTAGCCGGCGAAGGGCACCATGCGTGCGCCCAGTTCCAGGTGCAGGGCGTGTAGCGGGGTTTTCGCCAGGGTTTCGCTGGTCATGCGGTTACTCCAAGTCTAAAAAATAGCTGCGATCTGTAGGCGCGGGGCATGCCCACGATGCTTTGTGTGAAGGCTTTTCGCGGGCATGGCCCGCTCCTACGGGATTGATGAGGGGCATCAGCATTCGATGATGTTCACCGCCAGGCCGCCGCGCGAGGTTTCCTTGTATTTGCTCTTCATGTCGGCACCGGTCTGGCGCATGGTGCGGATGACCTTGTCGAGCGAGACGAAGTGCTGACCGTCACCACGCAGGGCAATACGTGCGGCGTTGATCGCCTTGACCGAGCCCATGGCGTTGCGTTCGATGCAGGGCACTTGAACCAGGCCGCCGATCGGATCGCAGGTCAGGCCGAGGTTGTGTTCCATGCCGATTTCGGCGGCGTTCTCGACCTGCGCCACGCTGCCGCCGAGCACTTCGCACAGGGCGCCGGCGGCCATCGAACAGGCCACGCCGACCTCACCCTGGCAGCCGACTTCGGCGCCGGAGATCGAGGCGTTCTCCTTATAGAGGATGCCGATGGCGGCGGCGGTGAGCAGGAAGCGCACCACTGCGTCGTCGTTGGCGCCGGGGATGAAGCGCGTGTAGTAGTGCAACACCGCCGGCACGATGCCGGCCGCGCCGTTGGTTGGGGCGGTGACCACGCGGCCGCCGCTGGCGTTTTCCTCGTTCACTGCCAGGGCGTAGAGGTTGACCCAGTCGAGCACGCTGAGCGAGTCGCGCAGGGCGGCTTCCGGGTGCTGGCACAGTTGCCGGTACAGGGCGGCGGCACGGCGCTTGACCTTGAGCCCGCCGGGCATGATGCCTTCGTTGCGACAGCCGGCGGTGACGCAGTCCTGCATCACCTGCCAGATTTCCAGCAGGCGTGCGCGGGTCTCGGCTTCCGGGCGCCAGGCCGCTTCGTTGGCCAGCATCACCTGGCTGATCGACAGTTTGTGTTCGGCGCAGTGGGTGAGCAATTGCTTGCCGGTAGTGAAGGGGTAGGCCAGGGCGGTTTGGTCTTCGACGATACGGTCGGCGCCGGCGGCATCGTCATCGACCACAAAACCGCCACCCACCGAGTAGTACTCGCGCGAACGGATCTGCAGGCCGGCGGCGTCGAAGGCGCGGAAGATCATGCCGTTGGGGTGGAACTCCAGCGGTTTGCGGATCATCGCCAGGTGTTCTTTCTCGACGAAGCGGATCGGTTTTTCGCCGAGCAGTTGCAGTTCGCCGGTTTTGCGCAAGGTCTCCAGGCGCTCGGCAATGCTGTCGATGTCGACGGTATCCGGCTGGTCGCCTTGCAGGCCGAGAATCACCGCCTTGTCGCTGCCGTGGCCTTTGCCGGTGGCGCCGAGCGAGCCGTACAGCTCGACTCTTACCGATTCGGTGCTCGCCAGCAGATCGTCGCGGCGCAAGCCTTCGGCGAAGCGAGCGGCGGCGCGCATCGGCCCGACCGTGTGCGAACTGGACGGGCCAATGCCGATTTTGAATAGATCGAAAACGCTAAGTGACATGCTGATCTCCGGCTTCTGGTCAGGCCGCGGTACGGTTTGTCTGTAGGAGCGGGCCATGCCCACGACTATCGCGGGCATGGCCCGCTCCTACAGTCGGCACTGAACCAGTGCGTTGCTTATGCAGAGTAGACCGGGAAAGACGCGCAAAGGTCGGTGACCTGACCACGAACCCGTTCGATCACGCTGGGGTTGTCCAACTCGGCGAGGATGTCGCAGATCCAGCCGGCCAGCTCGCGGCACTCGCCTTCCTTAAAGCCGCGGGTGGTCACTGCCGGGGTGCCGATGCGCAGGCCGGAGGTGACGAACGGCGATTGTGGGTCATTCGGCACCGCGTTCTTGTTTACCGTGATATGCGCGGTGCCCAGCGCCGCGTCGGCGGCCTTGCCGGTCAAGCCCTGCTTGATCAGGCTGAGCAGGAACAGGTGGTTGTCGGTGCCCCCGGAAACCACGTCATAGCCGCGGCCGATGAACACTTCGGCCATGGCTTGGGCGTTCTTGATCACCTGCGCCTGGTAGTCCTTGAAGCTCGGTTCCAGCGCTTCCTTGAAGCACACGGCCTTGGCGGCGATCACATGCATCAGCGGGCCGCCCTGGGCGCCAGGGAAGACTGCTGAGTTGAGCTTCTTCTCGATCTCGGGATTGCTCTTGGCCAGGATCAGGCCGCCACGCGGACCGCGCAGGGTCTTGTGGGTGGTGGTGGTGACCACGTCGGCGTAAGGCAGCGGGTTGGGGTACAGGCCGGCGGCAACCAGGCCGGCGACGTGGGCCATGTCGACGAACAGCAGGGCACCGACCTTGTCGGCGATGGCGCGGAAGCGCGGGAAATCCAGGGTCTTGGAGTAAGCGGAGAAGCCGGCGACGATCATCTTCGGCTGGCACTCGACGGCCAGGCGCTCGACTTCGTCGTAGTCGATCAGGCCTTCGCTATTGATGCCGTATTGCACGGCGTTGTACAGCTTGCCGGAGGAGCTGACCTTGGCGCCGTGGGTCAGGTGGCCGCCGTGGGCCAGGCTCATGCCAAGCAGGGTGTCGCCGGCCTGCAGCAGGGCCAGGTATACCGCGCTGTTGGCCGAGGAGCCGGAGTGCGGCTGGACGTTGGCGTAGTCGGCGCCGAACAGTTGCTTGGCCCGATCGATGGCCAGCTGTTCGACCACATCGACGTGCTCGCAGCCGCCGTAGTAGCGCTTGCCCGGGTAGCCTTCGGCGTACTTGTTGGTCAGGCCGGTGCCCTGGGCCTGCATCACCGCCGGGCTGGTGTAGTTTTCCGAGGCGATCAGCTCGATATGGTCTTCCTGGCGGCGCTCTTCCGCCGTTATGGCTTCGGCCAGGGCCGGGTCGTAGCTGTTCAGGGTCAGGCTTTTATGGAACATCGGGATCAATCCTGTACTAAGGGCGCGACCGCCTAGCGGTCGCGCCGAGAGGGGTATGGTTTAGCGTTGCGCCGGTGCGTCGCCGGTGACACGGCCGTCGCGGGCGAAATATTCCTTGGTCAGCTTGACCACCACCGGGCTGAGCAGCAGCAGCGACAGCAGGTTGGGCAGCGCCATCAGACCGTTGAGGGTGTCGGCGACCAGCCAGGCGAAGTCCAGCTGGGCGACGGCGCCGAACGGCACGGCCAGCACCCAGACGATGCGGAACGGCAGGATCGACTTGGTGCCGACCAGGTACTCCCAGCACTTCTCGCCGTAGTAGCTCCAGCCGAGGATGGTGGTGAAGGCGAAGACCACCAGGGCAATGCTGAGGATCGCTCCGCCGAAACCGGGCATGGCCGATTCGAAGGCCGCCGCCGACAGGCCGGCACCGCTGGCGCCGCTGGTCCAGACACCCGAGGAGATGATCGCCAGACCGGTCAGGGTGCAGATGACCAGGGTGTCGATAAAGGTCCCGAGCATGCCGATCAGACCCGAGCGTACCGAGCTGTGGGTGGTGCCGGCGGCCTGGGCGATACCGGCGGTGCCGAGGCCCGCCTCGTTGGAGAAGATGCCGCGCGCTACGCCGAAGCGAATCGCCGCCATCACTGCTGCACCGGCGAAGCCACCAGTGGCGGCGGTCGGGGTGAAGGCATGGGTGAAGATCAGCTCGAAGGCGCCCGGAATGGCGTCGACATTAACGATCAGGACCACGATGGCGGCGGCGACATAGATCACGCACATGGCCGGCACCAGCGTCGCGGCGACTTTACCGATACGCTTGATACCGCCGAGGATCACCAGGCCGACGAAGACCATGGCCACCAGGCCGGTGACCCAGGACGGTATGCCGAAGGTGTCCGTCAGGGCATGGGCCATGCTGTTGACCTGGACCATGTTGCCGATGCCGAAGCCGGCGAAACCGCCGAAGATGGCGAAGGCGGTGCCGAGCCACAGCCACTTCTTGCCCAGGCCGTTTTTGATCGCGTACATCGGCCCGCCGACGTGCTCCTTGCGCCCATCGGTCTCGCGGTAATGCACCGCCAGGACCACTTCACAGTATTTGGTGGCCATGCCAACCAGGGCCGTGCACCACATCCAGAACAGCGCGCCTGGGCCGCCGAGGAAGATAGCGGTCGCGACGCCGGCGATATTACCGGTACCGACGGTCGCCGCCAGGCAGGTCATCAGCGCCTGGAACGGGCTGATTTCGCCGCTGGCTTCGTCGTCTTTCTTGCGCCCTTGCCACAACAGGCGAAAGCCCGCGCCTATCTTCGCCAGAGGCATGAATTTCAGACGCAGCATGAGGAACAGACCGGTGCCGAGGATTGCCACCAGCATCGGTGGACCCCAGACCAGTCCGTTGATTTGATTGGTTAGGTTGTTGATGAATTCCATCTGGAGCACCTCTTTATTGTTGTAAGTGCGCGGGTTGACCCGCGTCAGATAAGGGCTGGTGCGCGCGTGTAGCGCGAAGGAAAAACCTGTAGAGGGTTATGCTGAATCCGCGTGAATGGTGAACTGTGTTCCTGGCCTGCGCGGTGAACGCCATGAGCGCCGACACAGGGCGCGCACCGCGCAGGTCAAAAACGCCTGGCCCTCTCTCTCGCCGAGAGAGAGGGCGTTATTGCTTAGGCCTCCTGATAGGCTTCGATTGACGGGCAGGCGCAGACCAGGTTGCGGTCGCCGAACACGTTGTCGACCCGGCCGACGGGCGGCCAGTATTTGGCTTCGACCAGCGAGGCCAGCGGGTACACCGCCTGTTCGCGGCTGTAGCTGTGGGTCCACTCGCCGGCCAACTCGGCCGCGGTGTGCGGCGCGTTCTTCAGCGGGCTGCTGTCGGCCGTCACCTCACCACGCTCCACCGCGCGGATTTCCTCGCGGATGGCGATCATGGCGTCGCAGAAACGATCCAGCTCTTCCTTGGCTTCGCTCTCGGTCGGCTCGACCATCAGGGTACCGGCCACCGGGAAGGACATGGTCGGGGCGTGGAAGCCGAAGTCGATCAGGCGCTTGGCCACATCGTCGACGCTGATGCCGCTGATGTCCTTGAGCGGACGCAAATCCAAGATGCACTCATGCGCCACCAGGCTGTTGCTGCCGGTGTAGAGCACTGGGTAGTGCTCTTCCAGGCGGCGGGCGATGTAGTTGGCGTTGAGAATCGCCAGCTGCGAGGCGCGCTTGAGGCCTTCGCCACCCATCATGGTGATGTACATCCAGGTGATCGGCAGGATGCTGGCGCTGCCGAACGGTGCGGCGCTGACCGCACCTTCCTTGCGTGCCATGTTGGCGTGGCCGGGCAGGAAGGGGATCAGGTGCGCCTTGACGCCGATCGGGCCGACGCCCGGACCGCCGCCACCGTGGGGGATGCAGAAAGTCTTGTGCAAGTTCAGGTGCGAAACGTCGCCGCCGAACTGGCCCGGGGCGCAGAGGCCGACCATGGCGTTCATGTTGGCGCCGTCGATGTACACCTGGCCGCCGTTGTCGTGAACGATCTGGGCGATCTCGCGGATGCCTTCCTCGAACACACCGTGGGTGGACGGGTAGGTGATCATCAGCGCGGCCAGACGATCCTTGTGCTCGATGGCCTTGGCGCGCAGGTCTTCGATGTCGACGTTGCCCAGGCTGTCGCAGCTGGTCACCACCACGCGCATGCCGGCCATGCTGGCGGTTGCCGGGTTGGTGCCGTGGGCCGATTGCGGGATCAGGCAGATGTCGCGCTGCTCGTCGCCGCGGCTGCGGTGATAGGCGCGGATCGCCAGCAGGCCGGCGTACTCGCCCTGGGAGCCGGCGTTCGGCTGCAGCGACATGCCGTCGTAGCCGGTGGCGGCGCAGAGCATGGCCTCCAGCTCAGTGGTCAGCTGGGTGTAACCCTGGCTCTGCTCGGCCGGGGCGAAGGGGTGCAGGTTGCCGAACTCGCCCCAGGTCACCGGAATCATCTCGCTGGCGGCGTTGAGCTTCATGGTGCAGGAACCCAGCGGAATCATGCTGCGATCCAGCGCCAGGTCCTTGTCGGCCAGCTTGCGCAGGTAGCGCATCAGCTCGGTTTCCGAGTGATAGCGATTGAATACCGGGTGGGCGAGGATGGCCGACTGACGCAGCAGGCCTTGCGGCAGGCGCGCGGCGACACTGGACGCCAGCTCGGCGAAGACCGGCAGGTTCTGGTCGTCGGCGAATACCGCCCAGAGCGCAGCGACGCCGGCCGGGGTGGTGGTCTCGTCGAGGGACAGACCGAGGCGCTCGGCGTCGATCTCGCGCAGGTTGATCCCGGCGGCGCGGGCCTTGGCATGCAGCGCGGCGGTTTTGCTGCCGGTGGCCAGGGTCAGGGTGTCGAAGAAGCTGGTCTGCTCGACGCCGTAGCCCAGCTGGGTCAGGCCCTGGGCGAGGATCGCGGTCAGCTGGTGCACGCGCTTGGCGATGCGGGTCAGGCCCTGCGGACCGTGGTACACGGCATACATGCTGGCGATGTTGGCCAGCAGCACCTGGGCGGTGCAGATGTTGCTGGTGGCCTTCTCGCGGCGGATGTGCTGCTCACGGGTCTGCATAGCCAGGCGCAGGGCCGGCTTGCCGAAACGGTCGACCGAAACACCGACCAGGCGGCCCGGCATGTCGCGCTTGAAGGCATCGCGGGTGGCGAAGTAGGCGGCGTGCGGGCCACCGAAACCCAGCGGCACACCGAAACGCTGGGCGCTGCCCAGGGCTACGTCGGCGCCGAATTCGCCCGGCGGGGTGAGCAGGGTCAGGGCCAGCAGATCGGCGGCCACGGCCACCAGGGCTTTGGCGGCGTGGAAGCGCTCGACCAGCTCGCGGTAGTCGAAGATGTCGCCGTTGCTCGCCGGGTACTGCAGCAGGGCGCCGAAGTAGGCGCTGGCGTCAGTGATGGTGCGCTCGTCGCCGACCACTACCTCGATGCCCAGGGGTTCGGCGCGGGTGCGCAGCACGTCGAGGGTCTGCGGGTGGCAATGCTGCGAGGCGAAGAAGGCGTTGCTGGCCTTGTTCTTCGACAGGCGCTTGCAGAAGGTCATGGCCTCGGCGGCGGCGGTGGCTTCGTCGAGCATGGAAGCGTTGGCGATCGGCAGGCCGGACAGGTCGCTGATCAGGGTCTGGAAGTTCAGCAGCGCTTCCAGGCGGCCCTGGGAAATTTCCGGCTGGTAGGGGGTGTAGGCGGTGTACCAGGCCGGGTTTTCCAGCAGGTTGCGCAGGATCGGCGACGGCGTGTGGGTGCCGTGATAGCCCTGGCCGATGTATGTGGTGAATTGCTGGTTCTGGCTCGCGATGGCCTTGATCTTGGCCAGGGCGTCGGCCTCGCTCAAGCCATCGGTCAGCTCGAGCACGCTGCTGCCCTTGATGCTCTCGGGGATCACGCTGGCGATCAGCGTGTCCAGCGAGTCGTAGCCGAGCACATCGAGCATGGCGGCGACGTCGGCGTCACGCGGGCCGATGTGGCGAGCGATGAATTCGTTGGCGGTACTTAGGTCGATTGCGTCAGTCATGCCAGCTACCTCAGGCGTCGTCATTGGCTTTGAGCAGGCGGTCGTAGCCGGCCTGGTCGAGCAACTCGGCAACGGCGCCGGCGTTGTCCGGACGGAAGCGGAAGAACCAGCCCTGGCCCTGCGAGTCTTCGTTGACCAGCTCCGGGCTGGCTTCCAGCTCGGCGTTCACTTCGACGATTTCGCCTGCAAGGGGCATGGCGATGGTGCTGGCGGCTTTGACCGACTCCAGCACGGCGACTTCGGCGCCTTCGGCATAGGACTGCGCGTCCGGCAGCTGCACGAACACCACGTCACCCAGTGCTTCTTGGGCATAAGCGGTGATGCCAACGGTAACCAGGCCATCGGCGTCCTGACGCAGCCATTCGTGATCGACAGTAAAACGCAACTCGCTCATGTGGATTCCTCAAGTAGTCAGACTCGCCCGATTCTTGTTTGGGCGATGATCAAGGTGCTCGTGCCAGGCAGCGAGCGCTTTGGGTAGAGACCTTAGCAAGTGCGATGCCACTGTAATTTTTATGAATTAAATCAATAACTTATGATTTATAGGCGGCGGTTGGGAGAAATGCCTGTGTAGCGAATTCGATACGGATGAGGCGGGTGGGTGCAAAAACGCCCTGGCAAGGCCTTTGATGTCGCGGGTTGGCAGGTTCATGTCGTACGTGTGTTGCTTTCGTTACGCTGTATTGATTTAGCTACGGATGGCTCGCGGCAGGCAGGCAGGCAGGCAGTCGGGTGGGCCGGGCGGCGGTTCGCTTCAGCCCAGCACCAGCGTCTATTGGTGGTGGGTGGGCTGCAGCCCGGATCGCCGCTCGCCCCTCGACCTGGCCGGCCATGGACAGCAGCGGTCGCTCAGCGCATCAGTCCTTCCAGCAGGTCCGCCAGCCTGGCGGCCAGGGCGCGGCGCCAGGCAGGGCTGTGCGGGTTGGCGAGCACCCGGTCTTCGGCGGCGAAGCTGTGCATGATGGCGGTGTAGCCGAGCCAGCGGCAGGGTTCCGGCTCCCAGGCTTTGAGGGCTGACAGGGGGCGTTCGCCGAGCACCCAGGGTTGCCTGGTCAACTGGCTGCTACGGCCGAGAATCAGGTCGGCCAGGGTGCGCCCGCCAAGGTTGCTGGCGCCGACACCTTCACCGCCGTAGCCGCCGGAGAGGGCGATGCGGTTGGTGCGGTCGAGCAGCATGTGCGGCTGGAAGCGCCGCGCCATGCCGAGGTTGCCGCCCCAGCCATGGCTGATCGCGACGTTGCGCAACTGCGGGAACAGCTCGCCGAACAGGTAGCGGCGCAGGCCGATTTCCTCGGCATTCAGGTTGAAGTCCTGGCGCAGCTTGCCGGCGAAGCGGTAGCCGCCACGGGCACCGAACACCAGGCGGTCGTCGGCGCTGCGCTGGCCGTAGGTGACCTGGCGGCTGAATTCGCTGAAGGCCTGGCCGCGATCGAGGCCGATCTCGTCCCACTGGCTGACCGTCAGCGGTTCTGTGGCCAATAACAGGCTTTGCACCGGCAGCTGATAGCGCCGTAGCAGCGGCAATTCGGCGGCATAACCTTCCAGCGCCGGCACCACCCAGTCGGCGTGCAGTTCGCCCTGGGCGGTGCGCAGCAGGCCCGGCTGCCAATGCGTCACGCGGCTTTGCTCGAACAGCTGCACGCCGAGGCGTTCGACCGCCTGGGCCAGGCCGCGCACCAGTCTGGCCGGCTGGATGGTCGCGCAGTGCGGGCTGTGGATGGCGCCGAGCGGGCCGTTGATGCGCAGCTGTTGGTTCAGTTCGCCCGGCGTCAGCCAGCGGTAGTCGGCTGCGCTGAGGCCTTCGTCGTACAGCGAGTCGAGCCAGGAACGCAGGCGAGGCTCCTGCTCCGGGTAACGCGCCGCGCAATAGAGCACACCGCCCTTGCGGTAGTCACAGGCGATGCCTTCGCGTTGCAGCACTTCGGCGACTGCGTCGGGAATACCGTGCAGCAGGTCGAAGGCATCACGCCGCTGTTCGGCGGGCAAACCGGCGAGCAGGCGGTCCTCGCCGAGCAGGTTGCCCATCAGCCAGCCGCCGTTGCGCCCGGAGGCGCCAAAGCCGGCGTACTCGGCTTCGACTACGGCGATGCGCAGTTCGGGCGCCTGGCGTTTGAGGTAGTAGGCGGTCCACAAGCCGGTGTAACCGGCGCCGATGATCGCCACATCGACCTCCAGGCGGCCCTGCAGCGCCGGGCGCGGCGTCAGGGGCTGGTCGAGTTGATCCATCCACAGGCTGATGGGCGGGTGTGGCGACATCATGTCTATCCTCGGGTGTACATGCGCCGCCAGCCTAGCCGACGCAAGGCGTCTTGTCCCGGCGCGTCCGTTGCGGGCGCCATTCACCGGCGCTATGGCAGCTCATCGAGCCGGCTCATGGGGCGGCGGGCATGCTGCGTAGTAGAGCGGCATTCACTCTTTCGGTTGACAGGCTAAATCCCTCTTTCGGGCGCTTATCCGCACGGGTGGTGCTGGGTAGCTTGGGGGCTCAACACGAAACCATGCTTTCCAGGAGAGCCGCATGACAACAAAAACAAGGCATGCAATCTTCCAGCCGTGCGCACTGGCAGTTGCCGTCGCTCTGGGCTGTGTCGCGCCGGTCCAGGCGATCACGTTCAATGTCGGCGAACTCGAAGCGCAGTTCGATTCCGCGCTGTCGGTCGGTGCCAGCTGGGGTGTGCGCGCTGCCGATCCGGAGTTCGTCTCGGTCGCCAGTGGCGGCAAGGCCTCCTCGCGGACCTCTGACGACGGGCGCTTGAATTTCAAGAAAGGCGAAACCTTTTCGAAGATCTTCAAGGGTATTCATGACCTCCAGGTGACGTACGGCGACACCGGGGTGTTTATCCGTGGCAAGTATTGGTACGACTTCGAGACCAAGGACGAAAGCCGGCAGTTCTATGACATCCAGGACCACAATCGCAAGGAGGCGGCGCAGTCTTCCGGCGCGCAGATTCTCGATGCGTTCATCTACCACAACTACAGCATCGGCGATCTGCCGGGCAGTGTGCGGGTCGGTAAGCAGGTGGTCAGCTGGGGCGAGAGCACCTTTGTGCAGAACTCGATCAACTCGATCAACCCGGTTGATGCGGCCGCTTTCCGTCGTCCCGGCGCGGAGATCAAGGAAGGTTTGATCCCGGTCAACATGCTCTACCTGTCGCAGAGCCTGACTGACAGCCTCAGCATGGAGGCCTTCTACCAGCTGGAGTGGGACCAGACCGTCGCAGACAACTGCGGCACCTTCTTCTCCACCGCCGATGTGATCGCCGATGGTTGCGATGATCGCCTGGTGGTGTTCGGCCCGGATCTGCCGCCGGGCGAGTCGAACAACAGCTTTGCGCCAGGCGAAAACGTCTACATTCCGCGCGCCGGCGACCGCGATGCGCGTGACAGCGGTCAGTACGGCCTGGCCTTGCGCTGGTTCGCCGAGCAGCTGAACAACACCGAGTTCGGCCTCTACGCCCTGAACTACCATAGCCGCGGCCCGGTATTCAGTACCATCCGCACCACCACCCCGTCGCCGGCCTTCATCCCTGGTTCGTCGAACGCCCGCTACTTCATCGAGTACCCGGAAGACATCCGTCTCTACGGCATGAGCTTCCAGACCAATGTCGGCGGCACCGCATTGTCCGGTGAACTCAGCTACCGGCCGAATATGCCGATGCAGATCAACTCCACCGATCTGTCCTTCGCTGCGCTCGGTTTGCCTGTTTCGCCAGTATTTACCAGCGGCAATTCGCAGAACGTTTCTGCTGGTGATATCCACGGCTACGAGCGCAAGCCGTTCACCCAGGCGCAGATCACCGCATTGCAGTTCTTCGACCGGGTACTCGGCGCCAGCCGCCTGACCGTGATCGGAGAGGTCGCTTATAACCACATCAGCGGCATCAGCGACGATGTCGGCGAACTGCGCTTCGGTCGTGACCCGATCTTCGGCGCGGGCGAGTTCAGCGCGCCGGGTGTGTGCGCCGCGTTCAACTCGGCCAATCCCGATGAGTGCCAGGGCGATGGGTTTTACACCAGTAGCTCCTGGGGCTACCGCCTGCGCGCCAGTGCCGATTACAGCAACGTGGTGGCCGGGATCAACCTGACCCCGAGTGTCTCCTGGTCGCATGACGTCGATGGTTACGGCCCGAACTTCAACGAAGGCAGCAAGGCCGTCAGCCTCGGTCTGAGTGCCGACTACCAGAACACTTACAACGCCAGCCTCAGCTACACCGATTTCTTCGGTGGCGACTACAACACGACCACCGACCGTGACTTCGTGGCCCTGAGTTTCGGTATGAACTTCTGATCAACGACGCGCAAAGGATCCGTACATGATGAAAACTACAAGAATCCTGCAAACCGGAGCGCTGGCCCTGACCTTGCTGGCCAGCAGCGTGATGGCGGCGGTCTCCGAGCAGGAGGCCGCCCAGTTGGGCAGCAGTCTGACGCCGCTTGGCGCGGAAATGGCCGGCAACGCCGATGGCAGCATCCCGGCCTGGACGGGTGGCCTGCCAGCCAACGCTGGCGCGGTCGACGGCAAGGGCTTCCTCGCTGACCCGTTCGCCAGCGAGCAGCCGTTGTTCACCATCACCGCCGCCAATGCCGAGCAGTACAAGGACAAGCTGTCCCCCGGGCAAATGGCGATGCTCAAGCGCTATGCCGACTCCTACAAGATCCCGGTCTATCCGACCCACCGCAGTGTTGCGCTGCCCGATGAGATCTATGCCGCGGCGAAGCAGAGCGCCCTCAACACCGTTACAGTGGACGGCGGTAACGGTCTGCAGAACTTCAGTGACAGCCGCTACTACGCCTTCCCGATCCCGAAGAACGGGGTCGAGGTGGTGTGGAACCACATCACCCGTTACCGCGGCGGCAACGTCCGCCGCTACATCACCCAGGCCACGCCACAAACCAATGGCTCCTACAGCCTGGTCAAGTTCGAGGACGAAATTGCCTTCCCCGCCGACATGCCCGATGTCGACCCGGTCAAGGCGAGCAATATCCTGCTCTACTTCAAGCAGCGGGTGACCGCACCTTCGCGCCTGGCCGGTAACGTGCTGCTGGTGCATGAGACCATCGATCAGGTCAAGGAACCGCGCCTGGCGTGGATTTACAACGCCGGCCAGCGCCGCGTGCGCCGCGCCCCGCAGGTGGCCTACGACGGTCCGGGTACCGCCTCCGATGGCATGCGCACCGCGGACAACTTCGACCTGTTCTCCGGGGCGCCGGATCGTTACGACTGGAAGCTTGTGGGCAAGAAGGAGATGTACATCCCCTACAACAGCTACAAGCTGGATTCGCCCGGCCTGAAGTACGACGACGTGATCAAGGCCGGGCATATCAACCAGGACCTGACCCGTTACGAGCTGCACCGGGTCTGGGAAGTGGAAGCCACGCTGAAATCGGGCGAGCGGCATATCTACGCCAAACGCCATATGTACTTCGACGAGGACAGCTGGCAGTTGGCCCTGGTCGACCACTACGACGGCCGCGGCCAGTTGTGGCGTATTGCCGAGGGGCATACCCAGAGCTACTACAACCACAAGATGACGGCTTACACCCTGGAGGCGCTGTACGACGTCGTCGCTGGGCGCTACCTGGCCCTGGGCATGAAGAACGAGGAGAAGTCTTCCTACGTGTTCGGTTTTGAGGCCAGTGCCGCCGACTACACCCCGGCAGCCCTGCGCAGCTCCGGCGTGCGGTAAGGCCGGCAGAGTCATCGCTCCTGCATAATTGGGCGGCCTTCGGGCCGCCCTTTTTATTGTTGGCTATCAGCAATGCTGATGTTGCTATTGCATACCTGCACTCAGGTCTAGCCTCGATAGGACTGCTCCCATACAAAATCAATAAGAGCCGTCATGACCGCCTACGCGCCATCTCCGCCCATCGCATTGCCATCCTGCGCCAAGGGCCTGTTACCGCGCCAACCGCCAGGGCATGTTCAGCGTGAGCAGCTACAGCGCCGTTTGCTCGCCCAGGACTGTCGCTTGCGTTTGCTGGTCGCCCCGGCAGGGTTCGGCAAGTCGGTGCTGCTCGCCGACTGCGCCCGCGAATGCCCGCCCGAATACTCGCCGCTGTGGCTCAACTGCGCAGGGCAGCTAGCCTCGCCAGCGCAGTTCTGCCGGCTACTGGCGGTCACCCTGGGCTATCCGTCGAGCTTGAGTGAAGTGGATCTGTTGGCGGCGCTGCAGCAGGAGGAACGCGCGCTGTGGATCATGCTCAACGACTATCCGCGCGAGCCCGATGGCGAACTCGATGCCTGTCTTGATCGTCTGCTCTGCGCTTCGCCGGCCAACCTCTGCTGGTGGCTTGGCAGTCGGCGGCGGCCGCTATGCAACTTCCCGCGCCTGTTGCTGGAGGGCGAGTTGTTCGAACTGGGCGGCGCAGACCTGGCCTTCACTCCGGGCGAGGTTGGCGCCTGGTTGCAGGATGTGGATACGCTGCGCTCCAGCCGCGCGGACAGCCTGTTTGGCCTGACCCGTGGCTGGCCGGCGGCCCTGCGTCTGCTGGCTGCCCAGGGCGAGCGCGAGGGAGCGGGGCCACTGTTGTGTGAGGAACATAACGCGTTGCTGCGCGATTATATCGAGCATGAGGTGCTGCAGGGCCTGCCTGCTGAACTGGGCCACGCACTCTGCCAGTTGGCGCAGATTCCGCGTTTCAACGAGGCACTCTGCGAACACTTGCTCGGCGTGGGGGAGGGGGCGGCCTGGTTGCAGGCGTTGCGCGCCCGCGGCCTATTCATCAATGAAGTGGAGGGTGCGGCGGACTGGCTTGAAGTCTTCCCGCCGCTGGCCCAGCTGCTGCAGCAGCGGACCAAGGCCGCACCCTGCACCAGCCTGCACCTGCATGCCAGCCAGTGGTTCGCCGCCCACGGCGAAGTGCGCGCGGCGGTGGAGCATGCGCTCAAGGGCGGCCAGCCGGAAGTCGCGGCCAGTTTTCTCGAACGCTTCACTGAAGAACAGTTGCTCCAGGGCCAGGACCTGGCTTTGATTCTGCATTGGCGCAACGAGCTGCCCGAGAGTCTGTTGGCCAGCACGCCACGCCTGATTTTGCTCAACGCCTGGGCATTGTTGCTGGTCGGGCGCCCGGAGGAGGCGCAGGTCTGCGTCGATCAGCTGGCGCGCTTTCAGCCGCGAGGCGATGCCGAACGCCTGACTGAGCTGTTTGCCCAGTGGCAAGCGATCCGCGGGATTGCCGCCTACGGTCGTGGGAATGGGACAGAGGCGCGCGCGCATTTGCTTGAGGCGCTGCCGGCATTACCGGATGCCGCCTGGGCCCAGGCCCTGCTGTGCCGTTCGGTGCTGACCCAGATCGCCATTGGCGAAGGTCACTTGGAACAAGCGCAACACCTCAGCTACGAGGTGCTAAAGCAGGCGCGGCTTTGCGGTAGTGCCGTATTCGAGGCATTGCTGGAACTTGACCATGCGCTGCTGCTGGAGGCGCGCGGCGAATTCGCCCGCGCCGAGGCGCTGTTGCAGCGGGTACTCGAGCAGATGGACGCGCAGTCGCTGCCCCGGACTCCGGTGCGCGGTCGGATTTTGCTACGTCTGGGACGCCTGGCGTTGCGCCAGGGTTGCATCGGGCAAGCCGAGAGCCACTTACAGTTCGGACTCGAGGGCGCGCTGGCCGAGGACGACCCGGGGGCCTTTCATGGCTATCTGGGCCTGGCCGAACTGGCTACCTGCCGGCGTGATATTCCCGCCGCTTTCACCCACCTGGGCGAAGCCGAGCGCTGGATGCAACGCCATCGGGTTAGCGACGGCCTGTATCGCGGCGTGCTGTTGTTGGCCAGCAGTCGCCTGTGGATCTATCAGGGGCACCACGAGCGTGCTCGCGAAGCCTTGACCCGAGTGCTCGGTCACCGACTAGAGAGCAGCGTGCCGCCGCCAAATTTCCCCGAGCTGTTCCTGCGCCTGGAACATCTATTGCTGTGCCTCGATCTGGCGCGTGGCGCCGATGTCCGCGAGGCGCTGCAGCAGTTGCTCGACCAGGCCGTGGGAGAGGATCGCCAGGCGTTCGCCAGTGAACTCTGGGCAAGTTATGCCGAGGCCTGCAGTGCCTGCGCCGATATGCCGGCGGCGAACCAGGCCCGTCAGACCGCGCACAGCATGCGTCAGCGTCTGAACTACCAGGGCGTATGGTTCGCCGCCGACGAGCTACCCCTGGCGGCAACCGACGAGGTGCCGGCGGCAGATGCCTGCCTCAGCTGCCGCGAGCTGACCGTGCTACAGCTGATCGCCCAAGGCCTGTCCAATCAGGAAGTCGCCGAACAGCTGTTTATTTCCCTGCATACGGTGAAGACCCATGCGCGGCGGATCAACGGCAAACTCGGCGTCGCCCGGCGCACCCAGGCAGTGGCGCAGGCCAAGACGTTGGGGCTGTTGTAAGCAGGGGAATATCACGCCGTCACAGCGTCGGGCGCTAATCGCCGCAGGCAGTACGCCGTGGTTGATTGGCGCGGCGCAAAAGCTGGCGGGCTGTCGCTGCGCTCCGAGGCCGGCCTACCCGCAGGCAGTGCACCGTGGTTGATCGGCGCGGCGCAAATTCTGGCAAGCTGCCGCTGCGCGCCGAACGGAACGCCGCCTGGGCCGTCCTACGTAAATGGGAAATCCCTGTTAGTGGTTACAACAAGTAGTGGCGTTCAACCGACATGGCTCGGCAGAACAGATTGTGCTGGGTCGCCACAACCATAAGGGCGCATCAATGCAGCGCCGGCGGCGTGGCGAGCTGGCGCAGACGCTCGTCGAGCAGCATGCGTTGCGCCGGGTCGTCACAGAGCAGCAGGGCGTGCTGCACATCGAAGCGCTCGGCCTGGGGGCACTCCAGGCGCTGATACAGCTCGGCACGGGCCAGGTGGTCGGCAACCGTAGGTGTGCCCAGTAGCAACACGCGTTCGGCATCTTTCAATGCCGCGAGGTAGTCCTCTTCCCGCAAGTGCAGGTGATACAGGTTGCGCGATAGCCGTTGCAACATGCTGCGGCCATCGCAGGCGCGCATGTAGCTGGCGCTGAGCTCGGCCTGGGCGCCCTGGTAGCGGCTCAGCAGTTCGCGGCAGTCACGGGTGTACAGACGCCGCCCGCCGCAGGGGTCGAGCAGGTGGTCGGCCCCCGCTACCCGCAACAGGAAATGCCCGGGGAAGTTCACCCCTTGCAAGGGGATATCCAGGCGCCGCGCCAGTTCCAGGGCGATCAATGCCAGCGACAGTGGCTGGCCACGGCGGCGCTGGACAACCTTATGCAGCAAGGCGACTTGCGGACGTGGCGGGCTGTCGTCTTCGCGAAAATCCAGTTCGCTCAGGCGCCGCAGCAGCGGTTGTGCCAGTTCCTGGGGCGGCAAGGCGGGCAAACCGAGGCTGACTTGCTGCTGCAGCGTGCTGAGCTCACGCAGCACCTCGGCCGGTTGCAGGGTCGGGTCGTGTTCGGCAGCAATCCATAGCGCCGCCTCGAAAAGCGCGGGCGGCGCTCGCTCAAGGCAGGCAAGACAGGTCTGACGTGGGCTCATGATCACCTCTGCGCAAGACTCGGTTGTAACCGCCTTGGTGGGGCGGCGTCCAGTGTTGTGCCCGGGTTTGCTGCTTATACGGCCTGGCTTTACTCACGCCTGTGGTTATACCGGCCTGTCCGGGCGTTTTCGGGGTCTGCACCTATACTGGCTGTAACCAGAAGTAAGGGAGCCACAGCATGTTCGCCATGATGGAAGCCGCCCGACTTGAGGCCTTGCACCTCACTCAGGATCCGGTCACGGGCCTCAAGGCGATTATCGCCATCCACAACACGCGTCTGGGTCCTGCTCTGGGCGGCTGCCGCTACCTGGCTTATCCCGACGAGCAGAGCGCAATTCGCGATGCGCTGCGCCTGGCCCAGGGCATGAGCTACAAGGCCGCGCTGGCCGGCCTCGACCAGGGTGGTGGCAAGGCGGTGATCATCCGCCCGGCGCATGTCGACAACCGTGGCGCCCTGTTCGAGGCGTTCGGGCGTTTTATCGAGACGCTCAATGGCCGCTACATCACCGCGATGGACAGCGGCACCTCCAGCGCCGACATGGACTGCATCGCCCAGCACACCCAGCACGTCACCAGCACCACCAGCGAGGGCGATCCTTCGCCGCACACCGCCATGGGCTTATTCGCCGGGATTCGTGCCACGGCGCTGGCGCGCCTGGGTAGCGACGACTTGGAGGGCCTGCGAGTGGCCGTTCAGGGGCTTGGCCATGTTGGCTATGCACTGGCCGAGCAGCTGCACGCGGCCGGTGTCGAGTTGCTGGTCAGCGACCTGGATGGCGGCCGCGTGCAACTGGCGGTGGAGCAACTCGGTGCGCACCCGGTGGCCAGCGACGCCTTGCTCGCCACGCCCTGCGACATCCTCGCGCCCTGCGGCCTCGGTGGCGTGCTGAATGCCGAAACAGCGGGTCAGTTGCGTTGCTCGGCAGTGGCCGGTGCGGCTAACAATCAACTGGCCAGCGCCGACATTGGCGACATCCTGCAAGCGCGTGGAATTCTCTATGCGCCGGATTACGTGATCAATGCCGGCGGGCTGATCTACGTCGCCCTCAGGCACCGTGGCGAGAGCCCGGCGGCGATCACCACGCACTTGCGCCAGATCAGCCTGCGCCTGACCGAGATCTACGCCCACGCCCAGGCCGACAAGCGCTCACCCGCGCGGGTTGCCGACGCCCTGGCCGAGCGTTTGCTGTACGGCTGACCCTGCTTTTCTTGTTGCTCCTGGCCGCCGACCAGCCTTAGCCGATGCCACAAGCGTCGGCCGTTGTAAGCACACTCACAAGGTGCCGAGGAAACGTCCATGATTCCGCTCAACCCCGACATACCCTATACCCGCTACCTCGATCCGCAGGGTCGCCTGCTCGGTGCCTTGCCGGCGTGGGCCGACGACTTCGACTTGCTGATTCGCCTGTACCGGCAGATGGTCCTGACCCGGCTGTTCGACCAGAAGGCCGTGGCCCTGCAGCGCACCGGGCGCATCGGCACCTACGCGCCGACCATCGGCCAGGAGGCCATAGGCGTAGCCATCGGTGCCTTGATGAAGCCGGAGGACGTGCTGGTGCCCTATTACCGCGACACCGCGGTGCAGGTGATGCGTGGGGTGAAGATGGAGGAAATCCTCCTCTACTGGGGCGGCGACGAGCGTGGCAGCGCCTATGTCGACCCGGCGGTGGCGCAGGACTTCCCGCTCTGCGTGCCGATCGCCACCCAGGCCCTGCATGCCTGCGGCGTGGCCACGGCCATGAAAATTCGCGGTGAGCACCGGGTCGCTGTCACCACCTGCGGCGATGGCGCCACCAGCAAGGGCGACTTTCTCGAAGCGCTCAACGTCGCCGGAGCCTGGCAATTGCCGGTGGTCTTCGTGGTCAACAATAATCAGTGGGCGATCTCGGTACCGCGGCGCATCCAGTGCGGCGCGCCGACCCTGGCGCAGAAGGCCATAGGTGCCGGCTTTGTTGGCGAGCAGGTCGACGGCAACGACATTATTGCCGTTTATGAGCGCATGCAAATCGCCCTGGAGCGTGCCCGGCACGGCAAGGGGCCGGTGTTGCTGGAGTGCCTCAGCTACCGCCTCGGCGACCACACCACCGCCGACGATGCCACTCGCTACCGCAGTGCCGAGGAGGTCAAGCAGGCCTGGCAGGAAGAGCCAGTCAAGCGTTTGCAGGCCTTTCTCGCCGCCCAGGGCGTGTGGGACGAAAGCCGTGAGCAGGCGCTGATCGGCGAGTGTCAGGGCTTGGTGCAGCAGGCGGTGGACGCCTTCGAACAGGCCGGCAAGCAGCCGCCCGACGCGCTGTTCGACTACGTCTACGCGCAGTGGCCGGCGGCCCTGGCCGAGCAGCGCGACATGCTGCTGGAACGCGTCGCCCGGCGTGAGGAGGCCAATCATGAGTGAGGTCAAGCTGACCCTGCTGGAGGCGGTCAACCTGGCCCTGCACCGGGCCATGTACGAGGACCTGAATGTGGTGGTGCTGGGCGAGGATGTCGGCGTCAACGGCGGCGTGTTCCGCGCCACCGCCGGTCTGCGCGACACCTTCGGCTTCAAGCGGGTGATCGACACGCCACTGGCCGAGACCATGATCGCCGGACTGGCAGTCGGCATGGCCGCGCAAGGATTGAAACCGGTGCTGGAAATCCAGTTCATGGGCTTCATCTACCCGGCGCTGGACCAGTTGGTGTCGCATGCCAGTCGCCTGCGCAATCGCACCCGCGGCCGTTTGAGCTGCCCCATGGTGTTGCGCACACCGATGGGCGCCGGTATCCGCGCGCCGGAACACCACAGTGAAAGCACCGAGGCGTTGTTCGCCCATATTCCCGGCCTGCGCGTGGTCATCCCGTCCTCGCCGGCGCGCGCCTATGGCCTGCTGCTGGCGGCCATCGACGATCCCGATCCGGTGATCTTCCTCGAACCCACCCGGCTGTACCGGATGAACCCGCAGGTGCTGCATGACGACGGCAAACGGCTGCCGCTGGACAGCTGTTTCACCTTGCGCGAAGGCAGCGACCTGACCCTGATCAGTTGGGGCGCCAGTGTCCACGAGACCCTGCAAGCCGCGTCCCAACTGCAGGAGCGCGGGGTGTCCGCCGAGGTGATCGACGTCGCCTGCGTCAAACCGCTGGATCTGGATACCCTCGAAGCCTCGGTGCGCAAGACTGGCCGTTGTGTGATCGTGCACGAGGCGCCGAAGAGTTGCGCGGTCGGCGCGGAGATTGCCGCCAGCCTGTACGAGCGCGCCTGGCTGGATTTGCAGGCGCCGATCCAGCGGGTTACCGCGCCGGATATCCCGCCGCCGCTGTACCGCCTGGAGCAACTGTATATACCTGGCGTCGCCGACATCCTCGCCGCCTGCGATGCGGTGCTGGATTACGCCTGAACCTTTTTCGTCGGGCGGGTGCAACCCGCCCTGAGAGGGTGGCGGGTTGCACCCGCCCTACCGACCAAGGAGACGCGGTGATGAAATATTTCAAACTGCCCGACCTCGGCGAAGGCCTGCAGGAAGCGGAAATCGTCGAGTGGCACGTCAAGGCCGGCGAGGAGGTCAAGGCCGATCAGTTGCTGGTCTCGGTGGAAACCGCCAAGGCCATCGTCGATATTCCCGCGCCCTACGACGGCGTGGTGGCCAAGACCTTCGGCGCCGAGGGCGACATCCTGCATGTCGGCGAGCCGCTACTGGCCTACGAGGGCGAAGCCGATTCCGGCACCGTGGTCGGCCGTCTGGAAGGTGGTGGCGAGGCGCAGGCGGACAGCTTCTGCGTCGGTGCCGCGCCTTCGACCCGCGAGCATCTGGCGCCGCGCGCGACCCCGGCGGTGCGTCAACTGGCCCGCCAACTGGGGGTCGATCTGAGTGGCCTGGTCGGTTCCGGTAGCGCTGGTCTGATTACCCGTGGCGATGTCGAGGCCGCGACCCAGTCCGCCCGCGACAAGTTCGGCGGCGACAAGCTGCGTGGGGTGCGGCGCAGCATGGCGATCAACATGGCGCGAGCGCATGCCGAGGTGGTGCCGGTGTTCATCGCCGGCGACGCCGATCTGCACCGCTGGGCGCAGGCGCGCGATCCATTGGTGCGCCTGGCCCAGGCCATCGCTGCCGCCTGCCAGGTCGAACCGGTGCTCAATAGCTGGTTCGACGGCAAGGGCCTGTCGCTCAAGCGCCACGCGCAACTTGACCTGGGCATCGCCGTGGATACTGCGGACGGTCTGTTCGTGCCGGTGCTGCGTGATGTCGGCGCACGCAGCGCCGAAGACTTGAAAGAAGGCATTGCGCGTCTGCGCGCCGACGTCAAGGCGCGCTCGATTCCACCGCAGGAAATGATGGGCGCGACCCTCACCCTGTCCAACTTCGGCACCCTGTTTGGCCGTTACGCCAATCCGGTGGTCATGCCGCCGCAGGTGGCGATCATCGGCGCTGGCGGTATCCGCGACGAGCCGGTGGCGGTGGACGGCAAGGTGCTGGTGCACCCCATCCTGCCGCTGTCGCTGACCTTCGATCACCGCGCGGTCACCGGTGGCGAGGCCGCGCGTTTTCTCAAGGCACTGGTGCAGGCACTGGAACAGGTCGAGGGCTGATCCAGGCCGCACAGCCCTTAGACCCACGCTTTAGCGCGGCATCTTGTCCAGCGCCTGCTCGAGGATCTCGACAGTACGCTCGATATTGTTCAGCTTTTCAAGGCCAAACAGGCCGATGCGGAAGGTCTGGAAATCGGCCGGCTCATCACATTGCAGGGGCACCCCAGCGGCGGCTTGCAGGCCCAGGGCGGCGAACTTCTTGCCGTTCTTGATCTGCTCGTCGTCGGTGTAGCAGACCACCACGCCGGGGGCCTCGAAGCCTGCTGCGGCGACACTCTTGAAGCCCTTGGCGGCCAACAGTGCGCGCACCCGCTGGCCCAGCGCCTGCTGCTCGGCGCGAACCTTGGCAAAGCCGTAGCCTGCGGTTTCCTGCATGACATCGCGAAAGCGCGCCAGCGCATCGCAGGGCATGGTCGCGTGGTAGGCATGGCCGCCCTGTTCATAGGCTTGCATGATCTGCAGCCATTTTTTCAGGTCGCAGGCGAAGCTGCTGCTTTGGGTCTCGTCGACCCGTGCGCAGGCCAGTGGGCTGAGCATCACCAGGGCGCAGCAGGGGGACGCGCTCCAGCCTTTCTGCGGTGCGCTGATCAGCACATCGATGCCACTGGCCTGCATGTCGACCCAGAGGGTACCCGAGGCGATGCAGTCGAGCACGAACAGGCCGCCGACCGCATGGACGGCGTCGGCGACGGCGCGCAGGTAGTCGTCAGGCAGAAGAATGCCCGAGGCGGTTTCGACATGGGCGGCGAAGACCAGGTGCGGCTTTTCCGCGCGAATGCTCGCCAGCACCTCGTCGAGCGGTGGCGGGGCGAAGGCGGCTTGGCGGCCGGCTTCGACTGGACGGGCTTTCAGCACCTGGGATGATGCCGGGATCTGGCCGGCGTCGAATATCTGCGTCCAGCGGTAGCTGAACCAGCCGTTGCGGATCACCAGGCACTTCCTGTCGGTCGCCAGCTGCCGGGCCACCGCTTCCATGCCGAAGGTGCCGCTGCCGGGCACTATCGCCACTGCGTGGGCGTTGTAGACCTGTTTCAGGGTGCTGGATATGTCATTCATCACGCGCTGGAACGACTGCGACATATGGTTGAGGGAACGGTCGGTGTAGACGACTGAATATTCGACCAGACCATCGGGATCGACACTTGGGTACAGGGCTGACATGAGTGACTCCAGGAGCAAGGTTGCTGGTGTCATGACCCTGCCCGAAGCCTGGCTAAATGACAAGGTTGCCGGCGAGCAAGCCCGCGCAATCACTGCCATCGTCTCCCATCACGAAGGCCTACGTGGCAGGGCCGAGCATGAGGGCATCGAATACATTCATCTGCCGGTGACCAAGGAAAACAAGCCGGAGCAGGAAGGCCGATTACGGGTAATCATCGAGCAGATGGTCGAGCCGGTAGACCGCGCCCATGATCCGCGGCGGCTGACCCAGGTCGGGCGTGACATGGAAGCTCAGGCGCTGGCTCGGGCTGTGAACTATCACGTGTCTCACCGGGTGCTCCAGAATGGGCTGCGTACCGTGGTGTTCCGAGGCTCAAGGGGGCGCCCCCCCCTTGAGTACTCTTCTTACACATTGCTAGACGTAGGGCTGACCGCCAAAGCCTCTCGGGAGTCGCTGCAGCCCTGGCATGTCGGTGAGTTTATCTCGCCAAGCTGCGCGCCAGTCAGTCGAGACATGAGCAGCCTTGGCTCGACGAACTGCACGGCGCGCAGCGTTTCGCGCGTGTTTTTTGGCCTCCTTGAACACCTCGGTGTTGCGGCAGTTACGACATTTCACGCCCGTCAGTTTATTGGTGGAGGCGAGGTGACTGCCATGACTGCCGCAGGCGAGATGTCCCGCGACCTTGTAATGAGTAACCATCGATCAATCTCCTGGTAATGGGGGCGGTGCAGGAAACGCATCACTGGTTTTGACCTCTGCTTGCGGACCTAGTGCTTTGCTGGGATGTTCAAGGTGCAGTCAGCAGGCATCTGCCAGGGTATCGACAGCAACGGGATACCGCAGGTCGTGTCGCGGCTCGATTGGGCATAGATCGTCGCGGTCAGTGCGGTAGTCTATGCGGCCATTTTCTAGCGATTACCTGCACGGGTAAGGCGCTGGCGCCGCAGGTCTAGCAGGCCGTTGCTGCCCAGGTTTCATCTGGTAGTTCAGCATGGGGCGCCTACCCTGGTTTTCCAATATCGAGGACTAACACTGATGAGCAAACTGGCAGAAGACACCCGCCACGATCTGCCCCAGGCCGAGCGGATCGATGGCAAGGCTTTCGCCGAGAAACTGCGTGCCGAGGTGGCAGTCGATGCCCGTGAGTTTGCCGATGTGCGCGGGCGTCAGCCCGGGCTGGCGGTGGTGCTGGTCGGTAACGATTCGGCCAGCCAGGTGTATGTGCGGACCAAGATGCGTCAGGCGGCCGAGGTGGGCATTGCGTCTTTTCCCCACCTGCTCGAAGCCGATACCAGTGAGGCCGAGTTACTGACCTTGATCGAAGCGCTGAATCGCGATGACCTGGTCGATGCCATTCTGGTGCAGTTGCCCCTGCCGGCGTCGATCAACGAGACGGCGGTGATCGAGGCGATCGCCCCGGCCAAGGATGTCGACGGCTTTCATCCGTACAACGTCGGTCGCCTGAGTGGCGGTCAGCCGGCCATGGTGCCCTGCACGCCGCTGGGATGCCTGCTGCTGTTGCAGGACCGTCTCGGTGACCTCTCGGGACTCAAGGCGGTGGTGGTCGGGCGCTCGAATATCGTCGGCAAACCGATGGCGCAGTTGCTGTTGAATGCGCATTGCACGGTGACCACGGTGCATTCGCGCAGCCGCAACCTGGTCGCAGAGTGTCGTCAGGCCGATATTCTGGTGGTAGCGGTGGGCCGGCCCGGGATGATCGGCGCCGAGCACATCAAACCCGGAGCGACGGTGCTGGACGTCGGGATCAACCGCATCGAGGATGGCCAGGGCCAGGCGCGCCTGGTCGGCGATGTCGACTTTGCCGCGGCGTCTGTCGTCGCCGGCGCGCTGACGCCGGTACCCGGAGGTATTGGCCCGATGACCGTCGCCTGTTTGCTACGCAATACCCTCACCGCCGCCCAGCATCGCGCTAAGGCGCGGGGCCAATAACGCCGGAGTGGTGATCGATCTGTAGCGGTGTTATTGCAGATCCAGCGCGGCAGGGTGAACGGCTCAGGCGCGCGCTATCTGCCCCGGCGCTTACGCGAGGGTGCTGACCGTGCGCTCGATATTGTGCCGCTTGTCGAGGCCGAGGTGGTGCCGGTGTTCATTGTCGGCGACGCCGATCTGCATCGCTTGGCGCAGGCGCAGGATCCATTGGTGCGCCTGGCCCAGGCCATCGCCGCCGCCTGCCAGGTCGAACCGGTGCTCAATAGCTGGTTCGACGGCAAGGGCCTGTCGCTCAAGCGCCACGCGCAACTCGACCTGGGCATCGCCGTGGATACTGCGGACGGTCAGTTCGTGCCGGTGCTGCGCAATGTCGGTGCACGCAGCGCCGAAGACTTGAAAGAAGGCATTGCGCGTCTGCGCGCCGACGTCAAGGCGCGCTCGATTCCACCGCAGGAAATGATGGGCGCGCCCCTGACTCTGTCCAACTTTGGCACCCTGTTTGGCCGTTACGCCAATCCGCTGGTCATGCCGCCGCAGGTGGCGATCATCGGCGCTGGCGGTATCCGCGACGAGCCGGTGGCGGTGGACGGCAAGGTGCAGGTGCACCCCATCCTGCCGCTGTCGCTGACCGTCGATCACCGCGCGCTCACCGGTGGCGAGGCCGCGCGTTTTCTCAAGGCGCAGGAACAGGCCGAAGCCTGAGCCACAGTGGTCAAGCAGAGGCGTAGGCCCATCCATGGGCGTGAGTCGGGCCATGGACGAAAAGCGCGGCGGCGCTCATTGCGGCATCTGCTCGGCCCAGCGCAGGCGTGCGCGGCCGGGCATCTCGATCCGCGGCAGGCTCTCGCGGTCGAGCACGGCAGTCTCCTCCAGCAACCCATTGCGGTAGAGGATATAGGCGGTCAGGGCATAGACCTGATCGCTGCTCAGGCTCTTGGGCGAATGGTGCGGCATGGCCCGGCGGGTGTAGTCGAAGATCGTGGTCGCGTATGGCCATAGCCCACCTACCGACAGGAGTAACAGCGGCTGGTCGCGGATTCGCAGGATGCGCAGCGGGTCGTCGAGGCTGAAGAAACCGTCGCTGCCGACCAGGCGCGCGGCCGGTCCCTCGCGTCCCTTGGCACCGTGGCAGCCCGCGCAGCGGCTGGCATAGAGCCTGCGCCCCGTGTCCACGCTGCCCGCTCCGGGGGGCAGGTCGCGGCCATCGGGGAACACCGTAATGGCGTAGCGCCGGATGGTTTCCGGCGCCAAGGGTTGGCCGAGGCCAATCTGCGGTTGCGCTGCCGCGGCGCTGTCGAGCGCGAGCAGCAGCCAGACGCTGCACCAGAGCCTACGCATAGGTGTTCTCCACGGCGCCGTCACGTCCTACCCGCCAGGCCTGGATGGCGTTGTAGTGGTTGAACGAGTGGGCCGCATAGCGGCTGCGCCATTCGCTGCGGGTCGGCTGGGTGTTGCCGTGCTCGTCGCTGGCTCGGCTCAGCAGGGTAGTGGCGGTGCCGGTCCACTGCCAGGGAATGCTGAAGCGGGTCAGTGATTTGTCCAGCACCGGACCGTGCAACTGCGCCGCCGCCCAACTACGGCCGTTATCGGCGGAGATCTCCACCTTGGCGATCCGTCCTCGGCCGGACCAGGCCAGGCCGGATATCTCGTAGAAGCCCTTGAGTTCGGGTAGTAGCTGTTGACCGGACGGGTGGGTGATCACCGACTTGACCTCCATTGGGAAGCCAAAGGCGAGGATGTCGCCGTCGCTGAGAACCCGGGTATAGAGGCCCGATTCGTCCTTGCTGAAGGCCGGGCTGTCGCTGACCTCCAGACGATGCAGCCACTTGACGCTGACATTGCCCTCCCAGCCCGGCACGAACAGCCGCAGCGGGTAGCCCTGGGAGGGCCGCAGGCGCTCGCCGTTCTGGTAGAAGGCAATGATGGCGTCGTCCATCAGTTTGGCCAGAGGCAGGCTGCGGCTGTGCGAACCGCCGTCGGCGCCCTCGCAGATCACCCAGCGTGCCGTGGGCTTCACCCCGGCCTCGCGCAGCAAATAGGACAAGGGTACGCCGGTCCACTCCGAGCCGGAGACCTGGCCGAACAGCGCCTGGCAGTCGCCATCGAGGGCGGTTGGTGAGAGGGCGTTGGCTGCGGTGTTGCCTGCGCACTCGAGGAACTGGATACGCGAAACCATGGGATAGCGCATCAGTCGTTGCAGATCGAACTGCAGCGGCCGTTCGACCAGGCCATGGATTAGCAGGCGATGGCGCTCCGGCTCGATCGCCGGGATACCGTTGTGGTGAACCGCGAAGTGCAGTCCGTTGGGGGTGATGATGCCGCGCTGGTGTTGTAGCGGTGAGTGCCAGATGCTGAAACCAGCTGTCTGCGGTGTGCTCGGCTGTAGCTGCCGCAGCACCTGGCCTTCATGCGGCGAGGGACTGCCGTAGCCAGTATCGACAGTGCCCAGGCTGGTCATCCAGGGCGGCATGGCCGGCTCGGTTTCTGCCAGTATTCGGCCAGTGGCAGACAGGCCGATGGCCGTGGCAATCGTCAGGCCGTAGCCACTTTTGAGAAAGGCGCGGCGATCGAGCAGGCCGTTGCCGGCGACGAAGTGCAGAGCTGACTTGTTCATGGCGGGCTCCCTGGCGGCGGCGCCGCCTCCAATGCTAAATAACCATATAACTAGAAAACTAGTTATATGGTTGCACGCGCTTGAACGTCTGTCTATCCTTAGGCCCATGGAACTCAACGACGTCGCATTCTGCCTAGAGGCACTGGGTAATCCGGTGCGCCTGCAAGTCTTCCGCACCCTGGTGCGCAGCGGCCCGGAAGGACTCAACTTCGGCCAACTGCAGGAGCGTATCGGCATCCCGCGCTCGACGCTCGCCCATCACCTCAACACCATGGTGCAGGCCGGCGTGCTCCGCCAGGAACGGGACGGGCGTGAGGTTATTAACCGTATCGACTTCGCGAGGTTGCAGCAGGCTCTGCAGTTCGTCATGGCCGAATGTTGCCAGGACGACCGGCAAGTCTAAGGCGGTAGGGAGGGCGATGCCTTTCGAGTGGGCTTGTCCGCAACCCCTTGGATCGGCGGGCTTCGGTTAACGCGCCCAATGGGCGCGTCTGGGGTAATTCCTGGGGCGGCCCTCTATTCCCTGCGGTGCACAACGGCGCCGGCCATTGCTTTTAGCCGGCCGTTGAAAAACTACTGCGCTCGGCTATGCGGCGTTGAAATCGGCCTCACAAAAGCGACGCATTGAACGCGCTTCAGCGCGGCCCCGAAGAGATGAGCGAAGCGAATAAAGGGCTCATTTACACCACGTAAACTGCGTTTTTGACTCGCTACGCTCGCCCTGCGGGCCAGCCTTCGGCTGTTACTTCGCTTCGCTCGCTACATTTTTCAACGGCCTTGGTGCAATCCGGGAGCGGTTTGGCAGGCGATGAGCTGCCCCGGGTTTCACTCTACGCAGTACGCCCCATCGGTCTGGCTGATAGGTAGGAGTTTGCCCGCCGTCTGCGACGGGGCGCTGTCGCGCAGCAAACCGTGTAGGAGCCAGCTTGCTGGCGATGCTTTTGATCTACAAAGATCGCCAGCAAGCTGGCTCCTACATCTATGGTTACCCCCTTTTCTGCAATACTGAATGCGATGCGTGTTTGGCTTGCGTCAATCTATCCGGCGTCTGGGTGTATGCCCGCGCCTTGATGAAAATCGCGCCCGACGATCCTTTATAGGGGGACGGCTTCAAGAAGCCTCGTAGGAGCCCAGGGTCTTCGTCGGGCCGGTTGGCCGTTCACGTCATCAGTTATCCAGCATCGCAAAACCAGGTGGGTGGTGCTTGGGTGACAGCAGGGTCAGGCGTTCATCGCGCTTGGCCCTGCATCATATTCGCTGTGGTTTGCGGCTATCGCCCAGGCGATACGCGCTATCTTGTTGGCCAGCGCACACGCTACCTTGTTGGCGTGATGGCTGCTTAACAGTTGGCGGACCCAGTCTGCCAACTGGCCTTTTTGTCGCTCCAGGTTTATCAGGTAGACCCGAGCGCACTGGATCAGCAGTCGTCGCTGATTTCGATCTCCTCGTTTGCTGATACCCAGCAGCACCGGCTTGCCGCCGGTAGTGTGCTGTTTGGGCACAAGCCCTATCGAGGCGGCGTAGTCCCGCCCGCACTTGAATTGACGACCATCGCCCAACTCCGCAGCCAGGGCGGTGGAGATGACCGGGCCAACGCAGGGGATCGTCATCAAACGATGAGCCAGGTCATCTTCAGCGGCTTGGCATTCGACCTGTCGATCCATGACCTTGAGCTTCTGGTCCAGGTAGATGAAGTGGCTGTGCAGCTCCATCAGCAGCGACTTGATGGCCGGATGAAAGGTGCAATCTTCAAGCACAACAGGCAATTCCCTGATCGATTTGTATCCGGGAGACAGGCCGATGCCGACCTCCAGGCACATCGAATGGATGCGGTTGGAAGTAGCAGTGCGGTCCTTGATGTAACTTTCACGCACTGCACCGAGCATCGCGAGCGACTGCTGCGCCTCGGACTTGGGCGCCACAAAGCGCATGCTGGGACGGCCCGCCGCCTCGCAAATAGCCTCAGCGTCGGCGTAGTCGTTTTTGTTGCTTTTGACGTAGGGTCGCACGTGTTGAGCCGCGATCAGCTTGGGCTGATGCCCGAACCTGACCATCTCTCGGGCCATGAAATGCGACCCGCCACAGGCTTCCATTGCCACGATGCAGGGTGGAAGGTTGGAAGGTTGGTAAAGTACTTGGGGTATGTCTTGCGGCTGAGCTTCTTACGATGAAGCTCGTGCCCATGCTCATCATGAGCGACTACGTGGAAGGTCTGTTTTCCCAAATCAATGCTGACAATCGCTGCAGGTTTCATGGCAATGGTCTCCAATAGGTACCCGGTGAAGCGTAATGCACGATCACCGGGTAGGCGGGGGTAACCATTTCATTAAGGGTTCCGTGCTGATTAAATTTATATATATAAAACAACGAGTTATTTTTAGTTTGATGAGAGAGGGCCTTGCCCGCGATGCTTGGGAAGATAAGCGTTTGCGGGCAAGGGCCTTGGCATCGCCCTCGCTCCCATGACAGTCGTCGTTATTCGGCCGCGGCTTGGCCCAGTTCGCTCAATGCATCCGGCTGGTTCTTGAAGGCCTTGGCGAAGATCTCGCGGTTCTTCGCCATGTAAATACCCAGCTCTTCGCCTTGTTGCTCATTCAGCGAGGGCACGGCCTTCTGCAACACCTCGGTGAGCAGCTCGGCCAGTTCGAGCATCTTGTCATGACGATCGGCTTCGGCCTTATCCATAAATAAACGCTCCAGATCCCGACTGCTGCGGTACACCACTTCGACGGCCATTCATCACCTCTACGCCTTCACGCTATTGGATTGCTATAAGCTGTTTATTTATACAGTGGTTGCGAGCATAAAGAACTCTAACCCATTTGAACAGCGGCAACTGTGTCATGGCGTTGGAAAGTCATCGAATGCAGGCAGCCACATGCGGATGCACTGCCTGGACATAGTCGCCAGGCGGCATGGCAAATAACTAGGCTATGTCCCTGTTAGGTGTTGCAAGAGATACAGGGCGTTTGTGGGAGCGGATTTATCCGCGAAAATCGTCGATACGCCAACAAAACTTCGCGGCTAAAGCCGCTCCCACGAGACTGCGGCCAGTCTCAACATCTAACTGATACATAGCCATAACTATCGGTCGTTGCGGATGGGGCCAAATTCGCCTGGCACCCAGGCATAGCCGCTGCCTTCGTCGCGTACATGGCCGATGCCGGGGAAGGGCATGTGTGCGCCTGCGACCCTGAGTTTGGCGTGGGCCGGGTCGGCGAAGATTTTCTGCCGGCGTGCCAGGGCCTGCGTGCTGTCCATGTCGAACTCGATCACCGCCTCGGGCTTGGCAGGTTGCGCGGCGCTGGCCAGGGTCCGTTCAGCGGTTAGGCGTGGAATGGTTGTTTTGCTCCAGTACGTACGACGTTGTCGCTCAGTGACCCATGGCTAAGTTACCCGCTGGCGAGTGGTGTGCCGGCGGGGCGCAGCGTGCTGGTCTTGTTCCTGCATACCGGAATGTCATGGTGGCGCTGTATCATCGCTGCTCGACGCTATCCCGGGAGATCAACAGGTGAAAATGAATTGGGCCGAGAGCCTGCGCGAACACATGCATGACTTGGCTGAATCGTTAGGCAACCTGCTGGTGGAGACCTTTCATTACCTGGCGTTGTTTGCCATTGGCGCGGTCACGGCCTGGGCCGCGGTAGTGGCTTTTATCGGCATGCTCGACAAGGGGCATATCACGGTCGATGACATCCTGCTGCTGTTCATCTACCTCGAACTGGGCGCGATGGTCGGGATCTACTTCAAGACCAACCACATGCCGATCCGCTTTTTGATCTATGTGGCGATCACCGCGTTGACCCGGCTGCTGATTTCCGATGTCTCGCACCATCATCGCCCGGACATAGGCGTGGTGATGGTTTCCGGGGCGATCCTGTTGCTGGCGCTGGCGATTTTGGTGGTGCGCTACGCCTCCGCACGGTTCCCCTCGGTGCAGAGCTTGGGTCCGCGCAAAAGAACCAATCCTGCCGATGAAGCGGCGGAAAAAGATGATGTCCAGGGCGACGATTGAGCGGCGAGCAGCCGCTAGATAGGGTGATTCGACTCGCAGCGCCTCTGCTCAAGCCCCTCAGGGGGAAGCTTGGCAGGGGGTGAGCAGTAGGCGGGCAATGCGCCGGCTTACTCGGCCGCTAGTGCTGCGCCTGCTCGGTCATGCCGACGGGCTGCGTCGAGTCGTCCGTGCGGATGCGCCTGGAGAAATCCGCGGCGCCGTCCGCGGCCTGGGCGCGGGTATTGATATGGGCCCGCCGCTTGACCTCGGCGAACGACAAGCCGGCGCTGTCGAGCAAGCCGTGCCGGTAGAGCAGCTGCGGTACATAGCCGCTGGCGATTATTCTCCAGTCGAACCCTAGGTGCTGCGGGTTGACGCGAGAATTTAGCCACATGCCGGTGGTGCAGTTGGTGGTCAGGCTGTTGTAGAACTCGGGTTGCTGATGCAGCGCGTTGATGCGCTGCATGTACTCCAGGAACAACTGGCGGCCTTGCTCGATGGGGGCATGCAGCTTGTAGAGGTAGACCTGTTCGGGCGGGTTGCGCCGATAGTTGGTACGTAGCCGGATCACGTCGCGCTCGTCGGCCACCACGTAATACAGCTCATACTGACGAAAGAAACCCTTGAGGGTGGAGAAGCTCTCGCCCTTTTCCTTGCGCGTCTCGATCGACATGGCCAGGTGATCGCCGTCGCCAAAGTCGAAGCTGAGAAACACATGGGCGATGGTCGGGCCCATCCAGTAGGACGTGACCAGATCCACCCCTTGTAGCTTGGCCAGGTCGAAACGTTTGTCGTACCAGGCCGGCGTGAAGTCGGTCTCGCTGCGGTAGTCGAAGTTGCGGATGTTGTGCACGGTAACCAGGTCGCCCTCGATGGTCGCATAAGGCAGCACCGCCACGTCCGCCTGCCAGTCGCGCTGGTTGGAGGGTTCGAGGCGGTACCAGCAGACCAGCAGGCCGGCGAACTGAACGAGATAGATTGCCAGGGTGCGCCAGCGCCAGCGGCGCCGACCCAAGGCAATCAAGGCGGCCAGCGAGACGACGGCAACTGCGCCAGCCAGGCTGTAGCGCAGCAGCGCGTCTGGCGGCCCGGCAAAGATGATGAGCAACACGCCCCAGCCACCGGCCAGTGCAATCAGCAAACCTAGCAGTAGCCGAATGACAGTAATGGCGTAGCGGCTCAGGGGTTTTCTCATGGCGGGCGCCTGTTGATGGTGCGTTGAAGGGCATATAGCACACCTGCGTACATGCGGGCTGCGCCGCGAGCGTGATCGCTCGTCAGTTTTGCCGCTGCTGCAGGTCATCAGCGGCCACGCTGCAGCCGTCCGCAAAGGTCATGCTTTAGCGGCGGGTATCAGTCGCTCAAGGGTGCGAACAGCCCAGCCAGGTCATCTTCGCTCATCTGCCACTGCTCCTGGCTGCCGCCCTCCAGCAGGCCGCGCGCCAGGTTGGCCTTGGCCTGTTGCAGGTGCTGGATCTTTTCTTCGACGCTGCCGCGGGCGATCAATTTGTAGACGAACACCGGCTTGTCCTGGCCTATGCGGTAGGCGCGGTCACTGGCCTGGGCCTCGGCGGCAGGGTTCCACCACGGATCGAAGTGGATCACGGTGTCGGCGGCGGTGAGGTTGAGGCCGGCGCCGCCGGCTTTCAGGCTGATCAGGAACACCGGGAACTGTCCGGCCTGGAACTGCTGCACCGGGGTGCGCCGATCCTGGGTGCTGCCGGTGAGCTTGGTGTAGCCGATCCGGCGTGCCTGCAGCTCGGTTTCGATCAGCGCCAGCATCGAGGTGAATTGGGAGAACAGCAGCACCTTGCGGCCTTCCTCGACCAGCTCTACGAGCATCTCCAGCAAGGCGCTGAGTTTGCCCGAGTCGCTGCTTTTCAGTTGTGCATTGTCATCGCCGAGCAGGCGTAAATCGCAGCAGGCCTGACGCAGGCGCAACAGCGCTTCGAGGATCACGATCTGGCTGCGGGCCAGACCCTGGCGAGCGACTTCATCGCGGACCTTCTTGTCCATCGCCAGGCGCAGGGTTTCGTAGCGGTCGCGCTGGGCGGCGGTCAGTTCGATCCAGTGGGTCACCTCGGTCTTGGGCGGCAGCTCGCGCGCCACTTGTTCCTTGGTGCGGCGCAGCACGAAGGGTTTGATCCGCCCGCGCAGGTGCGCCAGGCGCTGCTGATTGGCCTGCTTCTCGATGGGGGTGCGGTAGTCGCGGGTGAAGCTCTTGCTGTCGCCGAGCCAGCCGGGCATGAGGAAGTTGAACAGCGACCAGAGTTCACCCAGGTGGTTTTCCAGTGGGGTACCCGTCAGGCACAGGCGTTGGCGTGCCTGCAATTGCCCGGCAGCCTGTGCGGCCTTGCTGCGCGGGTTCTTGATGTTCTGCGCTTCGTCGAGAATCAGCAGGTGATACGGCTGCGCCGCCAGCGCCTTGAGGTCGCGCGGCAACAGGGCGTAGGTAGTCAGGACGATGTCGTGATCGCCGATCAACTGGAACAGCGGGCGGCGTTTTGCCCCGTACAGAGCCAGCACCTTGAGCTGCGGGGTGAAGTGCGCGGCTTCGTCCTGCCAGTTGGGGATCAGGCTGGTGGGCATGACGATCAGCGCCGGCCGGTCCAGGCGCCCGGCTTGTTTCTCACTGAGGATATGCGCCAGGGTCTGCAGGGTCTTGCCCAGGCCCATATCGTCGGCCAACACCCCGCCGATTTCCAGTTCGCCAAGCGCCTGCATCCAGGCCAGGCCATGCAGTTGATAGGGGCGCAGGGTGGCCTGCAAATCCGCTGGCGGGTTGACCTCCTGCACGGTGTGCGCCTGCAGGCGCTGGGCAAAGCCGCGGAGCTGCTCGCCACCCTGCCAGTTCAGCGCCGGGCCTTGCTCCAGTTCGCTCAGGCGAGCGGCGTCGGCGCGTGGCAGGCGTAAACGCTGGCTGGATTCGCCCGACTCGCGGAAAAACAGTTCGCCCAGGGTGGCCAGCAAGGGCTTGAGGCGGGCGAAGGGCAGGGCGATGTGCTTGTTGCTCTGCGGTAGGCTGACCAGCAGCATTTCTTCATCCTGGCGCTGGGCCAGGGCGTCGCCATTGAGCAGCCAGGGTTTGTGGCGAATCGCCTGCAGCAGGATCGGCAACAGGCTGATGCGCCGGCCTTCGACTTCGATCCCCAGTTCCAGGTCAAACCAGTCGTGCCCGGGCGTCTCTTCGATTGCCGCGTACCAGTCGTCGACCTGCGCCAGGTTGTAGCGGAAATCCGCTTGCAGCTCGATCCGCCAACCCTGCGCGCGCAGCAGCGGCAATTGCTGCTGGACGAAACCTAACCAGGCCGTCTCGCCGGGCAGCTCGAAGTGTTCGCCGGGATGCTCGGCGAGGGCCTCGCTCTGGCGCAGGGCGACCTGCAGGCCGGCGTCTTCCAGGCGCTGGCGCAGCGCCGCCTCGGCAGCGGCGTCGCGGATGATGCGCAGGGTCAGGCTCGGACTCTGCCGCACCAGCAGGTCCTTCGCCGGTTTGCCATAGGCCAGCTGGCCCTGGTAATCGAAGGCCAGAGCGGCGCGGTGCTGGGTCTGCTCGAGCATGCGTGCCTTGCGCGCATCGAAATGCACCCGCACGTGGCTGCCGAGCATCAGTACGGGTTGCGGCGGGGTGCCCTCCAGGCGCTGTTCGACGACATCTGCCGGGGTCTCTATCAGCGGGCTGAGGTCGATACCCGCCAGTTGCTGGCGCTCCAGGGTCAGTAGGGCGGCGACCACGTGCTTGCAGTTGAACCCCACCGGGCAGCTGCACTGGCCGTTGACGCTCCAGCCCTGGGGGAAGGACTGCAGGTTGATGCGCTGCTGGTAAGTCTGCGCGCCCGAGCCGCGACAGCTGGCCAGCAGGGTCTCGCCCTTGAGGCTGAGCAGGGTGCTGCGGCCCTGCTCGGCATAGCCGAGCCCACGGGTGAAGTCCCTGGCGCGGAATGCCGGGCGCCAGTCGGCCTGGCGCAGATGCAGAACATCCAGGGCCATCATGGCAAATCAGCGGCAGTGGGGGCGAGTCTGGACATGGCAATGCCGGGTGGGTGCAAAGCCGATGATTCTGGCACAGCTGGCGCTGGATTAGCAGGCGCTTGCGCAATCTAGCCAGCGCCGGCCAGGCAAGCGGCCCCGCAGCCTGTCAGGCGGCGGGTCGGGCGTACTCGCGCAGCAGTACGCCGTCTCCCGGCAAACGGCAGCCGGTTAGGCGCCGAACGCCATGCGGTACTGGCCTGGTGTCGCGGCAAAGGCTTGGCGAAAGCGGTTGCTGAAATGGCTGGCGCTGGCAAAACCGCAGGCCAGGGCGATCTCGCCCAGCGGCAGGTGGCTGCTGTGCAGCAACTGCCGGGCGCGTTCGAGGCGGCGCGCCAGCAGATAACGGTGTGGCGGCAGGCCGACGCTCAGGTGAAACATCCGGGCGAAGTGGTACTCGGATAACGCACAGAGCCCGGCCAGCTGACCCAGGCTCAGCGGCTCGGCTAGATGCTCCTCGATGTATTCGCGCAGCCGCCGCCGTTGCGCCGGCGCCAGCCCGCCGGTCAGACGCAGGCCATCGCGCCGGCCAACCTGAGACAGCAAGGCATGGCTGAGCAGGGCGTGGGCCAGGCTGCTGGTCAGCAGGCGCTCGCCAGGCTCCAGCCAGTTCAGTCGGCTCAGCTGACGAAAACGCTGGGCCTGCTGCGGGTCGTCGAGGAAGGTGGCTTCGCGCAGTTGCAGTTCGCGCGGCTCGCGGTCGAGCAGACGCACGGCGCCGAGGGCAAATTGCTCCTGGCTGACATACAGGTGGGCAAGATTGATCTCGCCGTTGATCACCCAGGCCGACTGATGCCCGGCCGGCAGGATGCACAACTTGTCCGGTGCGCCCTTGCTCTCGGGGCGCTCGCGGCGAAAGGTGCCGGTGCCGCCCGCCAGGTAGCAGGACAGGGTGTGGTGGCTCGGCGCCTGGTAGTCGCGAGTATCGTGGCAGTTGCTCCACAGCGCCGCGGCCAAGCCATCGCCCAGCTCGGCGCTGTGCAACAGCCTGGAATTGGGTGAACTGGCCATGACCTGAAAGACCTGGCTTTGCTCGAGCTGTGACATGGGTATTTCCTCTTCCGCGCCATGCTACCGCGGTCGCGGCGATCTGCCAGCTACGCCGCCGAAAAAAGCGCAAGTTCAGGCAAGAGGGGGATTAGTGGCAGTGGCCATGTTTTGCTTGGATGACATGGAGCGGCCAGGAGCGACCGGTCACGAAAATCTGCGTTCGACCGAGGCTGTGTAAAAACGTTTTTGAGCAGGTTTGTGGGGCAGAGTCAGTACGAAAATCGCGCCTCTACGCAAATTCCGCGTCTGCTGATTAGCCTCACGCTGGCAGGTTTCACGTAGCAGGCCAGCCCTCAAAACATCGGCGCGTTTTTCCACAGCCTGGGCCAGGAGCGGACCTTCAGATGGATGGCACTGCTCAGGGGCCGATATGGCTGATGGACATGCGCGTAAAACCTGCCCGCATGTACAGGGCAACTCGGTCAACCAAAGCCCTGTTGATCGTAGATGCTGAACCCTGTGTGCGTGCCCCCGGTGCGGCGGCTGGAATGACGTATGGCGACTACAATCAAGTCAAATTAGCGCTACAACGTCGCCGTTTCATTGCTCAAACCAGTATCAGCAGAAGGGTCGATCATGCGATTTAAATGGGTAGCCACCTGTTTCGCAATCACCTTTCTGTGCAGTCAGGTATTGGCGACTGACCAGGAGCAAAAAAAGGAAGCAGCTGAAGGCAAGGCGCAGGTCCTGGAACAGAAAGTGGTGGAGAAGGGCAGCGAGACACCTGCCCCCAAATCCGAGGCCATCACCACCTCCGAAGCGCAGGCGGTCGATCCCGCAGGCGCAGCGCCTCTGGACGATGCAATCACCTGTCTTGCACGCAGCATCTACTGGGAAGCCAAAGGAGGGGCGGTTGTCGAGATGGAAGCCGTCGCCAGCGTGGTCATCAACCGGCTGGGCCATGAAGGCTTTCCTGACACGGTGTGCGCGGTGGTCAAGCAAGATTCTGAAAAGCACGCCTGCCAGTTTTCGTGGTGGTGTGACGGGCGTACGGATCAGGCAAAGGAAGACGACCAGTACGCCCTTGCCAAGGAAGTCGCGCGAAAGGCACTCAACAAGCAGCTCACGGACCGATCCCATGGCGCTCTGTATTTTCACGACAGGAGTGTGAAGCCTGCCTGGGCGAAGGCATACATCAAGACGGCCGAAACCCGGAATTTTCTTTTCTATAGGCCCCATGACGAGGCGGCGCGATAGGCAATCGTGAATGTCCGGTTTCGACCGAGGCTGTGTGAAAACCCTGAGCAAAAATTGTAGTTCGAGCTTCTATGCGAAATCTGAAATCTACCCGCTGATTAGCAGACCTAGATTTTACGTAGAAACGAGTTTTCAGTCCTATTTTGGGCACCCATAGCGCTCAAAAACGTTTTCACACAGCCTGGACCCGAAGCAGCCAGTGGCGACTATGAAATTATCAATTCACTCCGACCCCATTAGTTTTGCCGACTTTTTCAACAGAATCGGTCGGATGCCGTCGGTCGAGACAGGCAGGGATCGGCCAGCAGCCACTGCTTGAACCTAGCTGCATAGCAAGTGGCGATTCACATCGCTCTTGGCGCCCATCCCCTGATGACTTGTTTTTGCTCAGACGCACGGGGCACTGTCTTCAGCCTTTGCGGTTTAGCCTCCCGCCAGCCTCGCGCAAACAGTCGGCCAGTTTCTCGAGTATGGGCGTGGCGATAAGCGGAGAACGAATCAGGTTCATCTTCATGATGACATCGCTGTTGAGCAGCTGCCTCGGTAAAGGTCGTGTCTGCCCGGGCTTGAGCAGCGACTCCGGCAGCAGAGACACGGCCATTCCAGCCTGCACCGCAGCAGCGATATTCTCCATCACCGGACTGCTGAAGACCTTTTGATAGGTGATGCCGGAGCGCTTGAGGTCCGCCAGACACAGCTCACGCACGATGCAATCGTCCTCGTATAACGCGACTGGCAGCTTGTCATGCTCGTCCAGGCGAAAGCTTATCGCGGCGGCCCAGATAAGCCGCTCGGACCAGAGCAATTCCTCGCCCTCGCTGTCTGCTTCACCGGCGACTATCGCTACGTCCAGATCACCCCGCGCTACCAGCTTGCGCAGATTGCGGCTGCGATCGCAAGTGATACGGGCATCAAGGTGCGGCAACTCGCGCAGCAGGATCGGCATGAAGTGAATCAAAAAGTCCTGAGCGTAATCAGTGGAAATGCCGAAGCGTATCTTGCCGGTCAGCTGCCTCTGATCCAACGCCGTCAGGGTAGCGTTGCTCAGGCGCAATAGCTGCTCGGTATAACCGAGCAAGGTTTCACCATCCCGGGTCAGGGTGATGCCCTGGTTATTACGTTCAAGCAAACGTTTGCCAAGCTGCTCCTCAAGCCTTTTGAGCTGCATGCTCACTGCCGCCTGGGAGCGGAAGAGTGTTCCGGCGGCCTTTTTCAACTCCCCCGCCTTGACCACGGCGGCAAAAGTCCGCAGCAATTCCAGATCCAGCAAGGGCTCCATGGCAGCACCTGTTCGTAAAGTTCGGAATCCGATTATTACATGTAGTTCATATTAATTGAATTATATGGCCACGTTAATTCGTTTGAATGAACATCATGATGCCCTTAAGGTAGCCATCAAGTGATCGCTTGATCTCATTACTACCCGCCCTGAATTCGGGCGCAACGGCGGAGAACGATATGAACCCTCACAAGCTTCCACAAACCATGGCTGGCGTGCAGATGGTCGGCTACGGCGGACTAGACAAGCTGCATTACCAGGAGAATTTGCCAGTTCCGCACCCGGCAGACGGCGAGGTACTGATCAAGGTCGGTGCCGCCGCGCTCAACAACACCGACATCAACACCCGCATCGGCTGGTACTCCAAAGGCGTCAGCGGAGACACCAACAGCGGTGGCTCGCATGGCTTTGCCACGGTCGAGGAAGCTGATGCCACCTGGTCGGGAGGAACGCTGCAATTGCCGCGTATCCAGGGCGCCGACTGTTGCGGCACGATCGTTGCCGTCGGGGCGAATGTCGACCCCGCACGGATAGGCGAGCGAGTCATCGTGCGCCCCATGCAGCAATCGCCGGATACAACCGACGCTTTCAACTGCATAACCTTCGGCTCCGAGCGCGATGGCGGCTTCGCCCAGTACTGCACTGTGAGAGCCAGCGAAAGCTTTCCGGTGGATTGCGCGCTCAGTGATGTCGAGCTGGCGTCCTTCCCTTGCGCCTACTCAACCGCCGAAAACATGCTCGAACGTGTCGGGCTCAAGGCCGGCGAGCGCGTGCTGATCACCGGCGCCTCCGGTGGCGTGGGCTCTGCGGCAGTACAACTGGCCAAACGGCGCGGCGCCTATGTAATCGCTATCTGCGGTGCGGAAAAGATCGAGCAGCTGCAACAGCTGGGCGCTGATCAAGTTATCTCTCGCAGCGCGGACCTCCTTGCCGAGCTGGGCAGCGACAGCCTGGAGGTCGTGGTTGATCTGGTTGCCGGTCCGCAGTGGCCCGTACTGCTCAAGCTGTTGTGTCGCGGTGGACGCTATGCCGTTGCGGGCGCCATTGCCGGACCGCTGGTCGAACTGGACGTACGCACGCTTTACCTCAAAGACCTCAGCTTTTTTGGCTGCACCTACCAGCCGCGCCTGGTGTTCGAAAACCTGGTCGGATACATCGAACGCGGCGAAATCCGCCCCTTGGTGGCGAAGACCTACCCCTTGGCGGATATCGTGCTAGCCCAGCAGGAATTCATGGCCAAGCAGTTCATCGGCAAGCTGGTGCTGGTCCCGCCCGCTGAAGTTTAGAGACAACACTGGCCGAAACGGGCTTTTTCAAGGGCAGCTTCGGGCCGCCGGTCGCAAGCGCAAGAGGCCGGAAAAAACGGGACGGATTTATTTGTGGCGGCAGTGGAGGTGCATGAAGGCCGTCCGCATCGCGTACGTTTTGATGCCGTAGCAGGCTTTTCCTTCGCGGCACTGACACCTTGGGCGATGCAGGCGCTGGCCCCAGGGAGTCATGTGATCTCAGATGGTTTAGCGGGGTTTTCGGTACTGCAGCAGTTAGGCTTTCAGCATGAAGTGATAATGGCCTCGAAAGGCAAAGCGAGCACAGAGATTGAGCCGTATCGGTGGTTGAATGTCTTGCTTGGCAACCTAAAGACGTCTTTGAGTGGCACCCATCACGCCTTCAAATTTGCCAAATACGCACCGCGTTATCTGGCCGATGCGCAGTACCGGTTCAATCGACGGTACGATCTGGCGGCGATGGTGCCTCGCTTAGCCATTGCAGTCATGCGGGCAACTCCTTGTTCCAGAAGGGACATCACGGCGCTGGCTGAGATAGGGACATAATCAGGAAAATCAATGACACTGACCTCATTGATCACTGACCCCATTGATAAAGCGCGTTAAATAAATCTGCGCCGTTTCTTCTCTGCCCCCGTTCCCCTCTCATCTGGCAGAAAGTGCGTCACGCAGATAAGCGAGTTGTCAGATCATCCAGTAACCACCGCCCCGCAACTCCCAGTTGGCGGTTTTCCATGTGCGCCGCATAGATGGTAACGATGCTGGGGGAGCTGGTGAGTTCCAAGGCAAGCTTAAGCGGTACGAGTCGCCCTGCTGCAATATGATCTACGATCAAATGCTCTGGCATTCGGCACCATCCAAACCCTGCGAGCAGGAAATCCAGTCGTCGACCCAAATCGGCAAATCGCCATAGAGCTCCGCCCGCCAAGCCATAGTTAGGGCCGTCAAAATCAACTGGATCCGAGAGTACCAGTTGTACAAATTGCTCCAGGTCTCCACGCGTTACAGCACGATCAAGCAACGCAAGCGGATGCTGTGCAGAAACAACTGGCGTGAGGCCAACAGCTAGCAGCGGAAAGGCTGCAATATCATTCGGCACTGCTGGAAGCAGCAAACAAAGCGCCAGCGCCGCATCGCCGCTGCGAATTCGCCGCTCCGCGCCGCCCAGACCTTCGGTTGAGAACGTAACCGTTAAGTGCGTAAAGGTTTCACGTAGCGCGCGCAGGCTTTCAATGAGCGGCGCGGTCGGCACTAGAGGATCAATTGCCAAAGCCAGCTCCGGCTCGATGCCCGCATGAGTACTGGCAGCAATCGCTTCAAACTGTGAGGCACTTGCCAGCACCAGCCTCGCTTGGGCGACCAGAACACGGCCAATATCAGTGAGGCGGGGTCGGTGGCCACTACGGTCGAAGAGCTGGACCCCCTGCATGTTTTCAAGCGTCGCTACTGACTGACTTATGGCGGATTGTACGCGTCGCAACTCACGACCCGTAGCCGAGAAGCTACCCGTGTCGGCGATCGTCACGAGGACGCGAAGCTGATCGAGGCTAAGACTTCCAATCATGCTCAATCACTTAAACAGATAGATATCATCATATTTTAATCACTCCTAGTGAAGGTTCGAATAACTTAGATTGTGTGGACCGCGGCTGAATCCCGCAACCCAAAGCCCGCTTTCGGCTTGCAATCCTCGCAACCCATCAGGAGATTTTCCCATGTCGACACTTCTTGTTATCGAGACTAGCCCACGAGGCGATTTTTCTATTTCTCGTAACCTTACCCATCGTTTTGTTAAGGCGTGGCAAACGGCTCATCCTGCTGGCGTGGTAGTTCAGCGCGAACTGATGAGCAGCAAACTTCCTTTCGTCAATGAGTCGTGGCTGCAGGCTTACTTTACGCCGCCTGATCAACATTCGACCGCAATGAAAGAGATACTTCAGCTCTCCAACGACCTTGTGGCAGAGCTGCTTGCAGCTGACCATTTGGTGATCGCAACACCTGTCTACAACTACAACATTCCAGCCGCTCTCAAAGCTTGGGTAGATCACATCGTGCGCAAGGGCATGACTCTAGGCCATGATGGCAAAGGCCTTGTACTTGGCAAGAAAGCGACCGTGCTCCTAGCCTCTGGCGGCATTTATACCGAAGGCTCACCAATTCAGGATCGTGACATCGCCACTCAATATCTGCGACTTATTTTGAACGTCATTGGAATATCCGACGTTACGTTCATCGCTGCAGGAGGCGCCAAAGCGGTGGATCTTGGTGAAGTAGGACGCGACGAATTTTTGAGCAGATTTGATGATCAGATCGAACGGGCAAGCCAGTACATATAACGCAGCAGGAGCAAAAAAGATTCAGATTACGTTCCAACTTCGAAAGTCCGTTTTTGGCCGGTTTCTGCCTTTCGCCAACGGCAGCTATATTGGGTCGATAGCAGGCCGCAAGAATGCTCTGCTGCCGCTCCAGGCTACCTTCGAGGCTAGAATCCACGGGTCAGTCCCAATCTTGGAGAGCCAAGATGATCAGCAAAAATACGATTTGCCTCTGGTACGACGGCACCGCGTTGGACGCTGCGACGTTCTACGCCAAGACGTTCCCAGACAGCGCGGTAGGAGCAGTCCATCGCGCGCCTGGCGACTATCCTGCGGGCAAGCAGGGCGATGTCCTGACGGTTGATTTCTCGGTGATGGGCATCCCCTGTCTCGGACTGAACGGAGGGCCAGTCTTCAAGCATAACGAGGCTTTCTCGTTCCAGGTTGCCACTGACGACCAAGCCGAAACGGACCGCTTGTGGCGCGCGATTGTCGAAAACGGAGGCGAGGAAAGCGCATGCGGTTGGTGCAAGGACAAATGGGGACTGTCGTGGCAGATCACGCCACGCGCATTGACGGCCGCGATAGCCAATTCTGATCGAGCGGCGGCCAAGCGCGCGTTTGAAACCATGATGAACATGAGAAAGATCGACATCGCTACGATCGAAGCTGCGTTGAAGGCTTAACCAGTACAGCCGGACGTCATTAACGTCCGCTTCACACCATGCTACTGCGCGCCCGGCGATCTGCCAGCTATGCCGTCGAGAAAGCGCACGTTCAGGCAAGTGTCGCAGCTCGCACGCTCGACAGTCGTGTCATTCATCCGGGCTTCGGGCAGGGTCGAGCGAATACTCTGATCGTCACAGGATTCACCCATGTCAGACCGCTACCGGGATATCGATCCCGATGGGGGCACTCGCCGCAGGCTGTACACCATTGGTTCACCGGCGCGGCACAAAGCTGGCGGGTTGTCGCTTCGCTCCGAAGCCGCCCTACGACCCGGGTTTCTGCCACTGCTGTTTGATTGCCTGCCATTGGTTGTCGCTTAGCCATTTATCCGCCAGGGGGAAGAGGATATTTTCCTCGCTGTCCAGGTGGTCATAATATTTTTCAATGTAATCCTTGATGAAGGTGGCTGTTTCTTTGGGCGTAAGGCTTGAGTGCTCGAGCGCCTTGAGCTGGCTGGCAATGCGCGCAAAACCCTGATGGTCGCGCTCTATATCCAGTACGCGCGGATGCACGGGGGCAAGGGTGGTTAATAACAGGCGGCCAATAAGTTCTTCGTTCTGGTGGTGGCGGGTTTCGGCCTCACCATGCAGAGACTCCAGTAGCGCAAAAAGTTGCTGACGATCAGTCGCGTCGCAGGCATCTTTTTCGAGTTTTCCGAGTGGTTTTGTCATCTGGTCGATGGTGGCGGAAATAGTCTGGTGATAGTGGTGAAGTTCCTCTAACAAGGGGTGCATGTTCAATCCTCACAGGTCACTGTCCTGATGCTTTTAATCAAGCATAGGACAGTACGCATCCCTCCGGACAAATCCTGATGTTCAGATACCTGAGGCTCTGGGGCGAGGAGCGGCAACGCCGTATCAGGACCTCAGGCGCCGAAATTGACTATTCGAACTGACCAAGTCGGCTGACTAGTAGCGCTGCAGGGCACCATTCTCGATGCGCACGCGGTCGCCGACCCTGAGGTCGCCGATGCTTGGCTGGGTCAGGGTTTGATAGGAGCCGTTTTCCATGCGCACGGTGACTCTGTAGGCGTTCTCGGCCTGTTTGCGTTTCTCAATTTGGTGGCCTATATAAGCACCGCCGGCTGCCCCGGCGATTGTCGCCGCCGTGTTGCCTCTGCCAGAACCCACCTGGTTGCCCGCTACGCCGCCGATCACCGCGCCAGCCACGGAGCCCAGGCCGAAGCCGGTTCCACCGACGCCCTGGTAGTCCTGCGGGGTGCTGTCAATCGACTCCACTCGGCCGTAGCCGGAATAGATGCCTCCTGGTGTCGGGCTATTCTGATACCCGCCCTGCGGGTAGTTGGTCGTGGTGGGCGGGTTGGTGGGCGTGCAGGCACTGAGCGCAAGAACACCGGCGAACCCGAGCATGGGGCCGAATTTCTTCATCGTGGTCATAAGCAGTTTCCTCTTGTGGTGCCTGTTGCCGGCAATCTCTCCCATATGGACCTCGCCAGGAGGGAAAAGTCCGGTTTGACCGCGAGCCCCAGTCCTCGATTCAGACTGTGCGCAATGCCATTCCCGGTCGGTGCGCCAGCACACATGCAGTTGGTCAGTGCCGATAGAGTGGAGCAAGTGTTTCTGCTGATGCTCAAAACCCGCAACTTTATGCAAGTGCCGACAGCAGGCGCGGCGCAGACTGGCGCCATCCACTGGGAGTCGTCCGATGAACCTGTCGCTATACCTGTTGACCGTGCTGATCTGGGGCACCACCTGGATCGCCATCAAGCTGCAGATGGGCGAGGTGGCGATTGCCGCCTCGATTGCCTATCGCTTTGCCCTGGCGGCGGCGGTGCTGTTTGCCGTGTTGCTGCTCAGCGGCCGCCTGCAGACGCTCGATAGACGTGGCCAGGTGATCTGCCTGCTCCAGGGCCTGTGCCTGTTCTGCATCAATTTCCTGTGTTTCTACACCGCCAGTCAGTGGATCCCCAGCGGGTTGGTTGCGGTGATTTTCTCCACGGCAACCTTGTGGAATGCGCTGAACGCGCGGCTGTTCTTCAAGCAGAAGATCGCCGCCAATGTCCTGGCCGGTGGCGCCCTGGGGCTGGCGGGCCTCGGCTTGCTGTTCTGGCCCGAATTGGCGGGGCATGCGGCCAGCCGGGAAACCCTATTGGGCATCGGCTTGTCGCTGATTGGCACCCTGTGTTTTTCCGCCGGCAATCTGCTCTCCAGCATGCAGCAGAAGGCCGGCCTCAAGCCACTGACCACCAACGCCTGGGGCATGCTTTACGGCGCCTTGATGCTGGTGGCGATCTGCCTGGTCAACGGCACGCCGTTCGGTTTCGAGTGGAGCACGCGCTACGTCGGTTCGCTGTTGTACCTGGCGATTCCCGGTTCGGTGATCGGCTTCACCGCCTACCTGACCCTAGTCGGGCGCATGGGGCCGGAGCGGGCGGCTTACTGCACCGTGCTGTTCCCGGTGGTGGCGCTGAACATCTCGGTGTTCGTCGAGGGTTACCAGTGGACCGCGCCGGCATTGTTCGGCCTGGTGTTGGTGATGCTCGGCAACGTGCTGGTGTTTCGCAAGCCGAAAGCGGTGCCGCAGCTGGCGCGGGCTGCGGGCTGAAGCGGTAGGGGGCGCTGGGTCATTACAGCCGGTGCGCGCGGCGCACCCTAGTGTCACGACAGGGTTCAACTGTCGCAAACCTGTAGGAGCACGCCATGCGTGCGAATCGCCGGCATGGCCGGCTCCTACAAGAAGCCGATGGCTAAGGGCGCATGGGACGCCACGACAAATGATCTGTGACGCGACACTGGTGTGCGTCCCTCAATGCCAGGTCGACAGCGCTTCCCAGGCACGGAAGCTGTCGCCGGGAATTGGCCGGCTGATCGAGAAACCCTGGGCGATGTCGCAACCGAAGTTGCCCAGGCGGGTCAGGGTTTCGCGGCTTTCCACGCCCTCGGCAACCACCTCGAGGTCGAGGTTGTGCGCCAGTTCGACGATCGAACGCACGATTTTCGCCGAGTCATCGTCGTCGCTGAGCATGTTGGTGACGAAGGATTGATCGATTTTCAGTGAGTCCACCGGCAGTTTCTGCAGGTAGGCCAGCGAGGAGTAGCCGGTGCCGAAGTCGTCGATGGTCAGCCGGGTGTCGAGGTTCCTCAGTTGGGTCAGGGTCTGCAGGGCCGCCACTGGGTCTTCCATCAGCGCGCTTTCGGTCAGCTCGAACTCGATCCAGTTGGGCTGGGCGCCCCAGGTGGCAAAGGCGCCACGAATCCGCTCGAGCAGTTTGGGGTCGCGCAGGTCGTGCGCCGACAGGTTGACCGAGATGGGTCGCGCGTCGCCTTCCTCGTGCCAGGCATAGCTCTGGCCCAGCGCCGCGTCGAGCACCCAGTAAGTGAGCGGGGTGATCAGCCCGGCGCTCTCGGCCAACTTGATGAAGTCGTTGGGTGGCAGCAGGCCATGTTGCGGATGCTGCCAGCGCACCAGGGCTTCGCTGCCGCACACCTTGTTGGTGGCGATCTGCAGTTTTGGCTGGTAGTGCAACAGCAGCTGGTTGCCATCGATCGCCCGGCGCAGTTCGCTCATCAGCGTCAGGTGCTGGGCGCATTCGCTGTCAAGACCGCCCTGGAACAGCGCATAGCCGGCGCTGGAGCGCTTGGCCTGATCCATGGCGCTGCCGGCGCGGCGGATCAGCGCGTCCGAGTCGGTGCCGTGGCCGGGGTAGAGGGCGATGCCGATGCTGGCGCGGGCATCGAGGAGCAGCCCGGACAGGTCGATCGGCTCATACAGCGCCACCAGGATCTTCTGCGCCAGTTGCGACGCCTGTTCGGCACCGCCGCTGGGCATCAATACGGCATATTCGCTCTCGCCGATGCGCGCCACCGTGCTGCTCGCGCTCACCGCCTGCACCAGGCGCGCGGCGATGGCTTGCTGCAGGCGGTCACCTTCGGGGTAGCCGAGGGTCTCGTTGATTGCCTGGTTGCGGCCGACTTCCAGTTGCAACAGACCGAGCGCCCGGTGCTCCTGCTTGGCGCTGGCAATCGCATCCTCCAGCTGTTCGCGCAGATTCAGGCGATTCGGCAGTTCGGTCAGCGCATCGAAATAGGCCATGCGCCTGATGGTCGCTTCCGCCTGCGCCGCCTTGGCGCGGGTGCGCAGGGTGGCGATGCCGAAACCCAGATCCTTGGCCGTGGCGAACAGCAGCTCGACCTCCTGCTCGTCGAAGGCGTCGGCCTCCATTGCCATGATCACCAGCTTGCCGATCAGTTGCTCGTCGACGCTCAGTGGTAGCACGATGGCCGAGGCGAAGCCGTGCTCGATGGCCTCGTCCAGTAGCTCATCTATCGGTTCGTCGAGGCGGTTGCGGATAACCAGCGGTCGGCCGGCCTCGAGTTCGGCAGCGAAGCGCTGGATGTAGGCCTTGCCCTTGGCGCCGGCGGCCCAGGTATCGGCGCGGGCGAGGAAACCGTGATCGCTGCCGGCGTAGGCAACCTGGCGCTCCGGCTCGGCGGGGTCTTCCTGGCGGTAGGCGACCCAGGCCAGGCGGTAACCGCATTCGGCCACCAGCACCCGGCAGACTTCCTCGAGTAGGTCGGACTCATCGCTGGCATGGATCAGTGCATGGTTGACCGCCACCCGCGTCGCCAGGGCGCGATTGAGGCGCTGGATCTCCTGCTCGGCCTGCGCGCGGCGGGCCTTGCTGCGCAGGGTTTCGATGCCGAATGCCAGGTCCTCGGCGGCTTCGCTCAGCAGTTCCATTTCTTGCGCGGCAAAGGCATCGGGCTCCGGGGCACCGATGCCGAGAGCACCGAAGATCTCGCCGTCGACCCGTAGCGGCAGCGACAGCACCGAGGCGATGCCGTGTTGGATGGCGCCCTCGCGCCAGGGTGCGGCGTCGGGGTCGGTCAGCAGGTTGTGGGTCAGGCTCAGCTGGCCGGTGCGGATCGCGGTGCCGGAGGGGCCGTGGCCGCGCTCGTTGTCGGCCCAGGAAATGTTCAGCGAGTCGACATAGGCCTGGTCGACCCCGGCATGGGCCAGGGGGGACACTGTCTTCGCACGGATCGTGCTCGGCGCGGCCGACCCAGGCCAGGCGATAACCGGCCTGCTCGACGATCACCCGACAGATCGCCTGGAGCAGGGTGGCCTCGTCTTCGGCACGCAGCAACGCCCGATTGCAGCCACTCAAAGTGCGCAACGCGCGGTTGAGGTACGGGTGTTCCTGGTTGGTGGAGCTTGGCGCTGGCACAGTTCGTCTCCGACTCATGCACGATCTGCCTTGAGTATAGAGTTGCACAGCGGCGCAGGGTTCCGCCGGCTGAACGGTGCAGGCCAGCAGGCGCTAGCGAAACTTGGCGAAAACCCGCTCGGAGAACACCAGCTGGGCGAACAGCGGATAGCACAGGTAGTGCAGGGCGAGGATCAGCAGGGCCATGGGGCTGGGGTCGTCCTTGAGCGTCATCAGCCCCAGTAGGCCGAGATAGAGCAGCGCCAGTACCCCGCCATAGAGCCAGACCAGATGCCGCCGTTCGCTCGGCAGCGGCGCGCGGCTGTTGCGCCACGCAAACCACAGGGCCATGCCGCCGGCCACAACCATGGCGATCAATAAGGTACTCAGCAGACCGCCCAGTTTGACCAAGGTGCGCAGCAGCAGATTGAGCACGATCACCGCGGCTACACCACTTAGGGCCAGGCGGGCGACGGGCACGGCGGCAGGGCGCGAAGTCAGATCATTTGAGGCAGGCATTCAGAGACTCCGGTTCAAGCCGAAACGTTTTTTCAGGACCGCATCGAGCAGGGTTTTTGGCACCAGTGCCGCGATCAGCGGCAGGACCCGGCTGCCGTTGCCCAGGCGCAACAGGCGCGGGCGCTTGGCGCTTTGCACGGCAGCGAGCAGGTTGCGGGCCAAGTGGCTGGCGGGCGTGGGGTTGTCCTGGGAGGCGTTGGCGCGGGCGCGGATACCCGCACGGAGTGGCCACCAGGGCGAAGCTTCGTCGATCAGCTGCTCGGCCTGCTGACTGGCATTGGCGCCGAAGCTGGAGGCAATGGCGCCGGGTTGCACTTCCATGACCTCGATGGCGAAGGGCGCCAGCTCCAGGCGCAAGGCATCGGACAGCGCATGTACGGCGGCTTTCGAGGCGCAGTAGGCCCCGGCGAAGGGGGTAACCAAAATCCCGGAAACGCTGCCGATATTCACCACCAGGCCCTTGTTGCGCCGCAGCAGCGGGAACAGCGCCCGGGTCACGCCGACGAGGGCAAACACATTGGTCTCGAACTGCCGGCGCATGGCCTCGACGCCGCCATCGAGCAGCGGGCCCATGGCGCCGTAACCGGCGTTGTTGATCAGTACGTCCAGGCCGCCGACTTGCGCCTGCATGCGTTCGGCCAGTTGACCCAGGCCCAGGCCGTCGTTGACGTCCAGTTGCACCGCGGTAAACCCGGCCGCGCTGAGCGTGGCGAGGTCGGCGCTTTGGCGGGCCGTGGCCCACACCTGATAGCCGGCCTGCTGGAATGCGTCGGCCAGGGCGCGGCCGATGCCGCTGGAGCAACCGGTAATCAGGGCGGTGGGCTGGGTCATGCGGGCATCCTTGGTTGTTATACGTATTAGGCCGCTAAAAAACGTAGGCGAGGCAGGCAAGACAAGGCGCTATGTAGAAACAGCCTTCGGCTGATCAAAGCGGCGAGAAACGTAGCGCAGTGAAGTAACAGCCAACGGCTGACCCGCAGGGTGAGCGCAGCGAATCAAGCGGACTGGGCTCGCACGCGAGTTTACTACTGTAAATGAGCATTACTCGTTTCACTCGCCCTTCGGGTCGCGCTGAAGCGCGTTAGCCGCAAGCGGCTTGCCGAGCCTGTTTTTAACGCCCTTATCTTTTCAAGAAGAGGGCCAATACAGGTAGTTTTTCAGTGACTGAAGCTGCCTTGCAGGCGTTCGGCCCGGAATTCCAGGGTGCTGGCGCGGTAGCCGCTGCGCAGGGTCGGCACGGGCAGGCAGTCCTGCCAGGTGGCGCCTGGCAGCAGTTCGCCGGGGCCGCTGTAGCGGGGGGATTCGTAGAGGCGTTCGACCAGGTTGACGCTGTCGCCGGGGCGGTTGGCGGCGATCTTCCAGTGCAGTTCGAGCAGGGCGGCGTCGCTGCCGTTTTTCAGGGTCAGGGCCAGGGGGCGGTTGGCTGGGCAGTTTTGCGGATCGTAGACCAGGCGCAGTTGCATATGCGCCAGGTGGCGCATCTCGCGGCTTTCCTGCCAGAGCACCCAGCTAGCCACCAGGCCCAGGCCGATCAAGGCGGCAAGGGAGATAGGCAGGGCTTTGCTCGGGTAGCGGATCAGCAGGACCAGCCAGCTCAGAACCAGTATCGCGCCGAATAACATAGGGGGAACCTTGGTGGATAAAACAGGGCTTTATCCTACACAAGGCTGGGGCGACATGCGCCCTGCTGGCGGATGTCGAAAAAAGCAACGCCGGCCCTGTCTGTGACAAGGGCCGGCGTCTGTTTGCCGCGGGTTTAAAGTCGACTTAGTTGGCGACGATGCTCAGCGGTGTTGCCTGGCTGCGACCATAGACGTCTTCCAGGCGTTCGATGTCGTCTTCACCGAGGTAGCTGCCCGATTGCACTTCGATGATTTCCAGCGGGATCTTGCCGGGGTTGCTCAGGCGGTGCACCGCGGTCATGGGAATGTAGGTGGACTGGTTTTCGGTGAGCAGGAACACCTTGTCGTCACAGGTCACCTCGGCGGTGCCTGATACCACGATCCAGTGTTCGGCACGGTGATGGTGCATCTGCAAGGACAGGGTGGCGCCAGGCTTGACCGAGATATGTTTGACCTGGAAGCGTCCGCCCATGTCCACCGAGTCGTAGGAACCCCAAGGCCGATAGACCTCGCAATGGTTCTGGGTTTCGCTGCGGCCTTGCGCATTGAGCTGATTGACCACGGTCTTGACGTCCTGCACGTGGTCGCGGTGGGCGATCATCATGGCGTCCTTGGTTTCCACCACGACTATGTCGTCCAGGCCGATCACCGAGACCAGCTTGCCGTTGCCATGCACCAGGCAATTGCGGCTGTCGTGCACCATGACATCGCCCTTGGTGACGTTGCCGTTCTTGTCCTTGTCGTGCACGTCCCAGATCGACGACCAGCTGCCGACATCGTTCCAGCCAGCATCGAGCGGTACCACGCAGGCGCGGGTGGTCTTTTCCATCACCGAGTAGTCGATGGAGTTGTCCGGGCAGCACTCGAAGGTGGCGGCGTCGATATTGACGATATTACCCTCGATCTCGCTACGTTCCAGGGCCAGCAGGCAGGTGTCGTAGATGTCGGCGTCGTGCTTCTTCAGTTCTTCCAGGTAACGGCTGGCGCGGAACAGGAACATGCCGCTGTTCCAGAAGTAGTCGCCGGACTCGACGAATGTCCGGGCGCGCGCTTCATCGGGTTTCTCGACGAAGGACTGCACGCGAATCACACCTTCTGGCAGAAGGGGGTCGGCAATCGATTTGATGTAGCCGTAGCCGGTTTCCGGACGCACAGCCGGGATGCCGAACAGCACCATTTCGCCTTTTTCGGCGGCCTTGCTGCCCAGCGCCAGGGCGTCCTGGAAGGCTTGCTGGTTTTCCAGCACATGGTCGGCGGGCAGGACCAGCAGCAGCTCGTCACGGCCTTCGGCGAGCAGCTTCATGGCGGCGATGGCCACCGCCGGCGCGGTATTGCGGCCAAAGGGCTCGAGCAGGAGCGCCTGGGACTCCAGTTGTTGGCTTTGCAGTTGTTCCTGGACGATAAAGCGGTGTTCCTTGTTGCACACCAGCAGCGGCGCCTGCATGCCGTCGAAGGTCAGGCGCTTGATGGTTTGCTGGAACAGGGTGTCATCGCCAGTGAGGGCGAGGAACTGCTTGGGGAACTGCTTGCGCGAGAGGGGCCATAGGCGCGAACCGCTACCACCGGAAAGAATTACTGGAATCATGTCTGTACTCCTAAAGCGTTTATGCACTCGGTTGGACGTCTCCCGCACTCTGGCGGGAGGTCCAGTTACCCAGGCTGAGCGAACAGCTCTGGGGGCATCACTCCAAAACGCCTCCTCATGAAGGCGCTAATTGCAGGTCGGTCTATTGCCGAGCTTGGCTGCTGTCCGGGTTGCTTAATCGGTCTTGGCTGGGCGCTTGACCCACACCGGCGAGAGCTGGCTGGCCTTGCCGGTGATGTACAGGCTGACTACCTCACCGCGCGCCAGGGTGACGGGCTTGAGGTCGCTGACTTTCTTGTTGCCGTCGAACAGCGCCAGGCTGATCTTGACCGGGTTGACTTCGCGCTCGCCGTTGCCATCCGGGGCGACGTTGTCGACTACCGCGGCCTTGCCGTCGGCGGTCTTCAGGCTGAGCGTGCTGTCGGACAGGTTCTGTACCCGGAGCAGGGCTTTCTGCTTGTTCTGGAATGCGGCTTCTTCCACCAGCTTGGGTTCTGCGCCCGGCTGGTTGACCAGGGTGTAGTAACGGTCGGCGTCGAGTTTCACCGGCAGGCTGCTGCTGCCGACCTGGGCGCTGTAGCTGCCGGCCGGGAGATAGCTGAAGTCGCTGGAGCCAAGCGGCGCAACGTCGCTGAGCTCGGTGTTGCCGACGCTGACGCTGAGCTCGCTGTTGCCGGCGTTATAGGCGCGGACGAAGGCCGATCCCTTGGGCGCGATGGGGGCGTAGAGGCCACCTTCGCCGGCGTGTGCGTGCAGGGCGCTGAAGCCCAGGGCGATGGCGCCGACGTACGACATCCAGCTGTATTTGGTTGGTCTGTTCATGGGTAGTGCTCCATGTGATTTAACAAAATGATCTGTCGACCATGTGGGGGTGAGACCTCAGAACGGACGGCTGATTCAATTGTTGTTGCTGCTGGCCAGGCGTTGTTGGCTGCTGTTGCTTTTCAGCTCGGCTATCCAGGCCTGATCGAAGTTGCTGAGGTCGTTGGCCATCGGCAGGTAGCGTTCGGGGAATTCCCAGATCAGCAGCTGCGGTGTGGCGTTGGCAAATTCGTCGCTTTGTAGGTACTTGAGCATCGGCACGATCGGCCCCTGGCCGTCTTCGGCGTGGTTGCTCAGGTCGCGTTGCAGGTGTTGGCGCAGGGCGCCAGCAAAATTCCAGTTGGGGTTGGCGCTGTAACTGGTGCCGACCAGCGCCACCGGCATGTCGCTGTCGGCGAACAGCGCATCGGTGCCGTTGACCTGGTCCGCGGCACGGGTTTGGTACTGCTGCAACTGATCGGGTTCGGGTAGCAGTTGCTCGAACAGCGGCGCCAGCGGCAGGAAGCTGGTCAGGTCGCCGAGCAGTGGCTTCTGCTTGGTGGCCTGGGTGACGAACTCCTGCGGTTCGCCGTTGAGGGCTAGCGAGCGGCTGACGGTTTCACTCAGTTGGCGGGCGACGAGATCCGCGCCCAGCGGTGTCCAGTGGGTGTCGGTGCGCAGGAACAGTTGCCCGCTGTTCTTCTCGGCCTGCAGGTTGGCGAGCAAATCCGGTGCGGCGATGTCGGCGCTGCGCACCGCGCTGTGAAAGCGCTGGTAGAGATCCTTGCGCTGGCTGCTGATGGGGTTGTCACCGACGTGCTCCGGGTACAGGCGCGACTTCGACGGCACTATCGCCAGCAGCAACAGCACATCGTGTTGCGCCAGTTGGTCACGCACGCCCTGAATCAGCGCCAGGTTGTCGCGCTGATTCTGTTGACCGTCGGCCACCGGGTTGAACTCTTCATCCGAGTACAGCCAGTCGTGCTTGCCGATCACCACCCCGGGGCGGCCTTCGTTGAACAGCACGTAGTCCAGCGCGGCCCAGACATTGGTGCCGAGCTGCTTGATCGGGAATTGCTTGTCGTAATGGCTCTCGAAGCTTGTCGCCAGGTTGCCGTCGAGCACGCTGAACTGGTTGGGGGCCTGGTAACTCAGGACCCCGCGCATGGACCAGAGCAGCAGCAGGGTCAGCACGCCGAGGAACAGGGCGATGTAGAGTTTGCGTAATGGACGCGTCATGCTCGGCCTCATTCAGAATTGGAAATAAAGAAAGGGGGAGTAGCTCTGCGCCGAGAGCTTCAACACCGAAGCGCAGAACAGCAGGAGCAACGCGCCCCGGACCAGGTAGCGCGGTACGGCGGCGCTCCAGGTGGCTTGTTGCACCAGCACTCCGCCGCTGCCAACGAGCAGCCCCTGCTCATCGCCAGGCACGGCCTTGACCATGCGCGACAGGTCGGTCGCCGGCCCATCGGCGCGGGCATCCAGCGCCTTGTGGCGATAGAACTGACGCAAGCCGCAAAAGGCCATGACCGCATAGGCCAATACCAGGGTGGCGATCTGCAGGTCGCTGATGCTGGCGCTGTTGAGTTCGCTGAGCTGCAAGCCTTGGCTGCTGAAGAGCGCCGGGCTGAACATGGCGCTGTACATGCGCCAGGCGATGTCCAGGTTCTCGGCGCGGAAGATCACCCAACCGAGCATCACCAGGAAGAAGGTGAACAGCCACTTCAGCGGATTGATCACCTTGGGTGCGGCGTTCACTCCAAACAGGCGTTCGATCGCCAGCCACATGCCGTGCCAGGCGCCCCAGATCAGGAAGGTCCAGTTGGCGCCATGCCACAGGCCACCGAGTAGCATGGTCAGGAACAGGTTGCGGTAGGTGTTGAAGGTACCGCTGCGGTTGCCGCCCAGCGGCACGTACAGGTAGTCGCGCAGCCAGGTCGACAGGCTGATGTGCCAGCGTCGCCAGAACTCGGTGATCGATTGGCTGATATAGGGCTGGTTGAAATTTTCCATAAAGCGGAAACCCATCATCAGGCCGAGGCCGATGGCCATGTCGCTGTAGCCGGAGAAGTCGAAATACAGTTGCGCGGTGTAGGCGATCATGCCCAGCCAGGCGTCGCCGGTGCTGGGGTCTTGCAGGGCGAAAATCTGCTCGACCAGCGGCGCCAGGCTGTCGGCGATGAACACCTTCTTGACGAAGCCCTGCATAAAGCGCGTGGCGCCTTCGGAGAACTTGTCGAGGCTATGGGTGCGGTCGGTGAACTGGTCGGCCAGATCCTTGTAGCGCAATACCGGCCCGGCAATCAGCTGCGGGAACAGGGCGATAAAGGCGGCGAAGTTGATCAGGTTTTCCGTGGGTTTGGTGTCGCCGCGGTACACGTCGATCAGGTAGCTGAGCGACTGGAAGATATAGAAGGAGATGCCGATCGGCAGGATCACATGGGTCAGCAGGAACGGCTCGAAGCCGGCGCCTTCCAACACCTTGTTGATGTTTTCCACGCCGAAGTTGGCGTACTTGAAGTAACCCAGGGTCGCCAGGTTGCCGGCCACGCCGCCGATCACCCAGCGCTGCGCCGCCTTGCTGCGCACTCCGGCGCGATAGATGCGCAGGCCGAAACCGTAGTTCCACAGGGTGACTGCGACGAACAGCAGGAGGAAGTCCACCCGCCACCAGGCGTAGAAGGCGTAGCTGCCGATCAGGATCAACAGGTTGCGATAGCGATTACTGCTCAAGTAATACAGGCCGAGAAAGATCGGCATGAACAGGAACAGGAATACGTTGGATGAAAAGACCATCCGTAGATCTCCGGTGAGTTACAACTCTTCCGGGGCTCGCAAGCCCCCCTTACCCCCCGCGAGCGGGAGGGTGTTTCACACCGTCCGTGGACGGGCTTGCAAGCTTGCTGGGGCTATTGCGTCCAGCCCGGTAAAGCGTTCACCGTTCGAGGTGACTCAACTGTCTTTGGGCTTCTTCGGGTCGAACAGCTGGCTCACATCGCCGCCGAGGCGGAAATTATTGAAGGAGCCCATCTTGTGCTTGAGTGCCTTGGTGTCGGCCGTGCAGGCATAGAGCGTGCAGTAGGGCGCCAGCCAGGCGTATTTGCTGTTTTTCTTCAGTTCTTTCATGTCTTGTTTCTCGCCGGTTTTGCTGGCGAAGTCGTCCTGGTCATCCACCCCGTCCAGCACCCGCTCGGCTAGACGCTTGAGCGCGCCCTGGTTCTCTTCGCGCAGGTCGACGCCGTTGGCCTGGGCGAAGGCGGCGAGCATCATCAGCGGCGGCATTGCGTAGTTGTGGTAGGCCAGCGCGCGATGGTTGCGTTTCAGTTCGTTGGGCAGGTAGCCGTCAGGGTCGACCTGGTTGGCGCCCACCCGGAACTGCTCCACCGCCCAGTCGAACAGGTCGCGGCGGTCGGTGGCGACGGCCGTGGCCATCACCGACCAGGCAGACCAGTAGCTGTGGTTGTTGATTTTCCTCAGCGGCAGATTGCTCCAGTCATGCACGGTGTTCTCGGCCATCTTGATGAACCAGGCTTCGATCTGCTGGGTTTGCTGCGGATAGGCTGCCAGCGGCTGCGACTCGGAGAATTTCAGGCGCAGGTAGGCGGAGGACAGACTGCCCAGCGCCCATTTGCGCACCGATTTGCCGGTGTGGTTGTAATCGCTGCTGAGCAAGGCGCCGGCCTCGGCCCATTCGCTCAGCCACTGCAGGGTGCATTCGAGCTGCTCGGGTTGGCCTTCGCGCATGTAGTACGTGACCTGTTTGCCGACCCCGCGCTCCAGTTCGGTGATGGAGGCGGTCTTGTCGCGGAAGGCCTTTTCCGACTCCTTATTGAGGGTGGCGCGGGCCTTGCCCGAGCCTTCGTATTTGCTGCGAAACACCAGCTTGTCGGTGTAGGGCTGTGGCGCTGCCTGACAGGCTCTCGCCTTCTTGTCGGTGACCGGCACTGGCGCGTAGTAGCCAGCCGGCGGCACCAGGCTGGCGGCGAGCAGCGGTTGGGCGAACAGGGCCGCGCCGAGCAGGCAGGGGCCGAGTATCCAAGTGGGGCGTTTCATCGTGCCTCCTATAACCGTCACTGGGCTTGTGCCGTGACGGCTTTGTCGCTAGCGGCGGGGCGTTTGCACAGGGTTGCCTCGACGCTGAGATTTGCCGGCATGTTTTCCGGGCTGTGAATGTCCAGGGCGAGCAGATTGAGGTCGACCCAATCGGCTTCGTTGCGCAGTTCGAAGACATAGCGTCCGTCGGTACCGGCACGGTCGCTCTGTTCGATTTTGAAGTTCTCGCGGCGACCGGTGAGGTACCAGAGGGTGGCCTTGGAGTTGTGCACGCTGGGGTCGCTGAAAGTCAGGTCGACCTGGTAGTCGCCGCCGCGCAGATCCAGCAGTGGTCGGTTCTCACCATTGACCAGGACCTGGTTGGCGCCGGGCTTGAGCGTGACCTTGTTCTTCATCACTGCCGGGCGGCCTTGGCAGCCGTTGTTTACCAGTGGTATGGCTTGGCGGTAGAAGCTGGCTTGCCCCAGGTCGTAATGGGTAGCGAACTCCCAGATGAGGATCTTCGGTGGATTTTCGTGAAATTCCTGGCTGGACATGTATTGCAGCAGGGAGCTGTCGAAGCCGCCGCCGCTGACCGACCTATTGAGTACCTCGGCACCACTGTATTGCTGCAGGAAACCGGCGAAGTTGTAAGCCGGGCCGCTGTTACTGGTGCCGACCAGGGCGATTTCCGGGTCGGCTTCGTCGCCGAACAGGCCGGCGCTATCGGCTTCGCCCACCGGTTCGGTCTCGAAGCGCTCGACGTATTGGGTGGCATAGGTGGCGCCACAGAAGGTGGCCGCAGTCTTGTGCAGGGTGCCGGCCTTGCCCAGCAGACCGACCACCTTGCTGGCGAATTCTTTCTTTGGCGCCTCGTCGAAACCGGGCATTTGCTTCAGGGTTTCGGCCACCAGTTCGGCGGTGCGCTGGGCGCCAGCCGGCGTCCAGTGGTGGTCGGCCTTGAAGTAGTAGGCGGTGTCCACGTCCTGTTCGTCGAACAGCGGCGACAGGTCGGTCACCCAGATCCCGGTCTTGCGCAGGTCGGCAATGGCTTGCAGGTAATTGCGCTTGGCCAGCTCGAAGTTGAAGTTGGCTTTCTCTTGCGCGCTCAGCTGCTCGCGGTTCACCAGGCCGCGGGTCGGCTGATAGACCACCATCAGCTCGATGCCTTTGCGCTTGAGCGTGTCGCGCAGGCGTTTGAACTGGCGGTAGCCGGCGGGCGTGGTGCCAAAATCGGTGCGCAGGTCGTTGCCGCTACGGAACAGCCAATCGCCTTGGCCCTGCACCAGCGCGGTGAAGAAGCTCAGGTACTTGGTGTTGTACTGGCTCGGGTCCTGGGCGATCGGACACAGAGGGCCAACCCGCTGCACCTGGTACTGCGGCTCGGCCATGGCGCTACCCGCAGCGCCCAGCAGGGCACTGGCGAGGGCCAGTTGGCGGAAATTGAAGTGGCGTTTGATCACGTTGTAGTTCCTCAATCCTGGAGTTCGGTCTGATTTTCGACCGGGTCGATGAGCACTGCCAGCTTGCGGCGCACCATCAAGTCGAGAATTTCATCCTGTCTTTCGCCGAGGATGCCGGAGAAGCTGATGCCGGTACTTTTGCTCGGCGCGAGCATTTCCACGCGGTACAGCTCCACGGAAAGCGGCGAGTCGATGGACAGTGGGCTGGAACCGTTGGCGGCGAGCGTGCCGCCGACCACGATCATCGACACCTCGGTGTCGAAGGGGTCGAGTTCGATGTTGCGGTCGGTGTCAGACAGGTCCTTGATGTGGCCGTAGATGCCGGTCAGGCCGTTGGCCGCCGAGATGTTCTCGTACAGGCGAATATTGGTGCTGTTGCGCAGGCGAATGCCGTGGCGGGCATTGTTCAACACCTTGTTGCCCCACAGCAGGTTGTCCGAGCTCTCGTAAATGGTGATGCCGTCGGAATGGTTCTGGTACACCTCGTTGTAGGCCACCAGATTGCGCACGCTGTTACGGTCGAGGACGATGCCGGAGAGCTTGTTGTCGTAGCTCTTGTTGTTGATGATCCAGCTGTCGTCGACTTCGCGGGAAATGATGATGCCGTGCTTTTTCTTGGTCCCGTGCACCGTGTTCTCGGCGATGATCAGGCCATGGGAACGGTCGTGCGGATCGATGCCATAGACGATGTTGTCGCGGTAGGTGTTGCCCTTGAGCACCACGTTCTCGGCTTCATAGCAGTAGAAACCGTACCAGTGGTCGACGAACTCCGAGTCGATCAGCCAGCCGGTCGGTTCCGGGCGTTTGAGGCGAGCCTGCATGCTGGGGGTGTACTGGGTGATGCTGACGCCGTAGGACTTGCTGTTGCTGTAACCCAGGCTGGTGAAAACGCTGCCGGAGATGTACAGCTCACTGCCGCCCCAGGACACCAGAAACGGGCGGAACTCATCGGCCTTGCGAAAGCTCGCCGGGCCGTTGTCCGCTTCACGCCAGGCGGTGAGCTTGGTGTCGGTGAAGAATAACTGGCCGTCGTTGACCAAAAAACTGCCACGTTCCTGAGACAGGCGCAGTTCCTTGGTGTCCTTGCCCACGTGCAGGGTTGCCCCTTGGGCCACGACGATCGGCAGGCGCGCCAGGTAGACGCCCGGCTTGACCTCGCGAAATTGGCTATCCGGCAGGCTGCGGGCGAGATCCTTGGGCGTCATGTAACCGCCTTCGATAAAGATCGCCTGGGGCATGCCGTTCTGCCGCTCGACCCATTCGCGCAGGCGCCCGTTGCCGCCGACAAAGTCCTGCAGGGCATCCTGGCGCACCATGCGCCGCACCACTACCTTGCCGCCGGGCTTGCGCTGGATCTTGGCCTCGACGGCGGCAGCGGTGTAGCCGCTGAGATCGGGCAGGGTGGGTGTATCCAGATGCAGCTGCTCGACCGGTACGCTGGTTATCGTGTAGTTGTTGGTTTCCTTGAGCGTCTGGGTCGGTTCATTAGTATTTTCAAGCACTTGCGCCGCTTGCACCCAGGGCGCCGCCAGCTGCAGCGCGCCGAACAGTAGGCCGCTGCACAGCAGACCTACTGCACAGCCTTGTTTGAGTTTGCCTGGTCGTTGCGTCATGGCGTTGTCCTCAGTATTTCCAGATAACGTCGACGAAGGCGCGATGCATCATCGAGTCGGTGTCGCTGCCGTAGGCATCGCCGGGCTTGAACACGCCACCGCGAAAACGTACCAGCGCCGCCGGCTCGTCGATCGCTTCGCTCATCGAGGCAGGCAGCAGGCCCTGCTTGAAGTACTTGGTGACCACCAGATCGAGCTCCTGGCCGAGGTCTTTCTCGCCATCCACCAGGTCGACCTGGGGGGCAGGGATAGCGTTTGAGAGCGGGTCATCGAAGCTTGCGTTGATCCCGCTTCTACCGATCTGCTGCTGGTCATCGACCCGCCAGAATTTGTGGTAGACCAGGCTGGCGTCATAATCCTCGGCCATCTGCCAGGAGCCGAACAGGGTGGCCGACTGCAGGTTGCTCAGCTCGCCGCGGAAGACTTCACCGTAACGGTGCACGCTGGAACGGGTGCCGGTGAAGTTTGAGCGGTTGCTTTGCAGGCCGGTCTGGCGATAGTTGCCTGTGCCGTTACCGTTGTCATCGCCGCTACCACTGGCACGGGCATAGGCGCCGCCGACTTGCCAGCTGGGGTCCAGGCGAAAACGCAGGCCCAGGTCGGTGGCCCAGGCGTTGACGTTGTCGCTGTTTTTGCCGGTGGCGACTTCCTGGCCGTTGACGACACCACGCGACAGGTCTTCGCGGTCACCGCTCAACGAGGTGAGGCTGGCCCAGTAGTTGACTGGTTTCTGGTTGCGAAAGTTGTAGGCATCGCTGTTGGCTTGCACGCCGAGCCAGGTCAGCTTGCCGGTGGCGCGCTTGTCCAGGGCGTCGATCGGCTCGCCGGGGTTGGCCAGTTTGCCGTTATCGTCAGAGTGATGGGCGTTGAGGCCGACCCAATGTCCTGGGCGCCACTGGGTCTCGACATCGCCGAATACGTGCAGACGATCTTCGTCTTCCGGGGCCAATTCGTCGATGTCGCTGCGGTAGTCGCTGAAGCGTTGCGCGGTGCCGAGGCTGGCGCGCAGCAGGGTGGTGTCGAAGGTCCAGTTCAGCGCTTCGATATTGGTATCGCGCCATTGCCCGTCATCGTTGTGCAGGCGTTGCCGACCCAGACGCAGGTGCTCGCCGGGATAGTCGGTGAGTCCGGCGTAGTCGACCCAGAATTCACGCAGCGCCAGGTAGTTCTTTTTCCGCTCGCGGCCGTCTTGCTGGGTATCGCTGGACAGCTCGGTGTCGGACGACTCCAGGGTGTCGGTCTCGATAATGTCGCTGGCGACCACCGCCTGGCCCATGGCGAAGGCACTCCAGTTGCCGCGTTGGCCATACAGCCAGGGGCGCAGGTCGGCAGCGATACCGTTGACGTCGCCACCGTCGCGGGTGCCGAGGTCGCGGTCATCTTCCGATTGCGCGGTGATCTTGATGTCGAGGCCAAAGTTGTCGTCGCTCATCTGCACTGCCCATACCGAGCTGGCGGAGAGTAATGAGACGCTCAGGCCCAAGCCTGCGGTGATCCTGTTGAGTGTCATCGCGTAGTCCTTGTTCATTGGGTTTGCGCCTGGCGCAGGTTTTGCTCTTGCCCGGCGATGCCGCGCAGTTGACGTTCATCGCGCAGCAGTTGTTCGGCTCGGGTACGTTGGGCCGGTTGCAGTTGTTGTTCGATCAGACGGGCCAGTTCGGTGGCCTGCGGGGTGTTCTTCGGCAGCGCCAGTTGGCTGAAGACGAAAGCATTGACCGGGTCGGGAATCACGCCCTTGCCTTGCGAGTACATCTGGGCGAGGGCGAAGTCGGCGCTGATCCGGCCGTTACGAGCGGCGCTGAGCAAATGATCCAGGGCCTTCTGTGGGTAGATGTCGCCGAGGTAGCCACGCAGGTAGATTTGGCCGAGGAAGTAGTTGGCGCTGGGTTCGCTGGGCGCGGCCTTGCGCAGATGCTCTTCGGCCTTGTGTGGGTCCTGTGCTACCAGCTTGCCTTCGTAGTACAGGCGGCCGAGCAACAGTTCGGCGCGCGGCAGCGCCGCGGCGCGACCTTTGTCGAGGTAGCCCATCATGGTGTCGATGTCGCCCAGGCCCGGGTAGTCATAGAGCAGGCGCGCCAGGCTGACCCAGGCGGCCGGATAGGTCGGGGCGATGGTTTCGAGCAGTTCCTGGGCTCGCTCTTCATCCGGCGTGCCCAGCTCGGCGTCGGCCAGCACCTGGGCGACGTCATCCACCCGTTGCGGGGTCACGACAGCGCTGCGGTAGCCCGCCATCAGGCGTTGCAGCAGGGCTTTCTGTTTGTCGGCCTGGTCTTGCTTCTGATACACGGTGGCCAGTTCGACGTAGCAGACATCGGCTTCGGCAATCAGGCCTTGGCAGATTTGTTCGATTTCACCCAGGTGCTGGTCGTAGTTGCCCTGGGTGCGATAGAGCAGGATTTGTGCCAGATCGGCCTGGGTATGGCCTTGCTCGCGCCAGGTGGAGATGCGTTCTTGCACGTTCATACCGGGGAAATCCTGTGGGTATTGCAGGTAGAGCACGACCAGCGGCAACAGGCTGCTTTGCTCTCCCGCGGTGAATGCGTCATTCAGCAACTCGGCCGCTTCAAGGCGCTCGGCCTTGCTGGCGTCCACTTTGCGCGCGAGCAATTTACCCAGACGCGCCCGGGCCCGCGGCGACTGGTCAAGGGCCAGGCGATAGGTCTGTTCGGCCTTCTCCAGGTCTTCCGGCGTGCCGCTGGCCAATTGCAGATCGGCCAGGCCGACCTGCGCCTTGACGTAGCCCAACTCAGCCAGTTGGCGGTAGTTCTGCTCGGCGGTACTGGTGTCGCCGCGCTTCAGCGCTTCGGCGGCCAGGCGCTCGTCCGGCAGCCCGGCGCAACCGGCCAGGGTCATGGCCAGGGAGAGCGCCAGCAGGGGCGCTGCGTGCATGAGACGGGGGTCGATAGTCGCCATTGTTACGTCCTCCTTAGAGACCTTTCGCCACGGCCTTGTCAAACATCCAGTCGAACGACGGGCCGCGGTCGAGGGTGACTTCCACTGGCTGGCCGGCGAGGCGGCTATCGAGGCTCTCTTCCGGCTCGATCACGACGCGGATATCTGCCGACAAGCCGCCTTGATGCAGGCTGCTGCTGATGATCTTGCCGTAGCGCGGAGTGTCTTCACCGGCCACCCAGAAGCTGGCACGGCTGCCAGGGCGAGCGCGGGAGAAGTCACGATAGGGGAAGCTGGCCAGCACTGTGGCCTTGGTGTCTTGCGGCACCAGCTCGAAGATCACATCGCCTTTGGTGGCAAACTGGCCGTCGGCCACCAACTGACGTGCCACCTTGCAATTGCACGGGCTGGTCAGGGTGCCCTTCATCTGCTTGCCGAACAGGTCTTCGACATTGGCGGGAGACAGTTGTTCATTATCCAGATGGCCCTTGAGCATCTCCAGCATGCTGGCGGAGAAGGTCGCGATGGGCGCGCCTTTCTCGACCATGCCGTCCGGGCCGAACAGACTCTCTACGGTGCCTTCACGCGGCATGGTCACTTGCAGACTCTGTACGTTGACCAGGGCCGATTGGGCGTGGGTCACGAAATACATGCCGTAGACCGACTTGAAAATAAATCCGAAGGCGGCCAGGCCGACCAGGAAAATTGCCAGGCTGAAGCTCACGGCCTTGAGCCGACCGAGCGCGCCCATGCCGGAGTTACCCGCGCCGTTCTTGCGCGCTTTGGTGAAATTTTCCCGCTGCAAGGTACTCAGCAGGTCGCCAGTGCTGACCAGTTCGCCGCCGAGGAAGGAGCTGATCAGGTAGCGCAGGGTGGCCAGCTCGCGTGGCTTGATGTTGTGGAACTGGCAGCCGACGCGGGCGTTTTCGGTATCAACCGAACGCACCTGAAACTCGATGTCGATGCCCAGGTCAAGGCTGTCCAGCCTGAACTGCAGGCGGCCTTTATGAAAGTCGCCGACCTGCGCCGACTGATTGTTGGCGCTGAAACTGAAGCCACCGGCGGAGATATCGAGGGTGTTGGCTTCGATGCGTTCGCGGTTTTTCGTCAGGTAGCGCAGCACGGCCGGGAGCTTGACCCGGGCGTGCTGGCGCTGGGCTTCTGATTCATGGACCACATTGACGTTGACAGCTGTATTCATGGTTGCAATTTCCTGTTCGAAAAAGGTTCCGGTCGGGTTCCGGTCACACCAGTATCAGAAGCGCAGCGATAAACACGCTGCCGGCAGCAAAAGTCATGGAACGCGAGGACCAGGTATTGAACCAACGCTGGAAACTCACCAGGCCGCGATCGAGCTTGGTCGGCTGACGGGTCCAGGACTGCTGGTCGAGGCGGAAGAACACGTAGATCTTCACCATCGCGCCGACGATCTGGTTGTAAAAGAGAATCACTGGGTAGGCCGGGCCGATGCGGTGGCCGCTGACGCTCAGCAACAGAGTCAGCACCAGCCGGGTCAGGCCGATCCACAGCAGGTAGGCAAGGAAGAACCCGGCGCCGTACTTGAGGCTGGCGATAATCGCCACGCTCAGGCCGAGCAGGCTGGTCCACATCGATACGCGCTGATCGAACAGCACCACGCTGGTGAACCAGCCCAGACGGCCTGTGCCCAGGCGCAGGGCGCGGGCGTTCTGCCGCAGGTTGTTGCCATACCAGCGGAACATCAGCTTGCGACTGGCCTTGATGAAGCTCTTCTCCGGCGGATGCTCGACCGTATTGATCGCCGCATCCGGCACGTAGAAGGTGTCGTAGCCCAGGCTCATCAGGCTGTACCAGCTCGACTTGTCGTCGCCGGTAAGGAACTGGAAACGGCCAAGACGCCAGTGGTCGAGGTGATCGCTTTCGACATCGGCGATGAACGTAGGGTTGGTCACCACTTCGGCGCGAAATACCGACATGCGTCCGGTCATGGTCAGCACGCGCTTGGACAGCGCCATCGAGCACATGTTGAGGTGGCGCTGGGCGAAGCGCAGCTGATGCCACTCGCTCATGATGTAGCCGCCGCGCACCTCGCAGAACTCGTTGGTGGTCAGGCCGCCGACATTCGGGAACAACTTGAACCAGGGCACGGTCTTGCGTACCGCGCCTGCACCCAGCACGGTGTCGCCATCGATCACCGCGACCACCGCGTTCGCATCCGGAATTTGCCGGGAGATGGCGCGAAAACCATAGGCCAGGCCATCACGCTTGCCCGTACCGGGAATGCGCACGAAGTCCAGCTTGACATGCTCTGGCGGGTTCATCCGCGCCCAGAGGTTCTTCACCAGCAGTTCATCGGACAGCTCGACGATGGAACACACCACCGTCGTCGGGTAGCCGCAGTCAATCGCCTCGCGAATCACCGAGCGGTACACCTGGGCGGTGGTCAACGCGTCGATGCGGAAGCTGGTGACCAGCAGGAACACCTGAGAAGGGTCGGCGTCCGTGCCGAGTTTTTGCACCTTGCGGCGGTAATAGGGGTAAACCACATAGAGAAACAGGATGCCGCGGAGAAAGTGCACCGCACCCATGGAATAACGCCAGATGCCCACTGCGCCGATCAGCAGGAGATAGTCGCGCGACTCAGGGTCGAACACGCTCCTGGGCAGCGCCAACGCGAGCAACATCAGCAGTGATAGGTAGAACAGCCAACCTGCGGCCTCTAGGAGACCGGTTTTTAGCGTGCTTGTTTGCATATGCATATCCATCGTGTGCGCCGGAAGCGCCGGAAGAACCCGGGGCGAGTGTGCTGCTCGCGCGCCCAGGGTTCGGCTCAACTGGCTGACAGGCTGGTTTACCAGCAGATACCTTCGGCACCCGTACGGGAGGCCGTTGGCATGAAGCCGACCAGGTCGACTACGTGCTTGCCATCGAGCGGCTGTTGCGCCAGGGAAGCAAAGCGCACATCGCCATTGCCGAGCACAATGATCTCGGCGTTGTCGACTACCGCATCGAAGTCACTGTTGAGCAGTGAGGAGACATGCGGAATCTTCGATTCGATGTACTCCTTGTTGGCGCCATAGACACGGGCATATTCGACGTTGCTGTCGTAGATGCTCAGCTCGAAGCCCTTGCCGATGAGCATTTCGGCCAGCTCTACCAGCGGGCTTTCGCGCAGGTCATCGGTGCCGGACTTGAAGCTCAAGCCGAGCAGGGCGACCTTGCGCTTGTTGTAGCTGGAGATGATGTCGAAGGCGTTCTGCACCTGGACCACGTTGCTGCGCATCAACGAACCAATCAGCGGCGCTTCGACGTCCAGCGAGCCGGCGCGGTAGGACAGGGCGCGCACGTCTTTCGGCAGGCAGGAGCCACCGAAGGCGAAGCCGGGCTTCATGTAGTACTTGGAGAGGTTGAGCTTGTGATCCTGGCAGATCACGTCCATCACTTCGCGGCCGTCGACCCCTACCGCCTTGGCAATGTTGCCGATCTCGTTGGCGAAGGTCACCTTGGTGGCGTGCCAGACGTTACAGGTGTACTTGATCATCTCGGCGACATCGATGTCCTTGCGGATCACCGGCGCGTCGAGTTCGCTGTAGATGCTTTCCAGCAGGTCACCGGCGGCGGTATCCAGTTCGCCGATCACGGTCATAGGCGGGAAATCGTAGTCCTGGATCGCGGTGCTTTCGCGGAGGAACTCGGGGTTCACCGCCACGCCGAAATCGACACCGGCTTTCTTGCCCGAGCAGTCTTCGAGGATCGGAATCACCACATTCTTCACGGTGCCCGGCAGCACGGTGCTGCGGACTACCACGGTATGCCGTTCGGGCTTGTTGCGCATGGCGAAGCCGATTTCGCGGCACACGCCTTCGATGTAATCCAGTTCCAGATCGCCGTTCTTTTTGCTCGGCGTACCGACGCAAATAAACGAGACCTCGGTGTCACGAATCGCGTCGGCAACATCGGTGGTGCCGCGCAGGTGGCCAGAGTTCAGACCCTGCTGCAGTAATACTTCCAGGCCGGGTTCGACTATGGGCGATTTGCCATTGTTAATCAGGTCGATCTTGGCTGCCGAGATGTCTACACCGACCACGTCATGGCCGCGGGCCGATAAACAACCGGCACACACGGCACCCACATAACCCAAACCAAAGATACTGATTCGCATCGTATTACCTCGTCGATTTATTGCACAATTTAATAGTGGCTTATTGACCACAATCATTCGGTTAACTCATGTCGACGGGGCGACTGAATTAATTTAGGTATGAGAAATATTTGGCCTCCGCAAGAGGAGGCCGGAACTGGGCGTTTAGTATGCAGCGTGCCCTATTCTGCTACCGAGCCAAGCAGCTGCTGGCCTAGGAGGCTCTGGCTCTTGGGTCTCGGTAGGTCATTTGAACGGTGGAAGTGCTCCTGTGATTTCGCTACAACGTTAATCTGATTGAAATAACCTGGCGGACTGTTGTCCGGCAATTAGCAGCAGGTCGGTTCGCGAAAAAGTTTAATTAAGTAGCATGTTACGTTGATAGGAGTGCGCGCTTTTCCCTATAGTTCCTGCCGCTGGTCTTTTTTTTAAATGGAGGGGATTATTTGAATAACGGCAAGTAATTGCCCATGGGTAGCCATTTATAGTGGCGGCATTGGCAATGCTTGCGCGGTGTATTAAGCGTTCGGAAAGTTCAATGCGCAGGGTTAATTAATTAATCAGTTTGATTGTGCGGGTATTTGGATTGTCGGCGGGTGGGGTGCAAACGGGCCGTGCGGCGGCCCGTAGCGGGGGCATGGAGGCGGGATCAGTCTTGCGGGAGGTCGCGCAGAAACACCAGTTTGTCGGTTTTCGAGTGCTCTGCCGAGTAGCGGTAACCCTGTGCGGCGAAGTCCTTGAGATCCTCGGCATTGCTCAGGCGCTCTTTGATCACATAGCGCGCCATCAGGCCGCGGGCCTTCTTGGCGTAGAAGCTGATGATCTTGTACTGACCGTTTTTCAGGTCCTTGAACTCGGTGTCGATGATTCGCGCGTTGAGCACCTTGCGTTTCACCGCACTGAAATACTCGTTGGAGGCCAGGTTGAGCAGTACGTTGTCACCCTGGGCGACCAGCGCGTCATTCAGCCAGCCACTGATGCGCTCACTCCAGAAGTCGTAGAGGTTGTTACCGCGCGGATTGGCCAACTTGGTGCCCATCTCCAGGCGATAGGGTTGCATCAGGTCCAGTGGCCGCAACACGCCGTAGAGGCCAGAGAGCATGCGCAGGTGGGTCTGGGCGAAATCGAAGTCGGCTTCGCTGAAGTCTTCGGCGTTCAGCCCGGTGTAGACATCGCCCTTGAACGCCAGCAGTGCCTGCTTGGCATTTTCCGGGGTGAAATTTTTCGTCCAGCTGCCGAAGCGTGAGGCATTCAGGCCGGCGAGCTTGTCCGACAGGTGCATCAGTTCGGCAATCTGCAGGGGCGTAAAGTCGCGCAGTTGGGCGATCAGATCCTGGGCGTGGTCGAGATGCTCGGGCTGGGTATAGCGCTGGGTCACCGGCGGCGTCTGGTAATCGAGGGTCTTGGCCGGGGAAATAACCATCAGCATAAAGTCTGCTCCTGAAAGTCTTGGCCGCGATTCTAGCAGCCCGCCAGGCTTCCAGACGCTTAGGACGGCCAGACTACCCATGAAATTGCTTAGTGAGGGTGGGCATCCCGACCCGGATACCGCTGCGCTTGACCTGGGGGCCGCCACGGGGTTGTAGTTTGCCCAGGTCGAATCCTTCAAGGAGCCACCATGACTGCCTGCAATCATTCGCGCTGGCAACCCGCCCACGATTACCGACCGCTGGAAACCCGCACCGAACGCCAAGCCTGGCTGGTGGCCGCGCTGACCGGGGTGACCATGCTGGTGGAAATCGCCGCCGGTTATGCCTTCAACTCCATGGCCCTGCTCGCCGATGGCTGGCACATGGCGTCGCACATGCTCGCCATCGGCCTGACGGCCCTGGCCTATTTGTTGGCGCGGCGTTACGCCGATGATCCGCGCTTCGCCTTCGGCACCTGGAAGATCGAGGTGCTGGCTGGTTTCGCCAGTTCGCTGCTGTTGCTGGTGGTGGTGGCGATGCTGGCGTTCGAGTCGTTGTGGCGACTGTGGCAGCCGCAGGTGATCGCCTTTGACGTGGCGCTGTGGGTGGCGGTGGTCGGTCTACTGGTCAACCTGCTGTCGGCCTGGCTGCTGCGCGACCAACATGAGCACGCGCATGGCCACGGGCATGCTCATGCCGATCACGATCACTCGGCCCTGATTGCCGGAAAAGACCTCAATCGGCATGCCGCTTTTATCCATGTGCTGGCCGATGCGCTGACCTCGGTGGCGGCGATCATTGCCCTGCTCGGTGGCCTGCTGTTCGGCTGGAGCTGGCTCGATCCGCTGATGGGCGTGATCGGTGCGCTGATCATCGCGGTATGGGCCAAGGGCTTGTTGATCGACACCGCCACGGTGTTGCTCGATCGGGAGATGGACAGCCCCGTGGTGGTGCGTGTGCGCAGCGCCCTGGCGCAGGAAGCGGACACCGAACTGGCGGATTTGCACCTGTGGCGAGTCGGCCGCGCGCAGTACGCCTGCATTATCAGCGTGGTGACCCATGGCGATATCTCTGCGGATCGCTATAAGGCCCGACTAGCGGGGATCGGCGAGTTGGTGCACGTGACTATTGAAGTCAATCGTTGTGTTGAAAACGAGTGGTGATGGCGCTACTGATGCGGGATTTTTTTTCGCCGCGAGTGCGGGTAGAACTCCTGACTTTAGCGGCGCTTTTGCGGGTCGCCAAGCGCTATTCGTCGCGGCGACGAATAAACTGAAATAAATAAAAAAAACATTCGCCTGTCATGGTTTTTGGAGTATCTAAAAGACAGACCGCCGAACCCTGCAGACAGGTGGCGACCCTTCACCTTGCTTGCATCAGCTCAGTCCCCATCTGAGCGGTCGGTGGTCCCCGCGGCGGAGCGCTGCTCAGGCATTCCGTCGCTTGGCTCCTATAAGAAGGTGACCGAGTATGGATGACCACGGAAGCTTCAAGCCCACCGCTCCAACCCTCTACGCCCTCGACACCAATGTGTTGATCCACGATCCCAATGCGCTGCTGAATTTTCAGGAGCACCACGTCGCCATCCCGATGACCGTGCTGGAGGAGTTGGACAAGCTGAAAACCGGCAAGCAAGGCGTCGCCGCCGAGTGCCGGCAGGCTATTCGTTTGATCGACAAGATCCTGGGTAGTGCCACGCCCGAGGAAGTGGAGCATGGTGTCGCGATCCAGCGTGAGAAGAGCGGGCCCTGTGGTTTTCTCTCGATTCTCATGACTAAAAGTGCCTCGCCCATTACCTGGCTGCCAGAGGATCTCAACGACAACAAGATCATCAACCAGCTGGTCGAGCTGAAAGCTCGCCGCCCGGACATGTCCGTGGTGCTGGTGACCAAGGACATCAACATGCGCCTGAAGGCGCGCGCCTGCGGTATCGACTCGGAGGACTACCACACCGACCAGTTGGTCGACGATATCTCGCTGCTGCCCAAGGGTTATCACAACCTCAGTGGCTCGTTCTGGGACCGGGTCAGTAAGGTCGACACCCGTCAGGATCACGGCCGAACCTGGCACCGGGTGCAACTGATCGATAACCTGCCGGCAGTCCATATCAACGAGTTCATCATCGACGAGCAGGGCTTCGTCGGCTGGATCAAGGGCATCGAGGCCGATGAATTACTGATCCTCGATCTGCATCAGGAGCCTTTGCTGCATCAGGAGGCCTGGGGTCTGCGCCCACGAGATATTCACCAGGCGCTGGCGCTGTTCGCCTTGCTCGACCCAGACATCCACCTGGTCAACCTGACCGGTGCCGCCGGTTCGGGCAAGACCATCCTGGCCCTGGCTGCGGCCATCGAGCAGACCATGGTCAGCAAGCGCTATCGGAGGATTATCGCCACGCGCAGCGTACAGGGGCTGGACCAGGAGATCGGCTTCCTGCCCGGCACCGAGGCGGAGAAGATGGAGCCCTGGCTCGGCGCCATTACCGACAACCTGGAAGCGCTGCACATGGATGACGAGAACACCCACGGCAGCGTCGACTACATCCTGCAGAAGGTGCCGCTGCAGTTCAAATCGCTTAACTACATCCGTGGGCGCAGCTTCCAGCAGAGTCTGATCCTGATCGACGAGTGTCAGAACCTCACTCCGCATCAGATGAAGACCATCATCACCCGTGCCGGCACTGGCTCCAAGGTGATCTGCCTGGGTAACCTGGCGCAGATCGATACGCCCTACCTGTCGGCGCCCAGCTCGGGCCTGACCTACCTCACCGAACGCTTCAAGGACTTCTCCCACGGCGTGCACATCACCCTGCAAGGGGTGCCGCGCTCGATCCTGGCGGAATTTGCCGAAACCCATATGTAGGAGGCGGTAAGCGGCAAGCTGCAAGCCCTAAGCTGCGAGTTGAACGCGTAGCAGCAAGGCTTGCAGCTTGCTGCTGCCATATCTGGACTGCTGGGTTTACAATCGGCCGATCCCTGCCTGGAGTAAACCTGTGCTAACCCATCTCGATTCCCAAGGTCACGCCACTATGGTCGATGTCAGCGATAAAGCGCTGACCGTCCGTGAGGCCGTGGCTCAAGCCCTAGTGCGTATGCGCCCGCAGACCCTGCAGATGATCGTCGATGGCGCGCATCCCAAGGGTGATGTGTTCGCCGTGGCGCGTATCGCCGGCATCCAGGCCGCCAAGAAGACCGCTGACCTGATCCCGCTCTGTCATTCGCTGATGTTGAGCAGCGTCAAGGTCGAATTGCTCGCCCATGGCGATGATGCCGTGCAGATCACCGCGCGCTGCAAGCTGAGCGGGCAGACCGGGGTGGAAATGGAAGCCCTGACCGCCGCCAGTGTCGCCGCCCTGACCATCTACGATATGTGCAAGGCGGTGGATCGCGGCATGGTCATCGAAAGCGTGCGCCTGCTGGAGAAGCTGGGCGGCAAGAGTGGTCACTACAAGGCCGAGGACGAGCAATGATTCATGTGCAGTATTTCGCCCGTTACCGCGAGGCGCTGGGCCTGGATGGTGAGCAACTGAGCCATACCCTGGAACTCGCCACCCTTGATGACCTGCGCCAGCACCTGCTGGCTCGTGGTGGGGTGTGGCAGGTGTTGGCCGAGCAGAACCTGATGTGCGCGCGCAATCAGGAGCTGTGCAGCCTCGACGAGCCGCTGGAGGAGGGCGATGAAGTGGCCTTCTTTCCCACCGTGACCGGCGGCTGAGTTCGCTGCCATCGCGGCTAAAGCCCCTCCCACAAGTGGCCACACATTTGTGCGAGGGGCTTTAGCCGCGACAGGCCGTGTCCATGGCTCTGGCTACGGATCTGCATCATTAACCCGGCCTACGTCTTCCCCGTTTACGCTTTGAGGACAATTTTTTATGACCATTCGAGTGCAGATCGAGACCTTCGATCCGGGGGTTGAAGTCAACGCGCTGCATGCGGCGAACGTCGGTGTAGGTGCGGTGGTCAGCTTCATCGGCTATGTGCGCGATTTCAACGAGGGCCGCGAAGTCGGCGGTATGTTCCTCGAGCACTTCCCCGGCATGACCGAGAAATCCCTGGCCAAAATCGCGGTCGAGGCCGGGCAGCGCTGGCCGCTGCTGAACCTGCAGGTCATTCACCGCATTGGCCGCCTGGAACCGGGCGAGCCGATAGTCTTTGTCGGCACCACCAGCGCCCACCGTGAGGCGGCGTTCGAGGCGTGTGCCTTCGTCATGGACTACCTGAAGACCCGCGCGCCGTTCTGGAAGAAGGAAGACACGGCCGAGGGCTCCTGCTGGGTCGAGGGCCGGCAAAGCGATCGGAGCGCCGCCGAGCGCTGGCACAAGCCGTAGCTTGCTGGCGATCCATTTTGCGGTTAATGCGTACCCGCAAAGCAGTCCTTCGCCTTCCAGTAAACGGCGGACTGTTCGTCGCGACGCCCCTGAGCGACCGACGTCCCGGTCCGGCCTATCCACTGACCGGGGCCGCTAGCAGCGCATAACGGGGACCTCGCCAATAAAAAAGGCGAAGCCGCTTGGCTTCGCCTTTTTCATGTTGCCTGCAGCGCTGCGCCTAGCGCTTGTGCGGTACCGGCGTGAGCAACACTTCCGGTGGCATTTCGCAGTTGATCTTGCGCCCCAGCAGTTGTTCGATCGGTGGCAGGGCGTAGGCGTCGTTTTCGCTGGCGAAGCTGATCGAGGTGCCGCTGGCGCCAGCACGACCGGTACGACCGATGCGGTGCACGTAGTCGTCCGGTACTTCCGGCAAGGTGTAGTTGATCACGTGGCTGATGGCCTCGACGTGAATCCCGCGGCCGGCTACATCGGTGGCGACCATTACCCGAATCTTGCCTTCGCGGAAGCCTTCGAGGGTCTTGATCCGCTTGTGCTGCGGCACGTCGCCAGACATTTGCGCGGCGCTGATGCCATCACGGGTCAGGCGTTCTTCGATGCGCCGCACTTCGTCCTTGCGATTGGCGAAGACCATCACCCGGATCCAGTCGTTCTGCGCGATCAGGTTGTACAACAGCTTGTACTTGTCGCTGGAGGCGACCATGTAGACATGCTGCTCGACGGTATCGCTGGCGACGTTTTCCGATTCGATCTCGACGATGGCGGGTTCAGTGGTCCACTGCTTGGCCAGGTTCATCACGTCTTCGGTGAAGGTCGCCGAGAACAGCAGGGTCTGGCGCTCGTTCTTCGGCGGGGTCTGGCGGATGATCTGCCGCACCTGGGGGATAAAGCCCATGTCGAGCATACGGTCGGCCTCATCGAGCACCATCACCTCGACCATGTCCAGGTGCACTTCGCCGCGCTGGTTGAAGTCGAGCAAACGGCCCGGGGTGGCCACCAGAATGTCGCAATGGCGCGACTCGAGCAGCTTCAGCTGTTTGTCGAAGTCCATGCCGCCGACGAAGCTCATCACATTGAGCCCGGTGTATTTGGTCAGGTCTGCGGCATCCTTGGCGATCTGCACTACCAGTTCGCGGGTCGGCGCGATGATCAGTGCGCGCGGTTCACCCATGTAGCGTTCTTTCGGCGGCGGGGTCTGCAGCAGCTGGGTGATGATCGAGACCAGGAAGGCGGCGGTCTTGCCGGTACCGGTCTGGGCGCGGCCAATAGCATCCTGGCCTCTGAGGGTGAAGCCGAGCACCTGAGCCTGGATCGGCGTGCAGTAGGGGAATCCCAGGTCGTGGATCGCATGCATCAGCTCGGGGGAGAGCTTGAAGTCATGGAAGCGGGTCTTGCCTTCGGCCGGTTCGACCGCGAAGTCTTCCAATTTCCAGGTGTCCACCGGCTTGGCTGCACGCTGGCGCCGGGGTTTTTCGGCCTTGACGGCTGGTTGTTCTTGGTTAACCAGCACCGCAGATGCGCTGCCGCTATCGCTGGCCGGGTGGTGCATCTTGGCCGTGCGGTTGGGTTGCTCGTGGTTGGTGTCGCCGCTACGCGGCGTGGTTGGCGAAGCAGACGTGCTGGTTGGGCTGGGCTGCTCGCCCTCGGCTTTGCCGAACATTTTCTTGAGTGCTTTGAGCACGGTCATCTCATCAATTGGTTAAGGAGTGAACGGTTGCCAGTGTAAAGCAAGAAGCTGGCGCGGCGAAGTGCCGTGGCTGGCCTTGTCCGCGGCCGCCGGATCCGGGGTGTTCAGTCTCGCGGCAGGCTGGCGAGTAGCAGGCGCTGAACGTTGCCACCCATGATCGCGGCAATCTCGCTGCGGCTGAAGCCGGCCTCGAGCAGCGCCTCGGTCAATTGGCCCAAGCCGGTGACATCGAAAGGGGTGTGGACCGTGCCGTTGAAGTCCGAGCCGAGGGCGACGTGGTCGACTCCGACTTTGTCGGCGGTGTAGCGAATGGCCTTGACGATGGCCGCGACCGAGGTGGCGCACACGGCCGTATCCCAGTAACCGATGCCGATCACTCCGCCGGTGGCGGCGATGCCTTGCAGGTGCTTGTCGCTAAGGTTGCGCGGGCCCGGACAGGTACCTTCGACGCCGGTATGGGTGACCAGCAGCGGGCGCGTGGCCATGGCCAGCACGTCGTCGATCAGCGGCCGCGAGGCATGGGCCAGGTCGATCAGCATGGATTTTTCTTGCAGGCGTTTGATCACCTGACGACCGAACGGGGTAAGGCCGCCCTTCGTCAGGCCGTGGGCCGAGCCTCCGACTTCGTTGTCGAAGAAGTGGGTCAGGCCGGTGATGCGAAAACCGGCGTCATACAGGCGGTCCAGGTTACTCAGCTGGCCTTCGAGTGGGTGCAGGCCCTCGGTCGAGAGCAGGGCCGCAACGCGCTGTGGATCTTGCTGCCAGGCCTGGAGAAAGGCGGCCAAATCGCCCCGTGTTCTGATCAGTACTAGCCTGCCGTCGCTGTTGGCGGCAGCCAGGCGCAGCTTTTCGGCTTGATACAGGGCGCGTTGCAGCAGGCTGTCCCAGGTCGCGCGCGGCCAGCGCTGGGCCATCGCCAGCAGGGTGATGTTGTCGCTGTCGGCGCCATTGCGCTGGGTGTTCATGCCGCGCGGGGTCTTGGTTACGGTGGAAAACACCTGCAAGCCGACCTGCGCTTCGAGCATGCGCGGCAGGTCCGAGTGGCCGTAGCTATGGCGTTCAAGCAGGTCACGCTGCCAGAGCAGCACATCGTCATGCAGATCGGCGATAAACAGCTTGTCATGCACCTGTAGGGCGGTTGCGCTGGCGGGATAGGGCGCGGGCGCCTCGACGCTGTTCATGCGCCGGTCGAGCAGGTTGGGCAAGCTGAAGAAAATCCCCGCGCCGATCAGCGCAAGCAGCGGCAGGGCAAGCAGTAACGTGCGTGTGCGCATGTGTGGCGATATCCGGCTGTCGTCAGGCAACGACTCTAGCAGAGGCAGTTGCGGCCTTGTTGCTTGGCTCTGTAGAGCGTGCTGTCGCCCCGGGCAATCAGGCTCTGCAGGCTGGCTTTCGGGTCCATTGGTGCCAGGCCTATGGACACCGTGACGTCATGCTCCAGGTCGCAGGCGCGAAATGCCTTGAGCACCTGGTTGACGCTGCTGGTTGCGACATTTTTGAACAGTCGCAGTTGGCGGGCTTCCTGCAAAGCAGCTTTTTAGCCTGGTTCGCCCAGGCGCAATCCGGGAGGCTCGCTCCGGATTACCCTGGCGCTCATGGGGTTAATCAGTCGCTGCAGTGCAGTTGGATGGGCACCGCGAACCCTGCCAGGCGCGTGTTCACAGTCTGCTCCAGTTGGCTGTCGCGGCACGGTAGATGGATATGGGCGAGCTGGCCGAGGTGCTCGTCGCTGAGTACCTCGACGCGGATAGCGCTATCCAGTTCGGCCATTGCCGCCTGATAGACACGCCGAATGGCATCGAAGCGCAGGGTCGGTTTGAAGGTCTTGCCAACCGCGGTGACCGGGATGGCGTCGATGATCCAGGCGTCCTTGGGCACGGCGGCGCGTTCGGGGATATGCGCGGCGGCATGGGCCAGCAGTTCCGCTTCGCTGGCCTGGCTGCCGGGCTTGAGCTGGACATAGACCACTGGCAGTTCGCCGGCCTTCTCGTCGGGCTTGCCGACTGCGGCGGCCAAGGCCACGGCAGGGTGGCTGTGCAGGGCCTCCTCGATCATCTGCGGGTCGATGTTGTGACCGCCGCGGATGATCAGGTCCTTGCTGCGCCCGGTCAGCCAGATGTAGCCGTCGGCGTCGATGCGTCCCAAGTCGCCGCTGTTGAACCAGTTGCCATCGACCCAGATGCCGACGTTCTTGCTGGCTTGCAGGTAGCCCTTGAACACGGTGGCGCCACGGATGCACAGGTTGCCGATTTCATTTGCTGCGGCATCGCGCAGATAGCGGCCCTGTTCGTCGAGCAGCTTGATGCTCACCTCGCAGTAGGGCATGCGCAGACCGATCGAGCCGGGGCGGCGCTCGCCAGCTGGCGGATTGGCGCAGGTGCCGCACGTGCCTTCGGTGAGGCCATAACCTTCAATCAGGGTCAGGCCGGTCTTGGCCTCGAACTGGCGGATCAGCTCCACTGGCATGGGCGCGGCGCCGCACAGGGCATATTTCAGCGAACTGAGGTCGTGGCCCTCGCTGGGCACTTGCAGCAGGCCGGCATAGATGGTCGGCACGCCGCTGAAGAAGCTGACCTTGTGGCGCTCGATGATGCTCCAGAAATTCTCGATCAGTGCGCTGTTGCGATAGCCCTGCGGGGTGGCCAGCAGGACTTCGGCACCACCGCCGAAGGCTGTCAGGCCGGTGACGATGACGCCATTGACGTGGAACAGTGGCAGGCCGCAGAGGGTCACGTCGCCTGGCGCGAAGCGGGTCACCAGATTCATGCTGTAGGCCATGGCCACTTCGTTGGCGTGGCTATGCGGGGCCAGCTTGGGCGTGCCGGTGGTGCCGCCGGTGTGGAAATAACTGGCGATGTCATCGGGGTGGAACTGGCGGCCGCTCTCCAGTTGCTCGGCCGGGCAGGCGCCGATCAGTTCGTCGAAGTCGAGCACGCCGTCCGGCAGCGGTCCGCGTTGCGCCTTGAGCGCACTGCGCTGCGGCTCGGGCAGCAGGTTGGCCATGTCCACGCAGATCACTGCCTTGAGGCCGGGGAGCTGGCCACGCAGCGACTCGACCTTGGCCCACAGGTCGGTGCCGGGGAAGGGCGCCAGGGTCACCAGAAACTCGGAGTCGGAGGCCTGGATCAGCTCGGCAATATGCTCGGGGTCGAGCAGCGGATTGATCGCGTTGACGATGCCGGCCGCTTCGCCGCCCCAGATGGTGAAGTGGGTTTGCGGCAGGTTGGGCAGCAGGAACGACACCGCCTTGCCCGGACGCAGGCCGAGACGGTGAAAGGCGTTGGCGGTTTGGGTGATCTTGCCCAGCAGTTCCTGGTAATTAAGCCGATAGGCCGGCTCGTCGGCTGTGCCCTGGAGGATAAAGGACAGTGCCGGTGCCTGCGGTTGCGCCTGGGCCGTGCGCTGGATCAGCTCGTAGGTGCTGGGCGGCAGATTGCGTTCGGCCAGTGGGGTGGCTTCGATCTGCTCGATATCGGCTAAACCGCGAATGATGGGTTGGTTGGTCATTGATTGTTCTCGGCTCGTGGCATTGGCGTGCTGAGCCGCTGCGCGAGCCAGTCGGCGATGTCGCGGATCTCTTCCGGCAGCACCTCATGGGCCATCGGATAATCGCGCCACTGCACGGCGACGCCACAGGCGGTCAGTTGGTCGTGAGCCGTGCGGCCCATGGCGGGCTGCACAACATCGTCGAATCGGCCATGCAAGCAGAGTACCGGCAGTTGTTTTTGTGTGTCCGCCAGTTGCATTTCGTCACTGAAGGTTGGCGCATAGGTAGACAGTGCGATGACCCCGCCGAGCGGCCATTGCCAGCGCAGGAAGGCTGTATGCAGCACCACGGCGCCGCCCTGGGAGAAGCCGACGAGAAATATCCGCGCAGGGTCGATACCGCTGTCGCGCTGTGCTTCGATCAACGTGATCACCTGCTGGGCCGAGGCTTCCAGTTGGTCGCGGTTGATTGCCCGTGCCGGGCTCATGGCCAGGATGTCGTACCAACTGGGCATGGCCATGCCACCATTGATGGTCACCGGCTGGGTTGGTGCCTGCGGCATGACAAAGCGCGTACTGCGCAGTTGTTCTTGCAGGGCCTCGGCCACGGGCAGAAAGTCATAGCGATCAGCCCCCAGGCCGTGCAACCAAATGACGCAGGCGTCGGCGGCGAGTGTGGGCTGAAGAATCAACGGGTCGCTCATGGGTAGCTCCAGAGTGGTGCAGTGCGCATCTTTTAGTGCACCTGAAATTTCAGTGAGTGGCTATTCTGTGAATAAGATGTCGCAAGGTTACAAGTTTTGCTCTTGACCTGTCCGTATCGTACTAAGAGCGAAGTTTTGGTACGGGCTTTGCTATAACTAACCGGGACTGATGCTGTCGCCCGGGACGGTAACACTGCTACTAAACCGGGTACGGAACAGACGGGAAGCCATTTGATGGGGGTTTCCACAAGACTCGTCAAACGCTGCATGTTTGACGATAAGCGAATCGCTCTCCGTCTCTAGCCCATTTGACCAATGGGCGAGCGAGCGTTTTTTATGGCCGATGAAACAATCGGCTACTAGACTCTCGCTGAGGTCTGATCCCCGGTTGATCGCGTTGCTGCCGACACGATCGACGTGCCCCATAAGGGTACGGATGTAGGGCCGAGACTCCAAACACAACAAAAGCAACTGGAGGTTTTAATGAAGATGGTGAAATCCACCCTGGCTATTCTGACTACCGCAACCGTTCTAGGCATCAGCGGCTTCGTGCATGCTGGCGCCACCCTGGACGCGGTACAGAAGAAAGGTTTTGTTCAGTGCGGTATCAGCGATGGTCTGCCTGGCTTCTCCTATGCCGATGAAAAAGGCAATTATTTCGGCCTCGACGTCGATGTATGCCGCGCAGTGGCAGCTGCCCTGTTTGGTGATGCGACCAAGGTCAAATTCAGCCCGTTGACTGCCAAGGAGCGCTTCACCGCGCTGCAATCCGGCGAAATCGATGTGCTGTCGCGTAACACCACCTGGACCAGCTCGCGCGACTCCGGTCTGGGCTTGAACTTTGCCGGCGTCAATTATTACGACGGTCAGGGCTTCCTGGTTAACAAGAAGCTCGGCGTTACCAGCGCCAAGGAACTCGACGGCGCTACCGTGTGCATCCAGGCCGGTACCACCACCGAGCTGAACCTGTCCGACTACTTCCGCTCGAACGGCCTGAAGTACACCCCAATCACTTACGATACCTCCGACGAGAGCGCTACCTCGCTGGAAGCCGGCCGTTGCGACGTGCTGACTTCCGACCAGTCGCAGCTCTATGCTCAGCGCATCAAGCTGTCTGCGCCGCTGGAATATGTGGTACTGCCGGAAGTGATCTCGAAAGAGCCGCTGGGCCCGGTTGTGCGTCAGGGTGATGACGAGTGGTTCAACATCGTGCGTTGGAGCCTGTTCGCCATGGTCAACGCCGAAGAGCTGGGTCTCACCTCGGCTAACGTCGAAGATCTGGCTAAATCCACCAAGAACCCGGATGTCGCCCGACTGCTGGGTGGCGAGGGTGAGTTCGGCAAGGACCTGAAACTGCCGAAAGACTGGGCGGTACAGATCGTCAAGCAAGTGGGCAACTACGGCGAGAGCTTCGACCGCAACGTCGGCGCCGGCAGTGATCTGAAGATCGAACGCGGCCTTAACGCCCTGTGGAACAAAGGTGGTCTGCAATACGCACCGCCGGTGCGCTGATCGTCTTTGCCGGAACCCTGTCCTGGGGTTTCGGCATGTTCTAGATGACGTGAACCCCATGCCCGCCCACATGGGCATGGGGGTTCCTAGAGGGCTTCTATGCAAACTCCTGAACATGCCTCGCGCCCAAGTGGTTCGGTTTGGACCGACCCCAAGTTGCGTGCCTGGCTATTCCAAATTCTTGCCGTTATCGTCGTCGTGGCGCTCGGCTGGTATCTGTTCGACAACACCCAGACCAACCTGGAGAAACGCGGGATCACCTCCGGTTTCGCCTTTCTCGATAACAGTGCCGGCTTCGGCATTGCCCAGCACCTGATCGATTACAGCGAGAGCGATACCTACGGACGGGTTTTCTTCGTCGGTCTGCTCAATACCCTGCTGGTGTCGGTGATCGGTATCATCGGTGCGACTATTCTTGGCTTCATTATCGGCGTGGCGCGGTTGTCGCCCAACTGGTTGATGAGCAAACTGGCCACCGTCTATATCGAGACGTTCCGCAATATTCCACCATTGCTGCAAATCTTCTTCTGGTACTTCGCGGTGATGCTCTCGCTTCCCGGGCCGAGGCAGAGCCTGGATATTGGCCAGACGTTCTTCCTCAATAGCCGCGGCCTGTACATGCCGTCACCCAGCGCCACCGACAGCTTCATGCCCTTTTTCGGCGCCGTAGTGGTGGCGGTCATCGGTATCGTGCTGTTGTCGCGTTGGTCGAAGGCGCGGTTCGAGGCGACCGGTAAGTACTTTCCCGTGTCGCTGGGGGCTGTGCCTTTACTGCTTGGGCTGCCCGCGCTGGCCGTGCTGCTGACGGGTAATCCGCTGCAATGGACTACGCCGGAGCTGAGCGGTTTCAACTTCCGCGGTGGCTGGGTGATGATCCCCGAGCTGATGGCGCTGACCCTGGCACTGACTATCTATACCGCGGCCTTTATCGCCGAGACCGTGCGTGCCGGGATTCTTTCGGTCAGCCATGGTCAGACCGAAGCCGCTCGCTCCCTAGGCTTGCCCGCCGGCAAGACCCTGCGTCTGGTGATCATCCCGCAAGCACTGCGAGTAATCATTCCGCCATTGACCAGCCAATACCTCAACCTGGCGAAGAACTCTTCGCTGGCGGCCGGTATCGGCTATCCGGACATGGTCTCGTTGTTCGCCGGCACAGTGCTCAATCAGACTGGCCAGGCCATCGAGGTGGTCGCCATCACCATGAGCGTCTACCTGGCCATCAGTATCAGCATTTCCATGCTGATGAACTGGTACAACAAGCGCATTGCGCTGATCGAGCGGTAAGGAGCAGCCCATGCAAACCCATACGTTCAAACCCGATCTACCACCACCGCTGCTCAGCGTTGGTGTGCTCGGTTGGCTGCGCGCCAACCTGTTCTCCAGCTGGTTCAATACCCTGTTAACCCTGTTTTCCGCTTACCTGGTCTGGTTGATTATTCCGCCGATGATCCAGTGGGCTTTAATCGATGCCAACTGGGTCGGCACCACCCGTTCAGATTGCACCGGTGAAGGTGCCTGCTGGGTGTTCATTCAGCAGCGGTTCGGCCAGTTCATGTATGGCTTCTATCCGACCGAGTTGCGCTGGCGTGTCGACCTGACGCTATGGATGGCGGTGATTGGTGCGTCGCCTCTGTTCATCCCGCAAATGCCACGCAAGGCGCTGTACGGCTTGGCTTTCCTGGTGCTGTACCCATTGCTGGCCTACTGGCTGCTGCATGGTGGTTACTTCGGTCTGAGCACGGTATCTACCACCCGTTGGGGTGGCCTGATGCTGACGCTGGTGATTGCCTCTGTCGGCATCGCTGGCGCCTTGCCGCTGGGCATCCTGCTGGCGCTTGGCCGGCGTTCGGATATGCCGGCGATCCGGGTGATCTGCGTGACCTTCATCGAGTTCTGGCGTGGTGTGCCGTTGATCACCGTGTTGTTCATGTCTTCGGTGATGCTGCCGCTGTTTCTCCCGGAAGGGATGAACTTCGACAAGCTGATGCGGGCACTGATCGGGGTGATCCTGTTCCAGTCGGCTTATGTAGCCGAAGTGGTGCGTGGCGGCTTGCAAGCCATCCCCAAAGGCCAGTACGAGGCGGCTGCGGCCATGGGCCTGGGCTACTGGCGGATGATGGGCCTGGTGATTCTGCCGCAGGCGTTGAAACTGGTGATTCCAGGTATCGTCAACACCTTTATCGCCTTGTTCAAGGACACCAGCCTGGTGATCATCATCGGCCTGTTCGACCTGCTCAACAGTATCAAACAAGCCACCACCGACCCGGTCTGGCTGGGTATGGCCACAGAAGGCTATGTGTTCGCCGCCCTGGTTTTCTGGATTTTCTGTTTTGGTATGTCCCGTTACTCCATGCACCTGGAGCGCAAGCTCGAGACTGGCCATAAGCGTTAGGAGCCCTTTCAATGTCTGTAGCAAACAAACAAACCAGCGCTGAAGCGATGATCCTGATGGAAGGCGTGCACAAGTGGTACGGCGAGTTCCATGTGCTCAAGGACATCAATCTGAGTGTCAAACCGGGTGAACGTATCGTCCTCTGCGGTCCATCCGGCTCCGGCAAGTCGACGGCCATTCGCTGTATCAATCGCCTGGAAGAGCACCAGCAAGGGCGTATCGTGGTCGATGGCACCGAACTGACCCATGACCTCAAGCACATCGAGATGGTTCGGCGCGAAGTGGGCATGGTGTTCCAGCACTTCAACCTGTTCCCGCACCTCACCGTGCTGCAGAACTGCACGTTGGCGCCGATGTGGGTGCGCAAGATGTCCAAACGTCAGGCCGAAGAGGTTGCCATGCACTTCCTCGAGCGTGTGCGGATTCCCGAGCAGGCCAATAAATTTCCGGGGCAACTCTCCGGTGGTCAGCAGCAGCGGGTAGCCATCGCTCGTGCGCTGTGCATGAAGCCGAAAATCATGTTGTTCGATGAGCCGACCTCGGCACTCGACCCGGAAATGGTCAAGGAGGTTCTGGACACCATGGTCGGTCTGGCCGAAGACGGCATGACCATGCTCTGCGTAACCCACGAGATGGGCTTTGCCCGCACCGTAGCGAACCGCGTGCTGTTCCTCGACAAGGGCGAGGTTGTCGAAGAGGCCGACCCCGAAACTTTCTTCAACAGCCCGCAGAACGAGCGTACCAAGTTGTTCCTCAGCCAGATCCTGCACTGAAGAACCCGCGGCAATAAAAAAAGGAGCCCTCGGGCTCCTTTTTTCATTCAGTGGGTCAGGCATCACGCGCCCGACATCGTTACAACCGTGGGTAATCGATATAGCCAACCGGCCCGGAACCATAAAAGGTTGCCGGCTGCGGTTCATTTAATTCGGCGTCCTCGGCGAGGCGGGCGGGCAGGTCCGGGTTGGCGATAAAGGGAATGCCGAAGGCCACGGCATCGGCCTTGCCGCTTTCCAGCCAGGCGTTGGCCTGCGCCTTGGTGAAGCGCTCGTTGGCGATGAACACGCCCCCGAAGGCTTGCTTGAGACTCGAAGCCAGGCTGTCATCGGCTTCCTTCTCGCGGGCACAGATAAAGGCGATGCCGCGCTTGCCCAGTTCGCGGGCAATGTAGGTGAAGGTTTCGGCGCGCTGGCTGTCGCCCATGTCGTGGCTGTCTGCGCGCGGCGCCAGGTGCATGCCGACCCGGCCGGCGCCCCACACCGAAATCACCGCATCGGTGACTTCCAGCATCAGTCGCGCGCGGTTTTCCAGGGAGCCGCCGTAGCGGTCGCTGCGCTGGTTGGTGCTGTCCTGGAGGAACTGGTCGAGCAGGTAGCCGTTGGCGCCGTGGATTTCCACACCGTCAAACCCGGCGGCCTTGGCGTTCTCCGCACCCTGGCGATAAGCCTCGACGATATCGGCGATTTCCTCGGTCTCCAGGGCGCGCGGGGTGACGTATTCAGTGATTGGACGCACCAGGCTGACATGGCCGGCCGGTGCGATGGCGCTGGGCGCAACCGGGGCGGCGCCATTCAGGTAACTGGGGTGGGAGATGCGCCCGACATGCCACAGCTGCAGGACGATCTTGCCGCCATTGGCATGCACTGCCTTGGTGATATTGCTCCAGCCGCGTACCTGCGCATCGGACCAGATGCCGGGGGTGTCCGGGTAGCCAACGCCCATCGGCGTGACCGCGGTGGCCTCGCTGATGATCAGACCGGCGGAGGCGCGCTGCACGTAGTACTCGGCCATCAGCGCGTTGGGCACGCGCCCTGCGTCGGCGCGAGTGCGGGTCAGCGGCGCCATGATGATGCGGTTGGCGAGCTCCAGCTCGCCGATCTTGATCGGGTCGAAAAGCGTAGGCATTGAGTATTCCTCGGTCGTGGGGAGCAGAAATGTAGGAGTGGTTAGAGCTCTTGGCTGAGATGGCGCAGAAACGCCTGAATGGTTTCTTCGTTGCGTTTGAAGAAGTGCCACTGGCCAACCTTCTTGCTGGTCACCAGGCCGGCCCGTTGCAGGGTCGCCAGATGGACCGATACCGTCGATTGCGACAATCCGGTGCGTTGGTCGATCTTGCCGGCACACACGCCGTTCTCCAGCGGGTGGTCCTGGTCGGCGAAGTACGCCTGTGGGTCCTTCAGCCAGTGCAGGATGTCGCGGCGCACCGGGTGGGCCAGGGCTTTGATCACGTCATCGATGTCGATGGGCATGTGTGCAGTTTCCAGGGTTGCTGTAGCGCCAAATCGCGATGGGACGAACTGTATATCGGTGCGCGGCGATACACAGATCGTTTACGCCGATAGTGCTCATTGCCCGCACTGATGTGTAAGCTCTGAGCTATGAACTACCTCGCTCATCTGCATCTTGGCGGCGACGCGCCGGCGCAACTGCTTGGCAGCCTGTATGGCGATTTCGTCAAAGGCCGGCTGGCCGGGCAGTGGCCCGCGGATATCGAAGCCGCGATCGTCCTGCACCGGCGCATCGATGCCTTTACCGACAGCCATGCGCTGCTGGCCCAGGCCCGGGCGCGCTTTCCCGCCGAGCGGCGACGCTATGCCGGAATCCTCCTGGACCTGTTCTTCGACCACTGCTTGGCGCTGAATTGGCCGGATTACGCCGACGAGCCGCTGGCGCAATTCACCGGGCGGGTGTATCAGATCTTGGCCGACGAGCCGATTTTGCCCGAGCGCCTGGCCCTGATTGCGCCGCGCATGGCGGCCCAGGACTGGCTCGGCAGCTACCGCGATTTCGCCGTGCTGGAGCAGGTGATTGCCGGTATGGGCCGGCGGCTGTCACGGCCCGGTGTGCTGGATGGCAGCCTGCTCGAGCTGGAGCGTCTGTATGTGCCGCTGAGTGCGGACTTTCGCGCCTTCTACCCCGAGTTGCTCGAGTTCGTGGGTACACAGTTGACGGCGGCAGGCAGATAGCCTGCCGCCGAGTTAGGAGCGGCTGCAGCCGCGAAGCTTTTGCTGTGCATCGCAAAATTCGCAGCTGCAGCGGAACGTCGCCCAGGCGCTCCCGTTAAGCGCCCCCATCAGCCTACTGGCGCTTCAACGCCTGGGGATGCAAGCGAAAACGGCGGATCACGGCTTTCTCCAGCTCCGCCACGCTGAACAGCAGCAAACCGGCCAGCAGCACCCGCAACCATTCAGCGGCAGTCAGGCCGATGGAGCCGAATACTCGCTGCAGGGGCGCTGCATAGGTGAACAGCAGTTGCAGCAGCAGACACACGGCGATGGCCAACAACACCTTGGGATTGCCCAGCAACCCCTGACGATTGAGCACCGAGTCGAAGATATGCCGGCTGTTCAGCAGGTAGAACATCTCGCACATCACCACGGTGTTCACCGCCATGGTCCGGGCACCTTCCAGGCTGTTCCCGTGCTGCAGTTCCCAGAGAAATAAACCGAGGGCGCCGGCCATCATCAGTAGTGACACCATCAGCACGCGCCAGACGAAAAAGCCCGAGAGCAGCGGTTCGCCTGGGGGGCGCGGCGGGCGCGTCATCAGTCCCTGTTCGGACGGTTCGAAGGCCAGTGCCAGGGCCAGGGTGATGGAGGTGACCATGTTGATCCACAGCACCTGGGCCGGGGTCAGTGGCAGGGTCAACTGGAACAGGATCGCGGCGATCACGATCAAGGCTTCGCCGCCGTTGGTCGGCAGGACGAACAGGATGAATTTCTTCAGGTTGTCGTAGATCGAGCGGCCTTCGCGCACGGCATTGGCGATAGTGGCGAAGTTGTCGTCGGTGAGTACTACTGCCGCGGCTTCCTTGGCCGCCTCGGTGCCCTTGTGGCCCATGGCCACGCCGACATCCGCGCGCTTCAGTGCTGGCGCATCATTGACCCCGTCACCGGTCATTGCCACCACTTCGCCGTTGGCTTGCATGGCCTGCACCAAGCGCAGCTTGTGTTCCGGGCTGGCGCGGGCGAACACCTCGATGCTGGGCAGTAGTTCGCGCAGGCTGCGCTCGTCGAGCAGCTCGATTTCGGCGCCGGTCAGGGCCGGGCGGTCGATGCCGATGCCCAGTTGCGCACCGATGGCGCGGGCGGTTTCGACGTGGTCGCCGGTGATCATCTTCACCGAGATGCCGGCGCGCCGACACTCGGCCACTGCGGCGATCGCCTCTGCGCGCGGCGGGTCGATAATGCCGAACAGGGCCAGCAGGGTGAAGCCTTGCTCGACATCGGCAAAACTCAGGTTGCGTTGCTCGGCGTCGGCCGGGCGGCTGGCAATGGCCAGCAGGCGCAGGCCGTGGGCGGCCAGGTCAGTGGCCTGGCGACGCCAGAAATCCGGGTCGAGCGGCTGGTCGCCGTCGCCAGTGCGCTGTTTACTGCATATTTCCAGCAGCCGCTCGGGCGCGCCTTTCAGGTAGATCACGCCATGGCCACTGTGGTCATGGTGCAGGGTGGCCATGAAGCGGTGTTCCGACTCGAAGGGAATGGCGTCGCTACGTGGCAGTTCTGCCTGCAGGGTCAGAGGGTCCAGGCCGCATTTCAAGGCCAGGGTGGCGAGCGCGCCCTCGGTGGGGTCGCCATGCAGCACCCAGTTGCCGGCGGCGTCTTCCTCAAGGCGAGCATCGTTGCATAACAGGGCTGCGCGGCCGATGTCGAGCAGGGCCTGATCGGTTGCCAGGGGCTGGCCAGCGAGATGAAATCCGCCCTCGGGGGCGTAGCCGACACCGCTCACATCGACGATCCGCTGGGCGCTGACCAGGCGCTGCACGGTCATCTCGTTGCGGGTCAGGGTGCCGGTCTTGTCTGAGCAGATTACTGTGACCGAACCAAGGGTTTCCACCGCCGGCAGGCGCCGTACGATGGCATTGTGGCGGGCCATGCGTTGCACACCGAGGGCGAGAATAACCGTCATGATCGCCGGCAGCCCTTCTGGAATCGCGGCGACGGTCAGCGCCACTACCATCATGAACATCTCGGCCGGATCCTGGCCGCGCCACAGCGTGCCGAGGGCGAAGGTGCCGATGGCGAAGACCAGTAGGGCCACGGTCAACCAGCGGCTGAAACCGTCGATCTGCCGCAGTAGTGGCGTGGATACCGTCTGCACCTGTTGCAGCATGCTGCCGATGCGCCCCAGTTCGGTGGCGCTGGCGGTGGCAACCACCAGGCCGAGGGCCTGGCCGCTGCTCACCAGGGTGCCCGAGTAGGCCATGCAGCGGCGGTCGCCGAGCACCGCGTCGGCTTTGTTGGGGTCGATGGATTTCTCCACTGGCACCGACTCGCCGGTCAGCGCGGCTTCCTCGACGTTGAAGTTTTTTACCCTGAGCAGGCGCAGGTCGGCCGGTACCTTGTCCCCGGAAACCAGGCTGACGATATCCCCCAGCACCAGTTGTTCGGCAGGTATTTCCCGGCGTTCGCCAGCGCGCACGACCATGGCATGCAGCGACAGCATGTCGCGAATGGCATCCAGGGCGTGCTCCGCCTTGCCCTCCTGGATGAAGCCGATCAGCGCATTGATCAAAACCACTGAGAGAATCACCGCGGTGTCTATCCAGTGGCCGAGCAGGGCGGTGACCGCAGACGCCGCGATCATCATGTACAGCAACAGGTTGTGGAATTGCAGCAACAGACGTAGCAGCGCGCTGCGCCGTTTGGGCGGTGGCAGGCGATTGGCCCCGTAGCGTTGCAAGCGTTGCGCCGCCTCACCCTCGGCGAGGCCGCTTTGGCTACTGTGCAGGGCATCCAGGGCCTGCTGCGCGTCGAGGGTGTGCCAGGCCGTTTCGGCGTGGACAGGTGGCGGTGTGTCCATTCGGGCATCTCCATACGTGTGGAGGCACAGTAGTCTTATTCGCCGAACGTGGTCTGATCTGGATCAAAACCATAGGGCCTGCTCGCGGTTGAATAACCGCACCAGCATGGGTTGGTGAAGTCAGCGAGATGATCAAGCTTCTGGTGGCAACCGCCCTTTCCCCGCCTTCGGCACAGGCCGTGCAGCGTGCCATCGAGTGGCTAGGAAAACAGGGGCGGCGGCTGGGCCTTGAGCCAAGTAGTCGACGACGCGGCCGAGGACTTCGTCGCCCACGCGACCTTGCTCAATGAGCAAACGCAACAACTGGCGAACAGACCCGTAGTCGGTCGCAGGGCGTTATTCATGCGGCCTGAGCTGGCGCCTCGCTGTCCGCCGCCAGGGCGCTGGCCACGGCGGCGTGGGCACGGCGTGCCAGTTGGTTGCGATTCAGCGTGGCGCTGGCAATCGGTTGCAGCAGACGAATCTGCACGTCGATCGGGTCACTGGCGAGCAGGCGCAACAGGTGCGAGAGCATGTCGTCGTCACCGATAAAGGGCGTGGTCATGCAGGGCTGGCCGTCGCGCAGGTAGCGGATGGCGACCGGTTGCAGCGCCACCCCGGTATCGATGGCGCTGCTCAGCAGGCGGCCGTGGAAGGTACGCAGGGCCAGGCCGTCGGTGGTGGTGCCTTCCGGGAAGATCAGCAACGGTCGGCCTTGTCCCAGGTGGTGGCCGAGTTGTTGGTTGAGCAAATTGCTGTCGCCCGCGCCGCGGCGGATGAACAGGGTGCCGGCCTGGTGTGCCAGCCAGCCGGCCAGCGGCCAGGAGCGCACCTCGGCCTTGGACAGGAACGACAGCGGCGCGAGCATGCCGAGCAGCGGGATATCGGTCCAGGAGATGTGGTTACTGACCCACAGCATCGGTTCCTGCGGCAGTTCGCCGTGCACGCTCAGGCGAAATGGCAGGGCCTTGCTCATGCGCGCAAAGAACCAGCGGCTCATGCGCTGGCGCAGGCCCATCAGCTCATGCCCCAGCAAACGCTCCAGTAGACTCAGCATCCCGGCCAGCGGGGTGACCAGGCCGATGATGGCGAGCAGGCGCAGCATTCGCAGGTACAGGCGCAGCTTGTTCATCGGGTACTCCAGACAGGGCGGACGACATCGCCCAGCCCTGTCTACACAGACCCGGGCGCTCCTGCAAGTCATGCTGGTTCAGACTGCCGCCTTGAAGTGGCGGGCGTAGCGTGGACAGAGTTCGTCGCGCTTGAGCAGGATGAACACGTCGGCCACCTGAAAATCGGGATCCCAGCACGGTTCGCCGCATATTTTTGCACCCAGGCGCATGTAGGCCTTGAGCAGGGGTGGCATCTCGGCGATGACGTTGCTCGGCACCTCCAGGGCCGGCAGCGGGGTCTTCGGCTCGGCCCGCAGGTGTTCGGTGCACAGGTAGCGTTCGCGCAGGCGCTGCATGATCGCCTGGGCCTGGATGCCGCCGTCCTGCATGGAGATGCTGGCGCAGCCCATCAGGTAGCGGTAATCGCCCTGGTTGAGGACTTCGGCCAGTTCGCCCCAGAGCACGGCGATGGTGGCGCCGTTGCGGTAGGCGCTATCGACGCAGGTGCGGCCGATTTCCAGCACCGGGCCTTGCAGGTGCGGCAGGCCGTGCAGGCTGAACTCCTCTTCACTGTAGAACCGGCCCAAGCCGGCGGCGGCCTGATGATCGAGCAGACGGGTGGTGGCTACCAGCAGGCCGCTGTTCAGGTCACGCACGCCGATGTGCTGGCAGTGAATGTCGTAGTCATCCATATCCAGACCGAGTTCGGCACCCTTGAGCTTGGCATCGAACTCGGCGCTGAATACGCGAAAGCGCAGGGCCTGGGCTTCACGCAGGGCAGCGGGGCCGACTAGACGCTCGGCCTGCAAGCGACGTGCTGGGGTGGTGCGGTCGCGGGTGATTGCCATCTGGGTCATGCCGTCATCTCCGTTGGCCGGCTTATTGTCTTGCAGCCGGTCGATCTTGTTGGGCAAGCTCAGGCTAGGTAGCGGCGGTGTCACCCCTGTGAAGTTTTGGTGATGCTTGTGTGACAGCCGCTGCGACTCCCACTCGGTTGAGGAACTGCGTATGCCCTGGCAAACCCTGTTGCAAACCCATCAACGCCTGCCGGCCGCCAGCAGCCTGGAGGCCTGGTATGCCGCGCTCTTGACGCGGCTGGGCAGGCCATCGCCCTTCGCGTTGGCCTTGCTCGGCGGGCGTTTGGCGGCGACGCCGGGGCTGGCCTTCCTCGCCGGTTATCAAGGCGCCCTGCGGGGGCTCTGGCCGTCCGCACCCTGGTCGCTGGGCGCGCTCTGTGTCACCGAGAATAAAAGCGTGCGCCCGGCGGATATGCAGACCCGACTAAGCGACCTGCTGTTGCATGGCCGCAAGGATTTCGTCACGGCAGGCGATGCCGCCGACTGGCTGCTGGTCGCCGCCCGCGAAGGGCCGCCGGCGCAACCGGTGCGCTTGGCCCTGGGCGTGGTGCGCAATGGCGATCCCGGGGTGCGCGTCGAGGTGCTGCCGAGCTTGCCCCTGATGCCCGATATCGGCCACGCCCGCCTGCATCTGGATGGCGCCCACTGCGAGCGCCTGGCCGGCGATGGTTGGGACGACTACGTGAAGCCGTTTCGCAGCATCGAAGATCTGCACGTGCTGACCGCCGTGGGCGCCTGGCTGTATGGCGTGGGGCAGGACTCGGACTGGCCGCAGGCATTGCAGTTGCGCCTGCTCGGCCTGCTCGCCGGCTGCGCCGAAGTGGCCCGGCAAGGCCCGGCGCAACCCGCCACGCACCTGCTGCTGGCTGGGTTGTTCGCCCAGTTCGCCGCACTCGACGCCGAGTTGCACGCGGCCTTCGCTGCCGGGCCGGCGGATTGGGCGGCCTTGTGGCAGCGCGACCGCAGCCTGCTGGCGCTTGCCGCCTCCGCGCGCGGCAAGCGCCTGGCTAAAGCCCAGACCGCCTTGGGCCTGGGTTCGTAGGGGCGCGATCGGATACGACCAGCAGGCGGCGCGGCTGCAACCCTGCGCTGTACTGCTGCGCACGCTCGCCAGGCGAAAATCAATGCCTGGGCGTAGGGCGCCGCCCGCTCAGAAATGCAACGAATAGTCGGTCGGGGACGCTTGCGGTCGCACGCTTTTTAGCGTCATCGACGGCATGCTAGGGTGCCACGTGGTCATCCGCGGAGGCTCTGCAATGCCCGTATCCCTGCTGCATCGGTTCGCTTTGATCCTCGCCATTACGAGCGGCGCTGGCCTCGTCCAGGCCGAAAGCTGGCCGGCTGTCGAGTGGGCGCGGGAAGTCGTGCCTGCGAGTCCGGCCATCGCCGCGCTGGAGGCCTATGCCTTTCCCGCCCGCGACGATGAAAAGCGCGCCGGGGTGCGCACCGATGCCTTGCTGGTCATCCGCGATGGGCGGGTGGTTTACCAGCGCTACGCCGGGCCGACGCGAGCCGCTACGCCGCACCTGACCTGGTCGATGAGCAAGAGCCTGCTCGCCACCACCCTGGGAGTCGCCTATGGCCAGGGCCGCTTCAAGCTCGATGCACCAGTGGCGCAGTATTACCCGCCGTTCGCCAGGCATCCGGCGATCAAGGTCGGCCACCTGCTCAACTGGGCCTCGGGTCTGGACTGGCGCGAAGACTACGAATACGCACCGCTGAAATCCTCGGTGGTGGCCATGCTCTATACCCACGGCCGCGCGGATATGGCCGCCTTCACCGCCGCGCACGCCGCCGCTGCCGCGCCGGGCACACGCTTTCGTTATTCCAGCGGCGACAGCAACGTGCTGTCTGCCGCCCTCAAGGGCATGGTCGGTACCGAGGCCTATGCGGACTATCCCTGGAGCGCGCTGTTCGAGCCGCTCGGCATCACCTCGGCGGTCTGGGAAACCGACCCCGTCGGCACCTTCGTCGCCTCGTCCTACGCCTACATGAGCGCTAGTGATCTGGCGCGGGTTGGCCTGCTGATGCTGCGCGATGGCCGCTGGGGCGAGCAGCAGTTGCTGCCGCCGGCCTGGGTCGCATTCAACCGCACGCCGTTGGCCACTTACCAGGCGCATGCCGCCAACGCGGGGGACGCCGTGCCGGGCGGGCACTGGTGGTTGAACGCCGAGTTGCCAGGCGCGGCCAGACCCTGGGCGGATGCCCCGGCTGATGCCTTCGCCGCCCTCGGTCACTGGGGCCAGGGGCTGTATGTGTTGCCAGCGGAAAAACTGGTGATCGTGCGCTACGCCGATGATCGTGACGCCAGTTTCCAGCACAACCAGTTGCTCAAGCGGGTGACCGCCGCCTTTGCCCGCGAGGTGCAGCCATGATCCGTCGTCGTCCGTTGCGCACGCTGCTGCTGGTGATCGTCCTGCTGCTGGTGGGGCTCGGCTGGCAGAACCGTGCGCACCTGCAGGCCTTCCCCGACATCATCAGCGCCTATACGGCCAAGGAATATTGTTCCTGCCGCTATGTGATGAACAACCCCGCGGCCTACTGTGAAGGCTATGTGAGCCAGTATGTGCCGGTCAGCCAGTTGCTCGATGACGAGAGCCGCAAACGGGTCAGCGCCAGTGGCCTGGGTCGCAGCCACAGCGCCGTCTGGCTCGGTCCGCGGCAGGGGTGTCAGTTGCTACCCGCGGCGTCAATTCCGTCAGCGCCGTGAGTGACCAGATGCAGCGGGCTTTGCAAGGCCGCCACGGGCGACTATCGTGGCGACCTCGACGCTCAACCTACGGGGCCTTATGCGAATCCGCCTTACCTGCTCCTTGTTGCCGGCTGCGCACTGATGCCAGGAATGGTCTTTCCCTGGAGTAGCGGCAACCAATTTGCCTTGCTCAACGATGGCCCGACCTTCTTCCCGCGGATGATCGAGGCCATCGACGCTGCGCGCCAGTTGGTCGCGCTGGAGTTGTACCTGGTGACCAGTGGCGCCTGCACGGACGCCCTGTTGCAAGCATTGTGCGCGGCGGCGCAGCGCGGCGTCGCGGTGCGTTGCCTGTTCGACGATTACGGTTCCCAGGCCCTGCACCAGGCCGACCGCCAGCGCCTGAGCGCTGCGGGCGTGCAACTACGGCGCTACAACCCGCTGCGCTGGCGCCGTGGTATGCGTAATTTCTATCGTGACCACCGCAAGCTGTTGCTGGTCGATGGTCGGCTGGCCTTCATCGGTGGCACCGGTGCGACCGATCAGTTCTGGATGCCGGGCGAAGCGGATAGCACCTGGCGTGAGGTCATGGTGGAGATCGGCGGGCCGCTGGTGACGGACTGGCAGGCGTTATTCGACCGTCAGTGGCATGCCCTGCAGACCCGTTTTGCCTGGCGGCCGAGAGCGACGCCTGGGCTGAAACGCTTGCCGCTATCGCCGCCAGTGGGCCAGGGCCTGGGCCGGGTGGCCTACGCCGATGCCCGCCAGCATCGCGACATCCTGCAGTCGCTGGTGCGTGCGTTGCACGGCGCCAAGCAACGCATCTGGCTGGCCACGCCGTATTTTCTGCCGACCTGGAAAGTCCGCCGCGCCTTGCGCAAGGCGGCTGAGCGCGGGGTCGAGGTGCGTCTGCTGCTCAGCGGCCGCCACACCGACAACCAGCCGGTGCGCTTTGCCGGCCAGCGCTACTACCCGAAGCTGCTCAGGGCCGGGGTGCAGATATTCGAATACCAACCACGTTTTTTGCACCTAAAAATGGTGCTGGTGGACGACTGGGTCAGCGTCGGCTCGTGCAACTTCGACCACTGGAACCTGCGCTTTAATCTCGACGCCAACCTCGAAGCACTCGACCCGGAGTTGACTGCCGCCGTGGCCGCCAGCTTCCAGGCGGATTTCGCCGATAGCCTCGAGATCAGTCAGGAACTCTGGCACGCCCGGCCCTGGTGGCGGCGCGTGCAGGAACGCCTGTGGGGTTGGCTGGATCGGCTGGTGGTGAACCTGCTCGACCGCCGTCGCTAAGCCGCCTTTCGCCCGGATGCAGCAGCCCGACGTGCGGGTGTGTTTCCTGGCGATGTAGTTCTAGGCTATTACCTGCGCGCTGGATGCGGGGCGGATACTTGTATCGCTCCCTCAACCCGTTACAGGAGAAAATTCATGGCTGCGAAAAAGATTCTGATGCTGGTCGGCGACTACGTCGAAGACTACGAAGTGATGGTGCCGTTCCAGGCGCTGCAGATGGTTGGCCATACCGTGCATGCGGTCTGTCCGGGCAAGAGCGCCGGGCAATCGGTGCGTACCGCCATCCACGACTTCGAAGGCGACCAGACCTACAGTGAAAAGCCCGGGCACAACTTTGGCCTGAACTTCGACTTCAGCCAGGTCAAGGCTGGTGATTACGATGCCCTGCTGATTCCCGGCGGCCGCGCCCCGGAATACCTGCGCTTGAATGCCGAGGTACTGGCCCTGGTGCAGGCCTTCAATGCAGCCAACAAGCCCATCGCCGCGGTGTGCCATGGCGCCCAACTGCTGGCCGCCGCCGGTGTGCTCGACGGCCGTGAATGCAGTGCTTACCCGGCCTGCGGGCCGGAAGTGCAGCTGGCGGGTGGCCGCTACATGGAGATCGCCGTAGACCAGGCCCATGTTCAGGGTAACCTGGTCACCGCCCCGGCCTGGCCTGCGCATCCGGCCTGGCTGGCCGGTTTCCTCAAGCTGCTGGGCACCCAGATCAGCCTGTAGACTGCCGCCCGGACAGGCGTCTCTGCACTGGCGCCTGCCCGGCGCTATTACCCGTCCCCCGATCGAGGCAAGACGCCCTATGTGCGAGCTCTACGTCAAAGCCGACCCGATTCTCTACGAATCGCGCTCGCGCTCGCTGCGCATCCGCGGTGTGGTCACCACCCTGCGCCTGGAAAACCAGTTCTGGGACATCCTCGCCGAGATCGCGGCGGTCGATGGCATGAGCACCAACCAGTTGATCAGCAAGCTCTACGACGAAGTCATGGACTACCGAGGCGAGGTGGTAAATTTCGCCTCCTTCCTGCGCGTCAGCTGCACGCGTTTTCTCAGCCAGCGGCCGAGCAATGTGCGCGAGCTGCTGCCACGGCTACAGAAGTAGCGGGCGCCGGCGCGATCAAGGTGTGGCGTAACTATGGGGTTATCGAGGAATACCGGCCTTGCTGGAAGCCCGGCTACGACCTGATGCACATGACCCCGCACTTGTTTGTCTGCGACATCGCCGCGCAATTGCAGCCTGTCAGGATGCAGAGCCCTGAACTGGCCAACGGCATGCGCCCGCGCTGGGTCAACCTGCACGAGGCCATTGGCCACAACCAGGCGGTGATGCCGCGCTAGGAAAGCAGCATGGGCCAGTCCATCCAGCGCGAAACCTGCATGCTGAGTAAGGTCGCGGCAGAGCTGCTGGGCGCAGGCTAACGCGACTTCCGCAACCAAGAAAAATCGCTCCGATGCCCAATAATCAGTCAGCTGCCCGCATCGTCCGGCAATCCACGGTGCCGAACCCGGCGCGATGCTTTGGCCTGTCGCCCCTGTCGAGCGGATACGGACCGACCTGGCAACAGCGCTCGGGCGCCGACTGGATTAAACTCGTTTACCAGGCAGCACAACTTCTGGGTAAACCCAGGCTGGTTAGCCGGGCTGGCGAATGAGGAGGGCAGGTGATGAGCGGCGAATTGCAAATCGAAGATATTCAAGTGGGCGAGGGCAAGGCAGTGGTCAAGGGTGCCTTGATCACCACCCAATACAACGGTTTTCTCGAAAACGGCAGCAAGTTCGACTCCTCCTACGATCGCGGCAAACCCTTCCAGTGCGTGATCGGCACCGGACGGGTGATCAAAGGCTGGGACCAAGGCCTGATGGGCATGAAAGTCGGCGGCAAACGCAAACTCTTCGTCCCGGCCCATCTCGGCTACGGCGAAAGAGAGTTCGGCCCCCATATCAAGCCCAACTCCAACCTGATCTTCGAGATCGAACTGCTGGAAGTGCTGACGCGGGATGGTTGATAGGCGCCTGCGCTGCTCCGTTCTGCCGGTGTGAGCAATCCCCGGCCTGGCGAGCTTCGCCCAGCCAGCCGGCGAAGACGCCAGCTATGCAGGATGGCATTGAGCGCAGCGCTACCCATCACGGCTAACCGCCGCCCCAGAATCCATGCACAGAGCAATGCTTGCCGCGACGCGGTTAGAGGCGGCGAGCAAGTAAACGCCAGCCTGGCATGGATCGCGGCAATGGGATGATGGACAGACAGACTGGGCTAGGCAGGCGTTGCCGTTGGGCGTTATGCCTGTCTGCTTGGGACACCTGGCGTTGCTTTTGACTGGCAGGGTTCGGCCATCAGCCGCCGGCTAGATCGCAGAATGAATCGGCCCCGTTTAGCCCCTACGCCGACAGCTGTCGGCGTTGCTTGAGCAACAAGCGCGCGCCCCACACCAGCGCAGCGAACATGATGCCGATGCCCAATACGAAGCTGATTCGGGCGAATGTCTGGGCGCAATCCAGGGTGCCCGTCATGCTCAGCAGGTTGCCCCAGTCATGCGACTCCTTCCCACCACCGCCCACCAGCGGCATTGCCCGGTAAGGCGCATCGGCAATATACGGGGCCAGGTCGACCAAGCTCTGCCCGCACCACCAGAGCGTCACGCTGGCCGCGTAGTTGTCCTGGTGAAAGAAGCTGAAGGCAACCAACAGGATCAACGGCAGCAGCACCTGAAACAGGCTACCGCCGAGGATGGCCATGAATCGCCCCAGCGGCGAAAACAGCACATGGCCAAACTCATGGAACGGCAGATTGATGTTGTGCATGAACGAGCCGCCGATAATTGCCCAATCGATACCGTGCGCCATGAACCACAGCGCCCAGAGTGACAACGCCACGGACAACAGGCCGCGGCCATACAGACTGGCTGTATCGACACGCCCCGGCAGCTGCATGAAGTGCTCGCGCGCACCCATGCGCTGTGGCTCGCCGATGGATAGGGCGCTCGTATCCGCCGCTGCACTGTCGGCACGTGCCAACCACTTGTTGATCGCAATACCGCAACCTGGGCAGATATCACGGTGAATGGGCGCATCTTTGGCGGTGCGCAGGTAACCGCATTTGGGGCATTCGTTCATGGCTTCACGGGTCTATTGGCTGAGTGTTGTTTCTGTCTGCATGGTTGCGGTTTCTCTCGAGTCGATCAACCCAGGGCGAAGGACTGCAAGTATCCAAGCACCAGACTGACCAAGGCTGCAAGTAGCTCGTATGGGCCGGGCGCCGCGAAAGACATTTCCCGAAGAAGGGCACGGACTCTGTCCCCCTCATCTGCCGCGTGCAACGCTAACACCGTGGGAAAAGCGGCAAAGGGCACAGTTCTAGTTATGGATCAGAGCGCCTACTCCTGGCCGCTGGCTGCCGGCCCGGAATGACCACTATCGAACTCTTGCAGATAGTCAGCTAATGCAGTCAACGGCCGCAAATTGCTCAGCGCTCAGCCAGCGCTGCGCCCCTGTTCCTGTCCCTCTTTTGCCGCAGCGATGTGCGGCGCCAGGACATGGCTGGCAATGGCGATGGCGAGAGCGATGACAATCAGGATCGCGGCGACGGCGAAGGTGGTGCGCATGCCGAGTGCAACAGCCTCGGGATGCGCGGTGCTGATGTCGGTCGTTGCCGCGCCGAACGCGAACACCGAGCCCATCACGGAAGCGCCGGTGATCAAACCGAGATTGCGCGACAGGTTGAGCAAGCCGGAGACCACGCCGCGCCGGTCTGGATGCACATTCGCCATGACCGCGGTGTTGTTGGCCGCCTGGAATAGCGCATAGCCGGCAGTCAGGACGATAAGTGCGGCGATGTAACCCGGGACACCGAGACTCATGGGCAGTACGGGCAGGATGAGTGCGCCGGCCGCCATGATGCTGAGCCCGGTTATGCTCATGCGCGGTGCGCCGAACCGGTCGACGATGCGCCCGGCGGGCACGCCCGTCAGCGCCGAGATGATCGGGCCGAATGACATGGCCAGTCCGACCCGGGCCGCATCGAGCCCAAGCGCAGCGCAGAGGTAGAACGGACCGACCACCAGCGTTGCCATCATCACCGTCATGACCAGGGCGCTCATCGCAAAGCTCGCTCCGAGCGTCGAGTCGCGGAACATCGCCAGGCGGATCAGCGGTGAAGCCGCTTTGCTTTCGACCCGCAGAAAGAGGCCGGCGCCCACCGCCGCCGCGGCCAGCAGCGCCGCATTGAGCAGGCCGAAACTGCCGCGCCCCAGCGTCATGGCCAGCGCGTAGGCGGCGAGTGTCAGGACGAGCAGCAGCGTGCCCAGGTGGTCGAAACGGACACGCTCGGCCAGCGCTAGCGGCCGATCGGCGGGCAGGTGGCGAGCGGCCAGGATCAATGCCAGCAGACCTAGCGGCAGGTTGATGAGGAAGATGGCCCGCCAACCGGGACCGGCGATCAGCACACCGCCAAGGGTCGGGCCAAGTGCGGTGCCGATCGCCGACAGGGTGCCGAGCAGGCCCATGGCGCTGCCGGTTTTCTCCTTGGCCACCGTCTCGCCAATCAACGCCATGGTCAGGGCCATCATGATCGCCGCCCCGAGGCCCTGCAGCGCACGGGCGGCGATCAGCAGCCAAAGCGTGGGGGCTACGCCGCACAAGGCAGAGGCGAGCGTAAACACGAGTATTCCCGCCAGCATCAGCCGTCGGCGGCCGAGCATGTCGCCGAGCCGCCCGACACTGACGATCAGGCTGGTGATAGCCAGGAGATAGGCGAGGACGACCCACTGGACGCTGTGAAAACTTGCGTCGAATGCCTGGGCCAGGGTCGGCAAGCTGATATTGGTGATGCTGCTGGCCAACGAGGACAGCAACATGGTGAGTGACAGGCTGACCAGCGCCCACCTCGCCGACGCCCTGGGTTGCCCATGTTCAGTGACCGTCTCAGCCGTTCCCGCAGCGACTGACTTCGCTATGAATTTCATGCTGACGACTCCCGATAGCTTGCTGTCAGGAGTCTAATGCGCTATTTGGGGTGGCGGAAGGCGCAGCATTTGCAGTTAATTAGTGCATTTGACGCCTTGTCAGAATGAAAGCGTGCCGGGGGATATCTATGTCGTCGCCAGATCTCAACTTGCTGATCACCCTGGATGTGCTGCTCGCAGAAGGCAGCGTTGCGCGCGCCGCGCAACGCCTGCGGCTGAGCCCCTCGGCCATGAGCCGTGCCCTGGCGCGGCTACGTGAAACCACCGGTGATCCGCTGCTGGTCAGGGCTGGACGCGGCCTGGTGCCGACGCCGCGGGCGCTCGAACTGCGCGAGCGGGTCAGTCAGCTGGTGCAGGACGCGCAGGCGGTGCTGCGCCCCGTGGAGTTACTCGATCTGCAGCAGCTCGAACGGACATTCACCTTGCGCACCAGCGACGGCTTCGTGGAAAACTTCGGGGCGCGCCTGATTGCCCGCATCGCGACCGAGGCGCCCTGCGTGCAACTGCGCTTCGTGCAGAAACCAGACAAGGACAGCGCGTTGCTGCGCGAAGGCAGCGTTGACCTGGATACCGGTGTGGTCGGCGCCGCGACCAGCCCGGAACTGCACACGCGGGCGCTGTTTCGCGACCGTTTCATTGGTGTGGTGCGCATGGGGCACGCGCTGAGCCAGGGCGATATCACGCCGGCCCGCTACGCGGCGGGTCGTCATGTGCTGGTCTCGCGGCGCGGCCAGGACCTCGGCCCGGTTGCCGAAGCGCTAGCGGCGCTTGGCCTGCAGCGGCAGATCGTCAGCATCGTCGCTGGCCTGTCCGCCGCGCTGTCCCTGGCACGCGCCAGCGACCTGATCGCCACCGTCCCCGAACGGCATAGCGGCAATCTGAGCGGCGGCATGTTCAGTTTTCCCTTGCCGTTCAGCACACCGGAAATCACGGTTGCCCTGCTCTGGCACCCGCGCATGAATGCCGATCCAGCGCATCGCTGGCTGCGCGAATGCGTGCGGGACGTCTGTACGGCGCAGCTCAGTAAGCCTGCGGCGCGATAACGAAACCATTGCCTCAGAAGGGGTCTACCAGGGCGCATCCAGAGTTAGTCTGGCCGGTCGCAGCCGGTCACGAATGAGCGAAACCGGCCAAAAGTGGCTTGCCTGTCCTATAAATAAATCTGTCCTCGTTTTTCAGTTTCCTTGAGGAAGGTGATGAGTTTGCCCCTCACCTGGGCGCTCAACAGTTCGTCCTTGATCTTGAAAAGCTCTCGCATGACCCCAAGTCGCCAGCTTTTTCTGAATACCGATCGGCCTACGATTAGTCGCTCGAAGGTATGTTGCGCTTCGGCCTCCAGCTGACCAGTGGTACTGACCTGCTGCTGTGTGTATTCGTGCACTTTGCAAGCTTGCGGTTGCCTTGCCGGTATGACTGGCACTTGGGCGCACCCTGTTCTCGCGTCGACGGCAAGCAAGTTCAAGCATGAGTTCAGTGTAGAGGTCGGCTCCAGGCGTTTCGTATCGCGGGTGCCCCTCGGGGATGGGATGTCCATAGTGACCTCGTGATTCGATTGCTGTTGTATTCAAATGTGGAGGCCGTGCTGGCGCCTGTCTGTCTGTTAACGAACACAGACGGCTACTCGTAGGCGTTGTCACACACCCTGGAAAAAAGCGATGTTCGCGACCGTCACTAAACGGCCCAAATCCGCCTGTGACTGCCCTGCTTGAGTACGACTGAAAAGCTCCGCTGTGATTGAAGTTGCCTCCCTCAGAGGAGCCCAGGCGCGGTCAGCCCATACGCCGCTGCCCGGGCATAACACTGACCCCAAGGGCTATTCCCGGTTAAGCCAGCGCATGATCGGCGGGGAGATCCTGCCTGGGCCAGTACATCAGTTTGCCCTGCGGGCTAACCGCCAACCGGCCCTCGTTCGCGCTGATTCTCTTGCCACCCAGGAACAACGAATACCGGTGCATCCGAAGGTTTGAGCAGCGCTCTGCCGAGAATGTGATCTGCGGCCTTCTCGCCGATCATGATGGTCGGTGCGTTGAGGTTGCCGTTGGTGATGGCGGGCATGATGGATGAGTCCACCACGCGCAGATTGTCGATACCGTGGACGCGGCACTGGGGATCGACCACCGCCATCGGGTCGGTGCCCATCCGGCAGGAGCCGCAAGGGTGATAAGCCGTTTCGGCGCTCTTGGCCAGCCAGTCGTCAATCTCGTCGTCGCTCTGCACCTGCTTGCCCGGCGAAAGCTCCTCGCCGAGGAAAGGCCTGAAAGCCGGTTGGGCGAATATCTCCCGGGTCAGGCGCAAGCCCGCGCGAAAGGCCTGCTTGTCTTCCTCTTCAGCCAGGTAATTGAGGAATATCTCCGGCGCGGCAGCCGGGTCGCTGGACTTCAATCGCACGTAGCCCCGGCTCTTCGGCTTGTTGGCGCCCATATGCACCTGAAAACCGTGACCCTCGGCGGCGCTGGAACCGTCGTAGGCGATGGCCCCGGCGAGGAAGTGATATTGCAGGTCTGGATACTTGAGACCGGAGCGGCTGCGGATATAGCCGTTGGACTCAAACTGGTTACTCGCGCCCAGGCCACTCTTGAAGAAGAACCAACGGGCACCGATCAGCAGTTGGCCGAACGGGTTGAGCCAACCATTGAGGGTGATCTTCTGGGTACAAGCTTGCTGAACCCAGACCTCCAGGTGATCGTGCAGGTTCTCGCCGACGCCAGGCAGGTCGTGAACCACCTCGATGCCATGTTTCTGCAGTTGTTCGGCGGGGCCGATGCCAGACAGCATCAGCAGCTTCGGCGAATTGAAGGCGCTGGCGCAGAGGATCACCTCGCGCCGCGCCTGGACCCGAAGTGTCTTGCCCTGCTGGCGATATTCGACCCCAACCGCCCGCTTGCCTTCCAGCAACACCCGAGTGGTCAGGGCATGCATCTGCAGGTGCAGGTTGCCCCGATTCAAGGCCGGTTTCAGATAGGCATTGGCGGTCGAGCTGCGCACCCCGTCCCGCACGCTCATGTCCATCCGGCAGAAGCCTTCCTGGCGGTAGCCGTTGTAATCCTCGGTCTGGCCATAGCCTGCCTGACGACCCGCCTCGATGAAGGCGCGATACAGCGGGTTCTGCATATTGTTGCCGTTGCACACCCCCACCGGCCCGCCACTGGAGCGGTACTGATCGGCGCCATACAGACAGTCTTCGGCCCGCTTGAAGTAAGGCAGTACGTCGGCGTAACCCCAACCTTCGGCGCCCAGCTCCAGCCATTCCTCGTAATCCCCGGCGCAGCCGCGGACGTAGGCCATGCCATTGATCGAGGAAGAGCCGCCGATCACCTTGCCACGCGCCTGGTGAATCTTGCGCCCCTTGAGGCCCGGTTCGGCCTCGGTGTACAGCTCCCAGTCGAAGCGCGGTTTATTCAGTGGGATGGAAAAGGCCGTGGGCATCTGAATGAAGATCGAGTTGTCCTTGCCGCCGAACTCGAGCACCAGCACCTGGTGGGTGCCATCGGCGCTCAAGCGGTCTGCCAGCACCGAGCCGGCGGAACCGGATCCGACGATGACGTAATCGAAGACCTGATCGAAGGCTTGCTCACTCATGACTTGGCTCCTTGGCGTTAGCGACCGGCAGTGGCGGGATCGTCGGGCATCCTGGTCTCGCGGCCCGGCATCTCCCGCTGGGTATGCAGGAAGAACATGTGCCGCTCGTATTGATCGAGAATGTCGCCGATCACCTGCTCCTTGGTATAACCGGCCAGATCGTAGCCTTGGCCACCCTCGCCAATGTGTACTTCCTGGCGGTAATAGTGCGAGCCGGCACGGGTCGCGCGCATGGCAAATGCCGGCATGGCACACCGCCGCGGCCAGATCTGGTAGGTGAAATCCTGCTCGCCGCCCAGGTCCACGTTCAGTTCAAGGTGCTCGTCTTCGCCCGTCACCTCGACGACCTCCACCTTGAAGCCTTTCTCGGCCAGCACCTCATGGATTGACTCCATCGCCGGCTTGCCGACCTCGCGCAGGAAACGTTGCACCTGTTCGTGACTAGGGAAGCTCATCGCCCGGGCCAGTCGCTGCCGCCAGTTATGCGCGCCGCCTTCATCGAGCATGGTGCGTCCAGACAGGTAACCGGCCATGCTGCCGCGAAAACTGTCTTCCTTGAGCCCTTCGATCTTCAAGGCCTTGTACAGCCCCAGCATCATCAAAAACAGCGTCAGCGCAAAGGGCAGGCCCATGATCACTACGGTGCCTTGCAGCGCGCCGAGGCCGCCGGCCATCAACAAGGCCAGGGTCAACACACCAATGATCGCGGCCCAGAGCACCCGCATCCAGGCCGGCGCATCGCTGTTAGGGTCGCGCAGCACCGAGGTCAGGTTGGACAACACCAGCGAGCCGGAGTCGCCCGAGGTGACGAAGAAGACGATGGCCAGAATGGTCACCACCACCGTGGTCAAACCCGCCCAGGGGAAACTCTGCAGAAACAGATAAATCGACGAGCCCGGATTGTTCATCGCCTGCACACCAAACTCCGCGACGCCGCTACCGGTCATCACCAGATCGAGAGCGCTATTACCCATGATCGACATCCACGCCATCATGAACGTCAGCGGCAGGATCAGGGTGCCGGCGACAAACTGGCGGATGGTCCGACCGCGGGAAATGCGGGCCAAAAACAATCCCACAAAAGGCCCCCAGGCGATCCACCAGGCCCAGAAAAATACCGTCCAGGCATTCAACCAGTCGGTTGGCGGATTGAAGGCGTAGGTGTTCAGCGACAGGCTGGCAAAGTGACTGATGTAATCACCAACGTTCAACACCAGGGTGTTGAGCAGGAACAGGGTTTTACCGGAGAACAGTACAAACAGCAGCAGTAGCATGGCCAGCAGCATGTTGAACTCGGACAGGCGGCGAATGCCCTTATCGACCCCGGTTACCGCCGAGATGGCGGAAAACACCACGATCAGCACCGCTAGCACCGCCTGGGTGAGCGTGCCCTCGGGAACATCGAACATGTAGTTGAGGCCAAAATTGAGCTGAATGATGCCGATGCCCAGGCTGGTCGCGATACCGAAGACCGTACCCAACACGGCGGCGATATCCACCGTGTGGCCGATGACACCATTGATGCGTTTACCGAAGATCGGGTATAGCGCCGAGCGGATGGTCAGCGGCAGGCCATGTCGATAGCTGAAGAAGGCCAGCGACATACCGACCAGCGTGTAAACACCCCACCCCGAAACCCCCCAATGCAGGAACGTCAGCTCCATGGCATGGCGAGCGGCTTCGACAGTACCGCCTTCACCCACTGGCGGCGCCAAAAATTGCGTCACCGGCTCGGCGATGCAGAAGAACAGCAGATCGATGCCGATGCCCGCGGAGAACAACATGGCCGCCCAGGTGACCACATTGAAGTCAGGGGTCGAGTGGGCCGGGCCGAGCCTCAGATTACCGAAGCGCGACAGACCAATACAGATGACGAACAGCAAATACGCCACCACCGAAACGAAATAGAACCAGCCAAAGGTGTCGGATATCCAGGCCAGGATGGTATTGATCACCGCATTGGCCGACTGGGTGAACATCATGGTCCAGAGGGCAAAGGCCACGATCCCGATGGCAGAGCCATAGAAGACGATCGGATTGATGCGGTCCTTTGGTTCAGCTGGTGTCGCTTGCGTGCTCTCGGATTCGTTCGACATGCCAGTCTCCCTAAGCAGCAGCCCGTGCCCTGCAGCCTAGGCATGACCAACGGTTGTCAGGTCAAATCGGCTCACGCTGGCACTCGGAAAAACGCCCCGGACGACAGCCCGGTAACAGACCTAACGATAGTCAACATTATCCAGCCATGGCGAATGACTCGCGGGCACGTGCGGGTTGCTTGTACTACTCGCAGTTAGAAAGCCGGCAAATTTTCGACCCAGAACATGAGCCAAGAGCTTGTGCAGACACGAAGAGCTCGCCCTGCTCAAACCGGGAGCGCCTTAGTCATGTGACCCACGCTGGCCCTTGGTTGTAAGCCAGCACCTCCCGGCATCGGTGCACAGCATGGGGAAACATGTCGGCTGCGCTTCGTGCAGAAACCAGACAAGGACAGCGCATCGCTGGCTGCGCGAATGCGTGCGGGACGTCTGTATGGCGCAGCTCAGCAATCCTGCAGCGCGATAACGAAACCATCGCCTCAGAAGCAATCTACCAGGGTGCATCCGGAGTTAGTCCCGGTCACCAATGAGCGGAAACGACCCGGCGGTAGGTGGTCGGTCAACAAGAGCAATACTGTGTGGATGAACTTATTAACTATCTGCGTTCCGTGCGTGCATTGGAGAAGCAATCGCAGGTGATCAAACAGCATCAGTCCGTAGAGTTCGAATCCTCCAATGAGGATTTGAACCATTCAATTACGGGCCTTATAACCGAGTTTTGTTGGTGGCGTGTGCGGAGGATATATCCGTGATCCTCTCGCAAAACCGTGGGCCCCAACCGCAGTAGCAGTCCATCATTTACCGCTTGTTCCACCAATGCACCCCACGCGAGCGTGAGTCCTTGGCCTTGTATGGCGGCGTTTAATAACAAGGGATAATTGTTAAAAGTGAAGCTGCTCTTCTCATCAATGATCCCAAAGCCAGCCGACTCCGCCCACCTTGTCCAATCCAGCCATCGAGGATTGCGTTCATCCATATGCAGCAGCACGACTGACCCCAAGTCCTTTCGGGTAATAATCTGGCCCAAGCCATGTCGTCTGGCAAACGCTGGACTGCAGACTGGAAAGACTAACTCGGGCGCAAGTGTGATCTCAGTACCCATATGCGAATTTCGCTTACCGAAGCTGATAGCAATGTCCACATCGTGAAGATTGGAGCTGTCGTGCTGGTCTATCGGCAGCACCTGGAAACGCAAACCAGGGAAGGTCTCTTTTAGTGTTTGTAGCCGAGGCAGCAACCAGAGGTGTGAAAAACCAAAATTAGCCGCAATCGTGATCAAGGGCACATGATTGGAGAACCCGGACTGGACGCGCTCTAACGCCGAATGCAGATTCGATAACAAGGGCGAGATGTCGTGATACAGACGCTGGCCGCCTTCGGTGGGCCTGAGTTGATTGCCGGATCGATCCAGCAACGCACCGCCCACAGACTCCTCCAGGCTCCGTATTTGCTGCGAAATTGCGGGCTGGGTGGTTCCTGTTTCCTTTGCCGCAGCGGTCATTGAACCCAGCCTTACCGCTGCCTCAAATGCGAGCAACGACTTCATTGCAGGAACCCTTTTTTTCTCGCTGCTCATAAGTTTTTTGCATGCCCCGCATAAGATTCTAGTACGTATCCCCCAGCCCTGTAGCTGGCTAGTCTTGGGCTCGAACCGACACCCAATACAATAACTGTGCGGTCATCCTCACACACAATTTTGTTCGCTGCCACGCCCCAACAAACAACCGTCGATTTAACCGGTACGCGGAGAAAAATCATGCATAAGGCCCTGCTTTGTTTAGCGTTTTCTGGACTGACTGTCTCGTCTTTCAGTGCCTTTCCGGCTCGTGATGCCGGGCCACGCATCCCGTGGTCACTTCGATATTTGAGGTAACCGGTATTAGAAAAATTCATGCTTGGAATACCTATTCGGGGCGTTCCCGGCCACTGCATTTTTTCCAAAAATGGCTGCATACAAACGCGCAGGACACCCGACATGCAACGCTCAGAACTGAAATTCCAGCAAACGCCTCCGTCCGTAAAGCTCTTAACTGACTCGAGCGAATTCGACATTCCCGCGTTATGGCTCCGAGAAAAAACTCAGCACGTGGATTCAACGGATGCGGTCACGAAACAACGCCTTTTTGACTCCCACCTCATTGATCCTGAGGTCGAATTGGTGAGCCTAGAGAAAATCTCACTTGAATTAGTGCGCCTAGTGTTCAGTGACGGCCACAGCGCCACTTATTCAACTGCGGTTCTGTTGGCTGAAATCCACGACGATGATCACTGTCCAGAACTCGTCAGTTGGGACAGTGGGCTTGATCAACGCTTGGTGCGGCATGATTGGCGTGGGCTCGATAGCGATAGCGCGTTCGAAGCGGCGCTTACAGCGTACTTGAAGTACGGTTTTATTATACTAAACAACGTGCCTAACACCCCTGAGCAGGTGCTTGATGTCGGCGCTAAGTTTGGTTATGTAAAGGAAACCAATTTCGGGAAATATTTCGAGGTCTATTCAAAGCCACTGGCTATTGATCTTGCCTACAGCAGCGTTCGATTAGGCCCGCATACGGATAATCCTTATCGAGACCCGGTGCCTGGGATTCAGCTATTGCATTGCCTTGTCAATGAGACAACGGGTGGACTATCCACGTTGGTCGACAGCGTGAAGGTCGTTGATGCACTGATGCGCGAAGACTTGGCTGGTTACCTGTTGCTTAAAAACACGCCTGTCCGGTTTCGCTTTGTCGACAAAGGCGTTGAGTTAACAACCCGACGGCCAATGATCAACACCGATGAGGCGGGGAAAACATTAGGGGTGCACTACAGTCCTCGTCTCGATAGCTTGCCACTGCTGGGTGAGCGTGACGTGAAAACATTTCACAAAGCTCGCAAGCGACTTGCCGAGTTGTTCAATCACCCGGACTACGAACTCAAATTCCGTCTGCAAGCCGGTGAGCTGATGCTGTTCGACAACAGTCGAGTCCTGCACGGCCGGACGTGCTACGACCCCACCGAAGGACACCGTCACCTGCAAGGGTGCTACATCGATCTAGATGGGCCGCGTGAACGCTTCAGCGAGATCGCTAAACGACTAAAGTCAATCGAGGAGGCTGCTTAAGATGCAACAGGTCGATTTTATCCGTATGAAAGATGGGACTTTCGAGGAATATCACTTCCTCGAACATCTTGAGAGTGAATTCAATAAAGGGCTGGCTGATCGTATTTTGAATGCATTGCAGGGGTTGGCCGGAACGCTTAGCGGCTACAAGGTCAATCGGCTGGAGCACTCGTTACAAACAGCTGCTCGCGCTGAGGCTGATGGCGCCGATGAGGACATGATCGTTGGGGCTCTCATCCATGACCTGGGTGATGATCTGGCTCCTTACAATCATTCCCAGTACGCCGCCTCGATTATCCGGCCCTATGTACGCGGAGAGGTCTCGTGGGTGTTGCATCACCACGGGTTGTTTCAAAATTTTTACTATGCGCACCATTTCGGTGGTGATCCAAATGAGCGAGATCAGTACAGAGATCATCCTTGTTTTCAGCTGTGCGTGGACTTCTGTGAGCGCTGGGATCAGGCGTCTTTCGATCCAGATTACCCCACCCCCCCTCTGGAGTATTTCGCTCCTATGCTTAGGCGTATTTTCGCTCGTAAGCCTTTCGCCCCCGAAGTCTTGATGACGGAGTTTTCGTTGGAGTAGGAGAGGAGTGCTGCTGACAAGTGTGTCGGCAGCGTTTTTCCGAAGGGCTTCAATTTGTAAGGGCTGCAATTGACTGGCTTAGTCGATGATGGTCGCTCTACTGACCCTAAGCTGCCGGTGAATACCGGCAGGGATCGACCCAAAGTGAGCATTCGGTAAGAAAAATAATTTTGCCCCCTTTATCTAAGTTGAATGCGTCAACTACTGCAGATCCATGGACCCTGTCCACTCTGTACAGCAGCAGAACGCGGCTTTTCCAAACGCGCAAGTCGATTTAGCGTTCCCTAAAGCTCTGCCGGTAACGGCTGGGGGAGACACCCAGGCAGCGGCCGAAATGATGGCGCAAGGACACTGGCGAACCGAAACCGGCCAACGCGGCGATGTGGTCTATGGACTGCTCGGTGCTCTCCAGCAGGCGTTGACTCAGGGCCAGTCGCTCGGCCAGCAGCCAGTCGCCTACCGTGCCCCCGGTGAGTTGACGGAAATGCCGAGTGAAGCTGCGCCGACTCATCAGCACCTTGTCCGCCAAGCTGTCCAGACTGTGCGCCTGATCTAGATTGGCCCGCACCCAGTCAAGCAGATCGCTGAGGCGGTCATCGCGGGCCGTCGCTGGCAGCGGCTGCTCGATGAACTGTGCCTGACCGCCCTGGCGATGGGGCGGCACCACCAAGTGCCGCGCCACCCTGTTCGCCGCTTTGGCCCCATAGTGCTGACGCAACAGATGCAGGCAGCAATCGATGCCGGCGGCGGTGCCGGCCGAGGTCAATAGCTTGCCATCGTCGACGTAGAGCACGTCGGCATCCAGATGCACCGCCGGGAAGCGCTCGGCGAACTGCTGCGCCCAGGCCCAGTGGGTGGTGGCCTGGCGGCCATCGAGCAAGCCAGCCTCGGCCAGTACGAAGGCGCCCAGGCATAGCCCCGCCAACTGAGCGCCGCGCTCATGGGCGGCGACCAGCGCATCGAGTAACGCCTGCGGTGGACGCACGGCCGGGTCGTGCCAGCTCGGTACTATGATCGTCTGCGCATCACACAAGACCTCCAAACCATGCTCGACGGCCAGCTCGAAACCAGCGGTAGTGCGCAGCCGGCCCGGCTCGGTCGCACACACCAACAGCTGGTAGTGGTGCTCGCCGGGCAAGGACTCGCCGAACACCAGGCAAGGCACAGACAAGTGGAACGGGCTGATCTGGTCGAACGCGATCACGGCGACGCGATGGGGCTGCATGGCTGGGGCACTGATAGAGACTTGGCCCGATCTTAGCGCAGTTTGACTATCGGGCCACTCACGGTCGGTGCCGGCGCCGGAGAACAATCCGTCGCAGCCCACCCACTAAGGAATCGCGACATGAAGCAACAGCCGAAACGCGCACTGATCGTAATCGACGTGCAGAACGAATACGTCAGCGGCAACCTGCGTATCGAATACCCGAACATCGAGCTGTCCCTGGGCAACATCGCCAAGGCCATGGACGCCGCCCACGCCGCCAACATTCCGGTAATAGTGGTGCAGCACTTCGCCGCCGCCGACTCGCCGGTATTCGCCCGCGGCAGCCAGGCCGCCGAGCTACACCCGCTGGTGGCCGAACGGCCGCGCGACCACCTGATCCAGAAGGCCATGGCCAGCTCCTTCGTCGGTACCGATCTCGGCCAATGGCTGCGCGAGCATGAGATCGACACCCTGAGCGTGGTCGGCTACATGACCCAGCACTGCGACGACTCGACCGTGCGCCAGGCCCACCACGAAGGCTGGCAGGTTGAACTGCTGCACGACGCCACCGGCTCGCCGCCCTACCGCAACAACCTGGGCGCGGCCAGCGCCGAGGAAATCCACCGGGTATTCAGCATCGTCATGCACACCGGCTTCGCCGCAGTGGTCAGCACCGATGAGTGGCTGGCCGCCCTGGACAGCGGCGAAATCCTGCAATCGGACAACATTTACCTGTCCAACCAGCGCGCCATCCGCGACCGCTGAGCCATATCCTCGGGCCGCGCACGTTCCGGGCGCGGTCTTGCTTCAGCCGGCGAGGCGCCTGACCGGGCCAGCCGCGCCTGCAACGCTTCCAGTTCGGCCGACTCGGCCTTCTAGCTGGCATGGATACCCAGGCCTTGCCCGGCGAAGCGCGGGATTGCGGAAAAGGGGACAAATTTATTTTCGTATCCTATCGTCCGATCCTGATCGATTTCTGGCCATCACTACAGGTCGCTTCGGGTCGACTACTGTCATTCGTGACTGCCAGCCACCGACCCAGGCGGTGTAAAAACGTTTTTCAGCGCGACTGCTATCCAAAACCAGGCTGAAAATCACGCGTCTACGCAAAATCTACATCTGCTCACCTGCCGATAAATTTCAGGTTTAACGTAGACGCGCACACTTCAATTTTGTCGAAGCGTTTTTACACACTCCGGACCCATAGCTGTCAGTGACGATCGACAGTGATCGGCCAAGAGCGGCCTTTGAGTCCAAGGCGCAGACCGACCAAGCTTGTGCACCACTTCAACAGTATCTGTGAGCATCCAGCAGGCTCCGACTTGATCTTCTGCACAGAAGACGATTCAGACGAAGGTATCGAATGGTGAGCTACTAGGGCTTGCCGGGGTTCAAAGTCGAGTAACCCGTGAAGAACCAAAAAAAGCCCCGCACTTCAACCGAAGGCGGGGCTTTTGATCTGGCTGGCGTCACTTCACATCGGTTACATCGCGGTATGGAAAATCTGCTCGATCTCGTCCTGGTTGGCAGGACGCGGATTGGTAAAGCCGCAGGCATCCTTCATGGCGTTGGTTGCCAGGATCGGGATATCGTCGGCCTTGGCGCCCAGTTCGGCGAGGCCGCTCGGAATACCGACATCCGAAGACAGTTTACGGATGGCGGTGATGGCCGCGGCGGCGCCTTTTTCCGCATCCAGATGCTGGGTGTCGACGCCCATTGCGTTGGCGATGTCTTTAAACCGGGCCGGGCATACGCTGGCGTTGAAGCTGGCGACATGGGGCAGCAGGATCGCATTACAGACACCGTGGGGCAGGTCGTAGAACCCACCCAGTTGGTGCGCCATGGCGTGGACATAGCCCAGCGAAGCATTGTTGAAGGCCATGCCGGCAAGAAATTGCGCGTAGGCCATATTTTCCCGGGCGGTCATGTCGTCACCCTGGGCAACGGCAGTGCGCAGGTTGGCCGAGATCAATTCCACGGCCTTGAGTGCACAGGCATCGGTGATCGGCGTTGCGGCAGTCGACACGTAGGCTTCGATAGCATGGGTCAGCGCGTCCATGCCGGTGGCGGCGGTCAGGCCTTTTGGCATGCCTGCCATGAGCGAAGGATCGTTGACCGACAACAGTGGGGTGACGTTACGGTCGACGATGGCCATTTTTACGTGCCGGACTTCGTCGGTAATGATGCAAAAACGGGTCATTTCACTCGCCGTGCCAGCGGTGGTATTGATCGCGATCAACGGCATCTGTGGCTTGGCGGATTGATCCACGCCTTCGTAATCACTGATGTGCCCACCGTTGGCGGCGCACAGGGCAATGCCCTTGGCGCAGTCATGGGGTGAGCCGCCGCCCAGGGAAATAATGAAATCACAGTCGCTGCGACTAAGCAGCTCAAGGCCTTTCTCGACATTGCTGACCGTCGGATTCGGTTTGGCGCCGTCAAACAGGGTGGAGTTGATGTCCTGCTGAGCCAGAAGGCTGGCTACCTTGGCGGCCACGCCGGCTTTGGCCAGGCCCGCATCAGTGACGATCAAGGCTTTACGGAAACCATATTTGCGGATTGCGAGCATCGCGTCATCGAGACTGCCAATGCCCATCATGTTCACGGATGGAATGAAGAAGGTGCTGCTCATGATAAATCCTCTTTTATTCTGGAAACCCGGAAATCAGGTGAGGTCTTCTACTCATATCGCAGGCTGCGGCGTTTTGCAAGGTAGTTGTCGCGTCAGCCGTGTTTTTAAGCTGCTATTTTCAGTGCCGGCTGCTCCCTTTCCGGGTTGAGTGTGACGGCGCCGATAGGTTGCCAATTTCGCGTTGCACCTGACCAGCGATGCGGGTGTTTATGACGGGCTTGCTGGTACAGCGCATGACGCTTGGCTAGCACTTCTTGATCCTCTCCACGATGGCGCTGTGCCGGGGTCACGAAGCGGATGCGGCTGTGGCGGTGCTCATGGTTGTACCAGCGGATAAAATCGCGCACCCAGCTGCGTGCTGCGTCCAAATCGGCAAAGCCATCCTGCGGCCATTGCGGGCAGTATTTCAGGGTTCTAAACAGCGACTCTGAGTAGGGATTGTCGTTGCTCACCCGCGGTCGTCCGCGCGATGGGGTGATGCCCAGGTCGTACAACTTACTCAGCAGCGTCACCGATTTCATCGGCGCGCCGTTGTCCGAGTGCAGCACCAAGGGTTGGCCCGCGCAGCGCTCGCCGAGCACGGTACGCTGCATCAGTTCGGCCGCACGCTCGCCGCTTTCTTGCTCGTAAACCTCCCAGCCCACGGCCTTGCGGCTGTAGATATCCTCGATCAAGTACAGGTAGTAATACTGCCCGCGCACCGGCGATTGCAGGTAGGTAATGTCCCATGACCAGACCTGATTGCTCTTCCTCGCACTGTGCGTGGTCGGCGCGGCGTGCTTGTGCGGCGCATGGCTGCGGCCACGTTGGTGCAGCTGATCAGCGGCTTTCAGCACGCGGTAAAAGGTGGCTTCTGAGGCTAGGTAGCGACCTTGATCGGCCAGCCTTGGCACGATCTGACTCGGCGGCAAGCTGGCGAATGGCGGGCTGTTGCAGGCATCCAGGATGGTGCGGCGCTCCTCAGCACTCAGGGCATTGCTCGGTCGCGGACGTAGTGTGGTCGTACGCACATCGGCCTGTATGACAGGTGTCAGCGCCCAGCGTTGCAGGCTGCGCAGCGACAGCCCGATCTCTGCACAGGCAATTGCCTTGCGTGCACCAGAAGCAACGGCATGGTTAAAGCGTTCAACGAGTTGTTGCCGTTCTGGCAGAGAGGTCAAACGTCCTCGCTGTCGTTTCCCCAGAAGGCATTCATCTTTTTTCGCAGCACCAGGATGGCGGCGGTTTCCGCCAACGCCTTGTCCTTGCGTCGCAGTTCACGCTCCAACTCGGCGATGCGTTTCTTGTCGGCGCGCGCCTGCTCTCGATCAGCCTGACGCTGTGCCTGGGCAGACAGCTGGCCACTGATGCAGGCTTGGCGCCACGCGTTGAGTTGTTCAGGGTACAAGCCCTTGCTACGACAGTATTCGCTGAGCTCGATCTCGCTCAGGGTGGCCGCGTGCAATACCGCTGCGAACTTGGCTTCAGCCGGCCAGTCATCGGCGTTTTTCTTGTCTCCGGGCACTACCGCGCCTCCCGCTTTGAGCTTCGTGCGCCAAGCATACAGGGTGGCTTGGGAGATACCTTCTTGACGCGACAACTCGGCCACGGACATGTTTTGCGGCGGCAGTAATTTACGGATAAGGGCAGCTTTACGCTCAGGTGAATAGCTCGACATTACAGCTCTCTTTGACGCCCCCGATCTATCGTTTTGATAAATCAGCTCAGGCGACAACTAGCCTGACACCGGGGGGCTGTGAGGCTCGTCTGATTGTCATCATTGACGAAGTTCAGCGGGAGTCGTGCTGCATCAAGTGTTCAGGCGAACAGTGTTTTAAGATGCAGAGGTGGATGGGCCATCGCAGCCGGTATCTTTTGATCATGGGATTGAGCCTAAACCTATGACGCCAGACTGGAATGGTCCTTTAGCTTTCATTGGCACCACCTTTAGTACTGGGAGGTAATGGGCCCCGACAAGTCCCCGGTGTCAGGCTAGTTGTCGCTTCGGCTGATTTATCAAAACGGTAGATCGGGGGCGTCAAAGAGAGCTGATATGTCGAGTTATTCACCTGAACGTAAAGCTGCCCTGCTGAACAAATTACTCCCGCCACAAAACATGTCTGTGGCGGCGTTGTCGCGCCAAGAAGGCATCCCCGAAGCGACGCTGTATGCTTGGCGCACCAAGCTCAAAGCAGGAGGTGCGGTGGTGCCTGGAGACAAGAAACAAACCGATAATTGGCCGGCTGAAGCCAAGTTTGCAGCGGTGCTGCACGCGGCGTCCTTGAGTGAGATTGAGCTCAGTGAGTACTGCCGCAGCAAGGGTTTGTACCCTGAGCAAATCAGCGCATGGCGCCAAGCGTGCATCAGCGGCCAGCAGTCGGCCCAGGCTCAGCGTCAAGCCGAGCGCGAACAAGCGCGTGCCGACAAGAAGCGCATCGCAGAGCTAGAGCGCGAACTGCGGCGCAAGGACAAGGCGCTGGCAGAAACCGCCGCCATCTTGGTGCTACGAAAAAAGATGAATGCCTTCTGGGGAAACGACAGCGAGGACGTCTGACCTCGTTGCCAGAACGGCAACAACTCGTTGAGCGTTTTAACCATGCGGTGGTTTCGGGTGCGCGCAAGGCGGTTGCCTGCGCTGAGATCGGGCTGTCGCTACGCAGCCTGCAACGCTGGGCGTCTACGCCGGTGGTGCAGGCTGATGTGCGCACCACCACGCTACGCCCACGACCGTTGAACGCCCTGAGTGAGTGCGAGCGCAGCGCGATCTTGGCTGCCTGCAACAGCCCGGAATTCGCCAGCCTGCCGCCCAGCCAGGTCGTGCCAAGGTTGGCCGATCAAGGCCGCTACCTGGCCTCGGAGGCGACCTTTTATCGCGTCCTTAAAGCAGCCGATCAGCAGCATCGACGTGGCCGCAGTCATACACCGCACAAGCATGCCGCGCCGACCACGCACAACGCTACGAAGGCCAACCAGGTCTGGTCGTGGGACATCACCTACCTGGCTTCAAAGGTGCGCGGGAAGTATTACTACCTGTATTTGATCGAGGATATCTACAGCCGCAAGGGCGTGGGCTGGGAAGTCTACGAACAAGAAAGCGGCGAACTGGCGGCCGAACTGATGCAGCGCACCGTACTGACTGAGCGCTGCGCCGGCCGGCCCTTGGTGTTGCACTCGGATAACGGCGCGCCGATGAAATCAGTGACGCTGCTGAGCAAATTGTACGATTTAGGCATCACCCCATCGCGCGGGAGGCCGCGGGTGAGCAACGACAATCCGTACTCAGAGTCGCTGTTTAGAACCCTGAAATACTGCCCGCAATGGCCGCAGGATGGTTTTGCCGATCTGGACGCAGCACGCAGCTGGGTGCGCGACTTTATGCGCTGGTACAACCACGAACACCGGCATAGCCGCATCCGCTTCGTGACCCCGGCGCAGCGGCATCGTGGCGAGGATCAAGAGGTGCTGGCCAAGCGTCATGCGCTGTACCAGCATGCTCGCAATCAACACCCGCATCGCTGGTCGGGCGCGACTCGAAATTGGCAACCTATCGGCGCTGTCACACTCAATCCAGACAGAGAGCAACCGGCACTGAAAATAGCAGCTTAAAAACACGGCTGACGCGACAACTACCTTGCAAAACGCCGCAAGTCCGGCGCGAGACCTGTGGGAGCCGGGCTTGCCCCAATGCCAGTCAGTTAAGGATATTCAGGTGAACTTTCGGTGAACTTCACACCGGTGGCGAGGGAGCTTGCTCCCGCGGGGGGGGCGCGCATCGGCATGTCTTGGCTTTGAGCGACTGGGTTGATGACTTGGTCAGACGCATACGGATCAATCGACAGGCAGAAATCGACCCAGGCTGTGTGAAAACGTTTTCATGCGCTTCAGGTGCCAAAAAGCGAGTCGAAAACAGCGCATCTACTCCAAATCCACATCTGCTGACGTGCCAATAAAGTTCAGATTTAACGTAGGGACGCACACTTTAATTTTGGCGAAGCGTTTTTACACAGTCTGGACCCAGAGCGGTCTGTGGCGACGGGCTGAGATCGGCCAAAAGCGGACGGTTGTCCCACAAATAAAGCGCTCCCATTTGTCAGTCCATTTTTTCAAACGGACACAGAAAAAAGATGTCCAATTCGAAGCAACTTTCACGCACAGAATAGTTATTGAATGAGCGAGCACCTCTAGCAGCGATCAATTGGATCGCGAAAGATTTGCCGCATTTTAACGCTCTCCACCAATTTTTCGAGCCATTATGGACGTGCAAAAAAGTTTGCGACCACAGAGGCTGCGCTTCCGGGAGTACCTAGCCCTGACGACCTAGTGATAATGGCCGGCGTGGCCTTGCCGAAGCGTCACAGACCGCGCTTCCATTTTCGAATATGCAGCCTGCCTGAGCGGCAAGACAACCTAGGATAGCGTTCGAGCCAGCGGCTCCTGCGTGATAATGGTAGGGAAGATTTTCACCGCTATGCCCGTTGCAACTGTCCAAAGCCTTAGGGACGGCGTCCCGATACCATGAAATGCGAGAAAATTTGATAGCCATCCATTGCAATGCCGATCTGTGTGCCATGCGCAACCGCAGACGCACCCTGCAAATCTCTGTGGGTGGTCGGCGCACGCGGCAGGCAGTCCGTGACGGCATGATAGTGGTACCCGACATGCGTGTTCACATGGCCGCCGCAGTCATCGAAGGGCGCTATGGTATGTGCGCTGAGGATCGCATCGAGCGGTGCGGGGCCGACCCGGCGCATGCTATTTTAGGCTACGCCGGACCCGTAAGAATTTGTCGGTTGCGGCCGGCCGGAGGCTTGGGGTTGCAAAGGGATCACGTAGGTCATGGTCGCATCTTTCTGCATATATTCCGGCAGACACTGTACGCAGTAATTCTGATAGGTCGGATCAACATAGGGGCGCGCAGCCGCTTCGCAAGCCTCCAATGATCCAGTGAAACGGACGTTACCCGTCTCGGGGTCGAACAATTGCCATGCAGTGTCGCCACAGAATTGCGCAAGGTTTGAGATGACGGCTGCGTCCACATCGTAGACCTCCCCATCGTGCATCCAGATGCCGCCAGCTTTGGCGCCGTCCGCGATATTGCCGGGGCACCAGGGGCCGGGCGTATAGCTTTTCGGGTCTGCTTTGACCGTGATCGGATAACAGCTCGTCACGCTGCCCCTGACAATGTGCAGTCGACGATTTTCGGCTCGCCAATCAGTCTGGCACCCTCGAGAAAGCGGGAATTTCAGGAATGGTCGGTGGTGAAGTTTGCGCAAGGGGCGCCGTTCCACAGGCCAGCATTCCTGCAATGAGGACCGATGCCCGGCCATAGCCTATAAGGTCTGCCATGTCGTGTCCCTCGTATTTCGAAAGGTGCCAAGGGACTACAGCCATCATCCATTCGGGATAGGTTAAGCAGCCATTCACTACAAGCAGATCCAGAGCCAAAACTGACCTTGGTGGAATACTGAAATCTTTCCCGTTAAACAAACGTCGTTAGAGCCTAAGAAGTCCGGTGTGAATCATAGTAGTCGTTTCTTTACGAGCGTATTCAAGCTTGCTGCGCATTTTGTACACCCCTTCCATTCCACCAAACTAACAGGTAGATCAACGTGGTGACGCTCCCTGCAACCGCCATTACTGTGAAGACCAGAGCGGCTTGCCCCGGCATGAACTCCAACAGTGAGGTCAGAAACTGGCCCGAGAAAATAGCCATCGACAGGTAGGCAAAATTGCGGCCGCGGCGTGCGGTGGGTGTGCGCTCCACTGTCATGTGGTTGACCAGCGGAATCGAGAAGCCGAACCCTATACCGGAAAAAAGGGCTCCGAGACTCATTAGCTTCATGTCCTCGGCGAGTCCGAACAGGATCAAACTGACCGTGATGCTTGCAAAGGCCAGCGTCAGGGTGATGTTTTCGCCGATCTGTCTGGCAATCCGAGGCAATAGCATGGCCGCTACTACCGCTACCAATGAGATGGCAGCAAGAAAGAGGCCGATTTGCATCTCGCCCAAGCCCATGCCGGATAACTCTAGTGGTAGCAACACAATGGGCGTGAAGAACAACATCATCGCTGCTGCGGCTGCCAAGTACACCCATACCATGCCAATACCAGAGTCAGAGGATGTATCTGTCGCTATGCCAGCTTGTTCATCTGAGGGGGTGCGACGGGGTACCCATGCGCGCAACATCAACAGCATGACCCAAGCCAGCAGGTAGATCGCAAAGGGCCAGTACCAGCCGATCCCGGCCAGAATGCCGGCGGCCATTAGGAACAACACACCACCTAGCTCGATAGCCATGCCTTGCTGGGCGAGCATCTTCAGACGCTCATGCCCCTGATACCAATGCGAGATAAGGCTGGTGCCAGAGACCATCACCACAGCTGTAGCGCCTCCCAATAATACGCGGTCGGCAAACACCAGTGCCGGGCCTGCCAGCTATGCCCAGTAGACCATAGCTGGCTAGACCAATTTGCAGCGCTGTATAGGCACCAACACGGTCTATCAATCTCCCAGCCAGCGGCGCAAAAAGAATCACACCCAGTGCTGGGAGGGTGACCAGCCAGCTGGCGTGGCTACTCACGCCCAGAGCAGAAGAAATGATGGCCAAACCGGGCGCTACTACCGTACCCACCATGATGATCAGGCAGGCCACGGCCAGCAGTGTGAAGCGTCCGCGTGACGAGAGAGAACCGGGGAGGGGGTTGGGCTTTTCAAACATGAGCATGAACCTTGTTTGATGAGGTCGCGGTGGGTTTGAATCGCCGCTAGTCACACGCCGCTATCCCTCTGTATTTTTAGATGCCCATGCATTCTGTTGAAAACCCGCATCAGCGGGCTTTCTTATGACAGTCAGTAGCCGGTGAGAATGTTAATGATCACGCCAGTGCCGACGACAACCAGCACATAATCGCCGTTGATGCGCAACCAACGATGGTTCTTCGGTGGAGCAGGCAAGTGGCGCGACCGCCAGTCCGTCACCCAGTAACGATCGGCGCGATAAGTTTTAGCGACGAGGTGGCCACGTTTCCACTGGGAATGAGGCACGGGCATGCCGGGCTGTGGACGGAAGCCCGGGTCACGATAGCTCTGTTTTTTGTCCGGCCCATTGTACTTCTGTTGATTACTCTGATGCTGGTGGTCCTGCGGCGTTCCGGGTTGAGCAAAGCTGGCCAAGGGAGCGCTGAACATAAGCGCGGCGCAGATCACTGAAAGTGTCTTTTTCATCTGATGGTGGTCCTGTACTTGTGAATGACCGGCCAAAACGTTGTCGATGCCGGGTGCGATGGTGTTATCAAATCACAGTTTCAGGGGTGTAAACCTCAGGCTAAGGTAAAGGTCCGGTAAAGGTATGTAAGGACGACCTTCACACCGATATCTGCCTGTCACCACAGACCGCTTCTGGCCGATATCTGCCTGTTGCCATAGGCCGCTGTGGGTCCAGGCTGTGTGAAAACGTTTCCTGATTACGTACCAAGCTCAGTTGCTTCATTGGAATCCCCTGCTACGGTTAACTGTATGAATAACCAGCAGCAGGTGTCCCATGGCCCGCAATCAGGTTCAATTCCAGCCCGGTCTTTCGCTCACTAACTTCCTTAAGCACTACGCAACCGAGGAGCAGTGTCGCGAAGCGCTCTTCAAGCTACGTTGGCCAGCCGGCTTCATCTGCCCCGAGTGTGGCCATCAGGGCGCCTGCTGCCAATTGGCACGGCGGCTGTATCAGTGCAACCGCTGCCATCATCAGGCCTCGCTGACCGCACGGACGATTTTTGACAGTACCAAGCTCCCTCTGACCACCTGGTTCCTGGCGATCTACCTGCTGACTCAACGCAAGAACAGCTTGTCGGCCTTGCAGCTCTCGCGTGAACTGGGCGTGAGCTACAACACGGCCTGGCAGCTCAAGCACAAGATCATGCAGGTGATGTTCGAGCGCGAACGGAACACGGTGCTCAGTGGTCGCATTGAAGTCGATGATGCCTATCTGGGTGGTGAGCGGCCGGGAAAGCGCGGTCGCGGCTCGGAGAACAAGGCTCCCTTCATCGCGGCGGTGCAGACCAGCGCAGAAGGTCACCCTCAGTATTTGCAGCTACGCCGTGTACGGGCCTTCACGCTCAAGGCGATCGGCAGTTACGCGCAACAGTCGGTGGCGCCTGGAAGTACCGTATTCAGCGACGGTCTTGCGTGTTTCCGGGCTTTCGATGCGCGGGAGTGCCAGCATTTTTCCATCGTGACAGGGAGTGGCCGGGCCAGTGCCCAGCATCCGACCTTCAAGTGGGTTAACACCCTGCTGGGCAACGTCAAAAACGCCCTGACCGGGACTTTCCATGCGTTCGATCTCAAGCATGCTCCGCGCTATCTGGCCGAGTTCGAGTACCGCTTCAACCGGCGCTTCGATCTTGGTGCCATGATAGAGCGGTTCAGTTATGCCGCATTGAGGACACCGCCTATGCCTTACCGGCTCCTCAAGCTGGCTGAGGTTTATGCGTAATCAGGAAACGTTTTCATGCGCTTCAGGTGCCAAAAAGCGAGTCGAAAACAGCGCATCTACTCCAAATCCACATCTGCTGACGTGCCAATAAAGTTCAGATTTAACGTAGGGACGCACACTTTAATTTTGGCGAAGCGTTTTTACACAGTCTGGACCCAAACCGGACAGTCAAGATAGGCGGCCAACGCCCAAAACTTGCAGGCCTGAAGGTATCTAAGAGACTGCAGGCGAAACGGCAGACTGCGCAAGCTGTCACTGCCTAGGGCCGGCAGGGCACGCGCTTATGTCTTCTTTAGCTGCCCCGGCCATCCCTCGGCAGGCGCACGCAGACTTCCAGGCCGCCCAATGGCGATTCATCGAGGCTGATACTGCCACGGTGCAGTTCGACCACGCGCAGCACGATCGACAGGCCGAGTCCTGCCCCTTGGCCGCTGCCCTGGCGGTAGAAGCGTTCGAAGAGTTTTTCCCGCAGGGCCGCTTCGACGCCGGGGCCGCTGTCTTGGATGCGCAGCAGTACGGCATCGGCTTGCGCGTGCAGTTGCACCTGGATGCGCCCGCCGGGTGGGGTGTATTGCACGGCGTTGCCGACCAGATTTTGCAGCAGGGTGCCCAGGCTCGGACCGTCGGCGAGTAGCTGGTAGTCGCCGCTTTCGTCGGCGTCGAGGTTGAGGTCCTGCTGGCGGTCGAGGGCCAGGGGGATGAGTTCGGCCAGTTCGTTGCGGACGAAGCCGAGCAGGTCGAGGTTGACCATCGCCAGTTGCACCACGTTGGGGTCGAGGCGGGCCAGGGTCAGCAACTGGGTGATGACCCGGGTGGCGCGTTCGACGCCGCCACCGAGCTGACGCAGTGCGTCGTTGCGGTCGGCCGGGTCGGGGGCTTGCAGGGCGTTTTGCGCATGGATGCGCAGCACCGCCAGCGGCGTGCGCAGTTCGTGGGCGGCGTCGGCGATGAAGCGTTTTTCCTGGTTGAGCAGTTGCTTGACCTGCATCAGCAGGCGGTTGAGTGCGGCGCCCATGGGTTCCAGCTCGGCAGGCAACGGCGACAGCAGCAGGGGCGCCAGGTTGTCCGGGGCGCGGGCCTTGATCAGCTCGGCCATGCGCTGCAGTGGACGCAGCCCCCAACCTACGGCCAGCCATACCAGCAGGGCGAGCAGGGGCAGGCCGACCAGGTCGGGCAGCAGGCTGCGCAGGGCGACTTTACCCACCAGTTCGCCGCGCACGTCTTCTCGCTCACCCACCAGAATCCAGTGGCCATCGAGTCGGTCGCGCAGGATGAACAGGCGCCAGTGATAGTCTCCCAGGGTGACCGTGTGGTAGCCGGCCAGCTGCTCGGTGATGTGGGCCAGGAGCTCGTCGGTTGCCAGTGCGGGAGGGGAATTGTCCGTTTGCTCCAGGTCTTCGACCATTTTCTCCAGTACGCCGTTCGGGGCGCTGGCCGACTGCAGGAGTATCTGGCCCCGTTCATCGAGCACCTGGAAGGCCAGTTTGCCCTCATAGGGGTGGCCGCTGGCGGCGTCGTCACTGCCGTCTTCATGTTGCGCCAGGATGGCCTGGTTCAGCGCACGTTGCAGGTTCTGGCGCGCGCTCGGGGGCATGTCGCGGCTGACCATGCCTTGCAGCAGGCGGGCGGTCTGCGCCAACTGGGCATCGAACAGCTCTTCGATCTCATGCTGGGCATCGCGGTAGCTTTTGTAGGAGATCAGGGTCATCGACAGGCTGAGCAAGCCGAGAACCAGCAGCAGGGTACGGGCGCGGATCGACAGCATCAGGCTTTATCCACCAGATAGCCGACTCCGCGTACGGTGCGGATCAGCTCGGGAAAGAACTTCTTGCGCAGGTGATGCACGTGCACTTCCAGGGCGTTGCTTTCCAGCTCCTCTTCCCAGCCGTAGAGCGCTTGTTGCAGCTTGTCGCGGGTCAGTACGCGACCGGGTTGGGCGAGCAGTTCGTGGAGCAGGAGAAATTCCTTGCGCGGCAGATTGACCGCTTGCCCTTGAAAACTCACGGCCTGGCTGACCGGGTCGAGGCTGATGCCGCGGTACTCCAGGGCCGGCTGCGGGCGGTTGAAACTGCGCCGCAGCAGGGCACGCAAACGCGCCTTGAGTTCGGCGACATCGAAGGGTTTGACCAGGTAATCGTCGGCACCGGCATCCAGCCCGGCGATGCGGTCGGCGGTCGAGTCGCGCGCGGTGAGCACCAGCACCGGCACCGGGTTGGCGGCGGCGCGTAGGTGCTTGAGCACCTGCAGGCCATCCATGCGCGGCAGACCGAGATCGAGGATCGCCAATTCGAAGCTTTCATGGGTCAGGGCATGCAGGGCGCTGCTGCCGTCCTGTACCCAGTCGACGGTGTAGCCCTCGGGCTTGAGGGCGGTGCGAATGCCTTCACCGAGAGCGCTATCGTCTTCGACCAGCAGAATGCGCATGGGGGGTTCCTTGTCGAGGGGTCGCCATGCGCTTGGAGGCGGCTGGCGATATGTCGCCATTCAACTCCGCTCGGCGGAGTTATTCCAGTTTCTTGGCGATTTCAGCGAGCAGATGACGCGCCTCGGCGCGGCGACCGGCATCGGCACTGGCGCGGCCGGGGCGGTCGGACGCCTGCAGGGATTTTTCCAGGACGAGCTTGGCTGCGGCGTAGCGTTTGTTGCGCTGCAGGAAGTCGCCGTAGAAGTAGTTGGGGTCGATGCCGTCTGGGTTGAGCGTCAGGGCCTGCTTGAGCATGGCTTCGGCTTTTTCGTCGTCGCCGAAGCCGATCGGCCAGCCCGGCACTTGATAGTAGAGGCTGCCGAGGCTGGTGTAGGCGGAGCCGGCCAGCGCCTGAGGATCGGCGGCCAGGGCTTGTTCGAGGCTGGCCTTGGCCTGCTTGACCAGGCCCAGCGCGCCCAGCCCGCCTTTGGCGCCGGCTTGGGTGCTGAGGATGATGCCGCGCCAGATCAGCAGTTCGGCGGCCTCGGGCTCGGCCTTCAGCGCTTGCTGCGCCTGCTCGGCGAGTGTGGCGAAGGCCGCTTCGCGTTGTTTTTCCGGCAGTTGGTAATTGATCTCGGCCCAGCGGCTTTGCAGGGCTTGCAGTTGCTGCTGGCCTTGTTCGCTGAGGGCGAAGGCGGGCAGGCTGCCCAGGCAGAGCAGGGTGCAGACGAGGGTGCGGGCAAACGTCATGGTGGAGCTCCTTCAGGGCTTTGAGCGGGCGCAGCGTTGAATGATCGGCAATTGCTTGCGCAGTGCCTGGTCGACCAGGCGTGGCAACAGGCTGTTAAGACGCACGAAGAGTTTTTCCGGCCAGCCCAGGTAGCTTTCCTGGTGTTCACGGCGGATGGCTTCGACCAGTTGCGCGGCGACGCTGAGTGGATCGTCCATGGTGACGTTGAGCGCGTCGTTCATTGCCACCATGTTGGCCGCGTTCATGCCGGTGCGGGTGGCGCGTGGGGCGAAGTAGAGGACCTTGACCTGGGTGTCGGCCAGCTCGCGGCGCAGCGCTTCGGAAAAACCGCGCAGGGCGAACTTGCTCGCGCAGTAGACGCTGAAACCCGGATAACCGATGGCGCCCAGGGTCGAGCCGAGGTTGACCAGCAGCGCCCGACTTTGCTGGCGCAACAGCGGTAGCAGGCGATGGGTCAGCTGCAGGGTGGCGGTGACGTTGGTGCCGATCAGTTCGGCAATGTCCGTCTCGTCATGCTCGTCGAGCAGGCTGAAGCAATTGACCCCGGCGGCGTTGATCAGGGTATTGATCCCGCCGAAGCGCTGGGCCGCGGCCACCACGGTGTCACGCCCGGCGCGTTCACTGATATCGGCTTTGACCACTACCATCTGGCCTGGGTAGCGCTGCGCCAGGCTCTGCATCTGCCCCAGTCGGCGGCCCACCAGCAGCAGGTGGGCCCCTTCGGCCAGCAAGGCGGCGACCAGCGCCTGGCCGATGCCGCCGCTGGCACCGGTAATCACGGCGCGGCATTCAGAAAGTTTCATGGGTTTTCCTCAGGCGCTAAGCGGCAGGCTACGAAATATGTCGCCATACAGGCGGTAGACCACCTTGGCGGTGTGCACCACGGCGGCCTGGTCGTCGGCGTTGTCCAGGCGGTCCATCAGCCTTTTCAGTAATTCGATGTGTTCCAGATCCAAGCTGCCGTGGGAACTCAGGTAGCTGAAGGCTTGGGCTGGCAGTTGCAGCTTGTCCTGAATGACTCCAGCGACTTGGGTGGCCAAGGCGATGCTGGTGCCTTCGAGCACGGTGACCATGCCGAAGAAGCTCACCGGGTTATGCCGGGCAATGCGGTCATAGACGAAGCTGACCATCAGCTCGGTGGCCAGCTTGGGCACGCTGCCGCGCACCACATCGGGGTTGCCGCCGCAGGCGCGGATGTCGTTGAGTACCCATTCCTGGTGGCCGTATTCCTCCTCGATGTACTCGGCGATCGCCTCGCGCAGCCACTCCAGGCGTTCCGGCAGGCGCGCGCCACAGGCCATCAGCAGCGGCACGGTGTGCTTGACGTGGTGGTAAGCCTCGCGGAGGAAGGCCACATAGCTGTCGAGGCTGACCGTGCCGGCCATGGCTTGCTGAATGATCGGCGCGCTCAGCAGGTATTCGCGTTCGCTGCGGGTTTGCTCGAGCAGGGACTCATAGAATTTCATCAGGCGTCTCCGTAGCTGGATTGATCGGCCATCAGCTGTTCGATGGCGCATTGGTAATGTTGGCAAAGGGCGGCGCGGCGCAGGCGGCCATTACTGGTGGCCAGCTCGTTGCTCGCGTTGAAGGGCTGCTCGGCGCGCAGCCAGTGGTGCACGCGGGCGTAATCGGGGAGCTGCTGGTTGACCTGCTCGACCGCCGCGGCGAGTTGCTGGTCGCTGGTGTTGGGCAAGCGTGGCACCAGCACCGCGACATTCGCCGGCAGCGCTTCGCCATGCAGCCAGGCCTGGGCGATCGGCAGCTGCTGGGCCAGCTCGGCCTCGACCCATTCCGGGTTGACGTTGCGGCCGAAGGCGGTGATGAACTGGTGCTTCTTGCGCCCGTGCAGGACCAGGAAACCCTCCTCGAAGTGACCGAGGTCGCCAGTGCCGAGCCATTCGCCCTGAGTTGCCGGCTCGCCCAGGTAACCGAGCAGGCGCGGGCCTTTGACCAGGACTTCCTGATCGGCGCCGAGACGGATCTCGAGGTGCTCGAGTGGCTTGCCGACGCTGCCGATACGGCGCTGTATCGGGGTATTCAGGCAAACCACCGAGGCGCATTCGGACAGGCCATAGCCTTCGAACACCGGCAGACCCAGGGCGTCGGCGCGTTCGAGCAGTTGCGGCGCCACCCGGCCGCCGCCCACTGCAATGAAGCGCAACGAGTCGGGCAGCGGCAGACCGCGTTCTGCGGCGCTGACCAGGGCCAGGAGCAACTGCGGCAGGAGGATCAGGCTATTTGGTTGCACGCGGTTCAGCGCGCCGAGAAAACACGGCAGGTCGAACTGGCTGGCGCCGAGCAGACCGACCTCGGCCATCGGCAGTAACTCGACGCAAGCACCGCTCAGCAGCGGTGCGTAGACCCCGGCGATGTTCTCCAGCAGGGTGGCCAGTGGCAGCACGCACAGGTGGCGTTCGACCTGGCAGGCGGCGCTGGCCTTGACCAGGCTACGGGCGACTTGCAGCTGGGTGTGGGCATCCAGACAGACGCCTTTCGGCTGGCCGGTGGTGCCCGAGGTGTAGGTGATCTTGCAGGTGCCTGCGGGCAGTTCGACGGTCGAGGGTTGCGGGCGCAGCAGCAGACCGGCGTCTGTAGCCGTGAAGCCCAGGTCGCGATACGCGGGACTGTCCTGACCGAGCAGGCAGTCGACCCCGGCGCTGTCCAGCACATGACGCTGCTGGTCGGTGGAGAAGAAGCCGGGCAGCGGCACGCAGACCAGGCCAGCCTGGAGCGCGGCCAGATCCCACAGCAACCAATCGATGCCATTATCCAGGGCCAGGGCGACGCGTTGGACGCCAAGCTGCGTCAGGTGCGCACTGCGGCGCGACACTTCGTCAAGCAACTGACGGTAGTTCAATTGCCGCGCGCCTTCGCGCAGGGCAATACGCTCGGCGTGCAAGGCCAATTGGTCGAACAGGCTGTCAGCTGCAGGCCACATTGGGCATACCCTCCAGGGCATAAAAGGCTTGGTGGCCCAGGCGCGGATAGACGCCGAGGTGCAGCAGGCGTTGATGGCCGGCGTAGATGTCGCCGGCCATCACCTGCGGTAGGGAGTCGTAGTAGCTGCCCCAATCTGCCAGCTCGGTGCCCATGCAGTCCGGGTTGGCTGGCCCCAGCGGCAAGGGCGTCAGGCCCAGGCGCTGGAAGCTGTTGAGCAGGCCCGGCGTACCGGTGAACGTCACCCAGCGAAAGCCCATGGCCACCAGCAGGTCGGTCAGGGCGACTATCAGCAGGCGTGCAGCGCCGGGGTTGTTGGCGGCCAGGTTGCCGACTTCGACAATCTGCTGGCGGCTGGGTGGGTTATGTTGCTGATGGGCTGCGATCACGCCTTCGATCGGTTGGCTCAGGTAGCGTTCGAGAAACAGTGGAGCATTCGCGCCACCGCGCAGACCGACCGCGCCGAGCAACTGGCCGTCGACATCCTTCAGGCCGAACAGGCAAGGCATGAAGTGACTCACCCTAGCGCCATGCTGCAGCGCGAAGCGCTCGTGGATAAAGGCTTCCAGCTCCGCCCGGCGTGGGCTGGCGGCGTGCGCCAGGAACAGGCTCAGCGGTTGATCGCGGCCGATTCGAGCCAACGCATTGTCGTATTGCACCCAAGGCAGCTCCATGAACGGAACCTCATCTGTTGGCTTGGGTACGAGTGTCGGCTGTGAGTCTTAACGCAGACTTAAGCGATCGGTAATTGGCTGGGTCAGGCTGTGTTTCCCGGATTACCAAGGCGCTTATCTGGGCTACGCGCGGCGTTGCAGGGCCGACCCTGACGCGATGTTTGTGCAGCCGACCATGCCTGCTATCGCCCTGGACCGGGTGACCCCCACGGATGTGGCAAATGCGGCAAGCCCGGCGAGAGCGGGCGCGGCTCCCTGCAGCTGTCTGCGCTGCCGGTGATGGGGCGTCGAGTTTGTCAGCTGATCAGCTGAGTAATTTCCGGGGCCTAACCGCTATTGCGTTTAAAATGCGCCGCAACGACAAGGTGATAAGAACCCCATGAATTCAGATGCTATCGCTACCCTGCAGCAGCAGTTGCTCGCCGGGCTAAGCCCCGTTCCCGCCGAAACCAGGCGCCTGTTCCATGGCCGGGGGCGCTGCTGGCCGGGGCTTGAGCATGTTACGGTCGACTGGTTGCAGGGTGTGCTGCTGGTGTCGCTGTTCCGCGAGCCGGAGGAAGCGCAGCTGGCCGCGCTGAAACACATGCTCATGACGCTGACCCGCTCGCCGGCCTGGCTGGACAGTCAGGCGCACAGCCTGTTGCTGCAGCACCGCTATTTGCCGGACAGCGCAACACAGTGGCTGCTCGGCGAGGTTTGCGATGAATGGCTGATCAGCGAACATGGCCTGCGTTTCAAGCTGGATTTTGGCAAGAAGCAGAACACCGGCCTGTTTCTCGACATGCGCTACGGCCGCCGCTGGGTGCAAACCCAGGCCCAAGGCAAGCGGGTCCTCAATTTGTTCGCCTACACCTGTGGCTTTTCGCTGGCCGCGATTGCCGGTGGCGCCGAGCATGTAGTCAACCTGGACATGGCCAGGGCGGCCCTGAGCCGCGGGCGAGACAATCATCGGCTGAATGGGCATGACCTGAGCAAGGTCAGTTTCCTCGGTCACGACCTGTTCAAATCCTGGGGCAAGGTGAAAAAATGTGGCCCCTATGATCTGGTCATCATCGATCCGCCGTCATTCCAGAAGGGCAGCTTTGTCCTGACCCAGGATTATCGAAAAGTCCTGCGCCGCCTGCCCGAGTTGCTCAGCGAGCACGGCGTGGTGCTGGCCTGCATCAATGATCCGGACATCGGCCCCGACTTTTTGCTCGAGAGCATGGCCCTTGAAGCGCCGAGTCTGAGCTTTGTCCAGCGCCTGGAAAACCCGCCGGAGTTTGCCGATATTCAATCTGACAGCGGCTTGAAAGCCCTGGTCTTTACCCGCCACACTGAGCGTCTGTGAAGACGGCTCAGCAACGGCGACCATTTCCAGGTGCCCACTGCTGCATGGCGCGTTTCGCCGATGGTGCTGGCTATTTTCACAACTTCTTATGCCTCCTGTAGGCTGCAATCCTGATAAAGGAGATCCACGTGCCCCAGATCGACCCCCAGCAACGCCTGGCCATTCTCAGCAACCCGGACGCCCAGGACTGCACCGTCTACCGCCCGGATGACGATGATCCCGATGCCGAAGAGCTGGACCTTGGCGATGCCAAGATTTTGTTTAGTGGCGCGTTCCAGGCGCCTGCCGAATGGGATGAACTCGAGCGTGCCGACTACTTCGGCGATGCCGAGCCCGATACGTTCGTCAGCGCCTATATCGAGTGCGAGGCCAAGCCCGGTTCGGCTGATTTCTTCGTGGCTGACGTTGGCGATTATGTGGCGACCATGCCGGGGCTGGGGGAGGTCGTGATGTTCTATGTGCACGACTACAGCGACGACGAGCAAGGCCGGCAATACACCCTCATTCGTGACGATGAACCGCTGGACTGACTCGGTCGCTTACCCATGAAAACGACAAACCCGGCACCAGGCCGGGTTTGTCGTTGATGCGCGGCGGGGTTACTTGATTTCCACCGCCAGGCTTTCGGCGATCTTCTTGTTCCAGATCGCTGGGCCGGTGATGTGCACCGACTCGCCTTTGGTATCGACCGCAACGGTCACCGGCATGTCCTTGACCTCGAACTCGTAGATGGCTTCCATGCCCATTTCGGCGAAAGCCAGCACCTTGGATTTCTTGATCGCTTGCGACACCAGGTAAGCGGCGCCGCCGACGGCCATCAGGTATACGGCCTTGTTGTCCTTGATCGCCTCGATGGCAATCGGGCCGCGTTCGGACTTGCCGATCATGCCGAGCAGGCCGGTGCTTTCGAGGATCTGCCGGGTGAACTTGTCCATCCGCGTGGCGGTAGTCGGGCCGGCTGGGCCAACCACTTCGTCACCGACTGGATCGACCGGGCCGACGTAATAGATGAAGCGACCCTTGAGGTCGACCGGCAGCTGTTCACCCTTGTTGAGCATTTCGACCATGCGCTTGTGCGCGGCGTCGCGGCCGGTGAGCATCTTGCCGTTAAGCAGTACGGTTTCGCCCGGCTTCCAGCTCTGCACGTCTTGCGGGGTGATGCTGTCGAGGTCGACGCGGCGCGCACTCGGGCCAGCTTCCCAGACGATTTCCGGGTAGGCGTCCAGCGGCGGCGGCGTCAGTTCGGCCGGGCCAGTGCCATCGAGCACAAAGTGGGCGTGACGGGTGGCGGCGCAGTTGGGGATCATGCACACCGGCAGGGAGGCGGCGTGGGTCGGGTAGTCCATGATCTTGACGTCGAGCACGGTGGTCAGGCCGCCCAGGCCCTGGGCACCGATGCCCAGCTGATTGACCTTGTCGAACAGTTCCAGGCGCAGCTCTTCGACCCGGTTGGACGGGCCGCGGGCTTTCAGCTCATGGATGTCGATGGACTCCATCAACACTTCCTTGGCCATCACCGCGGCCTTCTCGGCGGTGCCGCCGATGCCGATGCCGAGCATGCCCGGTGGGCACCAGCCGGCGCCCATTTCCGGCACGGTCTTGAGCACCCAGTCGACGATCGAGTCGGACGGGTTGAGCATGGCCATCTTCGACTTGTTCTCGGAGCCGCCGCCCTTGGCTGCAACGTCCACGTCGACCTTGTCGCCGGGGACGATGGAGTAGTGGATCACCGCCGGGGTGTTGTCCTTGGTGTTCTTGCGCGCACCGGCCGGGTCGGCCAGGATCGAGGCGCGCAGGACGTTTTCCGGCAGGTTGTAGGCGCGACGTACGCCTTCGTTGATCATGTCGTCGACGCTCATGGTCGCGCCGTCCCAGCGCACGTCCATGCCCACACGGACGAATACGGTGACGATACCGGTGTCCTGGCAGATCGGTCGATGACCGGTGGCACACATGCGCGAGTTGATCAGGATCTGCGCCATGGCGTCGCGCGCGGCCGGGGACTCTTCCTTGAGGTAGGCCTCATGCATGGCCTGGATGAAATCCACGGGATGGTAATAGGAGATGAACTGCAGGGCGTCGGCGACGCTCTGGATCAGGTCGTCTTGCTTGATCACGGTCATGCTTGGCGCTCCTTTTTATAAAGGTAGGAGTAGGGCAAAACTACGGCGACGGCGAACCACGAGTCGACGCGCGGGTGCAGTAAAAAAGGCGCGGCAGTATAACGCGCAGGCTGCTGAGCGGACAGTCGCCGATGGTCGACCTTGGTCGCTGATCGGCCCCTGAACGTGCTAGGCATTTAATGAGTACGGGCGTAGAGTAGCGGCTGAATGCCAGTATGGGATGGAGCCCATAAGCCCTCATGAGCCTAAGCCATCAGCGGGTCACTCAGCGTACTCTGCAACGCCTGCTGCTGAAACGCTTCGGCATGGCGGTGGTGACTTACGCCCTCACGGCGCTACTGTGCTGGATCGCGGTATTCAACGATCTGTTTCGTGCCTCCATAGCGACTACGCTGCTCCTCACTGGGTTGGCAATACTCACTCAGTCGACCTTCCTCGGCCTGTTTCTCTCCGGGCAGAATCTGCGTTTTCGTGACCCCAGCCTGACCGAAGCGCAGGTGCTGGTGGCTCTGGCCTGGCTGACGGTTTTGTTGGGCATGTTTGCCAATGGGCGCGGCGCCTTGCTGGTGTTCTACGTGCTGATCCTGTTGTTCGGCGTGTTCCAGTTGCCACCAAAAGTGTTTGCGCGTTGCGCGGTCATCGCTTTTTTCGGCTTCGCCGGACTCAACCTATACGAGGCTTATCGGTACCCGTTGGCCGATCCCGGTCAGGCCATCTTGCAGGTCTGCGTGCTGGGCGGCGTGATGCTCTGGATGAGCCTGTTTGCCAGCTATGTGCAGGCTATGCGGCAGCGCATGCGCCAGCGTCGCTTCGCCTTGCAGGCACACCGGGACACCTTGCGCGGAATGATGCGCCAGCTCGAAGACCTGGCCGCGACGGATGAGCTGACCGGCCTGTTCAACCGCCGCCATTTCCTGCGCTTTGCCAAAGGTGAGCTGAAAAACCTGCGCGCCGACAGTCAGCACGGCCTGGCGCTGATCGATCTGGATCACTTCAAGCGGGTCAACGATGTCCACGGTCACGCCGCGGGTGATCGTGTGCTGCAGACCTTCGCCACCGTGGCGCAAGCCTGTCTGCGCGATGGCGATATTATCGCGCGCTACGGCGGCGAGGAATTCGTGCTGTTGCTGCCCAATACCCAGCCCGATCGGTTCACCGCCTGTTGCGAGCGCTTGCGCGAGGCCTTCAATCAGGCTGAACCCTTGGGCATTAAGGTGGATACTCTGAGCTTGTCCATCGGAATGACCTTACTGACCATGCACGATGACCTGGATGAGGCGCTGCAACGTGCCGATCAGGCGCTCTACCGGGCCAAACGCAACGGACGTAACCGGTGTGCGGCGGCCTGGGAGGATATCGATGCCTGAACTCCGGGTGGGCGAGCAGCGGCTGACCGTTGCGCCTGCCAGCAACCTGCTCGATGCCCTGCTGCAGGGCGGTGTTGAGGTGCCTTACAGTTGCCGTTCGGGCAGTTGCCATGCCTGCCTGGTGCGTTGCCTGCGCGGTGAACCGCTGGATGCCAAGCCCGAGGCGCTCGACCAACAGCGTCGTGAGCAGGGCTGGCGCCTGGCCTGCCAGTGTCGGATCGTCGACGACTTGCAGGTCGAAGTGTTCGATCCCGTGCGCGATGGCCGGCCTGCGCATATCGATGCCTGTGACTGGCTGAGCCCCGATGTGTTGCGCTTGCGCCTGACGCCTCAACAACCGCTGCGTTACCGAGCCGGTCAGCATCTGGTGCTCTGGACCGACACGGGGATTGCCCGACCTTATTCGTTGGCCAGCCTGCCTGGCGAAGACTCCTGGCTGGAGTTCCATCTGGACTGTCGTCATAGCGGCGCGTTCAGCGATGCGGCGCGGGCATTCAAGCCGGGCGATACCTTGCGCCTCGGTGAGCTGCGCGGTGGCGCCTTGCACTACGACCCCGATTGGCAGATGCGCTCACTCTGGCTGCTGGCGGCCGGCACCGGGCTGGCACCGCTCTACGGGGTGCTGCGCGAAGCACTGCGCCAGGATCACCAGGGCCGCATCCGGGTCATTCATCTGGCCCATGATCGCACCGGGCATTACCTGGCCGAGCCCCTGACGCAGCTGGCGGCGCAGTATCCGCAGTTGCAGGTCGAGCTGCTCAGCGCGGCCGAGATGTCAGCGGCTTTGGCCGAACTGCGCCTTGCTTCCCGGCAAACCCTCGCCTTACTCTGCGGCCACCCCGACAGTGTCGAAGCCTTTACCCGGCGCCTGTATTTGGCAGGTATGCCGCGTAATCAGATATTTGCCGACCTGTTCTTGCCGCACGCCCGATAACCGCCACTGCGGTGTCAGCCCCGGAGTTTGAGTGATGAGTGAGCACCTGCTGGTTGAGCGCGAGGAAGGTCTGTTGACCCTGCGCCTGAACCGTTTGCACAAGAAAAACGCCCTGACCCGGGCGATGTACAGCGGCATGGCCGAGGTGCTCAAGCAGGCCGATCAGGACAGCAGCGTACGCGCCGTGCTGATCACCGGCGGCGAGACGTGCTTCACCAGTGGCAACGATGTGGCCGATTTCATCCAGGCGCCACCGTCCGGGCTGGGAAGTGACGTGTTCCAGTTCATGCAGGTCCTGTTCGAGTTCAGCAAGCCGGTGGTAGCGGCGGTCAGCGGCCCGGCGGTGGGCATCGGCACCACCCTGCTGTTGCATTGCGATCTGGTCTACGTCAGCCGTGAGGCGACCCTGAAGATGCCCTTCGTCAACCTGGGCCTGTGCCCCGAATTCGGCTCCAGCCTGATTCTGCCGCGCCTGCTCGGCCATGTGCGGGCGGCCGAGTTGCTGCTGCTTGGGCAAAGCTTCACCGGCGAGCAAGCGGCTGCCTGGGGCATCGCCAACCAGGCGCTGGAGGGCGGCGCCGCGACCTTGGCCAAGGCCCGCGAGATGGCCCTGCGCTTCCAGCAACTGCCGCCCTCGGCAGTGACCGATAGCAAGCGCTTGATGCGCGCGCCTGGGCGTGAGGAGTTGCGCCGGGTGATCGAGGAAGAGGGCGCGCTGTTCGGTCAGCGCCTGCGCTCGCCGGAAGCTATCGAGGCGCTGACGGCCTTCATGCAGCGGCGTCCGGCGGACTTCTCCAAACTCGGCTAAACGCCGACTCCTGGAGTGCGCACGGTGTTCCCTGCGGATAACAAAAGGCCGCTCATCGAGCGGCCTTTTACAGGGTGACGCGGGCCTTACACCAGCGCTTCACCGACATGCAGGATCTTCATGCCGTTGGTGCCGCCGATGGTGTGGTAGCTGTCGCCCTTGGTCAGGATCACCCAGTCACCCGGCTTGACCACGCCACGCTTGAGCAGTTCGTCCACGGCCGCCTGGCTGACTTGTTCCGGGGGCATGGCCGCCGGGTCGAACGGTACGGTGTAGACGCCGCGGAACATGGCGGCACGCGCCTGGGTGGCGCGGTGGGGGGAGAAGGCGTAGATCGGCACCGAGGAGCGAATCCGCGACATGATCAGCGGGGTGTAACCGCTTTCGGTCAGGGCGATGATCGCTTTGACGCCCGGGAAATGGTTGGCCGTGTACATGGCCGCCAGGGCGATGCTTTCGTCGCAACGTTCGAAGGTCGTGCCCATGCGGTGGCTGGAGGCTTTGCTGGTCGGGTGTTTTTCCGCACCGATGCAAATCCGCGCCATGGCTTGCACCGCTTCCAACGGGTAGGCACCGGCAGCACTTTCTGCCGAGAGCATCACCGCGTCGGTATAGTCGAGCACGGCGTTGGCTACGTCGGAGACTTCGGCGCGGGTCGGCATCGGGTTCTGGATCATCGACTCCATCATCTGGGTCGCCGTGATCACCGCCTTGTTATGGCGCCGTGCATGCAGAATGATTTTCTTCTGAATGCCGCACAGCTCGGCATCGCCGATTTCCACGCCAAGGTCGCCGCGGGCGACCATCACCGCGTCACTGGCGCGGATCAAACCGTCGAGGGTTTCGTCGTCGGCCACGGCCTCGGCCCGTTCGATCTTGGCCACCAGCCAGGCGGTGCCGCCTGATTCGTCGCGCAGTTTGCGCGCGTACTCCATGTCCGAAGCGTCGCGCGGGAAGGACACGGCCAGGTAATCCAGGTCCATCTCGGCGGCGTGGATGATGTCGGCCTTGTCTTTCTCGGTCAGCGCTGGCGCGGTCAGGCCACCGCCGCGACGGTTGATGCCTTTATGGTCGGACAGCGGGCCGCCGATCAATACCGAGCAGTGCAGGGCGTCGGCAGTTGCCGTGTCCACGCGCATCACTACCCGACCGTCGTCGAGCAATAGCTCGTCGCCGACGCCGCAATCCTTGACCAGGTCCGGGTAGTCGATGCCGACGATTTCCTGGGTGCCTTCAGTCAGCGGGTGACTGGTGGAAAAGGTGAACGGGTCGCCGACCTTAAGCTCGATGCGCTTGCAGGCGAACTTGGCAATGCGGATCTTCGGTCCTTGCAGGTCGCCAAGCAGGGCGACATGCCGGCCATGCTTGGCGGCCAGTTCGCGGACCAGCTTGGCGCGGGCCTTGTGCTCGTCCGGCGTGCCATGGGAGAAGTTCAGGCGGGCCACATCCAGACCCGCGATGATCAGTTGCTCGAGGACTTCGGGCGAATTGCTCGATGGACCAAGGGTGGCGACGATTTTGGTACGGCGAAAGGTCATGCGCGGACTCCTGAGTTGCGATTAAGCGCGAGGCTACTACGCCGTAATCCTGTAGTCATTGTTGCTCTGCACTACCTTTATGCTCAGCGGTTGTGAAAATATCGAGCGCCGTCGCGAGGCTGTCTCCAGGTGTTCGCGGCAAGGCGCGCTGCGTGAAAAGTAGGGGAGTTTAGTGAGCTAAATGACCCTGCTTTTCACGTAGTGCAACGTCAGTAGCGGGCGTCTGGAGGCGGCCGCAGTAGGCGAGAGTTTTTTCATAAGCTCTCAGGTTTTAGGACCAGTAAATCACAGTCCACGCTCTCCAGAATGCGCTCCGCGGTATGCCCGATCAGGGCCGTATCCAGGTGGCCGCGAGCGATGGCGCCCATCAGCAGCAGATCGACATGCTGCTCGCGAACAAAGCGTGGCAGGACTTCTTCGGCAAAGCCCTCGATCAGGTGGGTGTCGGGCGTGGCGATCGGGTATTGGCCGAGCAACTGGGCAAAGGCGTCACTGTGCTGGGCGGCGCAGCGGGCGACATAGTCGTCGTAATTGGCGAGCAGTTCGGCATCGAACATCAGGGTGTGCGGCAGGGGGGAATAACTGTGCAGGTAATGAGCCTGCATGCCCAGTTGCCGGCTCAGCTCGCTGGCTGCGCGAATCAGTTGATGATCGAGCGCCGCCGGTTTGTCGGCGCTGTGCAGTGGGTCCAGCGCCGCACACAGGCTATGGCCCTGCCACTCGGCATGGTGCACCAACCATAGCGCTGCCGGGCAATGGCGGATCAACTGCCAGCAACTGTTGGTCAGCAGCAGCCGGCGTAGCGGGCTGTCATGAGCGGTGGACTTGAGCACCAGGTCTGGCGCCAGCTCTGCCACTTTCTCCAGCACCAGCTTGTGCAGCGGCCTGCCCCAGCGCACGTCCAGATGCAGCTCCAGGCCCTCGGCCCGCAGTGGCGCGGCCAACTCCTCCAGCCATGCCGTGCCACGTTCGAGCAAGGCGGCCCGGCCCCGGCTTTGCATGGCCGTATCGAACAGGTGGCCGGCTTCCAGGGTGGCGTTGTATTCGACCAGCAGCAGGTGCAGTTGCGCGCGGCTCTTGCGTGCCAGCCATAGCGCCCGCTCGAGTGCCGGTTGGTGTATCTGCTGGGGATCGATGACAACCAGTAGCTGTTGCAGATTCATGGCCTGGACCTCGCTGTGGGTTAGCTGCACATTGCAACGCATGGGGGCGCTGCTGGCGTTGATCTGTATCAGCTTAGTGGACAGGCAATTCCTTGGCGCCTGAACCGGGTGTCGGGGTGCCCTGCAGATTTTGCCGTGTCAGTCGATACACTGCTCATTGGAGGAGAGACCCATGCGAACCCTGTTGATTCTGATCCTGGCGCTCAGCGCCGCCGGTTGTACCCGGTGGTCGCTCGACCACCACCTGAACAATGCCTATCGCGCCTATGAGCGGGGCGATTGTCCCCAGGTCATTCTGGAGTTATCCCAGGCCGAGCGCAAAAGCCGTTCGCGTGGCTACCTGCAGCCGGAAATATCCATGCTGCGCGGCCAGTGTCTGGAGCGGCAAAACCTGTTCGTCGATGCGGCGCAGACCTATGAGTTCCTTATCAGTCGTTATCCCACCAGCGAATACGCGTTCCGCGCCCGCGCGCGCCTGGAAACCTTGCAGCAGTTGGGACATTACCGTCCTGCTGGAGCGACCAGGGCTGCATCCACGGCACTCTGACCGCCGGTCGCCGAGGTTGGTAACGGGTTATTGCAGGGGTAAGCTGAAGCATTATTTCAGGGAGGAAAATCATGCGCGTGTTGTTCTGTCTGTTGTTGCTGCCGGGATTGGCGGCAGCGGAGGTTTATCGCTGGGTCGACGCCAATGGCCAAGTGCATTTCGATCAGCGGCCTGTTGCGGCCGGAGCCGAGCAGATCGAGATCAGGCCGCAGGTGATCGAGCGCGACGATCTAACGCGTCAACGCGAGGAGCGTACCGCGCGCTTCTATGAGGCCCGCCGTGCCGAGCAGGCGCAGGCTTCGGCTGTATCAGCGGAACGCCAAGCCCTACGTGCGCAGGAGTGCGCTGAGCTGCGCAACAGGCTGGCGCAGATCCCGGAGGGACGCCGCTATTTTCACACCGAGGCGTCGGGTGAGCGGAGCTATTACGGCGATGAACAGCTTGATGCTGCTCGTCGTCAGCTGCGCGACCGAGTGTCCGAACGCTGTTCCTGAAACTGGTTTAAGAGCGGTAGTGCGGCCATACTTAAAGCCCATTCATAGCGATTTGCCATTATGCCTATTCAGCGCCGAATAGATCGTCAGCAGTTGCCTTACTACCTGAAGGTATTCAACCGCATAACCGACAAGCCAATGGGCTATATCGGTAATGTGTCGTTGGAGGGTCTGATGTTGATCAGCCAACTGCCGATGCTGGTGGGCGCGCGCTTCGACATGCGCTTGAAAATTCCAGGGCCAAATGCGCAACGCTTCATCGACTTCTCGGCCACGTGCCAGTGGTGCCATGAGGATGTCACCCCGGGCAGCTTCGACTCAGGTTTCGCCATGGTGGTGCCGCCAGCCGAGTTCGTCGAGATGGTCGATGCACTGCATCAATATTTCAGCTTCTACCCCATGGCTGCCTCCGCCTAGTACTCAAGCGCGTCCCCTGTGCAGCGCCTATAAAAAAACCGCCTCGAAAGGCGGTTTTTTAGTACTGCAGTCGACTCAAGCCATTGCTGGCTCGTTGAGTTGCAGCAGTTCGTCGGAGCGCGTCTGCACCTCGCTATAGCGTTCGGCTTCGTTGGCAAGCACCTCGGCCATGGCAGGGAAGATCTCGTTCAGCTTGCTGCGCCACTGCTCGGATTTAACCTGCTCGGGGAAGCAGCGCTGAATCAGATCGAGCATGATCGACACGGTCACCGACGCGCCTGGCGATGCGCCGAGGAGGGCGGCGATGGAGCCGTCCTGCGCCGCGACCAGTTCGGTGCCGAACTGCAGGATGCCGCCGTGCTCGGCATCTTTCTTGATGATCTGCACGCGCTGACCGGCCATTTCCAGGCGCCAGTCTTCGGCTTTCGCCTCAGGGTAGAAACCGCGCAGGGTCTTCAGGCGCTTTTCATCGGACTGCATCACTTCCTTGATCAGGTAACGGGTCAGTTCGAAGTTGTCGCGTGCGACCGCAAGCATCGGGCCGATGTTGTTGGGGCGTATCGACAGCGGCAGATCGAGCACGGAGCCGTGACGCAGGAATTTGGTCGAGAACCCGGCGTAGGGCCCGAATAGCAAGGATTTCTTGCCATCGACCACGCGGGTATCGAGGTGCGGCACCGACATCGGCGGCGAACCCACTTCGGCCTGGCTATAGACCTTGGCTTCGTGCTGTTTGACTACTTCTGGGTTGTCGCAGCGCAACCACTGGCCGCTGACCGGGAAACCGCCGAACCCGTTACCTTCCGGGATGCCGGACATCTGCAGCAATGGCAGGGCGGCACCACCGGCGCCAAGGAAGACGAACTTGGCCTGGACCGTACGGTGGCCACCGTTCTGCATATCCTTGATCTTGACAAGCCAGCCTTGCTGGTTGCGCTCGAGGCCGGTGACCTTCTGGCTGCATTTGACCTGTGCGTTGGGCTGTGTGCCCAGGTGGTCGAGCAGGTGTTTGGTCAGTGCGCCGAAGTTGACGTCGGTGCCTGCCATGACCCGGGTCGCAGCGATCGGTTCTTGAGGGTCGCGGCCCGGCAGCATCAGTGGCATCCACTTGGCCATGGTCGCGCGGTCTTCGGTGTATTCCATTTCGGCGAAGGCGTGGTGCTGGGTGAGCACCTTGAAACGCGCTTTGAGGAAGTCGATGCCTTCCTGTCCGCGCACGAAGCTCAGGTGCGGCACCGGGGTGATAAAGGACTTGGGCGCGCCAAAGGTGCCTTTCTCAACGAGATAGGCCCAAAACTGCTTCGACTCCTCGAATTGGGTGTTGATGGTCACCGATTTTTTGATGTCGATAGCACCATCCGCCGCTTGCGGGGTGTAGTTCAGCTCGCACAACCCGGCATGGCCGGTACCGGCATTGTTCCAGGGGTTGGAGCTTTCTATCGCGCCGGACTCCATCAGTTCGATGACTTCCAGCTTGAGGTTCGGATCAAGTTCTTTCATGAGCACGGCCAAGGTCGCGCTCATGATGCCGGCGCCAACCAGCACCGCATCTACTGTTTCGTAATCGTTCTGCGCCATTATCACTTCTCCTAAAAATGCAGCACCCAATTGACGGCCAGAGGCCTAAGCGTGAAACAACGCCTATCAGCGATCGCTGAGATGTCCCGGGGTGAGGCAGGAGGGGATGACGGAGCATTTGCCAGCCGCAAGATCGTTCATTTTCGCCACACTCTTGTGAAGTTGTTGAAACCGTTTTTGTCACGCTCTTTTGGAGCCGTGAACCTCAAAAGCTCGTTCGCCCAGGCCTGCCTTTTTGCCCGCGCAAAACTCCCGTTGCTGGCTGCAAGGCGTTCTGCGTATGGGTAAAGCGGCTAGCCGGAAGGGGCAGCACGAAGTGGGCGACTCTCTGGGGCGTGGCCGATGGCTAATGCATCAGCAGTACGGCGAGGCCCGATCAGGAGACGTCCTTATAATCGGGGCGCGATTATAAGACGAATACCGGGAAATTGATCGCACTCAAGTGCGTTTTCTTCTTCCTCCGGTCAGGCAGCTAACGCTTTGACGGCGGCCAAATGTGTCTCTGTTGGGGCGATGCGCGCGCTGTTGGGAAGTGGTTTATGCAGCCAGCCGAGCTGCTGCTGATTGACTTCGATCCAGCCCAGGCCTTGTGGCGCCTGGGCTGACTGGCGAAAGGCGCGGCACAGGCCAAATCTATCGAGTAAGGCAAATGTGCGGATGTGGCGGCGTGGGGCGAGCCAGGAGCGAAGGAAAAACATGGCATGGACTCAGGGCGGTTGACGACTAAAGTCTTATGCCAGCCAGGCATGACAACGCCGTGACAACAGCCTGGCAGCCTCGAGTCTTGTCTGCGGCGCTGTTAGCCCATGCTGTCGCTGGGTATACTGCAGAGCAATTTTGCGCCCTACACCCATGGAGAGATGAGCATGCTGCATCGCCTGTTGTTTGGTCTGATCGCTGTTGTCAGCCTGACCCTGGTCGGCTGCGCCCACAGCCCGCAACAACTCAGCCCGCAACCCAAGATCAATGGCCCGCTGGCCGCCGTTGGCCAAGGCCAGCCGGTGGTAGTGAAGGTTGTCGACGGCCGTCCGTCGCCAGTACTCGGCACGCGTGGTGGCTTGTACCCGGAAACCAGCGCGATCGTCGTGACCGGCCAGGATATCGTGCCAAAACTGCAAGCTCAGGCAGAAGCCGCGGTGCGCCTGCTTGGCTTCACGCCGACGCCGAACGCTTACAACGCGCCGCAACTGACCTTGACCTTGGCTGAGCTGAAGTACCAGTCGCCAAAAGAAGGCCTGTACGTCACCGAATCGAATATCACCGCGACCTTCCGCATCGACGTGCAGAACAGCGTGCGCCGTTACAACGGTCGCTACGGCGCCTCGTTGAATCAGCGCTTTGGCATGGCGCCGAACCAGGAAACCAATACCAAGCTGGTCAGTGATGTGTTGAGCGATGCCATGACCCGCGCGTTCAAGGATCCGACCATTGGGCAAATGCTCCGCCAATAATCGCTAGTCGATAAAAGTCGGCGCGTAGCGCAAGGCTGCTCAGCCAAGATCCGGCTCGTCAGGTCTTGGTTGTCAGCGACAAATCGGATAGTTCGAGAGTCAGAGAAAATGCCGCTCCCCGTAAGGGATAAGCGGCATTTTTTCTTGATGGCACAGACGTGCGATACATGTCCGGAATTGTGCAGGATGGCTGCAGCCCATCAATCAGAGCTGCAGGTGGCCCCATCCGGGGTCTGCGCCGCACACAAAAAAACGCCGCTTTCCGGTAACGGGGGAGCGGCGTTTTTTCTTGGGTGAACGGTCGTGCAGTCGTGCTGGGCTTTTTGGGGAGGATTCAGGCCGCTTCGGCGTAAAACGCCGGCAAGCTGAAGCCGGTGTGTGGGTCGATGTCCGGCAGGTCATAGTGTTCATGGCCACCAAGGGCACAATAGACCAGCCAGTGGTGGTCCTGAACGTTGAAGGACAGCTCGTTGATGACAGCTTCTTCCATCTCGTCGAGAGAATCGATCAGGTAATCACGATCAAGCGGTTGTGGGGTGAGCATGGCAATTCCTCCGCGGGTAGGTTGGATACGCTCCCGTGCAGCGATGACGGTGGCGTAGCTGAAGAGGATTCAAAGCTTAGGCCAGGAATGTGACGATTTTCAGACGATTTTGGGATAGCTCCTTCGTTCGTCGGAAACGAAACTTCTAAATAGGCGGCCTCCAGTAAACTGTGCGCGGTTTTTCGGATCGTCCGGTGGGTTGCGGCGGTGTGAAGTGCGACTGATAGAAGTACTTGAGGCGGAGATTCAGCGGCTATCCCTGGAGCATCGAGTTTTCCTTCCTCGAGCGATCAACGCAGTCGCTTCATTCCGTTCGGCAGCGCCGGCATTTTCCCTTTCGTGGTGCGCCGGCGTGATCGGTGCACCAATTTGATGTGGAGGTTGCTGATGCCGTTGCAGGCGCTCTGGTCTGTTTTTCTTGGCCAACCCGCGCAGTCGTTGAATGCCCTTGCCCTGTTCTTCGGGCTTGCCGGGAGCTGGTTGCTGATAGCCACCCGCGTGCGTGAGCAGCGTGCAGTGGCGCGCTTGATCGCGGGTGGCACTGCCAAGGCGATGGTCGAGGAGGCGTGTGTGTTCGACGCCCCGGCCCAGCGCCTTAACCGGTTTTTCTATCGTTTCGGTTTTGCCAGCCTGGCGGCGTCGCTTGCGCTGTCCTGGGGCAGCGCCCAGCTCTGAATTGCCACGGGGCGCAGGCAATGCTTTCAAGCCAAAGCGGCAGCCCGTGGGCTGCCGTTTGTTGTCCGCGTCAAGCATTCCTACAGCGGCAAGCCGGCTTTCACCCGGTATTGGTTGCGCACCGGATTGGCATATTGCAGCACCAGATAAGGTTGCTGTTCGGCCGGGCAGCGAGCCAGACGCTTGTTCCACTCGGCTTCGGCGCGGGCCAGTTCCTCGGCGGGAAATAGCTGCGCTGCACTGGGTACGTCGAGTGCCGGATCGCGCTCGTTGCACATGGCATAGGCCAGGTAATGCACGGGGAATAGCCGGTAACCGCTGAGGATCTGTCTGTCCATCTCGGCGGCCAGCTGCTTGCTGTCTTCCAGGCCGCTGCTTACTGGCGCGCTGAAGTGCACGTGTACGCGACCTTTATAACCGGTGATGCCGAGGGCGATGCTCTGGTCATCTTCGCCCGGGGCTTTGCTGTAGCTGCCGCTGGTGGCACGGGTGAACAGCTCGCAGGCCTTGGCCTGGTCGCAGGGGTCGTATTCATAGCTGATCGACACCGGGGTCAGTTTCAGCGCCGCAATCACCTCGGCAAAGGGCTCGCTCTTGCGGCTCATGTGGAACATTTTGAGGATCGCCGAGTCGGTGCGGTCGTTGCCATTCTTGGCGCGGCCCTCGGCTTGGGCGATCCAGATCGACTCGCAATCGGTGCGGATCGAGTGATTGATATAGGCTGACAGCAGTTGGTAGGCGGCAAGTTTCTCACGGCGCCCGCTGAGCGAGCGGTGCACGATAAAGCTCTTGTTCAGGCGCATCAGGTCGCTGACGAAGGGCTTTTGCAGCAGATTGTCACCAATCGCGATGCGCGGGGTCGGCAGGCCTGCGTGGTACACCGCGTAATTGACGAAGGCCGGATCCATGACGATGTCACGGTGATTGGCGAGAAACAGATAGGCGCTGCCGGCCTTGAGTTGCTCGACTCCGGAATAGGTCACGCCATCGGTGGCGCGCTCGATGCTCTGGTCGATGTAAACCTCAACTTTCTCCTGCAGCGCCGCCACCGAGGCAACCTTGCTGAACTCAAGACGCAGTCGATAGGCTATAAGTGGTTTAAGCAGCCAGCCGAGTGCTGCGGCCAGGCGGGGGAAGCGATACTGGGTGAGGATGTCGAGAAACTCGTCGTCTGCCAGCAAGCGCGCCAGAACAGGGGGTACTTCGGAGTCGGCGTAAGGTCGGATGGCATCGAATTCGCCCATCATGCTCTCTTGTCGTGGTTGGCTGTGGTTAACAGAATGTTGAGGAGGGTGGTTCCGTGCTTGGGACCAGCGATAGACCGGCGATTATACCTACAAGTCACATGGAGACCGCGATGCTGGAAAGTCAGCTCTATCAATGCCCGTACTGTGGCGAGTCGGTCGAAGCCCTGCTTGACCTTTCCGCCGGTGATCAACAGTACATCGAGGATTGCCCGGTGTGCTGTCGGCCCATTGTCTTCGATTTGCAAACCGATGGCATTGACTGGACGCTCGATGTACGTGGAGAAAACGACTGATGCAGCGTATTTACGAGCCGCAGGACGTGCTGGAAGGCGAATTGCTGCTGGGCATGCTGGCCAGTGAGGGCATCGAGGCCCACCTGACCGGCCAGCATCTGCTCGGCGGGGTTGGCGAGCTGCCGGCCTGTGGCCTGCTTGGCCTGATGGTTGACGATGTAGAGGCCGAACGCGCGCAGCAGTTGATCGCCACGTACAATACTGCGCAACCGCTGGCCAATGATGAGCCCGAGAATTTCCAGGGCGTGCTGCTCTGCTAATTCCTCCCTCGTGGGGCTTGGGCGTGTAGGGTGCGCCACGCGCACCTGATGCCTTCTGCCACTGCCCAGTCTGCCCGGGCCTGGTTGAGCGCCAGAGTGTGGCGCGCCGGCCCCTGAGTCTTTACGTGTGATCCATCCAACAGTCGGCATTACCTGGCCGCTGCCTACCTGTTATCGAGTTGCCCCATGTGTGGACGTTATGCCCTGTTTCGTTGGTCGCCAGTGTTCGCGGCCTTACCCGGTTTTCCTGCGGATCAGCAGCCGCAATGGAATATTGCGCCCGGCGCCCAGGTCCTGTTAGTGCGTGCCGTCGCGGGTGAGCGCCAACTGGTTCGCGCCCGCTGGGGGCTGACTCCGCCATGGCTGACGGATCTGTCGAAAACCCCGGCTCAGGCGCGGGCGGAAACCCTGGCCGAGCAGCCGATGTTCCGCAATGCCTTTCGCCTGCGCCGCGGGTTGTTACCGGCCAATGGTTTTTACGAATGGCGTGGCTCTGCGCGCAAGCGGCCGTATTGGCTGACCAGCGAAGACAGCCCGCTGTACTTCGCCGCGCTGTGGGAGGCATATCCGGTCGAAGGCTGTGTCTATCTCAGTGCGGCGGTGGTGACCCAGCCTGCGGCCAATCAGCGCCGCCCGCTGATCCTCGATGCCGCCGCTCAGGCGCTGTGGCTGGCGGCAGATACGCCGCACGACGAGCTTGCAGCGCTGCTCGCCCGTCCGCAGCCGCAGTTGCGCGAGCGGGTGCTGGCCAATCTGGTCAACGATCCCAAGCTGAACGCCCCCGAGTGCCTGACGCCGGCGTAGCTGCCGTCAGTTGTGTGCTGGAAGTGGAACTTTTAGCCGTCCGGCCGGCCCTACCAGCGCGGCGCGCACTACGTGACGGTTTATCGAGCGCAGGGTCTTGCAGCGCTAACGGATAGCTGGCTGTCTTGCGCGCTATTCTCGGTTGCTCGGCCAAGGTGGCAGGCCTAGCATATGTTACTTAATTGAATGGAGACTCAGCATGAACCAGACGTTGTCCTTTACCGCGCTGGCCGCGGCCTTGCTGCTGACAGGATGCCAAGCCGTCAACACCACCAGCGGTGGCGCGGTGGGTGTCGAGCGCAAGCAGTACATGTTTGGCATGCTTTCGAGCCAAGAGATCAATCAGATGTATGCGACGTCCTATCAGCAGACACTGGGTGAGGCGTCGAGCAAAGGTGTGCTGGACAAGAGCAGCGCCAGCGCCAAACGCTTGCAGGTCATCACCGGTCGCTTGATCAAGCAGGCGCCGATTTTTCGCCCCGATGCCGCGCAGTGGCAGTGGGAGGTCAATCTGATCAAGAGTCCCGAGCTGAATGCCAGCTGCGGCCCGGGTGGCAAGATCCTCTTCTACAGCGGGCTGATGGATAAGCTGCAGCTGAACGACGATGAGATCGCCGCGATCATCGGCCATGAAATGGCCCATGCCCTGCGCGAGCATAGCCGCGAAGCCATGTCCAAGGCCTACGGTGTGGCGCTGGCCAAACAGGGCGCCGGGGCGCTGCTCGGCCTGGGTGAGGTGGGTATGGCCATGGCCGATACCGTGGTGCAGTACAGCCTGACTTTGCCCAATAGCCGGGGCAACGAGAACGAGGCCGATCTACTCGGGCTGGAACTGGCTGCCCGTAGCGGCTACAACCCGAACGCGGCGATCAGTCTGTGGCAGAAGATGGCTCAGGCCAGCAATGGTGCACCGCCAGAATTCATGAGCACTCACCCGTCGTCGAGCAGCCGCATCGCGGCCTTGCAGGCGGCAATCCCGAAAGTCATGCCGCTCTATGAGCAGGCCAGACGCTGACAGCCTCGCCAGGTGCATGTCCGCTTCGACTAGGGTGCGCCGTACGCACCCCAGGTCGGGGCGATAGGACTGTCTAACGGGGGCGCGGCCCTGCCCCTGTCGGCGGCGCATTGGCTTACGGCAGGGATTTTTCCGCGAATGAGCGGGTGTCCAGGCTTAGTTGGGCGCGGAAGCTTTCCATGTCGAACATGGTGCAGATTTCCTGGATCTCGTTGCTCGGGGTCAGCGTCCAGAAGGCCATCGCCGCGATGCTCAATACCTTGTCGCTCGGCGGGTAACCCAAGGCCGGTTTCTCGATGGTGCCGATCAGGGTGCTCCAGGTGACCACTTTATTGCCTTCGGCAATACATTCCTCGACCACTACCTGCAGGTCTGGCATGGCCTTGCGGATGTCCTGGGTCAGCTGGGCGAAGGCGTCGCTGCCCAGGTGATGGCCGACAAACGAGCTTTTGTAGAGAAAGTCCTTGCTGTGCAGCTGCCCGGCCAAGGCCAGGCGACCTTTGTTCCACGACAGGTCGATATGCCGGCGGACCAACTTTTTTCGATCATCCAATGACATGCTTCTCTCCCGGGCTTGTTGGGCAAGGTGCGCCAGTTGTTGCGCATCTTGTCGGCCGTCAGAGTAGCCAAAACAGCGGATGGAGCGCCAGAGGAGTGGCGTCAAATTATCACTATAAGTGCCCGCCGAGTTGCAGGGCCTGGTAGCACGCATAAATCGCCAGCGCGGCGAAGGCGCCGGCGGCCAGGCGGCGAATCAGGGTCAGTTGCAAGCGCTCGGCGGCAAAGTTGCCGACCAGCACCACGGGTACGTTGGCGATCAGCATGCCTAGGGTGGTGCCGATCACCACAAGCACGAAGTGTGGGTACTGCGCGGCCAGCATCACCGTAGCGACCTGGGTCTTGTCGCCCATCTCGGCGATGAAGAAGGCGACCAGGGTGGTCAGGAACGGGCCGTAGCGCTTGAAGCGCGAGCTTTCATCGTCATCCAGCTTGTCGGGAATCAGGGTCCACAGGGCCACTGCAACGAAGGAGGCGGCGAGCGTCCAGCTCAGGGTCTGTGGGGAAAACAGGCCGGCTACCCAGTTGCCGACGGCGCCGGCGAGAAAGTGGTTGGCCAGGGTAGCGACCACGATGCCGAGGATAATTGGCCAGGGCTTGCGAAAGCGCGCGGCCAGCAGCAAGGCGAGCAATTGGGTCTTGTCGCCGATTTCGGCCAGGGCAACGATCAGGGTAGGGACGAGCAGGGATTCCAGCATGAGACTTCCTAACGGGGGCGGGTCGACATGGCTATGACACGTACAGCCTTCCCGCCCCGGGTAAGGTGTGCGTGTCATAGGTCTTGTCAAACCCTGTGCGCAGTGTCATCAGCCAGTGGCTGGTTGTTAACAATGCGCCAGCCCGTGTTGTGGGGCTGAGGGTCGCACGCACCATGGTCGGTGGACCAAGTATGTTGACGCGTGCCGGGCGAGCTGATGCTCGCGGGAGACTACTCCCCTAGGACGGGCGCATTCTGCCCACCCACAGTGGATTGGGCAAGCCGCATCTGCTCAGGTGGTTACTGCTTGCTCGCACGGTAGATGCGAAAGCCCTTGGCGTCGGCCAGGGTATGGCAGGGACCGAGGTATTGCTCGATCAGCGGTGGGTACTTGAGGAAGTTGTTGGCCACCAGGCGCAGTTGGCCGCCGCGCTCAAGATGTTCAGCCGCATGGCGCAACAGGTTTTCCGTGGCCTGGTAGTGGGTGTGCACACCCTGGTGGAAGGGTGGGTTGCTGAGGATCGCGGCCAGATCCGTGGGCGCGGCGGCAATCCCGTCGCCACTGATGACGTTGGCCTGCAGGCCGTTGGCCGCCAGGGTCAGGCGGCTGCTGGCCACGGCGAAGGCATCGACATCCAGCAGGGTCACCTGGCTCTCGGGATAACGGCGTTTCAGCGCCGCGCCGAGCACGCCGGCGCCGCAGCCGAAGTCGAGTAGGTGGCCTGCCGGCAGCTGCTCCAGATGCTCCAGGAGCAGGGCGCTGCCGGTGTCCAGGCGACCATGGCTGAAAACCCCGGGCAGGCTGATCACGCTCAGCGGACCGTCACTTAGTGGCAGGCTGTAGTGCCGCGCCAGGGTTTCGAGGTTAGGGGTTGCCGGGGCATGCTCGACGTGCACTTGCCAGAGCTGGCAATGGCGCGCGCTGTCGAGCTTGCGCGCTCTGCCGAACGCGGCCAGCTGCTTGGCTGCGCGTTCGATGCCAGCACGCTTCTCTCCGACCAAAAACAGCTCGCGCCCGGCCAGTTGCGCCGCGAGGGCGCACAACAGGTAGTCGGTCAGTTCACGGGACTTCGGCAGGAACAGCACCGCAGCGGCGAATTCACTGGTGGGGGGCGTTACCCCGAATTGGCTGCGCCCGGTAAAGCGGCTGTCCAGCAGCGCTTGCTCGCCGGCGTGCCAGCTCCAGCCCCGGGCTTCAGGCAAGCGGCCGAGCAGGTCGTCGGCCGGCAGGCCGGCGAGCAACAACGGGCCGCCGAACAGTTCGGCCTGGCGCAGCAGTACTTCGCTTCGCGGGTCCATGGGGTGGGCTCCTGGGAAAAGCGCGGAGGATAGCAAATATGGCCAGAGCTTTGAGCGCAATGGGGTAAGGGTGTGCTGGCCCGATGGCCTGGCACGTTGGCCCATTCCCCCGGCGGCTAGTTCACCACCCGGCGCGCTGCGTCGTCGAAAAACGCCTGAGCATTCTCCGTCAACTGGGTGACGATGCGCTGCCGCGCTTCGCGGCTGCCCCAGGCGCTGTGCGGGGTGACGATCAGGCGCGGGATGTCGGCGGCGAGCAAGGGGTTGCCGTCCGTTGGCGGCTCCTGGGTCAGTACATCGGTGGCCGCGCCACCCAGGTGGCCGCGGCGCAGGGCGTCGGCCAGGGCCTGTTCGTCGATAAGGCCGCCGCGTGCGGTATTGATCAGGAAGGCGCCGGGTTTCATCAGGCTCAGCTGGTATTCGCCGATCAGGTTGTGGGTGGCGGCGTTGAGTGGGCAATGCAGGGTCAGGGCATCGACCTGCGGCAGCAATTCGTCCAGCGGCAGGCGATCCTGGCGGGGTGGACGGCCCGGCAGCTGGCCAAGCAGCACGCGCATGCCGAAGGCTTCGGCCAGTCGCGCTACGGCACCACCCAGTTCACCGTGGCCGAGCAGGCCGAGGGTCTTGCCTTCCAGCTCGACGATGGGAAAGTCCAGCAGGCAGAACTGCTGCGCCTGCCGCCAGCGGCCGTCACGTACCGCGCCCTGGTAGTCGGGCAGGCGGGTGGCCAGGGCGAGCAGCAGCATCAGGGTGTGCTGCGCCACCGAAGGTGTGCCGTAGCCCTGGCAATTGCAGACCAGTACGCCATGCGCGCGCGCGGCGGCCAGGTCGATGTTGTTGGTGCCGGTGGCGGCGATCAACAGCAGTTTCAGCTCGGGGCAGGCGGCGAAGGTCTTGGCGTCCAGCGGGACTTTGTTGCTGATCGCCACCTGCACGCCCTGCAGGCGCTCGATCACCTGCTCAGGGCTGCTCAGTGGGTACAGCGTCAGCTCGCCGAATAGCTGCTGCAGTGGCGACAAGTCGAGATCGCCGAGGTCTAGCGTACTGTGGTCCAGAAAGGCTGCGCGGCTACTTTTACTCATCAGCTGTACCTTTTCTACTGTCGGAACGGGGCGTAAGGTGAACAGCCTATCAGACCCCTATGCCCGTTGCGGAGCCGCTATGTACTGGACGGAGTTTTTCACCGTTGCCCTGATTCACTTGCTGGCCGTGGCCAGCCCTGGGCCGGATTTTGCCATCGTGGTGCGCGAAAGCGTGGCCTTCGGCCGGCGTGCCGGGATCTTCACCGCACTGGGTGTGGGCGCCGGGATCTTCGTGCACGTGGCCTATTCGTTGCTCGGCATCGGCCTGATCGTGTCGCAATCGATTGTCCTGTTCAACGCCCTGAAATGGCTGGCAGCTGCCTACCTGCTCTACATCGGGATCAAGGCGTTGCGCGCCAAGCCAGCTGACCCGGCTCGCGCCGAACTGGGCCTGGAGCAGGCCGCGCGTTCACCGCGTGCAGCCTTTGTCACCGGATTTGTCACCAATGGCCTGAACCCCAAGGCCACCCTGTTCTTCCTCTCGTTGTTTACCGTGGTGATTGATCCGCACACTCCGCTGACGGTGCAGGCCGGTTATGGCCTCTACCTGGCGCTGGCGACGGCGCTGTGGTTCTGCCTGGTGGCGATGCTGTTCAGCCGGCCGGGGGTGCGCGCCGGTTTTGCCCGCTTGGGCCACTGGTTCGATCGGCTGATGGGCGCGGTATTGGTCGGCTTGGGCATCAAGTTGGCGTTCAGCGAGTTGCGTTAGAGGCGCGGCGGGGAAGAGGCGCTGGCCTGTTTCCCCATCCCCGGTGTCGGCTTACAGCAGTTCGACCGCCAGCGCCGTAGAGTTGCCGCCGCCCTAAGTATTGACCTTGGCCTGATCCCGGCTTCGTTCGCGCATGCTCAGTATGGTAGTCATGGCGAAGGCTTGGCTGATCTCGAACGGATCGACCTTATCCTGGTGCCACTCGGGTTGCTTCCGCAGGTTACCGATGGCCCGACCGTGGGGCACGGGCGCTCGCCGGTGATGACGATGTTGGCTATTGCGGTCGCCTCTATAAACGCGCGGGATAAATAAGTAGTGGCTGTGAGCCGGCTTTGTTTATTGATCCTGTTTCGTGACCAATGGGTGCCAAAAAGTCAGGCGGGCAAATCATTCTTTTGACTGATTTGCCCGCCTGGTAAGCGCTCTAGAGTCCTGTCACTGAATAAAAATTATATCCGCTGACAGGTGCTCACTATGCTGCAAACCCGCATCATCCCGCCGGCGGCGAATGCCCATCAATATCCGCTGCTGATCAAGCGCTTGTTGCTGTCCGGCGTTCGCTATGAAAAAACCCGGGAAATCGTCTATCGCGACACGCTGCGTTATAGCTATGCGACCTTCAATGAGCGGGTTGCCCGCCTGGCCAATGCGCTGACGACGGCCGGAGTCAAGGCCGGCGATACCGTTGCGGTGATGGACTGGGACAGCCACCGCTACCTCGAGTGCATGTTCGCCATTCCCATGCTTGGCGCGGTGCTGCACACCATCAATATTCGCCTGTCGCCCGATCAGATTCTCTACACCATGAACCACGCCGAGGATAAGTTCGTCCTGGTCAACAGTGAGTTCGTGCCCCTCTACAACGGTATCGCCGCGCAACTGACCACGGTCGAGAAAACCCTGCTGCTGACCGATGCCGAGGAGAAAACCGCCGAACTGCCGGGGCTGGTCGGCGAGTACGAGCAACTGCTGGCGGTCGCCAGTCCGAGCTATGACTTCGCCGATTTCGATGAAAACTCGGTGGCCACCACCTTCTACACCACCGGCACCACCGGCAACCCCAAGGGCGTGTATTTCACTCATCGGCAACTGGTGCTGCACACCATGGCGGCGGCCAGTGTGCTGGGCAGTCTCGACAGCGTGCGCCTGCTGGGCACCAACGATGTCTACATGCCGATTACCCCGATGTTCCATGTGCATGCCTGGGGCATTCCTTATGCTGCCACCATGCTGGGTATCAAGCAGGTGTATCCAGGCCGCTACGAGCCGGAGATGCTGTGCAAGCTGATCAAGGAGGAGAAAGTCAGCTTCTCCCACTGCGTACCAACCATTCTGCAAATGCTGCTCAACACCCCGAGTGCCAAAGGCCATGACTTCGGCGGGTTGAAGATGATCATCGGCGGCAGCGCTTTGAATCGCGCCCTTTACGATGCGGCCAAGGCGCGCGGCATCCAGCTGACTGCTGCCTATGGCATGTCGGAAACCTGTCCGCTGATCTCCTGCGCGCACATCAATGACGAGCTCCTGGCCGGCAGCGAGGATGAACAGATCACCTACAGGATCAAGGCTGGGGTGCCGGTGCCTCTGGTCGAGGCGGCAATCATGAGCGCCGATGGCACCATGCTGCCGGCGGACGGCGAGTCCCAGGGCGAGCTGGTGTTGCGTTCGCCGTGGCTGACCCAGGGTTATTTCCGTGAGCCGGAGAAAGGCGAGGAACTCTGGGAGCACGGCTGGCTGCACACCGGCGACGTGGCGACCATCGACGGCATGGGCTTCATCGAGATTCGTGACCGCATAAAGGACGTGATCAAAACCGGTGGCGAGTGGATCTCCTCATTGGCGCTGGAAGACCTGATCAGTCGTCATCCGGCCGTGCGTGAAGTGGCGGTGGTGGGGGTAGTGGATCCGCAGTGGGGCGAGCGGCCTTTTGCCTTGCTGGTGTTGAATGATGATCAGACCCTGGATGCCAAGGGTCTCAAGGATCACCTCAAGCCTTATGTCGAACAGGGGCATATCAACAAGTGGGCTATCCCCACGCAGATCGCGCTTGTTACGGAAATTCCCAAGACCAGTGTCGGCAAGCTGGATAAGAAGCGCATTCGCTTGGATATCGCCCAGTGGCAGGCAGCCGGCTGTGCGTTTCTCTCCACCTTGTAATGTGTGGTGGTGCTACCTCGGCCAAGTGACTGCTCAGTCAAACAAGCGTTTGGCTTGCTAAATATTCTTTTCCAGCCATTCTTGGCTCGTGGCGGATCGGGCTGATCCGCCGAAACCTGCGAGCCAGAGTGGCTGGGGCGGCTGCAAATCACACTTTAGAGGGATCAAGCAGTCACACTCTCTGGCTATAGTCCGCAGCATCCATAACAAAAAAGTACATGGAGTAGCGTCGATGACAAAATCAAAGCAAACCTGGCGCCTGGCAAAACTGCCGCTGGCCGTCAGCCTCGCATCCACCCTCGCCGCACCGGCATTCGGCGTCACCTTCAATATCGGTGAAATCGAAGGTCAGTTCGATTCCGCACTGTCTGTCGGTGCTAGTTGGTCTGTTCGCGGTGCCGATAGGGATCTGATCGGTGTGAATAACGGTGGCCAAGGTCTGTCGCAGACCACCGATGACAGCCGTCAGAACTTCAAGAAGGGCGAGACCTTCTCGAAGATCTTCAAGGGTATTCACGACCTTGAGCTGAAATACGGCGATACCGGCGTATTCGTGCGCGGCAAGTATTGGTACGACTTCGAGCTGAAGGACGAGAGCCGTCTGTTCAAGGACATCGACGACCATAACCGCAAAGAGGCCGCCCAGGCCTCGGGCGCGCAAATTCTCGATGCGTTCGTCTACCACAACTACGACATCGGCGGTATGCCGGGTTCCGTGCGCCTCGGTAAGCAGGTCGTCAGCTGGGGCGAAAGTACCTTTATCCAAAACAGCATCAACTCGATCAACCCGGTCGATGCATCGGCTTTTCGTCGTCCTGGCGCGGAGGTCAAGGAAGGCCTGATCCCGGTCAATATGTTCTATGTGGGGCAGAGCCTGACCGATAATTTGTCGGCCGAGTTCTTCTACCAACTCGAGTGGGATCAGACGGTCGTCGACAACTGCGGTACCTTCTTTGCTCAGCCTGATATAGCAGCAGATGGATGTGATGATAACCTGAGGCTGCTAACAAATAAGTCTGCCAGTCAAGCTGGAGTGAATCGCATCATTAATGGTTTGAACGCCTCCGGTGCATTTGGAGCTATCGCAAATATTGATGGCAATTCCGAAGGGGTGCGGGTCAAACGCTCGGGCGATAGGGACGCTAGAGATGAGGGGCAATGGGGGCTTGCCTTTAGGTACTTTGCCGAGAAGCTTAATACTGAGTTTGGCGCTTATGCAATGAATTATCATAGCCGAACTCCTTTTCTGAGTGCTACTGCACCTGATGCAAACGTATATGCTGGGGCGTCTCAATTCTATAACCCTGCAGCGCCACTAGCCACAGGTCCTGCGGCAGCGCTTATTGTTGCTGGTAATTCTAGTTACTTTATGGAGTATCCGGAAGATATTCGGCTCTATGGATTGAGTTTCTCCACTACATTGCCTACTGGGACGGCTTGGAGTGGTGAAGTGAGTTATCGCCCTAATGCTCCTGTTGCCTATAATACGACTGATATTCTGTTTTCTGCAGTGAGGCCAATAGAGGGCGGCAATAGTATATTTGGTGACGCCTCTTTATTGAGTGCGACTCCGGGCCAGGATTCGCATGGCTATGCCCGAAAAGAGATTACTCAGTTCCAGACCACCTTCACTCACTTCTTCGACCGGGTGATGGGGGCGGACCGTCTGACCCTGGTGGGTGAGGTCGGGGTTGCGCATGTGGGTGGACTGGAAAATAGCTCCAACGTTCGTTATGGGCGTGACCCGGTTTTCGGTCCTGGTGCTCTGCCTGATGTGGGCGCTCCAGGTTTTGCGGGGTTGGGGGTTGCTACCTGCGGTCTGCTAAATGATCTGACTGTTGGTGGTTCAACAAACCCAGATGCCTCTAATGCTCGTAAACACTGTAATGACGATGGCTTCGTCACCAGCACTTCCTGGGGCTACCGTGCCCGGGCGATCTGGGACTACAACAGTGCCATTGCCGGTATCAACCTGCGCCCCAGCGTTTCCTGGTCGCATGACGTAGAGGGTTATGGCCCGAACGGGTTGTTCAACGAAGGCGCCAAAGCCGTCAGCCTCGGCCTCGATGCCGAATACCAGAACACCTACACCGCCGGCCTGTCTTACACCGATTTCTTCGGTGGCGACTACAACACGTCGATCGACCGCGACTTCGTTGCACTCAGCTTCGGTATGAACTTCTAAGCGGCCAGGAATTTTGAGGAAGACTCTGTATATGAAAACAACAAAAGGTCTGTTGCAAACCGGCGCCCTGACCCTCTCGCTGCTGGCCTGCAGCGTGATGGCAGCAGTATCGCCAGAGGAGGCTGCCAAGCTGGGAACCACGCTGACGCCAGTCGGTGCCGAGATGGCAGGTAATGCGGACGGCTCGATTCCGGCCTGGACTGGCGGTTTGCCAACCAATGCCGGCACTGCCGACGCTGCCGGCTTCCTATCCGATCCGTTTGCCAGCGAGCAACCCCTGTTTACCATCACCGCGGCCAACGCCGAACAGTACAAGGACAAGTTGACTCCCGGTCAGCAGGCCATGTTCAAGCGTTACCCGCAAAGCTACAAAATCCCGGTGTACCCAACCCACCGTTCGGCGAGCATGCCGGACTTCGTGCTGGATGCGGCCAAGCGCAATGCCGTCAACACCAAGATGGTCGAGGGTGGTAACGGGCTGGAGAACTTCGAGCAGGCCAACCCCTTCCCGATTCCGAAAGACGGTCTGGAAGCGATCTGGAACCATATCACCCGTTACCGTGGTGGCAGCGTCAAGCGTCTGGTGACCCAGGCGACTCCGCAGGCAAACGGCTCCTACAGCATGGTGTATTTCCAGGATGAGTTCACCTTCCGCGGTGCGCTCAAGGATGCCGACACCAGCAAGCCGAGCAACGTGCTGTTCTACTTCAAGCAGCGGGTAACCGCGCCGTCGCGTCTGGCAGGCAACGTCCTGCTGGTGCACGAGACCCTCAACCAGGTGAAGGAGCCGCGTCTGGCGTGGCTGTACAACGCCGGTCAGCGTCGCGTGCGCCGCGCACCGCAGGTGTCCTATGACGGTCCGGGTACCGCTTCCGATGGTCTGCGTACGTCCGACAACTTTGACATGTTCAACGGTGCGCCTGACCGTTACGAGTGGAAGCTGAACGGCAAGAAGGAAATCTACATTCCTTACAACGCGTACGCTTTGGACTCGCCGAAGCTGAAATATGATCAAGTCATCAAGGCCGGTCATATTAACCAAGACCTGACCCGTTACGAGCTGCACCGTGTCTGGCATGTGACTGCGACCCTGAAAGCGGGCGAGCGTCATATCTATGCCAAGCGTGACTTCTTCCTCGACGAAGACACCTGGCAAGCCGCGCAAATCGACCACTACGACGGTCGCGGTAACCTGTGGCGTGTAGCTGAGGCGCATGCCCAGTACTACTACGACAAGAAAGTACCTTGGTACACCGTGGAAACCCTGTATGACCTGCAGTCCGGTCGTTACCTGGCGCTGGGTATGAAGAACGAAGAGAGTCAATCCTACGAGTTCGACTACCCGGCCAAAGAAAGCGACTACACCCCGGCCGCACTGCGTCAGGCTGGCGTTCGTTAACAGCGGTTGATGTAACAGTGAAAGCCGGCCCTTGGGGCCGGCTTTCTTGTTTTGGCTATGCCCCAAATGCTGGCTACGCTGGCCTGCGGGGCATTACCGTGTGCCTACCTACCTACCTACCTACCTACCTACCTACCTACCTGCCTCGGCGCTGCGCAACAGATGACAAGGGACATGGCCTTTCCTTCCCCGCCACCCTCAGCGTTTGCCCACGTCGTCAGCCACTGCACGGGCCTGTAGGCGGCGCTACCTCGCGGCGATGCGGGCCGCAGGGGCGCTAAAATCAAACATCGGCCCAGGTCGGGCCTTCTACAAAAAACTGCGGTTACCTATGCCGCCTGACATCGCCCGGCCGATCTCGCTCAGCCTGAAGCCGAGTTGCGCGCCTGGGTAATGATTTGTTTCCGTGTGCACATCCAGGCTTCAATTCCCGCGGTTAAGTCGATAGTCTGCGGAGAGTTCGCGCCTGAACTGGCAATGTCCTAACAAGAGCCGGGTGATGACCGATCTGACGCGTATAGCACCTGAAGTCAGCGATACTGTGCCTCTGGGCGACAGTCGCTTTTTTCGTCCGCCACTGCCAGCCAGCCATGTGTCACGGCCGCGTTTGTGTGAGCGGCTGGCCGAGGGTTTGGCGGGACGGCTGCTGCTGGTCAGCGCCCCTGCGGGTTTTGGCAAAAGCTCGCTGGCCAGTGAGTTCTGCCAGACACTGCCCGAGCACTGGCACAGCCTGTGGCTGGGTCTTAGCCCGCGTGATAGTGATCCCGGGCGTTTTCTCGAGCGCCTGCTGGCCGGCCTGCAGCAGTTTTATCCGGGCTTGGGCGAGGACGCTCAGGCCTTGTTGCGCATGCGTCAGCGGCATCAACCCTTCGCCTTCGAAGAGTGGCTCGATGGCCTGCTTGACGAGTTGGGCGAGCGCCTCGTACCGACCGCGCCCTTGTTACTGGTGCTGGACGACTATCACCTGGCTCAGGGCGCGGTGCTCGACCGCTGCCTGCAGTTTCTGCTCAATCATTTACCCGAGGGCCTGGTCATTCTGGTGACCAGCCGCCAACGTCCCGACTGGCACCTGGCTCGCCTACGCCTGTCTCGGCAGTTGCTGGAACTGCAAGAGCAGGACTTGCGCCTGACCGAGGACGAGACCCGCGCGCTGCTCGGCAGCCAGGGGGCTCAGTTCAGTGGGTCGGTTCTAGAGGAATGGTGTCAGCGCAGTGAAGGCTGGGTGGCCGGCTTGCGCCTGTGGCTGTTGACCCGTCAGCAGGCTGATGACGACAGTCCGGAGCGGGTGCCCCAGGGCGACGAAGGGTTGATCCGCGAGTACTTGCTGGAGGAGGTGATCGAGCAGCAGTCGGCCGAGGTGCAGAGCTTCCTGTTCGACACCGCCTGCCTGGAGCGTTTCTGTGTCGAGCTGTGCGATGCCTTGCGTGAGCAGCATGACAGCGCGGCGATTATCCAGCATCTGCAGACCCATCAGGTCTTTCTGGTGCCCCTGGACGAGCAGGGCCGCTGGTTTCGCTACCACCACCTGTTCTCCGATCTGTTGCGCTCGCGTCCCGCTGGCCAACGCAGCCAGTCCCAGGCGGCCCTGCATCTGCGGGCCTGTCGCTGGTTCAGCAGCCAGGGCCTGCATGACGAAGCGGTCGATCAGGCGTTACGGGCCGGCCAGCCGGAAGTGGCGGCCAACCTGGTGCAGAACCTGTCCGAGGAACAATTGCTTGGCGAGCAGAATGTCGCGCGTTTGCTGCGCTGGAAGATGGACCTGCCCGACAGCCTGCTGGCCAGCACGCCGCGTCTGCTGGTGTTGTACGGCTGGGCTCTGGCGCTGGCCTGCCAGTTGGATGCTGCCGACGAGCTGATCCAGCAATTGGGGCGTTTTCTGCCGGCCCCCGACGCGCAGGAGCAGGATGATCTGTTGGCCCAGTGGCTGGCCTTGTCCGGCATCATCGCCCGCGGTCGTGGCCAGGTGTCTGAGGCTGAGCGTTATTGCAGCGAGGCCCTGGCCCTGCTCAGCGAAAAACGCTGCGGACCGCGCCTGATGTGCTTGTTCACCCTGGCCAACCTGGCCATGACCAAGGGTGACCTGTGGCGTGCGCGAGGGCTCAATCGCGAGGCCCTGGAGCTGGCGCAGCGGCTCGATAATCCCTTGTTCGAGGGCCTGGCACATGCCGAGCGAGCACGAGTGCTGCACGCTCGTGGCGAGGTTCAGCGCGCCCTGGTCGAGGTACGCCTGGGCTTGCAGCGGTTGCAGGGGCTCTCGCCCCAGCGCGTGTATTCGGTGCGGGCGCGGCTGAATCTGTACGAGGGCTATCTGCTTAGCGTGTCGCTGCAAACCCAGGCCGCCCGCACCAAATTGCTGGCCGGGATCGGTGAGGCGCGCGCGTGTCGCGACATCAGCCTGCTGGTGGGGTATTGCGTGCTGGCGGGGGTCGAGGGGCGTGAAGGGCGCCTCGGCGAGGCCTTTGCCCAATTGGCCGAAGCCGAGCGCCTGATGCATGCCTGGGACGTGCCGTCGATCTACTATCTGGCGATGATCACGGTGGTCAAGTGTGAGCTGTGGTTGTCCAAGGGCCAGTTGGAATTGGCCGAAGTCTGGCTACAGCGGCTGGCTGAGACCTATTGCGGCGAAACGCCCGGCGCGGCTCCCGAGTTCCATCCGCAGTTGGCCTTGCATATCGAGTTGCAGCAAGCTGCGCTCGAGCGCTTGCAGGGGCGCTCGGAGGTTGCCGAACGGCGCCTGCGCGCACTCAGTCAGTGTGCCCAAAGCGCATCGGGTCACTTGTTCGTGGTGGCGGCCCAAGTGCAATTGGCTCTGTTGCTCAAGGCATCCGGGCGCGACCGTGAGGCTGTCAGCTGGCTGACCAGCAGCCTGGAAGCGGCGCAGGGTGGTGCTTTGCTGCCTTATCAGGAGTTGTTCGTTCACCAGCCGCAATGGCTGCGCGAGCAACTGATGGCGCGCCCCGAGTGTGCCGTGGCTGGCGAGCTGCTCAAGTATCTGCCCCAGACTCAGGGAGTGGAGCTGACCAAGCGTGATAGCCAGCTGACCGAGGCCTTGAGTTCGCGTGAGTTGGCGGTATTGCAGCTGATCGCCCAGGGTTGCTCGAATCAGGAAATCAGCGATCAGCTGTTCATTTCGCTGCACACGGTGAAGACCCATGCCCGGCATATCAACAGCAAACTGGGGGTCGAACGGCGTACCCAGGCAGTGGCGCGGGCCAAGGATTTGGGGCTGTTGCGCTGAGAGGCTGTGAAAAAACTCTCGCCTACTGCGGTCGCCTCCAAACGATCACAGCGCGTCTTGCAGCGAAGGCCTGGAGGCGGCCTCGCGACGGCGCTCGATATTCTCACGACTTCTGAGTCGGCGCGGTCAGCCTGCGAACTCCGAGCGGGTTCTGTAGATGCAGGATTGTAGGCATGGCGCCCCAATTGCTGGGGCGTGTGGATTGTCCAGAGGACCCCGCAGGGCTTTTAGTGGTTGGTGTTGTCCTGCTGCGCGCTCATTTCGTGCAGATACTTGCGTGACAAGGCAAGAAATCGTGGGGTCGGACCGATGTCTTCATAGAGCGGATTGCCTTCCTCGTCGGTGGCCACCACCTGGCTGCCTTTGACGTAGGGCAGGCTGGTTTCCAGATCTTCCAGCGCCGCGCCGATCAACTCGCCGAGGAGTGCTTCCGGGCTGCGCTTGGGGTACATCTCGGCTAAGGCTGCCAGGCGTGCTGCCGCTTCCATGTCGAGATTGATCTGATACAGGTTGCGCGTCATACGGGCCTTGGCGTTCTGTTCCCAATGATGGACAAGTTCGCGAACTTTCATGACTACTTCGTCCTTTACCTGCTCGTGGCAGGTGGTTGTGCAATTTGTGTTCAGTCACGTCCTTTTGCGACGGGCCTGATTAGAGCCTAGCAGCCTGTCGGACTTAATCGCTGTATTCCAGGATAATCCCGGCACCGCCCAGCCGATGCCCCCGTATGAACCGCTTTCGCCCGATCGACCGCAAGACTGACTACCTGCTCCCGCCATCGCTGGATGACTGGCTGCCAGAAGATCACCTGGCTCGCTTCATTCTCGAAGCCATCGAACGGCTCGACCTGAGCGCGCTCACCCGCGCCTACGGCGGACGCGGCAGCGCCGCCTACCACCTCGAGGTGCTGCTCAGCCTGCTGGTCTATGGCTATGCCAGCGGCACCTTTTCCAGCCGTAAGATTGAGCGCGCCACTTACGACTCGCTCGCCTTTCGCTACCTCGCAGCCGGCAGCCACCCCGATCACGACACCCTGGCGAGCTTCCGCCGGCGCTTCCTCGACGAGTTGGCCGACATCTTCCTCCAGGTGCTGGCGCTGGCGGGGGAAATGAAGCTGCTCAAGCTCGGCACCATCAGCCTCGACGGCACCAAGTTGCATGCCAACGCCTCACGCCATAGCGCACTTTCCTATGGCCATATCCAGGCACTCGAACGCCAGCTCAAGACCGAAGTGCAGGAGCTCCTGGCGCTGGCAGAAAACGCCGACCAGACAGAACGCCCCGATGGCATCGACCTGCCGGACGAGATTAAACGCCGGCAAGATCGATTGGTCGCCATGGACGCGGCGAAGGCCAAGATCGAGGCGCGCGCCCGCGTGCGCTTCGAGCAGGATCAGGCCGTCTACCAGGAAAAACTCGCCAAGCGTGCGGCACGCACGGCAGAAACTGGCAAGAAGCCCGGCGGCAAGCCGCCAAAAGCACCGGTGGAGGGGCCTGCGGCGCACGACCAAATCAACCTCACCGACGAAGACTCGCGCATCATGCGGGTGGCCGGCGGCGGCTTCGAACAGTGCTACAACGCCCAGGCGGCGGTGGATACCGACACGCTACTAATAGTGGCGCAGGGCCTCACCCAGGCGGGCAACGACAAGCAACAAGTTGTCCCCATGCTGGCCGAGCTCAAGGCACTGCCGGCCTCGTTGGGCCAGGTGCAGGCGCTGCTCGGGGACTGTGGCTACAGCAGCGAAAGCAACATCGCCGCCTGCGAAACGGCCGAAATCGAACCCTACCTGGCGGTGGCGCGCGAAGACCACCACCCCGGCTGGCGAGCGCGCTTCGCGGAACCGGCACCGCTCGACATCGACGCCACGGCCCAGCAACGCATGGCGCACAAGCTCAAGGCTCAGCCGGGGCGCCGCCTCTATGCGCTGCGCAAACAGACGGTGGAGCCGGTGTTCGGCATCATCAAGTCGGTGATGGGTTTTCGTCAGTTTCTGCTGCGAGGCAAGGACAAGGTGAGCGGGGAATGGCGCCTGGTTTGTCTGGCCTGGAATTTGAAACGCATGGCCGTTTTGCGCCACAAATCCGTCCACTGCGGGTAAGAATGGACTAAACCCGTTCGATCCCAGGAAGTCCGGGGCAAGAATGCCTGAAAATACCTAAATACTGAGGCAAGTTTCTTCGCCTCACTATTGATGCCCCGCTCATGAATTCAAGTCCGACAGGCTGCTAGACCGGACTCGCGCTCTTGTCGGTTCGGCGTCGCACGCTTGTAAGATGTTGCCGTGCTGGGCACTCTTGGGGTTCACGCTTGAGCGGAGAGTCAGTCATGGCAGAAATCGACGCGCGTTTGCGCGAGGACGTTCATCAGCTTGGAGAGCTGCTGGGTAACACCATCAGCGCCCAGCGGGGGACGATTTTTCTCGACAAGATCGAGCGCATTCGCAAGGGCGCCAAAGCGGCGCGGCGTGGTTCGGCGGCTGGTGCCGAGCAGCTTAGCGCTGGCCTCGAACAGCTTGCCGACGACGAACTGTTGCCGGTGGCGCGGGCGTTCAACCAGTTTCTCAATCTGGCCAATATCGCCGAGCAATATCACCGCATCCGTCGTCGCGGCCCTGACGAGGCGGAGCCCTTCGAGTCGCGGGTACTGGCTGAATTGCTGCAGCGCCTGCTGGCCAGCGGCCACGGCGCCGACGCCTTGGCGCGCCAGTTCGGCCGCCTGGACATCGAGTTGGTGCTGACCGCCCACCCGACCGAAGTGGCGCGGCGTACCCTGATCCAGAAATACGATGCGATCGCCGCACAACTGGCGGCGGGGGATCACAGCGATCTGTCGGCTGCCGAGCGCGAACAGGTCGCCGAGCATTTGCAGCGCCTGATCGCTGAGGCCTGGCATACCGAAGAAATCCGCCGCAGCCGACCCAGCCCGGTGGACGAGGCCAAGTGGGGCTTCGCCGTGATCGAGCATTCGCTGTGGCAGGCGGTGCCGAATTTTTTGCGCAAGGCTGACCAGGCCTTGCATGAGGCCACCGGCATGCACCTGGCGCTGGACGCCGCGCCGATTCGTTTCGCTTCCTGGATGGGCGGCGACCGCGACGGCAACCCCAACGTCACTGCCGCGGTGACTCGCGAGGTGTTGTTGCTGGCGCGCTGGATGGCGGCCGATCTGTACCTGCGTGATATCGATCAACTGGCCGCCGGGCTGTCCATGCAGCAAGCCAGTCCCGAACTGCTGGCCCGGACCGGTGATAGCGCCGAACCTTATCGCAGCCTGCTCAAAAAACTGCGTGAACGCCTGCGCGCCACCCGTAGCTGGGCTCATGATTCACTGCACGGGCCGGTCGCAGCGCCAGTGGCGGTGTTGCAGGACAACCGTGAATTGCTCGAGCCGCTGGAGTGCTGCTTCCAGTCGCTGCACGCCTGCGGCATGGGCGTGATCGCCAATGGCCTCCTGCTCGACTGCCTGCGCCGCGCCGCCACTTTCGGCTTGTTCCTGGTGCGTCTGGACGTGCGTCAGGACTCCAGTCGTCACGCCGCGGCCCTCGATGAAATCACCGATTACCTGGGCCTGGGGCGTTACGCCGAGTGGGATGAGGAGGCGCGGCAGCAGTTTCTCACGACTGAGCTGGACAACCGCCGACCGCTGTTGCCGAGCCACTTCAAACCCAGTGCCGACACCGCAGAGGTACTCGCCACCTGCCGTGAGGTGGCAGCCGCGCCGGCGGCCTCGCTGGGTTCCTATGTGATCTCCATGGCCGGTGCGCCTTCCGACGTGCTGGCCGTGCAACTGCTGTTGAAGGAGTCGGGGCTGCTGCGCCCAATCCGTGTGGTACCGCTGTTCGAAACCCTCGCCGATCTGGACAACGCCGGCCCGGCGATCGACCGTCTGCTCAGCCTCAAGGGCTACCGCGCGCGCCTGCATGGTCCGCAGGAAGTGATGATCGGTTATTCCGATTCGGCCAAGGATGCCGGCACCACAGCGGCGGCCTGGGCGCAGTACCGTGCCCAGGAAAAATTAGTGCAGGTCTGTGCTGCGCAGCAGGTCGAATTGCTGCTGTTCCACGGCCGTGGCGGCACCGTCGGCCGCGGTGGCGGTCCGGCTCATGCGGCGATCCTCTCGCAGCCGCCGGGCTCGGTGGCGGGGCGTTTTCGCACCACCGAACAGGGCGAAATGATCCGCTTCAAGTTCGGCCTGCCGGATATCGCCGAGCAGAACCTCAACCTCTACCTGGCCGCGGTGCTGGAAGCCACCTTGTTACCACCGCCGACACCCGAGCCGGCCTGGTGCGAAGTGATGGACAAACTGGCCGCCGATGGTGTCACGGCCTATCGCGGTGTGGTGCGCGAGCATCCGCAGTTCGTCGAATACTTTCGCCAGGCCACGCCAGAGCAGGAACTCGGTCGCCTGCCCTTGGGCAGCCGCCCGGCTAAGCGGCGTGAGGGTGGGATAGAGAGCTTGCGGGCGATTCCCTGGATTTTCGCCTGGACCCAGACCCGTCTGATGTTACCGGCCTGGCTTGGCTGGGAATACGCCCTGAACAGCGCGGTGCAACGCGGCGAAGGTGAGTTGTTGGAGCAGATGCGCGAGCATTGGCCGTTCTTTCGCACCCGCATCGACATGCTGGAAATGGTCCTGGCCAAGGCCGATGGCGCGATTGCCCGGCTCTACGATGAGCGCCTGGTCGAGCCATCCTTGCGGCCCTTGGGCGAACATCTACGCGACCTATTGTCGCAGGCTATTACAGCGGTATTGGGTTTGACCGGTCAGTCGCAGCTGTTGGCGCACAGTCCCGAGACCCTGGAGTTCATCAGCGTGCGCAACACCTACCTTGACCCCTTGCACCTGCTCCAGGCCGAACTGCTGGCACGCTCCAGGCTGCGTGATAGCAAGGCCGACAGCCCACTGGAACAGGCTTTGCTGGTCAGTGTCGCGGGTATTGCCGCCGGTTTGCGCAACACCGGTTAGACGCGGCGGGTCGGGCGTTGCCCGGGTGCCCTGGACGTGCTCCAGAGGCGCCCGATCGCTGCGTGATTGCATCTGAAAGGCCTAGGTGTATCCGACTTTCGGTGACTTGTGCGGTGGGGGGGCGCTGTGTATCTTGGTCAACCTTTTGGCCACTTGGCAGCTTGCCGAGTGTTGCCGGAACCATTCTGAGATTGGCCCCATGAGGCGAGTCCGACGCTTTTTTCTTAAATCTTGAGGAGCACATCGATGCGCGTGATTCTGCTAGGGGCGCCCGGTGCCGGCAAAGGTACCCAGGCCGGTTTTATCACCAAGAAGTTTGCTATTCCGCAAATCTCCACCGGCGACATGCTGCGTGCTGCAGTGAAGGCCGGTACCGAACTTGGCCTGAAAGCCAAAAGCATCATGGACAGTGGCGGTCTGGTTTCCGATGACCTGATCATCAACCTGGTCAAGGAACGCATCACTCAGCCCGATTGCGCCAATGGCTTCCTCTTCGATGGCTTCCCGCGCACCATTCCCCAGGCCGAAGCCCTGAAGGACGCCGGGGTGAACATCGACTATGTAGTGGAAATCGCTGTCGACGACGAGGAAATCGTGGGTCGTATTGCCGGCCGTCGCGTGCACCCGGGGTCCGGGCGTGTCTACCACACCGAACACAACCCGCCAAAAGTCGCCGGTAAAGACGACGAAAGCGGCGAAGAACTGATCCAGCGCGAAGACGACAAGGAAGCGACCGTGCGTCACCGCCTGTCGGTCTACCACTCGCAGACCAAGCCGCTGGTGGATTTCTATCAGAAGCTCGCCGCAGTCAATGGCACGCCGAAATACAGCGCCATCGCCGGCGTTGGTAGCGTGGACGAGATTACTGCCAAGGTGCTCGCTGCCCTGAGTTAAGTCTCGATCCGCAGTTGTTCAACGGCCCGCTTGCGGGCCGTTGTCGTTTCTGTAACAGGCGAGCTAGGGTTCGGTTAAATCAGCGTCGTTCTCAGAACAGTAGCCTTGCTCAGGCAAGCTAGTCTCGAGTGTCTGGTCTATACCAGATAGGCTTATTTCTTCATTAGACGGAAGTAGGAGAACACATGAGAGCTATGCAGGCGTGGATGATCGGTCTGACCATGAGCGTTGCGTCCCTGGGCGCCGCGGCTACCGAACTGCAACACTGGCCCAGCGAAGCCGCCGCCCAACTCGACAGCATGATCGCCGCCAACGCCAATAAAGGCGCCTATGCGGTATTCGATATGGACAACACCACCTACCAATTCGACATCGAGGAGTCGCTGCTGCCCTACCTGGAAATGAAGGGGCTACTGACGCGCGAAAACATGGACCCCTCGCTCAAGCTGATTCCGTTCAAGGACACGCCAGCGTTCAAGGAAAGCCTCAATAGCTACTACTACCGCCTGTGTGAAGTCGACAACCTGATCTGCTATCCCTGGGTGGCGCAGATATTCTCCGGTTTCACCTTGCGTGAGCTGAAGGGCTATGTCGATGAGGTCATGGCCTATGGCAAGCCGATCCCCCTCAAGTACTACGATGGCGACAAGGTGGTCGAAGGCAGCGTCAATCCGCCCAAGCCCTTCGCCGGCATGCAGGAGTTGTACAACCGCCTGCAGGAAAATGGCATCGAGGTCTATGTGATCAGCGCTGCCAGCGAAGAGCTGGTGCGGATGATCGCCAGCGATCCCAAGTACGGCTACAACGTCAAACCGGCCAACGTCATCGGCGTCAACATGCTGCTCAAGGACCGCAAGACCGGCGCCCTGACCACCTCGCGCCTGCAGGTGCAGAAGGGTAGCTATGACCCGGCGAAGAACCTCGACCTGGAAGTGACGCCGTTCCTGATGAACCCCATGACCTGGTACGAGGGCAAGCTCGGTACCATTTTCGGCTGGATCGACCAGTGGAAGATGCCGGTTCTGGTGGCGGGTGACACGCCGCTGTCCGATGGCTACATGCTGTTCAACGCGACCGACACCAGTAAGGGTGGGCTGCGGGTCTGGGTCGATCGCAAGGCCAAATACACCCAGCAGGTCAAGGATTGGCAGGCCTCTGCGGCCAAGCGCCAGGGCGAATTGGGCTTGCCGGTGAATGCCGACAAAAACTGGATCGTGGTCACGCCCGAGCAACTGCACTAAGGCCTGTCGGGCTGGTTCCGTTGTCCGGGCGCCGCAATGGCGGTCCGGACAGCTGGCAAAAATGCCGCTAAACCGTTTTAATGCCCGCCCACTCGCTAACCTGTCCGAATCCCAATGACCACTCTGCTGGCCCTGGATACCGCTACCGAAGCCTGCTCCGTCGCCTTGTTGCATGACGGCAAGGTAATCAGCCATTACGAGGTGATTCCGCGCCAGCATGCCCAGCGCTTGCTGCCGATGATCCAGGATCTGCTGGCCGAGGCCGGCGTGTCACTGTCGGCGTTGGATGCAATTGCCTTCGGCCGTGGTCCGGGGGCCTTTACCGGTGTGCGAATTGCGGTCGGCGTGGTGCAAGGCCTGGCCTTTGCCCTGGATCGTCCGGTGGTGCCGGTGTCCAACTTGGCGGTCCTGGCCCAGCGCGCGCAGCGCGAGCACGGCGCCACACAGGTGGCTGCGGCCATCGACGCGCGTATGGATGAGATCTACTGGGGCTGCTATCGCAGCGACAACGGGGAAATGCGCCTTGCCGGCGGCGAAGTGGTGTTGCCGCCCGAACGGGCCGTTTTGCCGCAAGACGCCACGGGTGACTGGTTCGGCGCCGGCACCGGCTGGGGCACGTTCGCCGCGCGCATCCCGCTGACGCCGTATGCACAGGATGGTGCGATGCTGCCGCATGCCGAAGACCTGCTCAGTCTGGCGCGCTTTGCCTGGGCGCGGGGGGAGGCTGTGGTAGCCGATGAGGCCCTGCCGGTGTACCTGCGCGACAAGGTCGCCACGCCGAAAGCACCGCAGTAAAGGGCTCTATCTCAACTCGTGGTGCGCGGTTAATCGCCAAGGCGCGCAGTTTGTCGGGACCAGCTCGCTGTTTTGCCTAGATGCTCTGCGTCGCTCCGTTCCACGATCAATTGCCAATCCGTCTGGGCGGGGCTAAATTGCACGTACTTCCACCCATTTGACTGACCACTGCCGAGCAGTAATAGATGCGCATCGACGGCTCCATACCTTCCTACTCGCCAGATCGCGGGCCTCGTTCGGGCACGGCGGTTACGCCGTTTCGCGAAGCCCAGCGCGAGATAGAGCAGCGTCGTGAGCAACCGGCAGCCCCGGCGAGCAGTCAGGGTTTCGAGCAAACAGCGCAAACCCGTCGGGTACAGGCTGCCAACGCCAGCACCGACAACCTGCCGGTACGGGCGCAGAACCTTGCCTACCAGCCAGGCGTCAGCAATCGCGCGGCCCAGGCGATTGCCAGTTACAGCGCCACCGCTACCTACGCCAGCGAGCCTGGCGCCCAGGAAATACTGGGCCTTGATCTCTACGCCTGATTACGAACGCTGATGCGCCCCTACTTTCTTGGCTGCCCATCCTGGAGCGAGCCGGCTTGGCGTGGTTCGCTGTATCCGGATAGCGCCCGTCCGGCGGACTTTTTGCCGCGCTACGCCGAAGTCTTCAATGCGGTCGAGGGCAACACCACTTTCTATGCGCGACCCTCGGCCGCTACGGTTGCCCGCTGGGCTGCACTGATGCCCGCGCACTTTCATTTTTGCGCCAAGCTGCCGCGCGATATCAGCCATGCCGGCGATCTGCGTGAGCAACTCGCCGCCAGTGATGACTTTCGCCGGCTGCTGGCGCCCTTGGGCGCGCGGGTGGCGCCAATCTGGTTGCAGTTGCCCGCCAGCTTCGGCCCGTCGCGTCTGGCTGAATTGAGCGCCTTTATCGAACACTGGTCCGGCAGCGGACTAGCCGTCGAGGTGCGTAATCCAGCCTTCTTCGCCAAGGGTGAAGAGGAACGGGCGCTCAATCGCCTGCTGCTGGAGCGGGGCATCGAGCGGATCTGCCTGGATGCGCGGGCGTTGTTCAGTTGTGTCTCGCAGGAGCCGGCGCTGCTGCATGCCCAGGCGAAGAAGCCGCGCCTGCCGATCCGGCCGACGGCGTTCAGTCAGGCGCCGCAGCTGCGCTTTATCGGCCACCCCGAACTCGCTGCCAACGACCGCTTCATGGCGCCCTGGCTGGACAAGGTTGCCGGCTGGATCGAGGAGGGGCGCACGCCTCACGTATTCCTGCACACCTTCGATAACCGTCTGGCGCCGCAGTTGGCGCAACGCTTTCACAGCCAGTTGCGGCAGCGGCTACCCGATTTGCCGGCATTGCCCGAGCCCGTAGTCGAGCCCGTGCTGGAGCAACTGGGCCTGCTCTGATTGGCAGCCCTGCGTGAAAGGCGGCAAACCCGCATGGATCCTGAATCGCGGCCTTGCCGAGTCAGGCAGCTAGACGACTGGTCTATTTAAGGTGTAGGGTTGCCACCATGAAAAGCGCTTACGACGATACCCGCCAACACCTGCTCGACACCGGTCACCGCATCATGGCCGCCAAGGGCTTCAGCGGTGTGGGCCTGAATGAGATCTTGCAGACCGCCGGCGTGCCTAAGGGCTCGTTCTATCACTACTTCAAATCCAAGGAGCTGTTCGGTCAGGCCTTGCTCGAGGACTATTTCAAGAAGTACCTGGAGCAAGTGGAGCAGCGCTTCTCGCCCAGCGGGCAGTCGGCCCGCGAGCGGTTGATGGGTTACTGGCAGCAGTGGTTGGACAGCTATTCAGGCCCTTGCAGTCAACAGCAGTGCCTGGTGGTCAAGCTGAGCGCCGAGGTCGCCGACCTCTCCGAAAGTATGCGCATCACCTTGCGCGATGGTACGGACCGGATCATCGCCAGCCTCGCCGGCTGCATCGAGGCCGGCAAACAGGATGGCTCGCTGATAGATAGCGAGCCCCGGCAGACCGCCACCCTGCTGTACCAGTTGTGGCTGGGCGCCAGTCTGCTGGCCAAGCTGCATCGCAACAGCCTGCCAATGGAGCAGGCGATGAACATGACGCACAAGCTGCTCGATTAACCATTCGCCGCACCCGTACCCGCCAGCATGGCGGGTATTTTTGGTGTCGCCTCTAGTCGACTGGTCTAATTATTAAACGTAAGTATCGAACGAATTCGGCCCATCAAGGATCACACTGCTTATGCTCAATTTCGACTTCTACAACCCCACCCACATCAGCTTCGGCGAAGGCCGCATCGCCGAGCTGGATCGCCTGATCCCGGCCAATGCGCGGGTGCTGGTGCTGTTTGGCGGCAACAGCGCCCAGCGCACCGGGACCCTGGCCGAAGTGCAGTCTGCGCTGGCGGATCGCGAGGTACTGCTGTTTGGCGGTATCGAGCCCAACCCCAGTTACGAAACCCTGATGGAAGCGGTGGCGCTGGTGCGCCGCGAGGCTGTGGACTTCCTGCTGGCGGTGGGCGGCGGATCGGTGATCGATGGCACCAAGTTTGTCGCGGCCGCTGCCAACTATGCCGGCGAGCCGTGGGAAATCCTTCAGAGTCACGGCGGCAAGGTCACTCAGGCGTTGCCTTTCGGCGCGGTGCTAACCCTGCCGGCGACCGGCTCGGAGATGAACAACGGCGGCGTGGTCACCCGTAAGTCGCTGCAGGCAAAACTGCCATTCCGGAACAAGTTGCTGTTTCCGGTTTTCTCGATTCTCGACCCGAGCAAGACCTTTTCCCTGCCGGAGCGTCAGGTGGCCAACGGTGTGGTCGATGCGTTTGTGCATGTGGTCGAGCAGTACCTGACTTACCCGGCCGATGCCCCGGTGCAGGATCGCTTCGCCGAAGGCCTGCTGCTGACGCTGATCGAACTCGGCCCCAAGGCGTTGAGTCAGCCGCAGGATTACCAGGTACGCGCTAACCTGATGTGGGTGGCGACCCTGGCGCTCAATGGTCTGATCGGTGCGGGCGTGCCGCAAGACTGGGCCACGCACATGATCGGTCATGAAATCACCGCGTTGTATGGTCTCGATCATGCGCAGACCCTGGCCGTGGTGCTGCCGGTCATGTTGCAGCAACGCCGCGCAGCCAAGCACGCCAAACTGCTGCAATACGCCGAACGGGTTTGGGGCTTGAGTAGCGGCAGCGAAGCGCAGCGCATCGACGCGGCCATCGTGCGCACCCGTGATTTTTTCGAGGCCCTCGGGGTGAAAACCCGCCTGGGCGATTACCAACTGGGACAGGAAGTGATCGAACCATTGATCGCTCAACTCGAGGCACATGGCATGACCCGCCTGGGCGAGCACCGCGATGTCACCCCGGCCATCAGCCGCCAGGTGCTGCAAGCCTGCCTTTAATTCACTGCATTCGAAGGAGTAGAACAATGACCCAGACCCAAGCAATCAATCGCCAAGTCGTGCTGGCCTCGCGCCCGTATGGCGCCCCCACGGCAGACAACTTCCGGATGGAGCAAGCGGATATGCCCACGCCGGCTGACGGCGAAGTGCTGCTACGCACCGTCTACCTGTCGCTGGACCCCTATATGCGCGGTCGCATGAGCGACGCACCCTCCTATGCGGCGCCGGTCGAGGAGGGCGGGGTGATGGTGGGCGCGACCGTGAGCCGGGTTGTGGCGTCCAAGCACCCGGACTATCAGGTCGGTGACTGGGTCCAGGCCTACGCTGGCTGGCAGGACTACGCGCTCTCCGACGGTACTGGCCTGACTCATCTCGGCGCCACGCCGGAAAATCCGGCCTATGCCTTGGGCATTCTCGGTATGCCGGGCTTCACCGCCTACATGGGCCTGCTGGACATCGGTCAGCCCAAGGCGGGCGAGACCCTGGTGGTCGCGGCGGCCACCGGGCCGGTCGGCGCCACAGTCGGGCAGATCGGCAAGCTCAAGGGCTGTCACGTGGTCGGCGTGGCCGGCGGCCCGGAGAAGTGTCAGCATGCGGTTGAGGTACAGGGCTTCGATGCCTGCATCGACCACCGTGCGCCGGACTTTGCCGAGCAACTGGCCAAGGCCTGCCCGCAGGGCATCGATATCTATTATGAGAACGTCGGTGGCAAGGTCTTCGATGCGGTGCTGCCGCTGCTCAATACCTCGGCGCGCATTCCGGTGTGCGGCCTGATCGCCCACTACAACGCCACGGCACTGCCGGATGGGCCAGACCGCATGGCGTTGCTGATGCGCACGGTGCTGACCAAGCGCCTGAAGATTCAGGGCTTCATCATCTTCGACGATTACGCGCACCGTTATGGCGAGTTCGCCCAAGACATGAGTGCTTGGCTCGCTGCTGGCCAGATCAACTACCGTGAGGACCTGGTGGACGGTCTGGAGCATGCGCCACAGGCCTTTATCGGTCTGCTCGAAGGCAAGAACTTCGGCAAGCTGGTGATCCGCGTTGGCGCCGATAACTAACCCGTAGACAGGAGAGCACAGCATGAAGATTCTGATGGTTTTGACGTCCCACGATCAGCTGGGCAACACCGGCAAGAAGACTGGCTTCTGGCTGGAGGAGTTCGCCGCGCCCTATTACGTGTTCAAGGATGCCGGCGCCGAGCTGACCCTGGCCTCGCCCAAGGGCGGTCAACCGCCGCTGGACCCGGTGAGCGATGAAGCCGACGCGCAAACGGCCGCCACCGAGCGCTTTCGCGCCGATCCAGAAGCCGAGGACGCGTTGGCCAATACCCTGAAATTGGCGGACATTCGCGCCGATGACTATGACGCGGTGTTTTACCCAGGCGGCCACGGTCCACTCTGGGACCTGGCCGAAGATGCGCACTCCATTGCCCTGGTCGAAGCCTTCTATGGCGCCGGCAAGCCGGTCAGCGCGGTGTGTCATGCGCCGGCTATCTTCCGCCATACCAAGGGCGCCGACGGCCAGCCACTGGTCAACGGCAAGCGCGTCACCGGCTTCAGCAATAGCGAGGAAGCCGCGGTGCAGCTGACCGATGTGGTGCCGTTCCTGGTCGAGGACATGCTGCAAGCCAACGGCGGCCAGTACGCCAAGGCGGACGACTGGTTTACCTACGTGGTCACCGATGGCCTGCTGATCACCGGGCAGAACCCGGCCTCGTCCGAATACACGGCCAAGGCGCTGCTCGCGCTGCTCGAGCAGCTTTAATCCCCTAGCGGCTGCGCGTCAGCAACTCGCGCGGGCCGCTAGTACGCCACTTCGACACGGCCTTTGACCCGGGTGCAACAGCTCAGCACATAGCCCTCGGCGATCTCCTCCTCGGAGATGCCACCGTTGTGTTCCATGGCCGTCTCGCCGGTTAATACGCGCACCTTGCAGGTGCCGCAGATGCCCATGCCGCAGGCTTTGGGAATGGTCAGGCCGGCGCTGGCGGCGGCCTCGTAGAGGGTCGTGCCAAGCTCGGCCTGCACCGATTTGCCGGAGTCGCTGAAGGTCACCCAATGGTTGACCTGGGGCTCTTCGGCCTGGGCCAAGGCCACGGCGGCCTGTTCCTCGGCACTGGCGATGTCCTCCTCTGGCGTCGCACCGAAGGACTCCTCGTGATAGCGCGACAGGTCGTAGCCGGCCTCGGCGAGGAGACGGCGCACGGCTTTCATGTAGGGCGCCGGCCCGCAGCAGAACACCTCGCGCTCGAGAAAATCCGGGGCGATCAGCTGCAGCATCTCGCGACTGAGAAAGCCGCGGTAGCCACCCCAGATCTGCCCGGTTTCGTTGCGCTCGCAGATCAGGTGCAGCTTGAAGTTGTCGATGCGCGTGGACATGTAGTCCAGCTCGGCGCGGTAGATGATATCGGCCGGGGTGCGCGCGCTATGGGCGAAGACCATGTCGACTTCGCTGTTGGTGTTGAACAGCCAGCGTGCCATGGACATCACCGGGGTGATGCCGACGCCGCCGGAGAGCAGCAGCACCTTGTCGGCCGGGTAGTCGATGCAGTTGAACTGACCAACCGGGCCGTGCACGGCGATCGGCTCGCCTTCCTTGAGGTGCTCGTGCAGCCAGTTGGAGACCCTTCCGCCAGGCACACGCTTGACCGTGATGGAGAAGCTGTAGGGAATCGAGGGCGCGCTGGAGATGGTGTAGGAGCGCATCACCTGCTCGCCGTCGATCTCCAGTTCCAGGGTGACGAACTGCCCCGGTTTGAAGAAGAACAGCACCGGCTCCTGCATGCTGAAACAGTAGGTGATGACGTCCGCCGTTTCCTTGATGACCTTGAGGCAGCGCACCAGGTGGCGGCCGTTGGCCCAGGTCTGGGTGCTGACCGGGTTGAGGTATTCACTGCTGGTGAGACTGTTCATGAGCGTTTCTCGGCAATAGGGACGAACCCCCTCACCGTCGAACTACGGGGAGGGGGCTCGGTTGGTCATGAAGGCTCCGGCCGGTTCAGCGGCCGGGCTGCGCTTGCCCTGTTTAACGACCTGCTAGGACAACTGAATCCAGGTGGTCTTCAGCTCGCAGTACTGGTCGTGGGCGTAGATCGACTTGTCGCGGCCACCGAAGCCGGACTGCTTGTAGCCACCGAACGGGGTGCTGATGTCGCCCTCGGAGAAGCAGTTGACCGACACGGTACCGGCGCGGATCGCCGCGGCCATGCGGTGCGCAGTGTTGATGTTGGCGGTCCACAGCGAGGCGGCCAGGCCATAGCAGGTGTCGTTGGCGATGGCGATGGCTTCTTCCTCGGTGTCGAATGCGATCACCGCCAGCACCGGGCCGAAAATCTCATCCTGCGCGACCGACGAGCGATTGCTGGTGGCGTCGAAGATGGTCGGTGCGACGAAATAGCCGCCGCTCTCGGCATGCAGGCGTACGCCACCGCTGAGCAGCTTGCAGCCTTCGGCCTTGGCCTGCTCGATATGGCCGAGAACCTTGTCCATGTGCGCCTGCTCGATCAGGGCGCCGAGGCGCACGTCCGGGTCCAGCGGATCACCGGTGGCCCAGTCCTCGAGTTGGCTGAGCATTTCCTCGAGCAGCGCGTCCTTGATCGAGCGGTGCACGATCAGCCGTGAGCCGGCCGAGCAGTTCTCGCCCATGTTCCAGAACGCGGCGCTGAGCACGTTGCCGGCCACCGCCTGCAGGTCGCCGGCATCGGCCATGACCACCTGCGGGTTCTTGCCGCCACACTCAAGCACCACACGCTTGAGGTTGCTCTTGGCCGAGTATTCGAGAAACAGCCGGCCGACCTCGGTGGAGCCGGTGAAGGCGGTCATGTCGATGTCCGGGTGTAGGCCGATGGCCTTGCCGGCGGTGTGGCCGAGGCCCGGCACCACGTTGAGTACGCCAGTCGGGATGCCGGCTTCGAAGGCCAGTTCGGCCAGGCGCAGGGTGGCCAGCGAGGTCAGCTCGGCCGGCTTGAGGATCACGCTGTTGCCGGTGATCAGCGCCGGGCCGAGCTTCCAGCCGGCCATCATGCAGGGGAAGTTCCACGGCAGCACCGCGCCGACCACACCGACCGGCTCGCGCTTGATCATGCCGATGTTGCCGGGGGCGGAGGGCGACAGGGCGTCATACAGCTTGTCGCCGGCCTCGGCATGCCAGCGGATGGTTGCCGCGGTGTCGGGGATGTCGATGGCGTAGCACTCGCCGACCGGCTTGCCGGCTTCCAGGGATTCCAAGACCGACAATTCCAGGCGATTGGCATCGATCAGGTCGGCGAAGCGGATCATCACAGCCTTGCGCTCGGCCGGCGCCAACCGCGACCAGACGCCGGCATCGAAAGCTGCACGGGCTGCTTGCACGGCGAGGTCGACATCCTCGGCGTCGCAGGCGGCGACTTCGCACAGTACCTGGCCGGTGGCCGGATTCAGGGTGCTGAAGGTGGCACCCGAGCGGGCGGCGACGAAGCGGCCGTTGATAAAGGCCTGGTTGCGGTATTCCAGGCGCTCGACCTGCTGATCGATGGCGCTGCGGGTGAGGGCGTCAGTCATTGTATTTCTCCTGAAGGTTGAGAGGTCTCAGAGTTCTACGCCGGCGGTCCACTCTTTCCAGGCGATGGACGAGCGCACGCCCAGGCCCAGCAGTGGTTCGGGCGGATTGCGTGAGGGTTTTGGCTGTTCCAGCATGATGCTCAGCAGGTCGCTGTCCACGCCCAGGGCGTAGTCGGCGATCAACTTGCCGGAGATGGTGCTGCGGGTCAGGCCCAGGCCGTTACAGCACACCGCGCTGAACACCTCGGGGGCGATCTCGCCGAACTCCGAGCCGTTGTTGCGCGAGATGCACAGGGCGCCGCCCCAGGTGTACTCGAAGTCGACCTCCGGCAGCATCGGGAAGCGTCGCTCGAACGACTTGCGATGGGCCTTGAACACCCGTTGCAAGGTGCTGGCCGAGGCATGCACCTCGGGGTTGTAGGTGAAGGAGTTGCGCACGCAGATGCGCCCATTGGCCAGTCGACGCACGGTGGAGCCCAGCGGGTCGGCCGGAATCAGCCCCCAGCTTTCCTCGCCACCCAGGCGCGCGAGCTCCTCGGGGGTCAGTTGACGGGTCATGCTGGCGTAGGTGTAGACCGGCAGCAGGCGACCCTTGAGGCCGAGTGGGCCGAAGTTCGAGGCATAGGCGTTGTTGGCCAACACCATGCGTGGCGCCTTGATGCAGCCTTGGGCGGTGGTCAGCACATGCGGTTTGCCGATTTCGATATTCAGCACCGGGCTGTCTTCGAACAATCGCACATTGGCCGGCAGGCTCTGGCCCAGACCGCGCGACAGCGCCGCCGGCTGCACCAGTACCGCGCCGGGGGCATGCAGACCGGCCTGGTAGAAGTCGCTACCGGTGACCGCCTTCATCTGCTGGGCATCGAGCAGGCGATAGGGCTCGCCCAGCACGCTGAGGCCCTTGGCGAACTCCTCCAGCGCATGTCTGCCGCGTTCGTTGGCCGCACCGTGCAGCTTGCCCTGCTCGCGCCAGTCGCAGTCGATGGCGTGGCGCTGGACGATCTCGCGGGTGTAGTCGATGGCACCGCGGCTGAGGCGGATGATCTTGTGATCGGCCTCCTGGCTGCTGGTGTAGCTGTGCGAGGTGAGGTCATGGGGCAGGTCGACCATGAAACCGGAATTGCGCCCGGCCGCGCCGAAACCGACGCGCTTGGCATCGATCAGGGCAATGCTTGCTTCGGGTTGCAGCTCGGCCAGGCGCCGAGCGGCGGCCAGGCCGGCATAACCGGCGCCGAGCACCACCCAGTCGGCCTGCACCGTGCCGCGCAGCGGTGTGCTGGGCGGTGCGGGCGGCAGGGTTTCGTACCAGCCGCAGTGCCCATCGTCCTGGGGCAGGAAATTACAGTGCAGCTGCATAGTGAGTGCCTCCAAGACGCCTGGCGGGTTAGCAGGTCGTTGAAAAATGTAGCGAGCGACGGCTAGGCGGGGACGCCTAGTTAAGGCGGAATCAGACGAGGACGCGGAGCGTACGAGTTGTACGTGAGCAGTACTCGCTTCGCTCGCCCCTTCGGGGCCGCACTGAAGTGCGTTAGCAGCAAGCTGCCTGCAGAGCCTGATTTCAACGCTGCATAGCCGAGCGCAGTAGTTTTGCAACGACCTGTTAGCCGCGGTGGGCGATCAACTGCTCATAGGTCTGCTTGAAGGCGGCTTTTTCGGCGTCATTCAGCGGCAGTAATGGGCGGCGAGTCTGGCCGACGGGCAGGCCAGCGAATTCGCAGCCCTGCTTGATGTACTGGCAGAACTTGCCGCCTTGCTCCAGCAGGTTGAGCATCGGCAGCAGGCGCTGGGCCAGTTCGCGACCTTTGATCATGTCCTGCTCGACCACGCAGGCCTGGTACATGGCCACGTGCTCCGGGGCGAGGAAGTTGGAGGCGCCGCCGACCCAGCTGCGTGCGCCCCAGGCGAAGAACTCGAGAATCTGATCGTCCATGCCGCAGCTGACCTGCAGCTGGCCGGCGTAGTCCTGGGTCAGGGTGTGCATGCGCTCGACCGAACCGGTGCTCTCCTTGATCGCCTGGAAATTCGGCCGGCCCTTGAGGCCATCGATGAACTCGAAGCTCATCGGCGTGCCGGTGCGTGCCGGGAAGTTGTAGAGCATGGTCGGCATGTTCAGGGCGTCGTCTACGCAGAGAGCGTGGGCCAGCAGTTCTTCCTGGGTCGGCTGGCAGTAGTAAGGGGCGGCCAGGAGGATGGCGTCGAAACCGGCGGCCTTGGCGTAGTGCCCCAGGTCGAGGCTTTCTTCGGTGCTGGTGGCGTTGATCCCGGCCATCAGGGTGATGCGGCCTTTGGCCTGTTCGCTGACGACGTCGAACAACTGCTTACGTTCGGCATTGCTCAGGGCGTAATACTCGCCGGTGGTACCGCCGATGATCAGGCCGTGCACGCCGTGACCGATCAGACTGTCGATCACCGCGCTCAAGGCTGAGAAATCTATCGCGCCGTCTTGGTTGAAGGGCGTTACTACCGGGGTCCAAACACCATCGAAGTTCATGCGGTCACCTGATTGGAAGAGGTTGAATGTGTTGTGATTTCGAGAAAAAGGTTACGGCCGTTTTAGCCGCTGCAATAAGCAACATTTAAGGGCGGTAATTCATAATCAAAGGTTATGGGTCGGCGACAAATAACAGGCATAAAAAAACCTGCGCGGGGCAGGTTTTTAAATGAAGGATGGTCGTGTGCATAACGACCTCTAAAAGAGGGGGGTTAATATCAATAACCTGATGTTGGGGCTATCAATAACCACAGGTAATTAAAACTGCTGCATTAGCCAGTCGCGCAGTCGGCAGCAGGCCTCGTCATCTTCCTTGTCCTCACTGAAGGTCAGGTAGTGCAGGCTTTCCTTGTGCACCACTTCCTGCTCGACCGGCCGCACCAGCAGGCCCTGCGCGACCAGATGGCCGACCAGGTGGTTCCAGCCCAGCGCCACGCCCTGATGGTTGAGCACCATCTGCACCAGCATGTTGTAGTCGTTGGCGTTGAAGAAGTGTGGGCTGTCGTGGGCGCGGGTCTCAATATCGATATCGTGAAAGGCCAGCCACACGCCCCAGTCGACATGCTCGGCCACCTGCGAACGGCCATAGGGGCTGAGGTTGAGCAGCACACTGTCGCGCAGGCCTTCGAGGCTGCGCAACTCCGGGTGCTGCTCGAGATAACGCGGGGTGCACACCGGGTAGATGACGTCGTGGAACAACGGCAGGCTGCGGTAGCCCGAACGAATCTTGGCCATCTTGGTGATGAAGATGTCCGGCCGCACGCCAGGCTCCATGGCCAGGAAGTTCTGGGTGGTAATCAGGTTGAGGTCGATATCCGGGTTGCTGCTGAAGAAACTCGGCAGCCGGTGCGCCAGCCACAGCGCGGAAAACGCCGGTGAGCAGCACAGGGTCAGCACCCGTTTGCCGGCGTTGTTGCTGCGGATGCGCTCGGCCGCCTGGGCGATGTTGACGAACGACAGGTGCGCGGCATCGTAGAAAATCGCGCCGGCGGCGGTCAGCTCCACGGCCCGGCCGGCACGGGTGAACAGCTCGGCGCCGAGGAAGGTTTCCAGCTCGCGGATCTGCCGACTGATCGCCGCCTGGGTCACGCACAGGGCCTCGGCGGCGCGAGTGAAATTCTGGTACTTGGCGGCCGCTACGAAGGATTTAACCGCGCGCAGGGAGGGCATCTTGATCAGCGTCTGATCGGGTTCGGTATGTTTAACCATAACAACAGGTATTCAATATCCTGAATAAAAAGTCGGTTCTGCCAACTGGGCGCGCACTCTAAACTTTCGACAGTGGTTATAGAGGCGATCAAGCCGGTGCTGGTTCTGGAGATTATCCGAAAGCATCGCCAGGCAATAGCCTGGATTGCCGCAGCCAAATTTATTAACGCACAGGACGCCGACATTAGAAGTCGGAAAAGTGCCGAGTGGCCTGTGTGGCTAGTTCAATTAGTCAATTTCGGCGTCTGAGTCCCTGATGCTGCGTTGCCGCTCCTCGCCATAGCCCGCTATGACTCGTCGCAGCGCCTTGCCTCAGGACCTCAGCCATCCGAACTTGAGCTAACCAACTAGCCGTACAGACCACTAGTCGATCGCCTGGATTAACCTTGGAGTGCCTACACAGTGAATAACGAAGCGAAGGTTGCAGAACTCATCCAGCTGCGTAAGCCGCGTCATGCGCTGCCGACGGCTTTGTACAGCGATCTCGAGGTCTACCGTCAGGACCTCGAACAGATCTGGCACAAGGAGTGGATCTTCGCCGGGCATACCTTCGAACTGGAGAAGCCGGGCCAGTACCTGACCCTGCAGATCGGCGACTACCCGGTAGCCGTGGTGCGCGGCGGCGATGGACAGGTCCGTGCCCTGCACAATGCCTGCCGGCATCGCGGCTCCAAGGTCTGCACCGAAGCCAGCGGCAAGGTTGCCAAGCTGGTCTGCCCCTATCACAAGTGGACCTTCGACCTGGATGGCAAGCTGCTGTTCGCCGGCAACATGGGACCGGATTTCAACACCGCCGACTACGGCCTCAAGCTGGCCCACTGCGAGGTGGTCAACAGCTACATCTACGTCTGCGTGGCCGAGCAGGCGCCGGACTTCGCGAAGTTTCGTGCCGCCGTGTCGCCCTTTATCGCCCCGCACAACCTCGATGACTGCAAGGTGGCCTTCGAGTCCAATCTGGTGGAGAAGGGCAACTGGAAGCTGGTGTTCGAGAATAACCGTGAGTGCTTCCACTGTGACGGCTCCCACCCTGAACTGATGAATTCCTTCGTCGAGAACCTCGCGGTGGCCGGCGTAGCTGGCGCCGAGGACTTGGAGCTGCTCGAGCATTGGGAGCGCTGCGAAGCGGGCGGGCTGCCCAGCCGCCTGGTAATGGACGAAGACGGTCAGTTCCGCATGACCCGCATTCCGCTGTCGTCCGGCGCCGTCAGCTACACCATGAGCGGCAAGCCGGCGGTGGCGCGGCGCTTGGATACTAGCGGGGTGGAGAACATCGGCGCGCTGCTGTACTTCAACTATCCCTCGACCTGGAATCACTTCCTCGGCGACCACGCCCTGAGCTTTCGCGTGCTGCCCCTGGGACCGAACGAGACCCTGGTGACCACCAGATGGCTGGTGCCCAAGGATGCCCAGGAAGGCCTCGATTACGACCTGGAAACCCTGACCCGAGTCTGGCTGGCCACCAACGACCAGGACCGTCGTCTGGTGGAAGGCACCCAGGCCGGGGTCAACTCGCCGGCCTATCAGCCGGGGCCTTATTCCTCGATCGCCGAGAACGGCGTGTGCCAGTTCGATGATTGGTACTGCGCGACCATGGTGCGCAAGCTGGCCGACTGACGCTGCTTAGTAAGTACCCGGCGGCCTCGCATAACCCTCAAGGTTATGCGGTGCTTATTCTTGCCCGATTCTCGATCAGCAGGTTTTCACATCATGCACAGTGCGTCTCCCCTGGTACTCAACGACGGCTACGCCCGGGGCTTCTTCCTGGTGCTGCTGGCGGCCTTCTGTTATGGCCTGCAGCCGCTGTTCGCCCAATACGCCTATGCCAGCGGCGCGGACCCGGTGGGCCTGCTGCTGGTGCGTTTCGTGATCGCGGCGGCGATCCTGCTGCTGTACCTGCGCCTGCGCGGGGTACGCCTGCCGCGCGGGCGCCTGGCCAGACAGAACCTGCTGGTGGGCGTCGGCTACGGCCTGGCTGCGCTGGGCTACTACACCGCCAGCCGCAGCACCTCGGTGAGCCTGGCGGTGATCCTGATGTTCTCCTTCCCGGCCTTCGTCACCGCCCTGTCGATCGCCTACCTCGGCGAGCGCACCAGTGTGCTCAAGCTGATCAGCCTGGTGCTGGCGCTGGGCGGCGTGCTGCTGGCCACCGGCCTGAGTATGCACGGCGAGGTGAGCGGGGTGCTCTGGGCGCTGTTCTCCGCCCTGAGCTACGGCGCGGCAATCATCTACGGTACCCATAGCATTCGCCATGAGCAGCCGCTGGCCTCGGCGGCCATGGTACTGCTGGGCTGCGCCCTGACCTTCTGCATCGCCGCACTCTACTCGGGCGCGACCCTGCCCTCCGGTGCGCCGGCCTGGTGGTCGACCCTGGGCCTGGCCCTGTTCGCCACGATCCTGCCGGTCGCCGCCTTCCTCGCCGGCTCGCCGCTTATTGGCTCCTCCTCGGCCTCTACCCTGTCGACCCTGGAGCCGGTGGTGGCGGTGACCATCGCCGTGCTGCTGATCGGCGAACAGATCAGCGCCGGCATGCTCGGTGGCGGCCTGTTGGTGGTGCTGGCGGCGATCATCCTGTCGCGGCAGGGCGGTACCTTGCCGGAGCCGAGCCTGGTGCCGCTCGAGCCGCCGGAAGACCTCTAGACGCCAGGGTGGTGGGGGCTGCCTGGAGTGGTAGCGCAAGGTAGACGCAAGCACTGTCGCAACAGGCGAGTCCTGCAACGGAGCAAGGCCAATAACACGTTTGATCCTGGTGATCGATTGAACGCTTGGTCCGTTGCGCGAACGACAGAGTGGCCACGTTAAAGGGGTCGGAGTGATTTATTTTTAATCACTCCGACCCCTTTAACTTTGAACGGCAACATGTGAAGGATGGATGAATGATACAAAGTCGATATTCATGCGTAGCCGTATAACATTTGGTTAAGGGGCGGGCTTTAGCCCAATGTCATCAACTTAAGCAGTTTCTCTATAAATATCATATAATTAGCGCTCAAATTAGCGCATAGGAAAACTCCTTATGGCCTCTCATTCCACACCGTTTGACACCGCCCAGCAAACCCTGGCCTGAAAATTGTACAAAAAATAACCAGCTCGCTTGATTGTCCCGCTTTCATCGATACCCACCGCCAGCACCCTCAAGACTTTACCCGCCGACGTCAGCTGACCTTCAAGAACCTCGTCCTGTTCTTGCTCAATCAGCCGCGCACCGCCTTGCAGACCGAACTCGATCAGTTCTATCGCGTGCTAAATCAGGCCTCGGCCGAGACCCAGGTGGTTACCGCGCAAGCCTTCAGCAAGGCTCGCAGCAAGCTCAAGCCCGAGGTCTTCGAGAGCCTTAACCAAGTCCTTCAGCACCAGATCGACAGCCTCGGGCTGCGCCAGACGTGGTGCGGGCTACGCGTACTCGCCGTGGATGGCTCCACCGTACATTTACCACTGGAGCCGGCCATGACGCGCTTCTTTGGCAGCCACAGCGAGTTTCCCGTTGCCCGCCTGTCCATGCTCTACGACGTCACCGACGGTCAAACGCTGCACAGCCTGATCGTGCCATTCGAAGTCGGCGAGCGTGATTGCACCCACTTGCATCTCGCGCATCTGCCCCCTGACAGCCTGACGCTGTTTGATCGCGGCTATCCTGGGCACTGGTTGTTCGCGCTGTTCGAGCAGCAACGGCGGCATTTCCTGATGCGCCTGCCTTGTGGCTACAACGCGCAGGTCAAACAGTTTCTCCAGTCGGGTCAGGTCGAAGACACGCTGTTCTTCGCGGCCAGTCATCCAGAAGCGCGCTTGTTTTGTACCGAGGCCGGCGTCGATCCCGCAGGCCAGGTCGAATTACGCTTGGTTCGGGTCGAGCTGGCGAGCGGTGAAAGCGAAGTGTTGCTGACCTCTCTGCTGGACCGGCAGGCATTCCCGGCCGAGGTGTTTGCGGATCTCTACCACCGCCGATGGGGCATCGAGACGGACTACCGCCGCGTCAAGCAGACCCTGAGTCTGGACAACTTCAGCGGTCGCAGCGTGGTAGCGGTGAAGCAGGACTTTCATGCCGGGCAACTACTGAAGAATCTGGGGCTGCTGATGAACTACCTGCTGCAACCGGTCATCGAACAGCGCCACAAAGGCCGCAAGTTGCGCTGGAAGGTCAACTTCACCCAAGGGGTGTCGCGCCTCAAGAACACCTTGGTCGAGCTGCTGGTGCGCCCCTGTGCTCAGGGGCTGGCCAACGTGCTGGCGCTGATGACCAACAGTCTCAGCGCCGTGCGTCCAGGGCGCAGCTTCCCGCGTAAGTGTAAGCGCCCGGCCAGCCGCGGCTGCGAGGGGGCCAAACCGACGCGCTGAGAACCCGCACTACCCCCCGGTGTCAGGCTAGTTGTCGCCTGAGCTGATTTATCAAAACGATAGATCGGGGGCGTCAAAGAGAGCTGTAATGTCGAGCTATTCACCTGAGCGTAAAGCTGCCCTTATCCGTAAATTACTGCCGCCGCAAAACATGTCCGTGGCCGAGTTGTCGCGTCAAGAAGGTATCTCCCAAGCCACCCTGTATGCTTGGCGCACGAAGCTCAAAGCGGGAGGCGCGGTAGTGCCCGGAGACAAGAAAAACGCCGATGACTGGCCGGCTGAAGCCAAGTTCGCAGCGGTATTGCACGCGGCCACCCTGAGCGAGATCGAGCTCAGCGAATACTGTCGTAGCAAGGGCTTGTACCCTGAACAACTCAACGCGTGGCGCCAAGCCTGCATCAGTGGCCAGCTGTCTGCCCAGGCACAGCGTCAGGCTGATCGAGAGCAGGCGCGCGCCGACAAGAAACGCATCGCCGAGTTGGAGCGTGAACTGCGACGCAAGGACAAGGCGTTGGCGGAAACCGCCGCCATCCTGGTGCTGCGAAAAAAGATGAATGCCTTCTGGGGAAACGACAGCGAGGACGTTTGACCTCTCTGCCAGAACGGCAACAACTCGTTGAACGCTTTAACCATGCCGTTGCTTCTGGTGCACGCAAGGCAATTGCCTGTGCAGAGATCGGGCTGTCGCTGCGCAGCCTGCAACGCTGGGCGCTGACACCTGTCATACAGGCCGATGTGCGTACGACCACACTACGTCCGCGACCGAGCAATGCCCTGAGTGCTGAGGAGCGCCGCACCATCCTGGATGCCTGCAACAGCCCGCCATTCGCCAGCTTGCCGCCGAGTCAGATCGTGCCAAGGCTGGCCGATCAAGGTCGCTACCTAGCCTCAGAAGCCACCTTTTACCGCGTGCTGAAAGCCGCTGATCAGCTGCACCAACGTGGCCGCAGCCATGCGCCGCACAAGCACGCCGCGCCGACCACGCACAGTGCGAGGAAGAGCAATCAGGTCTGGTCATGGGACATTACCTACCTGCAATCGCCGGTGCGCGGGCAGTATTACTACCTGTACTTGATCGAGGATATCTACAGCCGCAAGGCCGTGGGCTGGGAGGTTTACGAGCAAGAAAGCGGCGAGCGTGCGGCCGAACTGATGCAGCGTACCGTGCTCGGCGAGCGCTGCGCGGGCCAACCCTTGGTGCTGCACTCGGACAACGGCGCGCCGATGAAATCGGTGACGCTGCTGAGTAAGTTGTACGACCTGGGCATCACCCCATCGCGCGGACGACCGCGGGTGAGCAACGACAATCCCTACTCAGAGTCGCTGTTTAGAACCCTGAAATACTGCCCGCAATGGCCGCAGGATGGCTTTGCCGATTTGGACGCAGCACGCAGCTGGGTGCGCGATTTTATCCGCTGGTACAACCATGAGCACCGCCACAGCCGCATCCGCTTCGTGACCCCGGCACAGCGCCATCGTGGAGAGGATCAAGAAGTGCTAGCCAAGCGTCATGCGCTGTACCAGCAAGCCCGTCATAAACACCCGCATCGCTGGTCAGGTGCAACGCGAAATTGGCAACCTATCGGCGCCGTCACACTCAACCCGGAAAGGGAGCAGCCGGCACTGAAAATAGCAGCTTAAAAACACGGCTGACGCGACAACTACCTTGCAAAACGCCGCTACCGCCAAAACCGCCGTGCAAAAAAGCTGGCCAGAAGCGGTCGGTACGCGCTCGCCCGGAAAACGAGAAACCCGCTCGATAAAGCGAACCGGCGTCCATTAAGCTGCCGCCAAGATTAAATATGCGCTGAATCGGGGAGCAAAACCGGTGGCGGTGCTGCTGCAACCGAGCGCTCAAGCCCTGGATTTGCTTGCTCCAGACAGGGCTGGGAGCTTAAGTTGATGACATTGGGCTTTAGCCCGTCCCAGTGAGCGAAGCGAACGGTTTGAACCAGTTGTTATACGTCACTAACGGTTACTTCGATAACTTTGGTTTTGACGTTGAGATATTCATACGCGGCTCTGGTTTTATGTATGAAGGCGGCATCCCGAGAGAATAGAAAATCTGAAAACGAAGATATAGCAGCATGCCCTGCATCACTCATTGCGGCAGTGAATCTTCTGTCATGTTTCATTTTGGAATCTGGATAGTAGCCGATAACATTTAACACGTTGTATATAGATGTTACTTTTTCATGCAGATACATTTCTCTGTTGTAAATTGGGTTTTTTGACAAACCTAGAAATTGCTCTATTGAGAAATTATTCTCTCTGTAGCCATCAAGCGTTTTATAGATGCTCCATATTTTCTCTATAACGTTCGGTGGTTCAATGTTGTTCAGTTGTACCGGCCCAACCTTCATATGATTGCGGTATGTCTGAACGCCAGAATAGTTTAATTCATCCTCTATGTGTTTACGCAGCTCTACTGTTGATTGGGTAAGAGCCTCGTTGAAGCTTTTTTGCATTTCTTTTGTATAGGCAGAGATTTCAGCATCTATTCCGGGAACTAAGTCTTTGACTTCGTCAACTCGGTCAGAAATATAGTTCATGAGGCCGCCAAATGAATCTATCTGTTCTCTGTTGATTTCATCAAAGTCGCTTCCTGCTCGACCGCCATAGAATTTAAGCAATGATTGCGCTGTGGCTTTTTCCATTGCCTCATAAATCGGTTCAATATTTTTGCAGTAATCTTCAAACGCATCGAACGGATTTAATTCTTTTAATATGGCCCGATCAGTTACTTTAAAGCTCTCCGTGACGAAGATTCGAAGGTGCATCGCCTCCAAGTTTTCAAGAGCTTCAAGAAATTGTGAGCCATTATCTCCTGTACGTTTAATTTCCTTGAGCGTCTCATCTGAATAAATAATCTGATATTTTTCTCTCAGTTCAGATGCGAATGGTAAATCTCTTGTTTTCACAAATAAATCAAGAATGTTGTGGTCTAAATATGCTGTTGGCTTTCCATCATAATTGTTATTCGGAGTCTTCACTCAATACCCCTATGATGTATAACGTTTGGTTAAGGGGCGGGCTTTAGCCCAATGTCATCAACTTAAGCTCCCAGCCCTGTCTGGAGCAAGCAAATCCAGGGCTTGAGCGCTCGGTTGCAGCAGCACCGCCACCGGTTTTGCTCCCCGATTCAGCGCATATTTAATCTTGGCGGCAGCTTAATGGACGCCGGTTCGCTTTATCGAGCGGGTTTCTCGTTTTCCGGGCGAGCGCGTACCGACCGCTTCTGGCCAGCTTTTTTGCACGGCGGTTTTGGCGGTAGTGCGGGTTCTCAGCGCGTCGGTTTGGCCCCCTCGCAGCCGCGGCTGGCCGGGCGCTTACACTTACGCGGGAAGCTGCGCCCTGGACGCACGGCGCTGAGACTGTTGGTCATCAGCGCCAGCACGTTGGCCAGCCCCTGAGCACAGGGGCGCACCAGCAGCTCGACCAAGGTGTTCTTGAGGCGCGACACCCCTTGGGTGAAGTTGACCTTCCAGCGCAACTTGCGGCCTTTGTGGCGCTGTTCGATGACCGGTTGCAGCAGGTAGTTCATCAGCAGCCCCAGATTCTTCAGTAGTTGCCCGGCATGAAAGTCCTGCTTCACCGCTACCACGCTGCGACCGCTGAAGTTGTCCAGACTCAGGGTCTGCTTGACGCGGCGGTAGTCCGTCTCGATGCCCCATCGGCGGTGGTAGAGATCCGCAAACACCTCGGCCGGGAATGCCTGCCGGTCCAGCAGAGAGGTCAGCAACACTTCGCTTTCACCGCTCGCCAGCTCGACCCGAACCAAGCGTAATTCGACCTGGCCTGCGGGATCGACGCCGGCCTCGGTACAAAACAAGCGCGCTTCTGGATGACTGGCCGCGAAGAACAGCGTGTCTTCGACCTGACCCGACTGGAGAAACTGTTTGACCTGCGCGTTGTAGCCACAAGGCAGGCGCATCAGGAAATGCCGCCGTTGCTGCTCGAACAGCGCGAACAACCAGTGCCCAGGATAGCCGCGATCAAACAGCGTCAGGCTGTCAGGGGGCAGATGCGCGAGATGCAAGTGGGTGCAATCACGCTCGCCGACTTCGAATGGCACGATCAGGCTGTGCAGCGTTTGACCGTCGGTGACGTCGTAGAGCATGGACAGGCGGGCAACGGGAAACTCGCTGTGGCTGCCAAAGAAGCGCGTCATGGCCGGCTCCAGTGGTAAATGTACGGTGGAGCCATCCACGGCGAGTACGCGTAGCCCGCACCACGTCTGGCGCAGCCCGAGGCTGTCGATCTGGTGCTGAAGGACTTGGTTAAGGCTCTCGAAGACCTCGGGCTTGAGCTTGCTGCGAGCCTTGCTGAAGGCTTGCGCGGTAACCACCTGGGTCTCGGCCGAGGCCTGATTTAGCACGCGATAGAACTGATCGAGTTCGGTCTGCAAGGCGGTGCGCGGCTGATTGAGCAAGAACAGGACGAGGTTCTTGAAGGTCAGCTGACGTCGGCGGGTAAAGTCTTGAGGGTGCTGGCGGTGGGTATCGATGAAAGCGGGACAATCAAGCGAGCTGGTTATTTTTTGTACAATTTTCAGGCCAGGGTTTGCTGGGCGGTGTCAAACGGTGTGGAATGAGAGGCCATAAGGAGTTTTCCTATGCGCTAATTTGAGCGCTAATTATATGATATTTATAGAGAAACTGCTTAAGTTGATGACATTGGGCTTTAGCCCGTCCCAGTGAGCGAAGCGAGCGGTTTGAACCACTTGTTAGGTTTATACGCAATTCACTGATGAGAAAAGTGCGTTAATAAAGAGTCGAAGGCGACAAATGCTTTCCAAGAAATCCAAGCAAAATTTATTGAAATTATTATTTTTGCAAGATTAGCCCATAAATTTCTCATGGTGTTTTTGGCGCAACGCCAAACAGAAATTGAACATAACAAGAAATACATAATGTAGATAACTACAACTGTAGTTGCGGTCGTTAATAAAGCTGTTTCTTTTTGTAGATTTAAAATATGACTTGCTTGTAATAGCAAATGGCTTGTTGAGAGAGATTTTATTAGTACTACGAAAATGGCCGTGAAAGAAAGGCTACCTAGAACATACAAAATCCAGAATGCCTTCCATAGCGGTTGACTCCCACGAATGAAGCTCATTTTCTGTAGAGATGGTGATGTTGCTGATACTTCCATGTTGTAGAACCTAACTATAATTAGGCGACATACCATGTCGCGTTTGTTCGCGACAGCATGTCGTATAACGTTCCTTGTCGCCCTGTAAGTCCTTGTCTTGCCTTGATGTTGTCGCGGGGGCGCGACAGCGATCAGGGAGAAACGCGACAGGGATGACGGCAAGCCCAAACGGCTGAATCGGCGCTGACGCAAACTCACGCGCCACAGTATTCGACGCTAGTCGAATGTGTCTACACGAGGCAGCCGGTTCCGCCAAGGCATAGCGGACTAAAGCTGAAACGCGCTGTATGTCTCGCTGAACCCGCTTTCTCTCGCTGTACGTCTTCCAAGGCACAACGCAATTCATGCTCACGTTTCGCTCGCGAGCGCAGATCGGCTTTGCGCTACGGGAGGGAGTTGGCGAGCGAGGCGACTTGGGGTGACGGTCAGCCAGCGCGGGAGAAGGGCACATGACGATCCGGCCGTCATGTGGCTTATTAGCGATTCAGGCCAGGTGCTCAGAGGTCTTTGACCAGACGCAGGGCGTCGTAGATCGCCGCGTGGGTGTTGCGCGCCGCTACTGCATCGCCGATGCGGAACAGCTGGAATTCGCCATCCGGGTTGTCGTCCCTGGACTGCGGCTGACCGACGATCAGCTCGCCGTGGTCCACCGCGCCGAGGTTGCGCGAGAAAGGCTTGAGTTCTAGATACAGCTCGTCCATTGGCCGGGTGCCGTGGTTGACCACTACCTGATCCACCCGGCGCTGCTTGCGCACGCCGCCATAGTCGCTGTCGATGCTCGCCACCAGCTCGGCGCCGTCACGCGCCACCGCGGCCAGGCGATAGGTGACGGTGAAGGTGGTGTCGAGTTTTTGCAGCGAGCGCATGTAGGGCACCAGGTTCATGGCCATGACTTCCGGCGCGAATGAGCGGTCCGGGGTCATGATTTCCAGCTTGGCGCCAGTCTGGGCGATGAACTCGGCGGCCTGTAGCGCCGTGTGATCACCGGCGTCGTCGAACAGCAGCACGTTCGCGCCGGGTTTGACGTCGCCGGAGATGATGTCCCAGGCCGATACCACCAGCTCGTTGCCGGCGCTGAGGATCTCGGTATGCGGGAAGCCGCCAGTGGCGACTATGACCACATCGGCCCGCTCGGCGCGGATGGTCTCGGCATCGGCCCAAGTGTTGAAGTGGAAGGTCACGCCGAGTGCCGTGCATTGCGCCATGCGCCAGTCGATGATGCCGAGCATCTCGCGCCGGCGCGGGCTGCGCGCGGTCAGGCGCACCTGCCCGCCGGCGTCATTGGCCGCCTCGAACAGCACTACCTCATGACCGCGCTCGCCAGCCACTCGGGCCGCTTCCAGGCCCGCCGGGCCGGCGCCGATGATCAGCACTTTGCGCCGCTTGGCAGCCTTGGGGATTTCATGCGGCATGCTTGTTTCGCGGCCGGTGGCGGCGTTGTGGATGCAGTAGGCCGCACCGCCCTGATAGATGCGGTCGAGGCAGTAGTTGGCGCCGACGCAGGGGCGGATGTCCTGCTCGCGGCCCTCGATCAGTTTGCGTACCAGGTGCGGGTCGGTCATGTGCGCGCGGGTCATGCCGATCATGTCGACCTTGCCCGAGGCGATGGCATGGCGGGCGGTGGCGACATCGGAAATTTTCGCGGCGTGGAAGGTGGGGAAATCGGTGGCGGCGCGAATCTGTCCGGCAAAGTCGAGGTGCGGCGAGCTGGCCATACCCTGGATCGGGATCACGTCGGTCAGGCCGGCGTCGGTGTCGATGTGGCCGCGAATCACGTTGAGAAAGTCGACCATGCCGCTGGCCTTGAGCCGACGCGAGATGTCCACACCTTCATCCGCGTTGAAACCGCCGCTGAGCACTTCGTCTGCGGTATAGCGCACGCCGACGATGAACTGGTTGCCGACGCGCTGGCGAATGGCGCTGAGCACGTCGAAGGTGAAGCGCAGGCGGTTGTCCAGCGAGCCGCCATAGGGGGCGTCCAGTTCGTTGGTCAGCGGCGACCAGAACTGGTCCATCAAGTGGCCGTAGGCCTGCAGCTCGATGCCGTCCAGACCGGCCGCCTGCATGCGCTCCGCCGCATCGGCGTAGTCCTTGATGATGCGCTCGATGTCCCAGTCTTCCAGCTGCTTGGGGAAGGCGCGGTGCGCCGCCTCGCGGTTGTGCGACGGCGACACCACGGGCAACCAGTCGCCCTTGTCCCAGCGCGTGCGCCGCCCCAGGTGGGTCAGCTGGATCATCACCGCCGCGCCGTGCTCATGGCACTCATCGGTGAGGTCCTTCAGCCAGCCGACCACCTCATCCTTGTAGGCGAGGATGTTGTTGAACACCGGCGGGCTGTCGCGCGACACCGCGGCCGAGCCGGCGGTCATGGTCAGGGCCACGCCGGCCTTGGCGCGCTCGACGTGGTAGGCGCGGTACAGCGCCTTGGGCATGCCGTCCTCGGGGTAGGCTGGCTCATGCGAGGTGGTGATGATGCGGTTGCGCAGGGTCAGGTGCTTGAGCTGGTAGGGCTGCAGCAACGGGTCATTGGACATGCTCAGGGCTCCACGTGGACGGGGACGTGAGTGTGTATTTACCGAAAATGTACACTGGTGTCTAGTGGGTGGGCCTTGCTGTACATTGATCGTCCGCTGCGCCTGTCGTGATCGGTGGGTTTGTGTCGCCAGCAGGTATCCCCTCACGCGCACAGGCACTGCTAGGTGGCCGGGGCGAACGTGGATTAGGGGAAATGTACAGGCCTGTCATTTTTATCGACGCCTGCGGACATTCAGATTGTGTGAGGGCCGCTTGCTGGCTACCATCGGCCCATGAATGAACCGAAGAAGTCGAGTGATAGCGGCTGGCGTGGATCGGCCGAGATCTGGCTGCAGGCGGCTTACGACAGCCTGATCGAGTCGGGCGTCGAGTCCGTACGGATCCTGCCGCTGGCGAAAAAACTGAGCCTGTCGAGAACCAGTTTTTATTGGTTTTTCACCGATCGCGAAGAGCTGCTGGCGGCGCTGATCGAGCGCTGGCGCGCCAAGAACAGCGGCAATCTGATCCACCAGAGCGAGGCCTACGCGGAAAGCATCGCCGAGGCCATTCTCAACGTGTTCGACTGCTGGCTGAATCCGGCGCTGTTCGACTCGCAGTTCGAGTTCGCGTTGCGCAGTTGGGCGCTGCAAGAGCCCAGAGTGGCGGCGCAAGTCGAGCTCGCCGACACGGCGCGCCTGGCTGCGTTGAGCGCTATGTTCAGCCGTTTCGGCTACCAGGGCATGGCGGCCGACGTGCGGGCCCGGTCGATATACCTGACCCAGATCGGCTACATCAGCATGAACAGTCGCGAGGATCTGCCGACGCGCATGCAGCGCATCCCCGAGTACGTGACGATCTTTACCGGCCAGGCGCCGGAACCGCGTGAACTCCAGCGTTTCTATGCCCGCCACGGCTACCCGGTGCCAGAGCCGACGCTGGTCGCGCTGGCGGCGAATCATTCAGCCTAGGAGGGCGTCTGTATGTCGAGTGAACTGACGGTCGGCATCATCGGCGGTGGCGGTTGGCTGGGGCGTGCCATCGGCGCCGCCATGCTCGAACGCGGCGTGCTGCAGCCCGCCTCCTTGATCCTCTCCAGTCGTTCCGGGCGCGTGGATGGGTTCGACGCCTGGCCCGCGGTGCAGCTGACTCAGGATAATCGCCAGTTGGCGCAACGGGCCGAGGTCATCGTGCTGTCGGTGCGCCCCGAGCAGTTCGCCGATGTGTCTATCGAGGCCGCCGGCAAGCTGGTGATCTCGTTTATGGCCGGCGTTTCGGTCGAGACCCTGATCGCGCGTACCGGTAGCCAGCGAATCATTCGCGCCATGCCCAACGCGGCGGCGCAGATTCGCCAGTCCTATACCCCGTGGTTCGCCACGGAGCCGGTGTCGGCCGCCGACAGGGCTTTCACCCAAGCCATGTTCGAGGCCTGTGGCAGCACCGATGAGGTGACGAGCGAAGCGGATCTCGACTACCTGACCGGGCTGGTTGGCTCCGGAGCGGCCTATCCGGCGCTACTGGCCGAGGCGATGCTCGCTCATGCCCTGGCCAAGGGGCTGCCGCGCCAGGTTGCCGAGCGCGCGGTGCGTGGCGTGGTGGTTGGGGCGAGCCAGTTGCTCGGTCGCGATGGCATGCCGCCGGCCGAGATGGTGCGGGCCATGCTCGACTATCGAGGCACCACGGCGGCCGGTTTGCAGGCAATGATCGATGCGGGATTCAAGACGGCTATCGCTGCCGGTTTGGATGCGGCAGAGGCCGCTGCGCAGCGTATGAAGGCCAGTTACTCGCAGCCCAAGGGTTAATTTCGTCGGCTAGCCGCTTGCTCAGCCTGTCAGCTGAGCGCTGAGCAGGCCGCTCGCTTGCCGTCTCCTGTCCGCCTGCTATGCCCCACGGTATGCCTTGTTTGCCACGGGTAGGCCCCGATATCGCCAGCGACTCTGCGCTCAATCAATAACATCAGGTTATGGTTTTGGCCGAACAAATGTCGTTGGACGCTCAGCCATCTAAACTCTAATTTTGACTCACCCGGCGGCACTCTTTGCAGGCAGTCGCCAACGGGCATATTCGCGGTAATTCAGGCCATTAATGGCCGGCTTAACTTAATTTCAAGCTAAGCGCTGGCGGATTGGTTCACCCGGATAAAGCGCCGAGCGGCGTCATCAAGTTAACGGTTTATATATCTATAAGAAGAGGGCGCAATGACCCAACCCGACGAGATACTTTCGGTCAAGAATATATTCAAGGTATTCGGCGCGCAGCCGGAAGTGGCCATGGATATGTTGCGCAACGGCGCCGACAAGAACGAGATATTTCAGAAGACCGGGCAGGTGGTTGGTGTGTTCGACGCCAGCTTCTCGGTCAAGCGCGGCGAGATCTTCGTCATCATGGGCCTGTCCGGTTCGGGCAAGTCGACCATGGTGCGCCTGTTCAACCGGCTGATCGAACCGACCTCCGGCAGCATCCACCTCAACGGCCGGGAGATCACCGGGCTGTCGGACAAGGAACTGACCAACGTGCGGCGCAAGGAAATGGGCATGGTGTTCCAGTCCTTCGCCCTGATGCCGCACATGAGCGTGCTCGACAACGCGGCCTTCGGCCTGGAAATTTCCGGGGTCAGCGAGCAGGAACGCCGCGCCCGTGCGCTGGAGGCCTTGAGCCAGGTTGGCCTGGCCGGGCACGAAAACAGCTACCCGCACCAGTTGTCTGGCGGCATGCAACAGCGCGTCGGTCTGGCCCGTGCGTTGGCCAACGACCCAACCATTCTGCTGATGGACGAGGCCTTCTCCGCCCTCGACCCGCTGATCCGCAGCGAGATGCAGGGCGAGCTGATCCGCCTGCAGGCCGAGCAGCAGCGCACCATCATCTTCATCTCCCACGACATCGAAGAGGCCGTCCGCATCGGTCATCGGATCGCCATCATGGAAGGCGGTCGGGTGGTGCAGATCGGCACACCCCAGGAGTTGTTGTGCAACCCGGCCAATGAGTATGTCGAGGCCTTCTTCAAGGGCTTCGACAGCTCTCGGCTGCTCAAGGCCGGCGATGTCGCCCAGCTCGACCCGGAAACCGTGTGCCGGGTCAACGGTCATGCGCCGAGCTTCAAGGCCGGGGTGCCTTATGGCTACCTGGTCAACGAGCACAATCACCTGCTTGCGGTGGTCGACGCCGGCGACTTGCAGGGGGGCGCCGAGCCGCCGCAGCTCGAGCAGCTCAAGCTGGATCAGCACCCGCCCATCTACATCGATACGCCGCTGCACGATGTGCTGGATATCGTCGCCACGCTGCCCTACCCGGTGCCGGTGCTGGACCATGACGGCGCCTTCAAGGGCACCATTTCCAAGAGTTTGCTGCTGCAGACCATGAGCCGCCACTAAGCGCCGCATTGTTGAGCCCGCAGTAAACCCAGAATCATGAGAGTAGGTAGCCAAGATGTCAGAGTTCAGCATCCTCGACCCGTTCCAAACCTTGACCATTCCCCTGGGTGACTGGGTGGAAAGCATCCTGAATTACCTGGTGCACAATTTTCGCGAATTCTTCCGGGCCATTCGTTGGCCGATCGACCAGGTGCTCAATGGCTTTGAGTTCATCCTGCAGAGCATCCCGCCTTCCATCGGCATTCTCCTGTCCTCGTTGCTCGGCTGGCAGGTTGCTGGCCCGCGCATGGGCTGGTTATGCGCGATTACCCTGACCCTACTCGGGCTGATTGGGGTCTGGTCAGAGTCCATGACCACCCTGGCGCTGGTGCTGACCTCGGTGTTCTTTTGCGCGCTGATCGGCGTGCCCCTGGGGATCCTCTCGGCGCGCAGCGACCGCCTGGAGAAGATCGTGCGGCCACTGCTGGATGCCATGCAGACCCTGCCGGCCTTCGTTTACCTGGTACCAGTGGTGATGCTGTTCGGCATCGGCAACGTGCCCGGCGTACTGGTGACCATCGTCTTCGCCGTGCCGCCGCTGGTGCGCCTGACCAACCTCGGCATCCGCCAGGTGCCGGAAGACAAAATTGAGGCAGCCCGCGCCTTCGGCTGCACACCTTGGCAAATGCTCAAGCGCGTGCAACTGCCCTTGGCCGCGCCAACCATCATGGCCGGTGTCAACCAGACCCTGATGCTGTCGCTGTCGATGGTGGTAATCGCCTCGATGATCTCGGTCGGCGGCCTGGGGCAGATGGTCCTGCGTGGCATCGGTCGCCTCGACATGGGCCTGGCCACGGTTGGCGGCGTCGGTCTGGTGCTGCTGGCGATCTTCCTCGACCGCCTGACCCAGGCCATGGGCGAGCGCACCAGCGGCGACCCCAGCCTGCGCTGGTACCACAGCGGCCCGGTCGGTCTGCTGTTGCGTCTGCTGGGCAATCGTCCGGTCAGCGCCAAGGCCGAGGCCTGAGGCCACCGCTGAACTCAATCGAAATACCCGACTAACAACAAAACCCAAAAGGTAGCTGACGATGAATTTCGAAACCCGTGGCTTCACCCAGAAGCTCCTGCACTGCGCCGCCGTTGCATCCCTGAGCCTGTTGCCACTCTATGGCCAGGCCGCGTCTGCCGAGAAGCCAGGAGAGGGCGTGGACGTGACGCCGATCTTCCCGAGCATTGCCGAGGAGCGCTTTCGCGGTGAGGTGGCCATGGTCGGCCTGCGTGAGCTGGGCTATGAGGTGCAGAAGCCGAAGGAGACCGAGTACGCGGCGATGATGGTCGCGCTGTCTTACGGCGATGCGGACTTCACCGTGCACCTGTGGGACAAGCTGCACGACACCTTCTATCAGAAGGTCGGCGGCGACGACACGCTGGTCAAGGCCGGCAATGTGATCCCCGGCGTGCTACAGGGCTACCTGATCGACAAGAAGACCGCCGAAGCGCACAACATCAAATACCTGACCGACCTGAAGAAGCCGGAGATCGCCAAGCTGTTCGACACCAATGGCGACGGCAAGGCCGACCTCACCGGTTGTAACCCGGGTTGGGGCTGTGAACTGGTGATCGACCACCACCTCAAGGCCTATGACCTGGAGAAGAGCGTCAGCCACAACCGTGGTTCCTACTTCGCGCTGATGGCCGACACCATCGCCCGCTACAAACAAGGCGAGTCGATTTTGTATTTCACCTGGGTGCCGCAGTGGATCGCCGGCGTGCTGGTCGAGGGCAAGGATGTGGTCTGGCTGGAAGTGCCTTACACCGATCTGCCGGATGGCAAGAATGACGTGAACACCAGCTTCAACGGCAAGAACCTCGGCTTCGCCGTGGATGAGGTCAAGGCCGTATTGAACAAGGAGTTTGCCGAAGAGAACCCGGTAGCCCTGAAGTTTCTCTCCCTGGTACAGATCACCACCGACGACGAGAGCGCGCAGAACCTGAAGATGCAGGACGGCGAAAACAAAGCCAAGGATATCGAGCGTCATGCCGCCGAGTGGGTTGCCGCGCACCGTGAGCAATTCGATACCTGGCTGGCCGCTTCCCGCGCCGCCGCCAACTGAGTCCGACGGCTCAGGCTACACACTTTATTTGGCGCCCCTGACGGGCGCTTTTTTTTGGCTATGTCCCAGTGATGTGTTGGCCGCAGCTTTGTAGCTTTTGTAGGGTGGGTTAGCGGCGCAGGCCATAGAGCTGAACATCAACTGCATCATTGGCGCGCCGCGTAACCCACCAAGTGGCGGTCGGCGTGCTGATCATGGTGGGTTACGGCGCAACTGACCGGGTAACAGTCACTAGTCTTGTGCCAGGCGCCTAACCCACCCTACGGATCTACTTAAAGCAGGAGGTGGTGGTGGGTCGTGTCATGCAACACGCTATTGGGACATAGCCTTTTTTCCTGTCGATCCTCGTCCCGTCTGTGGAGTAAGCGTATGTCGCTCTATTCGTTCGTCCGTGATTTCACGTTCAGCCAGGCGCCGCAGCACACCCGTGACCTGCTGCAGATCTGCCTGCTGGATATTCTCGGGGTCGCCGCCGGCGCCCGCGACAACCAGACCAGCCAGGCCCTCAAAGGCTACGCGGTCAACCATTACCCGGCCGGCGCCTTGGCCAGCCGCCTGCTGTTCGATGGCCGTGCGGTGCACCCGCTTGGCGCAGCCTGGGCCGGCGGTTTCAGTGTCGACAGCCTGGATGCCCATGAGGGCCATTTCACCTCCAAGGGCCATGCCGGCGCCACCGTGGTGCCGGCGTTGCTGGCGCTGGTCGATGCCTGCCGCGAGCAGGGCAGGGACATCAGTGGCGAGGAGCTGCTCAGCGCGCTGTGCATCGGTTATGAAACGGCGCTGCGCGCCGGCGTCGCGTTGATGGCCACTGCGCCTGAATACCATGCCTCCGGTGCCTTCTCCGGGCTCGGCGTGGTCTGTGCGGGCGCTCGCTTGCTTGATTTGGACGAGCAGACTTTCCGCCATGCCCTGGGTATCGCCGAGTACTTCGGCCCGCGCTGCCCGATGATGCGCTTGATCGATCACCCCTCGATGCTCCGCGACGCCCACGGCGCCGGCGCCTATGCGGGATTGAATGCCTTGTTTCTGGCCCAGGCCGGAGTCACCGGCGCACCGGCCGAGACGGTGGAAACCAGCGCGGTGGCCGCCCAGTGGCATGACCTTGGTCAGCGCTGGGAGATCGATGCCCAGTACTTCAAGCCCTGGCCGGTGTGCCGTTGGGCGCAGCCAGCGTTGACCGCGATGACCGCGCTGCTGGCCGAGCACCCGCAGATTCGCGGCGCGGCGATTGAGCAGATCACCGTCGAGACCTTCCACGAATCCATGCGGCTGCAGGGCCATACCCCGGCCAATGCCGACGAGGCCCAGTACGCCCTGGCCTTCCCGCTGGCGGCGCTGGTAGCGCGCGGCCAGGTCGGCCCGCTGGAGGTGACTGGTGACTCGGTGCATGCGCCCGACATCCTCGCGGTCAGCCGGCGCATCGAGATAGTCGAGGCCGACGATCTGTCGGCGCGCTTCCCCAACGAGATCCTCTCGCGGGTATCGGTGACGCTCAAAGATGGCCAGCGCTTCGCCAGCCCGATCACCGCCGCCAAGGGCGACCCGGCCACGGCCATGAGTCAGGCCGAATTTCGCGCCAAGTTTCACCTGCTGGCCGGTGTCAGCCTTGATGCCGAGCGACGTCAGGCCATCGAGCAGGCCGTCGCCGAGCTACCCGCCAGCGCCGACTGCGCCACTTTATTTCAGCTGCTGTTTAAGACCGAATCCGTCCAGGCGCTGCCTGGTTCAACCCTGCTCAAGGAGGTTGCCCTATGAAATTCGCCGAGAAAGTCACCCTGATCACCGGCGCCGCCGGCGGTGTCGGCCAGGCCTTGGCCTTGCTGTTTGCCCGTGAGGGCGCGCGGCTGATGCTCTCCGACCGCGAAGAGGCCGGCTGCGCAAAGATCGCCGAGAAGGCCCGCGCCCTCGGCGCCGAGGTCAGCTACCTGGCTGGCGACCTGCGTGAGAAGAGCTATTGCGAGGCAGTGGTCAGTGCGGCCGTGGAAAGCTTCGGCGGCCTCGACATCGTACTGAACAACGCCGGGATCATTCCGCGCGGCACCATCGAGGAAACCACCGACGAGATGTGGTTCGACGCCATGGGCGTCAATCTCAATGCGGTGTTTTACATCTGTCGCGCAGCGATTCCGCACATGAAGGGGCGTGCAGGCGCGGCCATCGTCAACACGTCCTCGGTGTGGGGCATCTATCCAGGCCCGGCCATGTCGCCTACTGCACCAGCAAGGGCGCGGTGGCAGCGCTGAGCAAGAACCTCGGCCGCGACTGCGCGCCGCTGGGCATCCGGGTCAATGCCGTGTGCCCGCACGAGATCAACACGCCGATGATTCGCAGCGGCTTCGAACGCCGCGGCCTGGACCCGGATAAAGCCGTCGAGGAACTGAACAAGAGCGTGCCCCTGGGACGCATCGCCGAGCCGGAAGACATCGCCGACGTGATCGCCTTTCTGGCCTCGAACGAGGCGCGTTATATCGCCGGTGAAGCTTTAGAAGTGACCGGCGCCAAGCCGGTTTCGGGCTAAGGAGATGAATATGTTGCTCAAGGGAAAAAACGCCCTGGTCACCGGCGGTGGTCGCGGCATCGGCCGCGGCATTACCGAAAAACTGCTGGCCGCTGGCGCGCGGGTGCTGGTGGCCCAGCGTCAGGCGCTGGACGCGGAGCTGGCGAGTAACCCGGAGGTGTTCTTCGTCGAAGCGGATCTGGCCGAGTCCGGCGCCCCGCGCTTGATCGCCCAGGCCGCGGCCGAACTGCTCGGCGGCATCGACGTGCTGGTGAATAACGCCGGCTTCATGGCCGAGCAGCCGATCGAGGCCATGAGCGAGCAGGACTGGGACCGGATGATGGTGGTCAATCTGCGCGCGCCGGTGTTCCTGGTCCGTGAACTGCTGGCGCAGATGCGCCAGCGCGGTGGTGGCAGCATCATTAACATCGGTTCGATCGAAGGCCTCGGCGCCAACCCGCAGCATGCCGCTTACTGCGCCTCCAAGGCGGGCGTGCATGGCCTGACCCGGGCGCTGGCGGTGGACCTGGGCCGCGACGGGGTGCGCTGCAATGCCATCGCGCCAGGCTGGATCGATTCGGACCTGAGCAATGCCTACATCAACGCCCAGGTCGATCCGGTTGGCGCGCGCCAGGGCTTGCTGGCCATGCACCCGGTCGGGCGCACCGGCACCCCGCAGGACGTAGGCGGCGCGGTGGTGTTTCTCGCCTCGGACGAGGCGGCCTTCGTCACCGGCCAGGTGCTGGTAGTCGATGGCGGGCGCACCGCCAAGTTGCCCCTGCCGTTCTGAGTCGCTGAGCGTGGCACGGTGGTCACGCGCCTCCAAGTGTCGGAAATAGGCACCTGGGGCGCGTTCGCTTGTAATAAAGTGCAGCGGATAAACTGGATGTCGAGCGGCTGCCCGCCGACCGGCGCCGCCCCCGGCTCCAGCCCAGCAGATTTCAGCCCTTGAAGGCCTGGCATGTCCGATGACCTGACGGTGTTGGTGGTGGATGACGAGCTCATCACCCGCGAGTGCCTGTGCAACTATTTCGCCGAGGAGCGCTACCGCGTCCTGGCCGCCGCCACGGCGGAGGAGGCCGAGCAGATCCTTGCGCGCGAAACCGTGGACCTGGTCTTGCTGGACATCCGCATGCCCGGCAAGGATGGCCTGACCCTGACCCGCGAGCTGCGGGTGCATTCGGAGGTCGGCATCATTCTGATCAGCGCGCGCCAGGATGCGGTCGACCAGCTGATCGGTCTGGAGTGCGGTGCCGACGACTACGTGACCAAGCCCTTCAGCCCGCGCGATATTCTCGCCCGCGCCAAGAACCTGTGCCGCCGAGTACGCCTGATCCGCGCCCAGGCGCCGGTCAGCACCGGGCAGAACCTGCTGCGCTTCGACGCATGTACGGTGGACCTGGGTCTGCGCCAGGTCACCGATTGCGACAACCGGGTCAGCCAACTCACCGGCGGCGAGTTCCAGCTGCTCAGCGTGCTGCTGGGCAACCTCGGCAAGACCATGAGCCGTGACCAGCTGCTCGACCAGATGCGCAACCGCGAATGGGCACCGAACGATCGCACTATCGATGTGCTGATCGGCCGCTTGCGCCGCAAGCTCAGGGACGATCCGGCCAACCCGCGGATCATCCTGACCATTCATGGGGTCGGTTACCTGCTCGCGGCCAAGGCGCTGCAGGCCAGGTGAAGCGCGCGGCGCTGGCGCTGCTGCTGGGCCTGCTGGCGCCGGTGGCCCAGGCGCGCGAACTGTTGGCCTGCGGTCACCCGTTCTATCCGCCGGTGTCCTGGCACTCCCAGGGCGCATTGGTGGGGCTGGCGCCGCAGGTGGTGCGCCAGCTGTTCGCCGAGTTGGGTCATGAGGTGCGCCTGCTGGCACTGGGCAACTGGAAGCGCTGCTTGCTGGAGGCCCAGCAGGGACGGGTGGACATAGTCGTCGCCGCTTATCGCACCCATGAGCGTGAAGCCTGGATGGGTTTTACCAAGGAGGCGCTGGTGGCCGACCCGATCGTGCTGTTCACCCTACGCGACAAATCGGTGCGTTTTGACAGCTGGGACGATCTGCGCGGACTCACCGTCGGCTTGCTGCTGGGCGACAGTTTCGGTGACCGCTTCGACCGTTTCGCCGAGCAGCACTTGAACATCGAATGGGTGTCCAGTGGCGAGCAGAACTTCATCAAGCTGGCCCAGGGGCGTATCGACTTCATGCCGGTTGGCCTCTACAGCTGGACCCTGCAGAACCGCCGTTTCGGCTACGACCAGGTCATCGTGCAACAGCCCGGCCAGCTGGTCACCGAACACTACCGGATAGGCGTGCGCCGCGATCCGGCGTTGCTCGCCCTGCTGCCGCGACTCGACCAACGCCTGCGCGAACTGAGCGAGGATGGCACCCTGAAACGCCTGGATGAGCACTACAGTGCTCGCTATCTCGCCGAACCCCATCGCATGACCAATCTCTATGATTCAGCACCCTAAAAAAACCTGGCGCAAGCTGCTCACCTACCGCCAGGAGCACCCGCTGGGCTATCGCATGATGCTCTACGTGCTGGTCTGCAGCCTGCTCTTCGTGGTGCTGTCCACCAGCATCCAGGCCGCCATCGAGTATCGCCGCGAGATGCGCGTGATCGAGCAGCGCATCGAGTTGATCCGCAATGTCTACCTGGCCAGCCTGGCGAAGAGCATCTGGGATGTCGACCGCGAGCAGCTGCGCCTGCAGATGCGTGGCATCCTGGATTTTCCCGACATCAGTTCCTTGACCCTGGAGGATGCCGACACCGGTGAACGGCTGCTGCTGGCTGCTGGGGAGCGCACGGCGGCGCGGACCGCAGAGCATCGCTTCGCCTTGCGCCATGAGACGCCTCTGGGGCCGCGTAACCTCGGCCAGCTGGTGGTGCATACCGATCTTGGCGCGGTGTATGCCCGCCTGGCTTGGAGTGCCTTGACCCTGTTTCTCGGTCAGGCGCTGACCATCTTCTTGAGTGTGCTGGTGGTCATGGCGATTTTTCAGCGCATGGTCACTCGGCACCTGGAAAGCATGGCCCGTTACGCACGCAACCTGGGCGTCGGTTCGCGTGATACGCCGTTGCAGCTGGAACGCCAGCCGAGCCCACGCAGCGACGAGCTGGATGCGCTGGTCGAATCGCTCAACGACCTGCGTCTGGGGATCAATCAGGACATCGAGCGCCGTGAGCGCGCCCACGAGCAATTGCTCTTCAGTCGCGAACAGTTGCGGCGCATGGTCGACAAACGCACGCGCAGCCTGCGCCAGGCCAAGGAGGTGGCAGAGGCCGCCAGCCAGGCTCGTTCGCAGTTCCTCGCCGGGATCAGCCACGAGATCCGTACGCCGATGAGCGGGATTCTCGGCATGACTCAACTGCTCTACCACACGCCGCAGTCCGAACAGGCACGTGGCTACCTGGATGCCCTGCGCCAGTCCGGCGAAGGCCTGTTGGCCATCCTCGATGGGGTGCTCGATTACGCCAAGTTGGAGGAGGGCGGCTATGTGCCGGAAGAGCAGGTGTTCTGCCTGCCTCAACTGCTCGAGGAACAGGCCCTGTTGGCCGAGGCGCAGTTGCAGGGCAAGGCGCTGCGGGTCAGTTGCCAGATCGAGCCGCAACTGCCTCGCTACTACCGGGGCGCAGCCGGCTGCCTGCGTCAGGTACTGGCCAACCTGCTGAGCAACGCGGTGAAGTTCACCGAGCGCGGCGCCATCGAGTTAAGGGTCGGCGGCGTGGACAAGGCCGGCAGCCGCTTGCGCTTCGCGGTGCGCGACACGGGTATCGGCATCAGCGCCGAGCAGCAGCAGCGGATTTTTGAGCGCTTCACCCAGGCCGATGAAAGCATCACCCGACGCTTCGGTGGCACCGGCTTGGGCCTGGCCATCAGCCAGAAGATGGTCGCGGCCATGGGCGGACGGATCGGTGTCGACAGTCGCGAGGGCGCAGGTAGCACCTTCTGGCTCGAGGTGGAGCTGCAGGTGGCCCAGCCGCCCGCGACGCAGGCCGAGGCCACAGCCACACTCTCGCCCGCGCTCAGCCTGAGTCTGTTGCTGGTGGAGGACACGCCGATTAACCAGCAGGTCATCTGTGGGCTGCTCGAGCACGCCGGGCACCTGGTGCACCTGGCGGAGGATGGTCGGCAAGCCCTGGCGGTGTGCCGGCAGCAGGCCTTCGATGCGATCCTCATGGACATGCACCTGCCGGGCATGAGCGGTGTCGAGGTGACCCGCGCCATTCGCTCGAGCGCCGACAGCCTGAATGCCGACACGCCGATCATTGCCCTGACCGCCAGCGTCGGCGTGGAGGATATCCAGGGTTATCTGGCGGCGGGTATAGCTGCGGTGCAGGCCAAGCCGCTGCAGCCAGCGGCGTTGCAGCAGGTGCTGAGGCAACTCTGTCAGCCGCCCGACAGCGGCATAGCGGCGCAGCCGCAGGCGGATGAGCAGGCGGGGGTCGACCTGCACCTGCTGACCATCCATCGCCAGGTATTCGGCCAGGCGCGTTTGCGCAGCTTGTTCGAGCAGTTCCAGGAGCAGGCCGACGGGCTGCTGGTGCAGGTCGACGATGCCCTGCAACTGGACGATCTGTATGAGGTTGGCGAGTTGGCCCACAAGCTGGCGGGCAGCTGCAGTACGCTCGGCCTGCTTGAGGTCGCGCGGCTGGCCACGGCGTTAGAAACCTGCAGCCGAGAGGCTGATGGCGCCCGCTGCCTGGCGTTATTCACGGCGCTCAAGGCAGCGCTGCCGAGCAATCTGAGCCGGGCGCGACAGGTCGGCGAGGTGTGAGTGGGGGCGATGATTCGTAGGGTGGGTTAGGCGCATGACTGCAGGCTATTTGCTGGTGCGTAGTCGGTTGCGCCGTAACCCACCAGAGGAGGCAAGCCGACAACCGCTTGGTGGGTTACGCGGCGCGCAATTTCCGCAGTTGATTTTCAGCCTCTGCTCAGCGCCACTAACCTGCGCGGCCCGACCCACCCTACAAAAGCTGCGTGCAACACGTAACGGGGACATAGCCAAAGCAAAGGGCCGGTCGTCGAGTGACGGCCGGCCCTGGGTTGCAGCGCTCTATCAGTAGTGCGTCGGCCTCAGTCGGCGACAGGCGCTGCGCGGTAGCCTGGTTCGGGCTGGTCGAAGGTCTGGATCGCCTCGCCCTGCGCCTTCCAGTTCGCGCGCTCCTGCTCGGTGGCTTTGGGCGAGAACCAGCCGAGGTAGGCATAGGCGATGCCGATCACCGGTGACAACCAGCAGGCGAAAGCCAGCGGGATATACAGCAGGTTCTCGAAGTTGCCATCGCCCACGGCCAGACCCAGTGAGGAGATCACGATGGCACCGCCGGCGTTCCATGGCACCAGCGGGGAGATCAGGGTGCCGCCTTCCTCGACTGCGCGCGACAGGTTGAGGGTCGAGTAACCCTTGCCACGGTAGGCCGGAGCAAACATGCGGCCGGGCAGGGCGATGGACAGGTAGGGGTCGCCGGCGACCAAGTTGGTAGCAATCGAGGTGCCAATGGCGGCGGTTTGCATGCTGCCGAAGCTGCGCGTCCTTTTCAGGATCGCCTCGACAATCACCTCGAGGCAACGGGTGCGCTCAAGGGCGCCGCCCAAGGCCAGGGCGATCATCACCAGGGTGATGACCCAGGCCATCGACTGGATGCCGCCGCGGTTAAGCAGGCTGTCGATGTCCTTGATCCCGCTGTTGAGACTGTAACCGCTCTGCATGTAAGTGAACACGTCATGCAGGTTGGCGCCCTGGTAAGCCATGGCCAGGATACCGCCGGCGATGGCGCCGGCAAACAGCGAGGGCAGGGCCGGCATTTTCTTCAGCGCCAGGCCAATGACCAGCAGCGGGGGAAGCAACAGCACCCAGGACAGCTCGAAGTTCTGCGCGAGGCCATTGGTGATCAGGTCGATCTTGCTGGAGTCGAGTTCATTGCCGCCGATGAGGTTGAAGCCCACCAGTAGATAGATGACCAGGGCAATCAGCATGGCCGGGATGGTGGTCGGCAACATGTTGCGGATATGGTCGAACAGATTGACCCCGGTGACGGCCGGGGCCAGGTTGGTGGTGTCGGACAGCGGCGAGATCTTGTCGCCGAAGAACGCCCCGGACACCACGGCGCCAGCGGTCCAGTACATCGGGACGTCGAACCCCGCACCTATGCCCATCAGCGCCAGGCCGATGGTGCCGACCGTGCCCCAGGAGGTGCCAAGCGACACCGAGACCACGGCGCACATCAGCATGGCGACGGCGAGAAACACCTCGGGTGACAGCAGCTTGAGGCCGCCATAGATCATCAGGGGTACGGTGCCGCTGGCGATCCAGGTACCGATGATCATGCCAACCACGATGAGGATGCCGATCGATTGCAAGCCGATGGACACGACGTGCAGCGAGCCTTTCTCGATGTCCTTCCAGCGATAACCCTGACCCCAGCCGATCAGCGCGGTAATCGCCAGGCCGATGGCCAGGGGTACGTGGGGGGTGAAGTCGCCGTAATAGAACAGCTGGATCGCCAGTATGCCGAGCGTGAGGACGATCGGGATCAGGGCGAGGACGAGCGAGGGGCGAGCGTTGTTATTGGTGTGCACGAGCTTCCTCCAGGGAGTGATCGTCTGGCTGAGCCGGCGATCATTTTGTAGTTCTTGGAGGACTCAACCTAGCAAGCCGATGTGAACTGCTTTACGGGTTGCTGTATCAGGTTGTAATCAGTGCATTACATGCCATTTACATCTGTATTTTTCGCGGCTCGGTGCAAGTGTCGGGATATGCTGAGCGTCTTCGTTTTAATGGCTAAGGCCAGGAAGTGCTTAGTGTCATAGTGGCAGTAGTTAGGCGGACGAATGTTGTTCCGTAGGCCTATTCAAATAAATAACATGGTCTGAGTTACCTTCTTCAGTAAATGCTTTCGTGCCAGTGAGTTGCAACATGAGATCCTCTTTCGAGAGTTTGTTAAAAAATAAGAATATGGCGCACTTCGCCAAGGGCCAGGGCAGCGAGCCGGCGTTGCCGCTGCGGCGCGTTGCCTTCGTGCTGCTGGATAATTTTTCGATGATGGCCTTCACCGGGGCGGTGGACGCCCTGGTCACCGCCAACTTGATGAGCCCGGCGCCGCTCTATGAAGTGCTGGTGGTCGGTGGCGCAAGCGCGGTGGTGGTCAGCGATCTGGGCATCGTCATTTCGGCAGACTGCTGCCTGGCCGATATGGCAGAGAAACAGCAGGACATCCTGGTCGTCTGCGGCGGCTTTCGCGTGCGCCTGCAGGTGGATCCGCTGCTCAGGACCAAGCTCAGATCGGCCGACGCCGCTGGCGCCATGCTCGGCGGCTTGTGGAACGGCGCTTATTTTCTTGCCGAGGCGGGGCTGCTGGATGGCTACGACTGTGCTTTCCATCCCGATGGTCGGGCGATGATCGCCGAGCTGTTTCCCAAGGTGAGATTGTCGAACCATGCCTATGTGCTGGATCGCGAGCGGATCAGTTGTGCCGGTGCCAATAGCTCGCTGGGCATGATGCTGGAAGTGGTGCGGCGCGGCAGTGGCTTCAACCTGGTAAGTGCCATCGAGGAAGTGTTGAGCTGCGACACCATGCAGGAAGTCCTGGATGTGTCGGTGGTGGCCGTCGATTACGACCCGACCTTGCCACAGGCATTGAAGTCGGCGCTGGAGCTGATGCACAACAACATCGACGAGCCGCTGACGGTGGATGAGATTGCCACCTGCGTAGACATTTCCAGGCGCCAGCTCGAGCGTCTGTTCTGTCGTCACGTCAACGCGACGCCCTCGCGCTACTACCTGGAGCTGCGCCTGACCCGCGCCCGCCAGCTGCTGCAACAGACCAACAAGTCCCTCACCGATATCGCCGTCGCCAGCGGCTTTGTCAGCATCTCGCATTTCCGTCGTTGTTTTAGCGAGTTCTTCGAGATTTCGCCGGGCCGTTTTCGGGCGGCCTCGCACAGTCGGCGTTGAGCGCAGCCATCAAGCCCGAGCTGCCTCGAACCGCGCTCACGCCAGGGTCAGCGGGTAGCGGGACGGCTCGGGCGTTGTGGGCGCGCTCTGGCTGCCGGCGCTGAAAGCGTCGGCGAGCAGCATTAGGGTCAAGCGATCGACTTTCTTCGGTTCGGCGTTGAGTCTGAGACCCAGCTCGAGCTGGCGTTGCGCGATGAAGTCCTGGGCACTGCTGTCTTGCTCGATAGCAGCGGGCGCTATTGCTGCGCTCGCCTGCGGTTCGCCTGCCGCCTCGGCGGTAACCAACGGCTGCTGGCCCGAGATCACCCGACTCAACAGGATCTGGAAATCCAGATAGGCGCGAATGTCTGCCGGGCTGTTGCCGCTCGGGTTGCTGCTATAGGCCGGCAGTGCGGTGCTGGGAGTGGAAACGCCATTAACCATAAGGAGCTCGGTGCGGCCGCTAGGGGCCAAGTCGGGCAACATGCCGCGCACCTGGTTATCGGCCGCTTAGCGGCCAGGTTGAACATTTCTCGAGGATATTTGCCGATGAGCAACCCACGGCCTAGCAGCCTGTCGGACTTGAGTTCATGAACGGGGATATCAATAGTGAGGCGAAGCGATTCGCCCCACTATTGAGGTATTTTCAGGCTTTTTTGCCCCGAATTTCCTGAGAACGAGCGGGTTTAGTTCATTTCTACCCACACTGGACGGATTTGTGGCGCAAAACGGCCATGCGTTTCAAATTCCAGGCCAGACATACCAGGCGCCATTCGCCGCTCACCTTGTCCTTGCCTCGCAGCAGAAACTGGCGAAAACCCATGACCGACTTGATGATGCCGAACACCGGTTCCACCGTCTGTTTGCGCAGCGCATAGAGGCGGCGCCCCGGCTGGCTCTTGAGTTTGTGCGCCATGCGTTGTTGCACTGTGGCATCAGCGTCGAGCGCTGCCAGCTCCTCGAAGCGCGCCTTCCAGTGCGGGTGATGATCTTCGCGTGCCACCGCCAGGTAGGGCTCGATTCCCGCCGCCTCGCAGGCGGCGATGTTGCTTTCGCTGTTGTAGCCACAGTCCCCGAGCACCACGTTCACCTGACCCAATGACTCCGGTAGCGCCTTGAGCTCGGCCAGCATGGGGACGACTTGTTGCTTGTCGTTGCCCGCCTGAGTGAGGCCTGGCGCCACCACCAACAGGGTGTCGGTATCCACTGCGGCCTGGGCGTTGTAGCACTGTTCGAAGCCGCCGCCAGCCACCCGCATGATGCGCGAGTCTTCGTCGGTGAGGTTGATTTGGTCGTGCTCAGCCGGCCCTTCCACCGGGGCTTTGGGCGGCTTGCCGCCCGGCTTTTTGCCGGTTTCTGCTGCGCGTGCCGCGCGCTTGGCGAGCTTCTCCTTATAGGCGCTCTGTTCCTGCTCAAACCGCACGCGGGCACGCGCCTCGATCGTGGCCTTCGCCGCGTCCATGGCGAGCAAGCGATCTTGCCGGCGTTTGATCTCGTCCGGCAGATCGATGCCGACGGGGAGCTCTGCCTGGTCGGCCCGTTCAGCCAGCGCCAGGAGCTCCTGCACTTCGGCCTTGAGCTGGCGTTCGAGTGTCTGGATATGGCCATAGGACAGTGCACTGTGGCGTGAGGCGTTGGCATGCAGCTTGGTGCCGTCGAGGCTGATGGTGCCGAGCTTGAGCAGCTTCATCTCGCCCGCCAGCTCCAGCACCTGAAGGAAGATGCCGACCAACTCGTCGAGGAAGCGGCGGCGGAAGCTGGCCAGGGTGTCGTGATCGGGGTGACTGCCTGAGGCCAGGTAGCGAAAGGCGAGCGAGTCGTAAGTGGCGCGTTCGATCATACGGCTGGAAAAGGTGCCGGTGGCATAGCCATAGACCAGCAGACTAAGCAGCACCTCGGGGTGATAGGCGGCGCTGCCGCGTCCGCCATAACGCCGGGTGAGCGCACTCAAGTCGAGCCGTTCGATGGCTTCGAGAATGAAACGGGCCAGGTGGGCTTCTGGCAGCCAGTCATCCATCGATGGCGGGAGCAGGTAGTCAGTCTTGCGGTCGATCGGACGAAAGCGGCTCATGCGGAGGCATCGGCTGGGCGGTGTCGGGATTATCCTGGAATCCAGTGATTAAGTCCGACAGGCTGCTAGTGCCACAATGGGTCGGGAAGCCCTGGCCCCGCATCTGGCCGAACACGCTGCTGCATGGGGTTGCCATCAGCTGGCGGCGCGCTATTTGCCATGCGTGCAGGCGTCGCTGGCTTTCGTCGAGGGCGCGGCTGAGTAGCTTGGCCGACCTTGAGGCTGTTGCGGCGCAGGGCGTCTGGTCTAAGGTGCACGCAGGTCGAAATCGAAATAGGAGCGATCGATATGTCTACTCAGGTTGAGCGTGGCGAGGCTTTCCGCACCCTGCACCAGCGCGACGGGTTGTTCGTGCTGCCCAATCCCTGGGATGCCGGCTCGGCGAAGATGCTCGCGGCCCTGGGGTTCGAGGCGTTGGCGACGACCAGTGCCGGCTTGGCCTTTTCTCTGGGCCGCTGCGATGCAGAAGGCGCGATCAGTCGCGAGGAGGCCCTGGCTAACGCCGGTGCTATCGTCGAGGCGACGCCGCTGCCGGTGGCCGCCGATCTGGAGAACGGTTACGGCGATGACCCGCAGCACTGCGCCGAAACCATCGCCCTGGCGGCGCAGATCGGCCTGGTTGGCGGCTCCATCGAAGATGCCACGGGTGATGCGCAGTCGCCGATCTATCCCTTCGAACTGGCGGTCGAGCGGATCCAGGCGGCGGTCGCGGCAACCCGGCGCCTGCCGTTCACCTTCACCCTGGCGGCGCGGGCGGAAAATTACCTGCATGGCCGACTCGATCTGGACGACACCATCCGCCGCCTGGTGGCTTACGCCGAGGCGGGCGCCGATGTGCTCTATGCGCCGGGCCTGACGACCCGCGAGGAAATTCTGACGCTGGTCACGGCCGTGGCACCGCGCCCGGTCAACGTATTGGTGGGCTCGCCCAGCCTGCGGTTGTCGCTGGATGAGCTGGCCGAACTGGGGGTGAAACGCGTCAGTCTCGGCTCCGGTCTGGCGCGCGTCGCCTATGGCGCCTTCTTCCAGGCGGCGCAGGAATTGGCCGCTCACGGCAGCCTGGTGGCGACCGGCCAGGGCATGCCGTTCGCGCGCATCAACAATCTGTTCAAGGGCTGAGGGTTTGCGTCGAGTTCTGCTACTGCTGGTGGTGTTGGGTTTGCTTGGCGTGCCGCTGGCGGTCTATCGACAGTGGCTCGATGTGCCGCCGCGCTGGAATCCCTGGGCGCCACTGGATATCAGGGTCACGCCGAACCTGCTGACCCCCTTCAAGCTCTGGCGCCTGGAGGCTGATCCTGTGCTCTGTCAGCAGGCCCTGGCCACGTCGCCGCTGCGTTACACGGCGCTGGCCGATAGCAGCCCGGCGGCGGACTGCCCGCTGCAGAATACCCTGCGGGTGCAGGCGTCCGCGGTGCGGTTTAGCAGCAGCTTTATTGCTACCTGCCCGCTGGCGGCGGCTTTTACCCTGTTCGAGCGGCATGCCTTGCAGCCTGCGGCCCAGGAGGTGTTCGGCCAGCCGGTGGTGCAAGTCGAGCATGTCGGCAGCTTCGCCTGCCGTAACATCGCGGGTAGCCAGCGCCGCAGCCAGCATGCCTCGGCCAATGCCCTGGATATCGTCGGTTTCCGCTTGCGCGACGGCCGGCGCATCAGCGTTCTGCGTGACTGGCCGAAAGACAGCGCCGAAGCGGGCTTCCTGCACCTGGTGCATAAAGGCGCTTGCGCCAGCTTCAATGTCACGCTCGGACCGGCGTACAACGTCGCCCATCGCGATCATTTTCATGTCGATATGGGGTTGCTGCGCATGTGCCGCTAGTGCGTCCAGCCGCTAAATCAGCGCAAACATGACGAACTTGGTCCGCCCGGAAAGGGCCGGCTCTGGCAGAATGCCGCGTTATTGATGATCGACCGCATACAGATCGAATTGAGTATTTTTTGAGCACATTTCCCAATGAATGACGAACGACCTGGCGCCACAATTCGTATGGAAGCCCTGGCCCCGCATCTGGCCGAGACTGCGGCGGGGTGGGCCGAGCGCCTGGGCTTGCCGCAAAGCGGCGAGGCCGAGTTTGCCATGCAACTGGGCGAGCAGGGCTTGCAGCTGGTCGAACTGGGGCCGCAGGCGCCAGGGCCGGTGCGGGTGGATTTCGTCGAGGGCGCAGTGGCGCATCGCCGGCTGTTCGGCGGTGGCACCGGGCAGATGATCGCCAAGGCGGTGGGCGTGCAGCCGGGCGTGCGGCCCCGCGTGCTGGATGCCACCGCCGGGCTGGGTCGCGATGCTTTCGTGCTGGCCAGCCTGGGCTGCAACCTGACCTTGATCGAGCGGCAGCCGTTGATTGCTGCGTTGCTGGAGGATGGCCTGGCCCGCGCCGCGGTCGATCGGGATGTGGGGCCGATAGTGGCGCAGATGCGCCTGTTGACCGGCAACGCGATCGAGTTGATCAGCGAGTGGCAGAGCGAGCCGCCGCAGGTGATTTACCTCGACCCGATGTTCCCCCATCGCGACAAGAGTGCGCTGGTTAAGAAGGAAATGCGCCTGTTCCGCCCCTTCGTCGGCGACGACCTGGATGCCCCGGCCCTGCTGGCTGCAGCCTTGGCCCTGGCCAGCCACCGGGTGGTGGTCAAGCGCCCGCGCAAGGCGCCGGTCATCGACGGGTGCAAACCGACTTATGCACTGGAAGGCAAAACCAGCCGCTACGACATCTATGCGCTGAAGAAGCTGCAGGCTACGAACTGTCCGTAGGATGGTGTTGAGCGCAGCGATACCCATCACGACCAATGCCGGCCCAGCGCCAAGGCGAGGGGCAATCGCCGGAGAGGGCCATAGCCGGCCTGCGCGCTGATCGCCGATGGGTATCGCTGCGCTCAAACCTACGCGGCCCGCCGCATCCTACAAAAGCCTCCGGGCGGCGCATTGGTGGTGCCCTGCGTTGCCCGGGTGCAATCCGGCAAGGTGCTTAGTTCGGCCGATAGGCGCGCACGAACATGTCTACCGCGCCCCGCACATGCTGCTCGGCAGTTTCGTCTTGTTGCGGGCTGGCGCAACCAATCAGCAGGCGGAAGTTGGCGCCGCCCTTGATCAGGCAGAAGAACTGATCGGCGGCGCGGGGCGCATCGACGATGCGCAACTGACCGGCCTGATCGGCCTTACTCAGCAGGCGCTGCATCTCGTTGAGCAGGCGTTGCGGGCCGGCTTCGTAGAACATCTGCGACAGCTTGGGGTTCTGGCCGGCCAGGGCCACCATCAGTCGGTGCATCTCCACCGACTCGCGGCTATTGATCAGCGTGTGGAAGCCGCGGCCGATATTCAGCAGCACGGTATCGATGGGCGTGCCTTGCGTCAGGTCGAAGAACAGTTCGGGTAGCTGCTCCTCGCACTTGGCCTTCACCGCAGCGGAGAACAGGGTCTCCTTATCGGTGAAGTGGCTGTACACCGTCAGTTTGGACACCCCGGCTTCGGCGGCGATGGCGTCCATGCTGCTGCCGTCGTAGCCATTGCGCATGAATAGGCTTTTCGCCGCTTCCAGGATGGCCTGGCGCTTGAGGAGGTCTTTTGGGCGGCCTGGGCCGCTGGGCGGTAACAACTTGTTTGGCATTGGCTGCTTTTAATACTGGACTGGTGAGTTTGCTATTTCTACTATACCCGCCAGTACAAATATTCCAAACCTTCGCGAAAGGTCATCCATCATGTTTCGCCATGCCTTGATTGTCAGTCTCATCGTTCTGCTTGCTGCCTGTGGTCAGGGGGAGCCGGTCGAACAGTCTATCCGCCCTGCCATGGTGGTGCAGCCGCAACCGGCTACCGAAATGATGGATGCCTATGCCGGAGCGGTGCGTGCGCGCCTGGAGCCTGAGCTGGCCTTCCGCATCGGCGGCAAGGTCGCCAAGCGCTTGGTCGAGGTGGGTGACCATGTGCGCAAGGATCAGTCGCTGGCCGAGCTGGATCCGCAGGATGTGCGCTTGCAGCTCGAAGCCATGCGCGCGCAAGTCTCCGCGGCCGAGGCCAATCTGCAACTGGTGCGCGCCGAGCGCGACCGTTACAAGACCCTGCAGGGGCGTAACCTGGTTAGTCGCTCGCAATATGACAACGCTGAAAACCTCTACCGCTCGGGCGTGGCTCGCCTCAAGCAGATCAAGGCCGAGTTCGATGTGGCCAGCAATCAGGCCGGTTACGCAGTATTGCGCGCCTCGCAGGATGGCGTGATTGCCCGGCGCATGGTCGAGGTCGGTCAGGTGGTGGCGGCGGGGCAGTCCGTGTTCACTTTGGCCGCCGATGGCGAGCGTGAGGTCTCGATCAACCTGCCCGAACAAGCCTACGAGCGTTTCAAGGTCGACCAGCCAGTGGCGGTCGAACTCTGGTCGCAGCCGGATCAGCGCTTCCCCGGGCGGATTCGCGAGATATCCCCGGCAGCCGACGCGCAGTCGCGCACCTTTGCCGCACGCGTGGCCTTCAGCGCAGGCAAGGTGCCGGCCGAGCTGGGCCAAAGTGCCCGGGTGTTTATCGCCCATAACGGCGAAGTGCCGCTGTCGGTGCCGCTGTCGGCGCTGACCGCCGAGAAAGGCCAGCCCTACGTCTGGCTGGTCGACCCCAAGGACTCCACGCTCAAGCGCACGTATGTGCGCATCGGCGCTTATGCCGAGAACAGTGTGCCGGTGCTGGAAGGCCTGCAGGCGCAAGACTGGGTGGTCGCCGCCGGGGTGCAGGTGCTGCGAGAAGGCCAGCAGGTGCGTCCGGTCGACCGCGATAATCGCACGGTCAAGCTGGCAGCCAAGGAGTAGCCTCGATGGATTTCAACCTGTCCGCCTGGGCGCTGCGCAATCGTCAGATCGTGCTCTACATCATGTTGTTGCTGGCGGTGGTCGGCGGTATTTCCTATACCAAGCTGGGCCAGAGCGAGGACCCGCCGTTCACCTTCAAGGCCATGGTGGTGCGCACCAACTGGCCGGGGGCCAGCGCCGAGGAAGTCGCCAACCAAGTCACCGAGCGCATCGAAAAAAAGCTGATGGAGACCGGCGAGTACGAGCGGATCGTGTCCTTCTCGCGACCTGGCGAATCCCAGGTGACCTTCATCGCGCGCGACTCGATGCATTCCGAAGAGATTCCCGACCTCTGGTACCAGGTGCGCAAGAAGGTCGGCGATATTCGCCACACCTTGCCCCCGGGTATTCAGGGGCCGTTCTACAACGACGAGTTCGGCACCACCTTCGGCAATATCTATGCACTGACCGGCACAGGTTTCGACTACGCGGTGCTCAAGGACTATGCCGACCGCGTGCAGCTGCAGCTGCAGCGGGTCAAGGATGTTGGCAAGGTCGATCTGCTCGGTCTGCAGGACGAGAAGATCTGGATCGAGTTGTCCAACACCAAGCTGGCCACCCTCGGCCTGCCGCTGAGCGTGGTGCAACAGGCGCTGGAAGAGCAGAACGCGGTGGCGGCGGCCGGCTTCTTCGAAACCGTCTCTGACCGCGTGCAGCTGCGGGTGACCGGGCGCTTCGAGTCGGTCGAGGACATCCGCAACTTCCCGATCCGGGTGGCCGAGCGGACCTTCCGCATCGGCGATGTAGCCGAGGTCAAACGCGGCTTCAACGACCCACCGGCGCCGCGCATGCGCTTCATGGGTGAAGACGCCATCGGCCTGGCCGTATCGATGAAGGCCGGCGGCGACATCCTGGTGCTGGGCAAGGCCCTGGAAATCGACTTCGCCCGCCTGCAGGAAACCCTGCCGGCCGGCATGCAACTGCGCAAGGTCTCGGATCAACCGGCGGCGGTGAAGACCGGCGTCGGCGAGTTCATTCGCGTACTCACCGAGGCGGTGATCATTGTCCTGCTGGTGAGCTTTTTCTCCCTCGGCCTGCGCACCGGCCTGGTGGTGGCGCTGTCGATTCCGCTGGTGCTGGCGATGACCTTCGCCGCCATGTACTACCTGGGGATCGGCCTGCACAAGATCTCCCTCGGCGCGCTGGTGTTGGCGTTGGGGCTGATGGTCGACGACGCGATCATTGCCGTGGAAATGATGGCGATCAAGATGGAGCAGGGCTACGACCGCATCAAGGCGGCCAGCTATGCCTGGACCAGCACCGCCTTTCCGATGCTCACCGGGACCCTGATCACCGCCGCCGGCTTTCTGCCGATCGCCATCGCGCAGTCCGGCACCGGCGAATACACCCGTTCGATCTTCCAGGTGGTGACCATCGCCTTGCTGGTGTCATGGATCGCCGCCGTGGTCTTCGTGCCCTACCTGGGCGCCAAGCTGCTGCCGGACCTGGCCAAGTTGCATGCGGCCAAGCATGGCAGCAGCGCCGAGGGGCATGATCCCTACGCGACACCGTTCTATCAGCGCGTGCGGCGTACCGTGCAATGGTGCGTGCGGCGGCGCAAGACGGTGATCCTGCTGACCCTTGCGCTGTTCGTCGCCTCGATAGTGCTGTTCCGTTTCGTGCCACAGCAGTTCTTTCCCGCTTCCGGGCGTCTGGAGCTGATGGTCGACCTCAAACTGGGCGAAGGCGCCTCCTTGAACGCCACTGCAGAGCAGGTCAAGCATCTCGAGCAACTGCTCGATGGCCACGAGGGCATCGACAATTATGTCGCCTATGTCGGCACTGGCTCGCCGCGCTTCTACCTGCCGCTCGACCAGCAACTGCCGGCTGCCAGTTTTGCCCAGTTCGTGGTGCTGGCGAAAAGCATCGAGGAGCGCGAAAAAATCCGCAGCTGGCTGATCGCCACCCTGAATGACGAATTCCCAGCCCTGCGTACGCGCGTTTCGCGCCTGGAGAACGGCCCGCCGGTTGGCTACCCGGTGCAGCTGCGCGTCTCCGGCGAGCATATCGACGAGGTTCGCGCGCTGGCCCGCGAGGTGGCGGACAAGGTGCGCGACAACCCGCATGTGGCCAACGTGCACCTGGACTGGCAAGAGCCGAGCAAGGTGGTGCGCCTGAATATCGACCAGGAGCGCGCGCGTGCCCTGGGCATCAGCACCGCCGATCTGTCGCGCTTTCTGCGCAGCTCGCTGACCGGCTCGTCGGTGAGTCAGTACCGCGAAGGCAACGAACTGATCGAAATTCTGCTGCGCGGCACTCTGAGCGAGCGCCAGCAACTCGGTCTATTGCCGAGCCTGGCGATACCCACCGACAGCGGCACCAGCGTGCCCTTGGCGCAGATCGCCATCCTCGAATACGGTTTCGAGGAAGGGGTGATCTGGCACCGCAATCGCTTGCCGACCGTCACCGTACGCGCCGACATCTACGGCAAAGAGCAACCGGCCAGTCTGGTCAAACAGATCCTGCCGACCCTGGAGCCGATCCGCGCGGCGCTGCCCGATGGCTACCTGCTGGACGTCGGCGGTACGGTCGAGGACTCGGCGCGCGGGCAGCAGTCGGTGAATGCCGGGGTGCCGCTATTTATCGTGGTGGTGCTGACCCTGCTGATGCTGCAGCTGAAAAGCTTCTCGCGCTCGGCGATGGTGTTCCTCACCGCGCCGCTGGGCCTGATCGGCGTGACCCTGTTCCTGCTGATTTTCCGCCAGCCGTTCGGCTTCGTTGCCATGCTTGGCACCATCGCCCTGTCCGGCATGATCATGCGTAACTCGGTGATCCTGGTCGATCAGATCGAGCAGGACAGAAGCGCCGGCATGGACAGTTGGAACGCCATTATCGAAGCCACGGTGCGGCGCTTCCGGCCCATCGTGCTGACCGCCCTGGCGGCGGTGCTGGCGATGATCCCGCTGTCGCGCAGCGTGTTCTTCGGGCCGATGGCGGTGGCCATCATGGGCGGCCTGGTCGTCGCCACGGCGCTGACCCTGCTGTTCCTGCCGGCACTCTACGCCGCCTGGTTCCGGGTCAAGCAAGAGCCTGATCCGGCGATTTAACTCGCCCGCTACCCGAACAACGCCGTTCACTTGGCTCAAGTGAACGGCGTTTTTTGTCGCGCCTATGTGGGTCTGCAGGCCCTGCGAGATTGTCGGGTGGATGACGCTTAATCCATCCGCCATTAGCGATGCTGGCTGAAAACGGCGTCGTCGAGCCTACCCAGTTTTGGTCGCCGGATAAGCTGCCGAACGCGGTGCGATCCGCAACGCATCTGTGGATTGCACTGGCGCTCAGCCCGGCTACAAATCCCGCTGTTGGTCCCGTTTTGCGCGGCGCCGAACCGATTTTGGCGGGCGCTGTCCGCCCACAGGCCGGGCTCAAGCTGTTACCGTTGTGGCAGGCAGTTGCCGGCAGGCGTGGTTTTTTGCGCGTGAATCCGTTGCGTTGCAGGCCTGATTCCTGCGCTGGTTTGTCTTCTGCTGCTCATTGCATGGGTTGCACTAAATTCCATGAATTCAGGGAGACCTCGCATGTCATTGAAAAATACCGTCCACTTGATCGCCTATCCCAACCGCATCGGTTCGGACCTGGCTGACCTGGCCAATTTCGTCGAACACAAGCTCGGTCGCGCGGTGGGTGGGGTGCATGTTCTGCCGCCCTTTCCGTCGAATGCCGACAGTGGCTTCTCGCCGCTGACGCACAAGCGCATCGACCCGGCTCTCGGCGATTGGGCAGACATCGAGCGCCTGACCGCGCACTACGATGTCTGTCTGGATCTGGTACTCAATCACCTGGCCGATGACTCGCCGGAGTTCCAGGACTACCTGCAAAAGGGCGATGACTCGGAGTGGGCCGAGATGTTCGTCGATGTCGACAGCCTGGGCGAGATCGGCCCGGACGATCTGGCGAAGATCCACATCCGCAAGGAAAAGGAACCGTTCCGCGAAATCACCTTTGCCGACGGCAGCAGCGGGCGGGTCTGGTGCACCTTCACCGAGCGTCAGATCGACCTCAACTACGACTCGCCGGTGACCTACCAGATGATGGCCGACACCATCGCCTTTCTCGCCGAGCGCGGGGTGAAACTGTTGCGTCTGGATGCCTTCGGCTACACCACCAAGAAGATCGGCACCAGCTGCTTTCTGGTCGAGCCGCAGGTGTGGCAAATCCTCGACTGGTTCAAGAACACGGCGGCGACCCGCGGCATAGAGATACTGCCCGAGGTGCACGACCACCCGAGTTGGCAGTACGCCATCTCGGCGCGCGGCATGTGGTCCTATGCCTTCGCGCTGCCGCCCCTGCTGCTGTATACGCTGCTCGACGGCAACAGCCAGTACCTCAAGTCCTGGCTGCGCATGTGTCCGCACAACCAGATCACCGTGCTCGATACCCACGATGGCATCTGCATTCCGGATGTGGAGGAAATCCTTCCGCGTGAGCATATCGAAGCACTGATCCAGAACGTCTCGGAACGCAGCGCCGACCCCATTCTGCGCCGCTCGGCCGCCAACGTGCACAGCGTCGGCGCGATCTACCAGCTCACCTGCACCTTCTTCGATGCCCTGCAGGGCAACGAAGACGCCTACATCGCCGCCCGCGCGATCCAGTTCTTTACCCCCGGCATTCCGCAGGTCTACTACGTCGGCCTGCTGGCCGGCCACAACGACACCGAGCTGTTGGAAGAAACGGGCGAGGCGCGGGAAATCAACCGCCACTACTATTCGTTGGACGAGGCCGAGCAGGCCCTGCAAGCCCCAGTGGTGCAGCGTCTGCTCAGCCTGATGGAGCTGCGTTCGACCCACCCGGCCTTCGCCGGCGAGTTCGAACTGCATCAGTCGAACATGTCGAGCGTCTCCATGGGCTGGCGCGCCGGTGAGCATTGGTGCCACCTGTTCGTCGACCTGAATTTCCGCACCGCCACGATCACCTGCAGTGGCCCGGAGGGGGAAGAGGAAACGTCCTGCAGGTGTTGAGCCGGTAGTCGTGGGGTGCAGGATTGAAGCGTTTCCGCAGCAGTCGGGTTTGGCTGCGCTGCGTTTCCATGCGGCCAGCTGATGTTGGCATTGGCCGTCGCCGGGGTGATTGCGGGCGAATGACAAACCACCGGGTAGGATGGGTTGAGCAGAGCGATACCCATGCGGTTGTTGGTCAGCCTGCTTGATGGGTATCGCTGCGCTCAACCCATCCTACGAACCAGCCTGCGGCTGTGACTGCGCTGCGATTCCACGCGGCCACCAGATGGGGCTTTGGGCGCCGTCTGGGTCATTGCGGGCGAATGACAAACCGCCAAACCAGCACCGAACTACAACGCCCCAAACACCTTCTTCGCCAAACTGGTCGCCGCCCCGGCCGGGTTCTGGCGAATGCTGGCTTCCTGCTTGGCGATCATTTCGAACAGGCCGTCCAGCGCCTGTTCGGTGACGTAGTTTTCGATAGAGGCGCTCTTCGCGTCGACCACGCCGAAGCTCGCGGCCTGGCCGGCGAAGGCGTTGTACTGCTGGGCCAGGCCAACCTGGTCGGTGGCCTGCTTGACGATCGGCAGGAAGCGCGCGCGGATCTGCTCGCGGCTGCTCTTGTTCAGGTACTGGGTGGCCGAGTCCTGCGGGCCAGCGAGGATGCCCTTGGCATCCTGTACGGTCATCTTCTGCACGGCACTCACCAGCAAGGCCTGGGCCTGCGGTACGGCGGCTTCGGCAGCCTGGTTCATGCTGGCTTCCAGCTGGGTCACCTGGGCGCCCATGCCCATCATCTTCATGGTTTTCGCCGCCTTGCCGAGGTTGCCCGGCAGCTCGATGCGTACCTGCGGGTTATTGCTGAAACCGCCCGGGGCGCCCAGTTGCTTGACCGCCACCTGCGCGCCCTGGATCAAGGCGTCCTTCAGCCCACCGCTGGCGTCCTGCTGGGACAGGTCGGCGAGCGACAGGGCAAAAGCGCTGGCAGACAGGGCCAGGCCGGCAACGAGTGCAGAGATGCGAAACATGGGGCGATCCTTCTTGCGCTGAGGTATCTAGCGAGGGTAGCGGAGCGGGGCGCTGGTGCAAACCCTGGGACTATCTTTATGCCCGCCCGGCGTCGGCGGCGACGCATTCACGCAGCCAGTCGATGAAGACCTGCAGCCGGCTCGGCATGGGCTCATGGGCTGGGTGCACCAGCTGGTACTGACAGCGACTGGTCAGCGCGAAGCCGCCGAATGGCAGGATGAGTTCGCCTCGTTCAAGCCGCTGCTGCACCAGCTGATAGCGGCCGATGGCGATCCCCGCGTGATTGATCGCCGCCAGCACGCAGAGGTCGGAACGGTCGAAGGTGAGACTGCGCTGGGGCAGCGTGGCCTCAATCCCGAAGTGCCTGGCCCACAGTTGCCACTCGGCATCATAGGCGGCGTTGTCCCAGGCCAGGGAGTCATGCAGCAGGGTGCACTGTTGCAGGTTGTCCGGGTTATCCAGCAAGCCATGGCGCTGGGCATACTCGGGGCTGCACACCGGGGCGATCTGTTCGTCCATCAGTTGGCTGGCGATCAGGCCGGGAAACGTATCGCTGGTGAAATACAGCGCCAAATCGATGTTCTGGGTGCGGAAGTCGACCGTGTCGTTGCCCACCCGGATATCCAGGGCAACCGAGGGGTAACGGGCGGTAAAGTCGGCCAGCCTCGGCACCAGCCAGCATTCGGCGAGCGAGGGGCGGACATAGATCGCCAGCGGCCCGGCGATTTCGGAACCTGGGGCCTGCTGCAAGGCTTCGAGCAACTCGCCCACGGCACCTTGCAGGATGTTGAAGATGCGCTCGCCATCCGCGGTTAGGCGAATCTGCCGGGTCAGGCGCTGAAACAGTTTCAAGCCCAGCCCGCGTTCCAGGCGGCCGATACGATGGCTGACGGCGCTCGGCGTCAGGCATAGCTCGTCTGCCGCGCGGGCAAAGCTCAGATGGCGCGCCGCCGCAAGGAAGGTATGCAGGTTGGCGAACTGGCTACTGTTGAGCCCGGCGCCAAGCCGAGGGGGAAGATTGAGCATGAGGTCATTCTAGCAATGAGCGGTTGTGAAAAAACGCTCGCGTACTGCGACCGAGCGCTGGCGAGCCGGTCAGGGCAGCCAGCGCATACGCCGGGTTCAGGCCTGTTCCGCTTGCAACAGGTGCCGGCCCTTGGCCAGATAGTCGGCCATTTCCGCCGCGGGCACCATGCTGCCGCCGGTGGCCCAGACCAGATGAGTCGCCTGGGCCATCCGCGCCGGGGTCAGGTGCATGCGCGCGCGATAGCCTTGCTCCTCGCTGAGCACGCGGGCCATGCCCGGTACGCCGGCCAGCGCCGAGGGTTCGAGGCGCAGGCCTTCGCTGCTTTCCAGCAGCGCCAGCAGGCGATACAACTCTTCATCGCTGACCGTGTAATAGCCGTCGATCGAACGCTGCATGGCGCGGCCGACGAAGCCGGACGGGCGGCCGACCGCCAGGCCATCGGCGGCGGTGAGGTTGTCGATGCCGAAGTCCTGCACCGAGACCTCATCGTGGCGACCGGTATGCACTCCGATCAGCATGCAGGGTGAGTGAGTGGGCTCGGCAAACAGGCAATGCACCGCATCGCCAAACGCCAACTTGAGGCCGAAGGCCACTCCGCCTGGGCCACCGCCGACGCCACAGGGCAGGTAGACGAACAGCGGGTGCTCGGCATCGACGCTGATCGCCGCGGCGGCCAATTGTTGCTTCAGCCGTTCTGCGGCGACGGCATAGCCGAGAAACAGGCTGGTCGAATTTTCATCATCGACGAAGTGGCAGCAGGGGTCGGCATCCGCCTGTTTGCGCCCCTCGGCCACCGCAACGCTGTAGTCGCAGGCGTACTCGACCACAGTCACGCCATGGCCGCGCAGCTTGTCCTTCTTCCACTGCCGCGCATCGGCCGACATATGCACCGTCGCCTGGAAGCCTAGGCGGGCGCTGATGATGCCGATCGACAGGCCGAGATTGCCGGTCGAACCGACGGCAATCTTGTAGCGGCCGAAGAAGGCCCGGGCCGCATCGCTGTCGAGCAGGGCGTAATCGTCGGTTATTTGCAGCAAGCCTTCGGCCAGCGCCAGCTCCTCGGCATGCTTGAGCACCTCATAGATGCCGCCGCGCGCCTTGATCGATCCGGAGATGGGCAGATGGCTGTCCTGCTTGAGCCACAGCGCACCGCCCCCGTTGAGTCCATAGCGTTCGCCCAGCAGGGCCTGCAGGTGCGGCACCGCGCGGATACTCGACTCGATGATCCCGCCACTGCCTGCGGTCTCCGGGAATGCGCGGGCGATGTAGGGGGCGAAGCGCAACAGGCGCGCGCTGGCGTCGTCGACGTCTGTCTGGGTCAGCCCGACATCCTGCAAGGCCTCGGCCGCACAGGCGATTCGCGGATTGAACCAGCTGGTCTCCTGCAGCGCGATCAACTGGTTGAGCAGCGGGTATTCGTCGCACCAGGTGGTGAGGGGTTTGCCAAGCAGCATGGGTAGGTTCCTTGAGTCGGTGTGCCCTAGCGGATGTTCTGCTGCGCCTGGAGCAGAGCAACAGGCCGCGTAACGCTGCTATTAGGCGGCGCAACACAGCTGCTGACAAAGGATGCTTGTGCAACGGATAGATGACGCAAGATCGTCTGTACCCCAGCAATAGCGCCCGGACCTGAGCGAACCATGCGGTCCTGAATCGGCGGCTGCGCTCCATTCAGCTGCGCTCGGCGGGGGATTACTGCTGATTCATCCTGGCTGAATAAGCAGTAATCCGCCTTAGACAACCGGCGCGCGGGATGACTGGCGATCAACGCCAAGGTCGATATCCGCGCAACGGCTCATCTGCAATCAACGGCTGACGGCAGCAATCACCGAGATTTCTACCAGCAGTTCAGGGCTGGCCATCGAGGCTTCCACGCAGGCACGGGCAGGGGCGAAACCCGCTGGCACCCAGCTGTCCCAGACGCTGTTCATCTCGGCGAACAGGCTCATGTCTTTGATGTAGATGGTGGCGGACAGCAGCTGTTCGCGATTGCTGCCGACCGATTCCAGCAAGGTATCGACCTTGGCCAGCATGGTCCGCGTTTGTTCCTGAATTCCGGCGCTGCGGTCTTCTGCGACCTGCCCGCATAGATAGGCGGTCTGGTTATGCACCACGACTCGGCTCATTCGTGCAGCTGTTTCGTATCGGGTTATGCTCATGACGGCTCCTGTGAGAGTTCGATTTTGGGATGACACGACGAGCTTAGCGGGGCAGGGCGTATAAACCTATGCTGAAGTTTTGAGCGGTTGTGACAAAATTCCCGCCTGCAAACGCCCCGCGTCGGTTTCGCGACGGCGCTCGATATTTTCACACCCCCTGAACGCGATCCGTCGCAGTCATTCAGCTCGGCCGCATAGCCGAAGAGAAGCTAACCGCATGTCGCGAATACTTTCGATCCTGGCAGTGCTTGCCGCCTTGTACGTGGCGATCTGCGTCGCCTTGTTGGTGTTCCAGCGCAGCCTCATCTACTTCCCGCAACCGCTCTCCATCAGCCAGCCCGACACACTGCTCAGGCTGCCAGTGGACGATGGCGAGGTGCTGGTTTCAGTCAGGCCCCACGCCGGCCCGAATGCGCTGATCTACTTCGGTGGCAACGCCGAGGACGTTTCGCGGAATCTGGCCGAGTTTTCCCAGGCCTTTCCCGAACATGCGCTCTACTTGCTGCACTACCGCGGTTTTGCGGGCAGTGCCGGGTCGCCCTCCGAGGAGGCGATTCAGCGCGATGCCCTGGCCTTGTTCGACCGGGTGCATGCCGCGCATCCGCAGACCGTGGTGATGGGGCGCAGCCTGGGCACGGGGGTCGCCATTCGTCTGGCCAGCCAACGCCCGGCCTCACGCCTGCTGTTGATCACGCCGTTCGACAGCCTGCAGACGATCGCCGCACGGCAGTTCCCCTTCCTGCCGATTAAGTGGCTGCTCAAGGACAAGTTCGAATCCTCGACCTATGCCGCGCGCATCAAGGTGCCGACCCTGCTGATCGCGGCCGAACAGGACGAAATCATTCCACGTTCGAGTACCGAGGCGCTCTACCGGCATTTCGCGCCCGGCGTGGCCACGCTTAAGGTCATCCCGGACAAGGGCCACAACTCGATCTCCGAAAGCCCCGCGTACCTGCCTTTGCTGCGCTCCGCGATGTGAACAGGCTCTAGCGCTGGGTTGGGGGGATTCGGCGTGCTCAGAACAGGCCGAGCTGGCCGCCGACCAGGCGGGAGAAGTCGTCGCCCACGAACGGCAGGATGGCGTCTGCCACCGGCTGGAGCTGGCGCGTGAGGTAATGTTCGTAGTCGATGGGCGTACGCCGGGTTTCCAGCGGTTCGGGGCCGGCGAGGGTGATCACGTAGCTGATCCAGCCGCCATTCTGGTACTGGCGCGGGCGGCCTTGCTGGTCGTTGTATTCGTCGGCCATGCGCGCCGCGCGCACATGCGGCGGCACATTGCGCTGGTAGTCGTCCAGTCTACGGCGCAGGCGCTTGCGGTAGATCAGATGCTCATCGAGCTGGCCGGCCAGGGTGCGGCGCACGTAGTCGCGCACATAGTCCTGGTAGGGCTGCCGGTTGAAGATCAGCAGATACAGCTCGCGCTGGAACTGCCGGGCCAGCGGCGACCAGTCGCTGCGCACGGTTTCCAGGCCCTTGAAGACCATCTCGCTGCTGCCGTCCGCCGCCGTGACCAGCCCGGCGTAGCGCTTCTTGCTGCCCTCTTCGGCGCCGCGGATGGTCGGCATCAGGAAGCGGCTGTAATGGGTCTCGAACTGCAGCTCCAGGGCGCTTTCCAGGTCGTATTCCTGGCGCAGGTGCGCGCGCCACCACTGGTTGACGCGCTGCACCAGGGCGCGGCCGATCTGCGCCGCCTCCTCCTCGCCATGCGCGCGCCTGAGCCAGACGAAGGTCGAGTCGGTGTCGCCGTAGATCACCGCATGGCCTTCGGCCTCGATCAGCTCGCGGGTCCTGCGCATGATCTCGTGGCCGCGCAGGGTGATGGAGGAGGCCAGGCGCGGGTCGAAGAAGCGGCAGCCGCTGGAGCCGAGCACCCCGTAGAAGGCGTTCATGATGATCTTCAGCGCCTGCGACAGCGGCGCGTTGTGCTCGCGCTTGGCTGCCTCGCGGCCCTGCCAGACGCTTTCGACGATGGCCGGCAGGCAATGCCGGGTGCGCGAGAAGCGCGCGCCGCGAAAGCCCGGCACCGACTCGCTGTCCTCGGGCTGGCGCATGCCCTCCACCAGCCCCAGCGGATCGATCAGAAAGGTGCGGATGATCGACGGGTACAGGCTCTTGTAGTCGAGCACCAGCACCGATTCGTACAGGCCGGGCTGCGAGTTCATCACGAAGCCGCCGGGGCTGGCTTCCGGTGGTCGCTCGCCAAGGTTCGGCGCGACGAAGCCCTGGCGGTGCATCAGCGGGATGTACAGGTGGCAGAAGGCCGCGACCGAGCCGCCGCTGCGGTCGGCAGGCAGGCCGGTGACGGTGGCGCGCTCGAGCAGGAAGGTGAGGATCTCGGTCTTGGCGAAGATCCGCGTGACTAGCTCGCAGTCCTTGAGGTTGTAGCGCGCCAGGGCCGGCTTGTCCTCGGCGAACATCCGGTCGATGGCGTCCATGCGCTGGTACGGCGTGGCGATGTCCTTGCCTTCGCCGAGCAGGGTTTGCGCGACGTTCTCCAGGCTGAACGAGGAGAAGCTCCAGGTCGCCGAGCGCAGCGCCTCGATGCCGTCGATGATCAGTCGCCCGGCGGCCTCGGCGAAGAAGTGATTGTTACGGCTGGCATGCTCGCGCCAGCCCATCGCATCGCCGCCGCGACCGAGCTGCAACGGCACCTGCAGGCGCTGGGCGTGCTCGTGCAACACACGCAGGTCGAACTGCACCAGGTTCCAGCCGATGATCGCATCGGGATCATGGGCGGCCAGCCACTGGTTGAGCTTCTCCAGCAACTGCTGGCGGCTGGTGCAGTACTCCAAGGCGAAATCCAGCGGCGTGTCCGCGCCGTTGGCCGGCCCGAGCATATACACCTGGCGCTGGCCGCAACCCTCGAGGGCGATCGAATACAGGTCGCCCTGGGCATTGGTTTCGATGTCCAGGGACGCCAGCTTCAAGCGCGGGCGATAGTCCGGGGCGGGCTTCATCTGCGCATCGAGCAGCATGCCGCTGGCGTCCGGCGTGCCACCGAAGCACACCGGCGCGGTGATGAAGCGCTCCATCAGGTAGCGCTCCGGCGGGCGGATATCGGCCTCGTACACCTCGACCCCGGCCTTGCGCAGCAGCTTGTCGATATTCATCAACTGGCGATGCTGGCGGCAATACAGGCCGAGCACCGGCCGATGGTGGAAGTCGCACAGCTCCAGCGGGCGCAATTCGACGTCACGTTCCCCGCGCAGCAACGCCTCGGCCAACGCGCGTTGCTCGGCAGGAATAAACGCCACCGAGGGCTGACACGGCAGGCGGATATGCCGCGGCCCGGCGTCGGTTGCCAACCAGAACTCGACATGCGTACCGGCCGGCGTATCGCGCCAGTGTCGGGTCAGGACAAAACCCTGCTGTAGATCCACCGCTGCAACCTCAAGTCCTTGTTTCACGCTGCGATTCTACGTGGCATGGGACGCGATTGCGCGGGCAGGGCAGCGGGGTGGGTTATCTGGGCGATTGTGAGTGTGGGCGTGGGTTGTTGTGGGGGGCAGTTGCCGGCCAGAAGGGGACATTTGAATAGACCTACAAGATAAAGCGCGGGTCAGACTTCACTCCTCTTCCAGCATAGGTAACTGAAAATTATAGTTCTTTATGCGCGACATATTTCGTCGCACATGTACTCCATGCTTCCAGTCGAGAACATCACTGGAAACACATCATGGATCGCCTGATCAAGGAAAATCTCGAAGCCCTTCTGCAAGACGCTTCGCATAGCAAACGTTTGGGCCGGCGCATCATCAATCTCGCCGGCTTTCTCTCCTCGGACGAGCCGCCAATCAGCATCCGCGAGCAACTCAATCGTTTATCACGCTTGTTGATTCAACAGGATGCTTTTGACGCCCTGCTTGAGCCGGTTACGTTAATGGCACGTGCTGGTTTGACCCACCTCATAGATGTGCATGCAATTCAGTCAATGATCAGCAGCCTGGAAGAGTCACGCAAAGCGATCAGCGAGACTGAGGACATCAACTACGCCGAGCTGATTGCTTGGCTGGTGAAGCAGGCGCGGGAGCGCAAGATCATTCGCTTGAAGACTATTGACTGAGGCGGCCTCATGGACGAATTAGAGATGCACCTGCCGGAAAGCTTACGTATGCAGGTTATGGACTTCAGTCTGCTGTACGAAACCATGCACACCAGCCTCGAAAGAGACGCCAATGCGCAAGCGAAGCTAGGGCAGAGTGATATCTGCTTTGTAGTTAATGCGCCACTGGACTACTTCGGATGGGGTACCCACGCTTCTGCACTGATCTATCTCGATCAGGAATCCTATTCGCGGGAGATGCCCGAGCATGGCTACCAACTGGTGTATACGCCAAGCCCTTGGGCGGACAACTTTCATGACTGGGCTCAGCACTCGATGCAGTACCTTCGAGAGTCGCTGTTCGGTACTGGAATGGTTTGCACCGATTTGGCTGATTTCCTACAGGTGCTCAAAGTTAGCCAAAGTCGTCGATTGCGCTATGAGCTGATTAGTTACGATCACCCACCGCACGCACCCAATTCAAAGCTCGATAAAGTCAGGTACAAGACACTGTTCGCCATTCTATTCGGTGCGGTCGATCTCTCCCTGAGTATGTATATCGAGCTGGAAGCCGCGATAGAGAAAGCCAACCCTAATCTCAGCTTATTGAAATCAGGCATGAAGATTTACTCCTGCGAGCCTCCTGTTGTGTTGCTTCTCGGGGAGCCTGATGACTGACAGATGTCATCTTTGCCGACCACAGTTGCCGCCCAACAGCAAAAGACGGCATCCTAGCCACCCCTCGACATGACAAGGATGCCCAGTTTGCCAGCCAACTCTACCCGCCGCACTCTGGCCCGTCAGTGGGAGCTGCTCAAGCTATTACCCAACCGCGCGCCGGGACTGACCGCACTCGAACTGCAGAGCCGCCTTCAATCTGCAGGGCATGATGCGAGTAAACGGACTGTAGAACGTGATTTGGTAGAGCTGTCACAGATATTCCCGTTGCAGTGCAACGATAAGGGCACGCCATACGGCTGGTACTGGACACCAGGCAGCTCAGCAAGCATGCCAGGCATCAGCTTGGCTGAAGCGCTCACATTGCGTCTGGTGGAGGACAGCATCCGCCCCTTGCTCCCCGTATACATGACGAAAAGTCTGACACCACTATTCAGCCAAGCCCGGCAGAAAATAGACGCGCTAAACAATTCGAATGCTTCGGCTCGCTGGCCAGACAAGGTGGCCTGCGTTCACCCTGAGCTGAATTTGATAGCGCCGCAAGTCGATGAAGATCATGTAGAAACCGTTCAGCAAGCTCTGCTTTATGACAAACAACTGGAGTGTCGTTACTACGCCGCTCACAAGGATCAAACCCGCAACTTAATGCTTAACCCGCTGGCATTAATCCAGCGCGGCCAGGTCACCTACCTGCTCGCAACAGCTGAACTATACGACGATGTTCGGCAGTTTGCTCTGCATCGCTTCGAGCAAGTCACACTGCTGACGTCCGTCAGTCGGAAGCCAAACGATTTCGACTTGCAGAACTATCTCTCAAACGGCGCGATGCAATTCGGCAGCACTGCCCAGATACAACTTGAGGCGTGGGTCAATGATGGCCTATTCCGTCTCCTTTCTGAGACGCCCATCGCAGCTGACATGACTCTGATCAAGGAGGACAACGGAGCGATTTTGACCGCAACCCTGAATGACAGCTGGGAGTTGAAGTGGTGGATTCTGTCCCATGCTGGCTCAATCCAGATTCGCAAGCCCAAGCAATTGCTTGACGACATCACCCAGCGTTTGAAATCTGCTTTAGAGCTTCACGCCCATTAACTTTCCGACATGTTCTGCACCTCAAGGCTCATAAAATGTCCTTTGTCCCGTCTTTTTTTGATTATCTGGCAACACATCTGCAACAAGACGAGCGCCGGCAAATGCTGTCCTCGCTGGTCGTCACCGCTGCGCCGGAGCACTGGCTGAGCCTGGAGTCGGCAGCATTGCTGGACACCAATCGCGCCCTTTTCGGGTTGGCAGAACCCCTGGACTATCGCCTCAATGTGCCCCGCTGGTTGATTGCTGCAGAAAGAAAAAAAGTGGACATGTGGATAGAAGACCAACGGCAACAGGAGCCGCCAATTTCCATCGAATTCAAAGTAATCCATAACAATAAGAATACTTACCAGAAGGTCTGGGAAATTCGCCGTGACTTAGCGAAAGTGATTCCTGATGTATCCTGCAATGACAGCGTGAAGAGGTGGGGAGTAGTGATGTTGGTGTTCTCACAATTTTATGACGACCAGTCCGGCAACTACTCTTATAAGCGGGATTTCGAGAGTCCCCATGACCTGCTGAAAGCCTTCGCTGCGGGACTGGAAGATGATGCCCCCTGGTACGAAGGGGCACCAAATCTGGAAATGGTATTGGAGCCTGTCCAGCTGTGTGATCTGTCCAATGCGAACTACATTGATCCCGCCAAGAGCCCGTCAGCTGTGTACCTGGCCTTGGTTCGGCGAAAAGACTGAACAATCGGGGACAAACCCGATATTGATACTAAGCGTCTACCTATATTGGGTCGATTGTGGTCATTCGTGACAGGCAGCTAACGACCCAAAGCGGTCTGTGGTGACAGGCAGATATCGGTGTGAAGGTCGTCCTTACATACCTTTACCGGACCTTTACCTTAGCCTGAGGTTTACACCCCTGAAACTGTGATTTGATAACACCATCGCACCCGGCATCGACAACGTTTTGGCCGGTCATTCACAAGTACAGGACCACCATCAGATGAAAAAGACACTTTCAGTGATCTGCGCCGCGCTGATGTTCAGCGCTCCCTTGGCCAGCTTTGCTCAACCCGGAACGCCGCAGGACCACCAGCATCAGAGTAATCAACAGAAGTACAATGGGCCGGACAAAAAACAGAGCTATCGTGACCCGGGCTTCCGTCCACAGCCCGGCATGCCGGTGCCTCATTCCCAGTGGAAACGTGGCCACGTCGTCGCTAAAACTTATCGCGCCGATCGTTACTGGGTGACGGACTGGCGGTCGCGCCACTTGCCTGCTCCACCGAAGAACCATCGTTGGTTGCGCATCAACGGCGATTATGTGCTGGTTGTCGTCGGCACTGGCGTGATCATTAACATTCTCACCGGCTACTGACTGTCATAAGAAAGCCCGCTGATGCGGGTTTTCAACAGAATGCATGGGCATCTAAAAATACAGAGGGATAGCGGCGTGTGACTAGCGGCGATTCAAACCCACCGCGACCTCATCAAACAAGGTTCATGCTCATGTTTGAAAAGCCCAGCCCCCTCCCAGCTTCTCTCTCGTCACGCGGACGCTTCACCCTGCTGGCCGTGGCCTGCCTGATCATCATGGTGGGCACGGTAGTAGCGCCCGGTTTGGCCATCATTTCTTCTGCTCTGGGCGTGAGTAGCCACGCCAGCTGGCTGGTCACCCTCCCAGCACTGGGTGTGATTCTTTTTGCGCCGCTGGCTGGGAGATTGATAGACCGTGTTGGTGCCTATACAGCGCTGCAAATTGGTCTAGCCAGCTACGGTCTACTGGGCATAGCTGGCGCCATGCTGGCAGGCCCGGCACTGGTGTTTGCCGACCGCGTATTATTGGGAGGCGCTACAGCTGTGGTGATGGTCTCTGGCACCAGCCTTATCTCGCATTGGTATCAGGGGCATGAGCGTCTGAAGATGCTCGCCCAGCAAGGCATGGCTATCGAGCTAGGTGGTGTGTTGTTCCTAATGGCCGCCGGCATTCTGGCCGGGATCGGCTGGTACTGGCCCTTTGCGATCTACCTGCTGGCTTGGGTCATGCTGTTGATGTTGCGCGCATGGGTACCCCGTCGCACCCCCTCAGATGAACAAGCTGGCATAGCGGCAGATACATCCTCTGATTCTGGCACTGGCATGGGATGGGTCTACTTGGCAGCCGCAGCAGCGATGATGTTGTTCTTCACGCCCATTGTGTTGCTACCACTAGAGTTATCCGGCATGGGCTTGGGCGAGATGCAAATCGGCCTCTTTCTTGCTGCCATCTCATTGGTAGCGGTAGTAGCGGCCATGCTATTGCCTCGGATTGCCAGACAGATCGGCGAAAACATCACCCTGACGCTGGCCTTTGCAAGCATCACGGTCAGTTTGATCCTGTTCGGACTCGCCGAGGACATGCAGCTAATGAGTCTCGGCGCCCTTTTTTCCGGTATAGGGTTCGGCTTCTCGATTCCGCTGGTCAACCACATGACAGTGGAGCGCACACCCACCGCACGCCGCGGCCGCAATTTTGCCTACCTGTCGATGGCTATTTTCTCGGGCCAGTTTCTGACCTCACTGTTGGAGTTCATGCCGGGGCAAGCCGCTCTGGTCTTCACAGTAATGGCGGTTGCAGGGAGCGTCGCCACGTTGATCTACCTGCTAGTTTGGTGGAATGGACGGGGTGTACAGAAGGCGCAGCAAGCTTGAATACGCTCGTAAGGAAGCGACGACTATGAGTCGCACCGGACTTCTTAGGTTCTAACGACGTTTATTTAACGGGAAAGATTTCAGTCTTCCACCAAGGTCAGTTTTGGCTCTGAATCTGCTTGTAGTGAATGGCTGCTTAACCTATCCCGAATGGATGATGGCTATAGTCCCTTGGCACCTTTCGAAATGCGAGGAACACGACATGGCACACCTCAACGGCTATGGCCGGGCATCGGTCCTCATTGCAGGCATGCTGGCCTGTGGAACGGAGCCACTGGCGCAAACTTCGCCACCGACCATTCCTGAAATTTCCGCTTTCTTCGAGGGTGCCAGACTGATTGGCGAGCCGAAAATCGTCGACTGCACACTGTCAGGGGGCAGCGTGACGAGCTGTTATCCGATCACGGTCAAAGCAGACCCGAAAAGCTATACGCCCGGCCCCTGGTGCCCCGGCAATATCGCGGACGGCGCCAAAGCTGGCGGCATCTGGATGCACGATGGGGAGGTCTACGATGTGGACGCAGCCTTCATCTCAAACCTTGCGCAATTCTGTGGCGACACTGCATGGCAATTGTTCGACCCCGAGACGGGTAACGTCCGTTTCACTGGATCATTGGAGGCTTGCGAAGCGGCTGCGCGCCCCTATGTTGATCCGACCTATCAGAATTACTGCGTACAGTGTCTGCCGGAATACATGCAGAAAGATGCGACCATGACCTACGTGATCCCTTTGCAACCCCAAGCCTCCGGCCGGCCGCAACCGACAAATTCTTACGGGTCCGGCGTAGCCTAAAATAGCATGCGCCGGGTCGGCCCCGCACCGCTCGATGCGATCCTCAGCGCACATACCATAGCGCCCTTCGATGACTGCGGCGGTCATGTGAACACGCATGTCGGGTACCACTATCATGCCGTCACGGACTGCCTGCCGCGTGCGCCGACCACCCACAGAGATTTGCAGGGTGCGTCTGCGGTTGCGCATGGCACACAGATCGGCATTGCAATGGATGGCTATCAAATTTTCTCGCATTTCATGGTATCGGGACGCCGTCCCTAAGGCTTTGGACAGTTGCAACGGGCATAGCGGTGAAAATCTTCCCTACCATTATCACGCAGGAGCCGCTGGCTCGAACGCTATCCTAGGTTGTCTTGCCGCTCAGGCAGGCTGCATATTCGAAAATGGAAGCGCGGTCTGTGACGCTTCGGCAAGGCCACCCCGGCCATTACCACCAGGTCGTCAGGGCTAGGTACTCCCGGAAGCGCAGCCTCTGTGGTCGCAAACTTTTTTGCACGTCCATAATGGCTCGAAAAATTGGTGGAGGGCGGCAGGATGCGGCGAATCTTTCGCGATCCAATTGATCGCCGCCAGAGGTTCACGCTCATCCAATAACTATTCTGCGCGTGAAAGTGGTTTCAAACTGGACATCTTTGTTCTGTGTCCGTTTGGAAAAAGGGACTGACAAATGGGACCGCTTTATATATAGGACAACCGTCCGCTTTTGGCCGAAAGAGGACACTCTGCGACAGCTGCTGTAGCCATCTGCTGCTGATGATTAAGGGCCCGAGACCAATAACAACTGGGGGCAGATCGCCATTTCCTAAATCGTGGTCTATCCCCGATTATTTAAATAAATTCTCTTTTAAGCTCGGGCGCTTGGTGTGCCGCGAGTGTTCTTCTTCTGCAGGATCATCGACGCTTCGTTATAGGCATTCTGGAAGGCGTCGCCGCCGATCCAATCCACTGCCGTGTCTTCGTCTTCATCATGGAAGATCCCGCGATAGGTGATCAGCAGGCCCATCATGAAATCGGTGGCCGCGTCTTCCGCTTCCTCAGCGACCACCAGCTCCAACACCGGGTATTGCAGGAACACCACGCACATCGCTAGCAGGCTGATGCCTTCGCCGACTCTCATCGCCTGGAACAGGTCGTCGAAGTGCGCCGGGTCGAACCCGTTCTCTTCGATGTCTTTGAAGTCGAAGGTGCTCAGGTCGATTTCGACATCATCGAACGGCTCGTTGATCAGCGGATTGGCCAGCACCGGATGTATGACATTGGCTTTGGACTTACCCGAACGGTTCTGTTTAGCCTTGGCTTTGGCCCGCTGGGCGCGTTTTTGCTGTTTATCTGGGGAGGCCATGGAGGCGAGTTCCTTGTGCGGTGCAGCCATATTCATGGCCCGGGATAATCGGGCGCATATTGTATTCAGTCTTGGCTGGGTTCGGGCCAGGGGAACGGCCAAAAGGGGACATATTTATTTTCCCTGCTCTAAACGTCCACTTTCGGCCAAGTGAGTCTCCCCTGGTTTCCTCGGAACAGCTGGCGAGCTGTTTTTGGCCGTTTCTAGCCACACAGCACCTCAAACATCGCGAAACAGGTCATGGGCATCGAGCAGCCGGTAGGCGATCTCCGGGTGTTTCTCCAGGCCGCGGCGGATGGCGGTTGGCAGTGACTGGCGGGTTTTGCGGCAGAGCCCCGGTAGTTGCTCGATATCAATGGCGATGCCGCGCATGCTGCGTACTTCGTTGAAGCCCGGGGCGACGGCCAGGCGGATGCCGAGTTGCTCGTACATGCGCTGTTGCAGCTTTTCCAGGTCGTTCAGGCTCTCAATGTTTTCCAGGCGCTCGAGCAGGCGTTTTTCCTCCTGGCGGGTCAGGCGCAGGATGCGCAGGTCGCTGCCGGTTGTTGCCAGCAACTGTTCGCGCCCGCAGTCGCAGGCGCCGGGTGGGCAGGGTGGGCGGATCTGGGGAGAGGGCGTCATGGGCTCCAAGCATAGCGAGCCGAGCTCGATTTTGCCCATCTGCTTTGTGACGACAGATCTGCGGGCCGGCCAGCCAACCTGCGGCCCGTAGGGTGTACTCGCCGCAGGCAGTGCACCGATGATTCTGTGGCGCGGCATAAAAGCTGGCGGGTTGTAGCTACGCTCCGAAGCCGCCCTACCTCCGAACGGAACGCCGCCCGAACCGCCCTACGATCTGAGCTGCACGCTGCTGCGAACGTCTGGAGGCGGTCTTGCGATGGTGCTTGATATTTTCACGCCGTCTGCCAGGCGAAAGTGCTGTTTGTACAGCGGCGAGGCGATCACCAGGTCGCCCTTGAGCTGGCCGACGATGCCGCGGCCGATGACGTTGGCGCCCGATTGCGGGTCGCGGTTGTCGATGGCGTAGAGCTTTTCACCGGCGGCGGTGTGCGGCAGGTGTAACAGGGCGACCTGGACGCCGTCGTGCCAGGCGACCACGACGGAGTTGGCGACCAGATCCTCACGGCTGCACAGTGCGCGCCAGGCGGCGGGGCTTTGAGCGGCTTTACGGAAATCGGCAGATAGAACATTTGTGCTTGCATTCAACCCAGCGTGCTTGCGATTCCATCGCCGCCTGCCCAGATTATCTGGAACTGACCGACTCAGATTGGCAGTCCGGGCGATATTCCTCGACGGGGCTGTAACTGATCAAACATGGTTTAGAAATTGAAGGTGCGTCACCGAGAGAATCATTGGCCGAACAGTAGCTCGGTGTATTTTCTGGACACGGCCCCGCTGCGCTCGCCGTTGGCGCCGTAGTAGCGATCTTCGCGGCACAGTCGCTCTTTCACGTCGCAGAAAATACGGTTGGCGAAGGTGAACTCGGTCAGGTCGAAATCGCCCTGTGAAAACAGCTTGGTCGCGGCCTTCTTGCTGAGATACTTTTCGGTGAGCTTTCGAGAAACCCCCTTGTCGTTGACACACAAATAGCGGTCGCAGAGCACGCCGGGCTCGGGTGACCGAAGTGGGGCACGCTGCCCGGCATGGGTGGGGATCGCGGATACGGCAAGCAGAAGAGTCAGAAAAAACGAAAAGCACGGTTTGTTCATAGTCTTCACTTTAGTGACAGGTTTGCGGAGCATCCGCTGGATGAGGTTGACTGTAGCGACTTGCATTTGCAACCGGCCGTGCTTGCATTCGACGGCGCCGACTTGCATGTCATCTTCGGCTGCTCACATTATCGGCAACTGACGGGACTCAGATCGCACCTCGCCCGCCAGCATCCTCCCGCCCTTCAACCCGGTTGTCTGGTCCTTCGATAAACGCGCATCAGCGCCTTCATAACAAATCCTGCGAGCGCGGCACAGAAAGCGAACGTAACGATCGCACCGGCAAACCCGAACTCGGGTGGTATTTCCCCGACAACGCGGCCCGCTTCGTCAAAATGCTCGGGCGGGAAGACGGCAAAATAGATCAGGCCAGCTACGCCTGTCCACATCAGAACGCTACAGGCAACCCAGTACATCCGGGCCCAGCGGTGGTTCCTAGGGGAAAACGCCTGCCATGTCGCAGCAGTGAGGCACGCCAGAAAAAAGCTCAGAACTACGCCAATAGTCAGCAGCTCGAGTGATGTCCAGGCGTTCGGATTGACTGCATCGATCATCGGTACTATTGCCATTCTGGATCCGTCCAATAAACGATGGTTTGTTGGACGCTGACCGGCTGGGACCGGGATATCGCGGGGAGCCACATAAAAGGAATCCAGTATCAGCTTCCATCTTTCAATGCCCGACCATACAGGGTTTTCATCGGACTGAATCGTCCCTACTTTCGTGGTCACATCGAATGACTGCCTTTGGCCGGTTTCCAGCCACACAACACCTCAAACATCGCGAAACAGGTCATGGGCATCGAGCAGCCGGTAGGCGATCTCCGGGTGTTTCTCCAGGCCGCGGCGGATGCCGAGTTGCTCGTGCATGCGCTGTTGCAGCTTTCCCCGGTCGTTCAGGCTCTCAATGTTTTCCAGGCGCTCGAGCAGGCGTTTTTCCTCCTGGCAGGTCAGGCGCAGGATGCGCAGGCCAGCCACCCAGCGGTTCGTAGGGTGTACTCGCCGCAGGCAGTGCACCATTGGTTGCTCGGCGCGGCATAGACGCTGGCGGGTTGTCGCTGCGCTCCGAAGCCGTACCTCCGAACGGACCGCCCTACCGCCGAGCTGGAGGCGATCTCGTGATGGCGCTGGATATGTTCACGCCGTCTGCGGGCTTGTCGCGGTTGGCTTTTGTGCTGTTGTCCGGCGGTTGGATAGGTGCGCCAGCCGGCTCAAGGGGCGAGCCGACTGCAGCCTGAGGGGCTCAAGCAAGCAGGCCGATTTCCACCGCATCGCCGTTCAGGCGAACCGGCCAGACGCGCAGGCTTTGCTCGGGGTATTCCAGGCAGCTGCCGTCTGCCAGGCGAAAGTGCTGTTTGTACAGCGGCGAGGCGATCACCAGGTCGCCCTTGAGCTGGCCGACGATGCCGCGGCCGATGACGTTGGCGCCCGATTGCGGGTCGCGGTTGTCGATCGCGTAGAGCTTTTCACCCTCGGCGGTGTGCGGCAGGTGGAACAGGGCGACCTGGGCGCCGTCGTGCCAGGCGACCACGCCGGAGTTGGCGACCAGATCCTCACGGCTGCACAGCGCGCGCCACGCGGCGGGGCTTGGCGCGGCTTGGCGGAATTCGGCACGTACGACATTCGATTGGCGCATCAGAGCAGCTCCTCGGTAACGGGGATCAGGTGGAGTTCAGAGGCATGCACCGGGCGGCGCTGGCCACGTTCTTTGACGAAGTGGATGTCCGGGTCGCCGCGTTCGTCGTTGACGAAGGTGCGGAAGCGCTTGAGCTTCTCCGGATCTTTCAGGGCGTTGGCCCACTCGCATTCATAGCGGTCGATGACCAGTTGCATCTGCGCTTCCAGCTCGGCGCCGAGGCCCAGGCTGTCGTCGATGATCACCTCCTTGAGGAAGTCCAGGCCGCCGTCCAGGCTCTCGCGCCAGACCGAGGTGCGTTGCAGCCTGTCGGCGGTGCGGATGTAGAACATCAGGAAGCGGTCGATGGTGCGGATCAGGCTGGCGTCGTCGAGGTCGGTGGCGAACAGCTCGGCATGCCGTGGGCGCATGCCGCCGTTGCCGGCCACGTAGAGGTTCCAGCCGTTCTCGGTGGCGATCACGCCGATGTCCTTGCTCTGCGCCTCGGCGCATTCGCGGGTGCAGCCGGAGACGCCGAACTTGATCTTGTGCGGCGAGCGCAGGCCCTTGTAGCGGTCTTCCAGGCGCAGGGCCATGCCGACGCTGTCCTGCACGCCGTAGCGGCACCAGGTGCTGCCGACGCAGGATTTCACCGTGCGCAGCGACTTGCCGTAGGCGTGGCCGGTCTCGAAGCCGGCTGCGATCAGCTCGCCCCAGATATCGGGCAACTGGTGCAACTGGGCGCCGAACAGATCGATGCGCTGGCCGCCGGTGATCTTGGTGTAGAGGTCGTATTTCTTCGCCACGGCGCCGAGGGCAATCAGCTTGTCCGGGGTGATCTCGCCGCCAGCGATGCGCGGCACCACCGAGTAGGTGCCGTTCTTCTGCATGTTGGCCATGAAGGTGTCGTTGGTGTCCTGCAGCGGCAGCAACGACGAGTCGGTGATCGGCTGGTTCCAGCACGAGGCGAGGATCGAGCCCACCGCCGGCTTGCAGATGTCGCAGCCGGTATGGCCGCGGCCGTGCTTGGCCAGCAGCTCCTCGAAACTGATGACGCCCTCGACCCGGACGATGGCGTAAAGCTCCTGGCGGGTGTGGCCGAAGTGCTCGCAGATGCTCTTGTCGACGGCGACGCCACGGGCGGTCAGCTCGTTGTCGAACACCAGTTTGAGCAGCGCGCTGCAACCGCCGCAGCCAGTGGCCGCCTTGGTCTGCGCCTTGAGTTCGCCGAGGTCGGTGACGCCGGCCTCGACCTTGCAGCACACCGCGCCCTTGCTGACGTTGTGGCAGGAGCAGATGGTCGCGCTGTCCGGCAAGGCGTCGGGCCCCAGGGTCGGCGCACCCTCGGACTGCGGCAGGATCAGGCCGGACGGATCTTTCGGCAGGGCGATGCCGTTCTGCGCGTATTGCAGCAGGGTGTCGTAGTAGCTGTTGTCGCCGACCAGCACCGCGCCGAGCACCTGCTTGCCATCGGCGGAAACCACCAGACGCCGGTAGCTGGCGCTGGCCTCGTCGATAAAGCGGTAGCTCTTGGCGCCGGGCGTGGCGGCGTGGGCATCGCCGATCGAGCCGACGTCGACGCCGAGCAGCTTGAGCTTGGTCGACATGTCGGCGCCGGTGAAGGGCTGGTAGTCGCCGCCCGCCAACTGGCTGGCCACGTTGCGCGCCATGCTGTAGCCCGGCGCGACCAGGCCGAAGATGCTGCCGTTCCAGGAGGCGCATTCGCCGATGGCGAAGATGTCCGGGTCGTTGCTGCGGCACTCGTTGTCGACCACCAGGCCGCCGCGCGCTGCGATCTCCAGCCCGGCGCTACGGCCGAGGGCGTCTTGCGGGCGGATGCCGGCGGAGAACACGATCAGGTCGGCTTCGAGGAATTCACCGTCATTGAAGTTCATCCGGTAGGCGTATTCCTCGCCGGGGACGATCTCCTGGGTGGCGCGCGACAGGTGCACGCCGACGCCAAGGGCCTCGATGCGCGCCTTGAGCGCGGCGCCGCCTTCGGCGTCCAATTGCACCGGCATCAGGCGTGGCGCGAATTCGACTACGTGGGCTTCCAGACCCAGGGATTTCAGGGCGTTGGCCGCTTCCAGGCCGAGCAGGCCGCCGCCGACCACCACGCCACGGCGGGCATTGGTGGCTGCCGCGCGGATCGCGTCGAGGTCGTCCAGCGTCCGATAGACCAGGCGCGAGTTGCCTTCGGCGCCGGGAATCGGCGGCACGAAGGGGTAGGAACCGGTGGCCAGCACCACGCGGTCGTAGGCCTGGCGTCCGGTACTGGTCAGCACTTGCTTGCGCTCGCGGTCGATTGCCAGCACCGGCACGCCGAGGTGCAATTGCACGCCGTGCTGGGCATACAGATTGGGCTCGCCGAGGGCCAGGGACTCGGCATCGCGACCGCCGAAATACTCGGAAAGGTGCACACGGTCGTAGGCGCGCTGGCGCTCTTCACCGAACACATGCACGTCATACCGGGCGAGGGCGCCCTGTTCGATCAGTTGCTCGACGCAATGATGACCGACCATGCCGTTGCCGATGACGATCAAGGTTTCGCGCTTGATCGGAGTGACGAGAGAGTTCATAGCCGTTCCTCAGTCAGAGCCGTTGCCAGGGGCACGGCCAGCAAAAAAAAACGCCTGGAGCTGTCTGCCAGCTCCAGGCGTCTTTGCCTGGTATTCATGGGGTGTGTGGGGTGAAGTGCCCGGACCGCGCTGTCCGTTTCACCCATCCTGTGCCTGTGTAGGCCGATGGTCGGCGGTGACCATGTGGGATGTCCTGCCGGAGGTTTTGGCAGGGGTTGCTAGAGCATTAGCAGGTTTCGTGCCGACATCCGGCCTGGGTCGTAGAAGCCGGCAACGCGTAACTGGCGGATTGGCAAAGCAGAGACAGCGCGGGCCTTGGCGGGCGATGGCGAGGTGATCCCGCTGGCGTCCTTCAGCTTCCTCGTGGTCATCGCCCAGGCGCAGGGCGGTGAACCATAAGAGTGCGAGCGGGCGGGTAGATCCCTTTTTTGGGGCGTTTCAGGCGGGCGGTCTGGCGGTTCGGTCGCGCATGGCCGGGTCTGACCGGGTCTGACCGGGCCTCGCACGATGCTCCAGGCGGCTGCACAGGCTGCATTTACCGGGGGGATGACCCCTTACCAAATAGGCGATCATGGTGTATTTGCAATTACTGGAGGTCGCTTGTTGGTCGGATCGATCTCGGTGCACGTTTTTACACAGGCTGGACCCGGACCAGCCGGTCGCGATAGGCAACAATCGGCCAGAAGCAGACTTCAGCAACGATCAATGTCGTGGTCTGTTCCTTATTGTCCAAGTGTGTGAGCTGGCACGCACCACGTTGGAAACCGATCCACTGAAGGCTGTGGCCGGCGGCATATACCGACGACTCGATCTCACTGGGCTAGGACGATGCACCTGGCAGCCGAGGTCGGCTGCCAGGTGCATGAGATGTATGGCACCAGCAAGATCGAGGGCGTCGACGAGGTTTTCGAGTCCGGCGCCTCGGTTGTCTTCACTCCAGGCCGAAAACCGCATACACCCTACTAGGGCTGCGCCACTTCTACTCTGTTACGTCCAGCTGACTTGCCCTCGTAGAGCGCGTGATCGGCCCGCGCAATAGCGTTGCTGAGTAACTCTTCAGTACGGTACTGCGCGATGCCGATGGACAGAGTCACGCTGATTTTATTGCAGCCACTGTCAATGACCAACGCCTGGATCGCCTTGCGTATGCGCTCTGCGCTTGCAGCAGCCTGATCAAGATCGGTTTCCGGCAATACCGCAAGAAATTCTTCGCCGCCCCAGCGGCCGATAAAATCCTGTTCACGCATTGTTCTTTTGAGTGAGTTGCTCACAGCATCGAGCACCCGGTCACCAATATCGTGTCCGTACTGATCATTGATCTGTTTGAAGTGATCTATATCCATCAACATTAAGATGAGGTTACTGGGAAGCCTATGGTGTCGCGCCAGCTCTTTCTCGGTCAGCGCAATCATGTGCCGGCGATTGAACAGGCCGGTCAACGAGTCTGTCGTTGCCATCCGCTCCAGACTATTGTGCGCGCGGGTTACCGTGATCACATAGAACAGCGCAAGATAGCTGAACATGCTGAACACCACAGTCAAGTTGAAAACATGCACACCCAACAGGGCATTTGAGGAAATGGGTTGCAGAGGTTCGATGTACCACATGAGTACATCCAGCCCAACATAGTAGGCCCACAGGCACGCGGCGAGGATCCAGGCGTTGCGGGCGCGCATGGTAACGAACAGGGCCGGAATGAACATTAGCAAAAAGTAGTGAAAGCCACTTTCCCAGCCAACCAATATTGTGCCAAGCCCTGCATGCACAAGCACTTCTGTGCGGATCAGCAGGATCGCGATCCGATTACGTCGCTGTTTGAGTGCGCGATAGGCGCAGACATACATGGCCACGCTGATCACGTTAACCCAGGCCAGAATGGGTGAGCCAAGAATGAGAAAAATAAAGAAAAAGGCGACATCCACGCCGCCAGCCAACTGGCAGCAACGCATGGAAAGCTGCCAAAATTCGGGGCGCGCGTCGCGCTTTTGCGTTTTTTCTGAGTGCCGTCCTAGCATCGAACCTGTTACCTCAAGTTCCGGTTATGAGCCCCGGGTTTTTATTTAGGTTACTGCCCGATAACCAGCAGCTAAGGTGAATCTGAAGTGTAGTTTGAGTCGTCCCGGGATTTCTAGGTAATACCGAGCGTGAGCTATGTGTCGGCAGCAGTCATTCATGACGGGTCATCTAGACGCGGCTACGCTCCTCAACCCATCCACGGATTTAGGCTTGCGGCGGAGCCTCGCTGGAGTCGGCGTCGAACAGGGTCTCCAGTTCCGTGCGCGCCTCGCGGGCGGTTTGCAGCACTGCGGCCTTGTCGTTGTAGACCCGGTGCTGGGCCTCCAGCACTTCCTCGTCGTGGCGTTGGAAGCGCTTGATCCGCTGGTTCGCCTGCGCCTCGTCGAGGCCCAGGCCGAGCAGCACCTGGCGACTCATCTCCAGGCTCGAATGGAAGGTCTCGCGGATCGGCAGGGCGCCGGCATCCAGCAGGTGATGCACGTGCTGGCGGTTGCGCGCGCGGGCGATGACCTTCAGGTGCGGGTAGAGGCGGCGCACCAGTTCGGTGGTCTTCAGGCTGATCTCCGGGTCGTCGGTGGCGACGATGAAATATTCCGCCTGCTCGGTCTTGGCCGCGTGGAGAATCTCCGGGCGCAGCGGGTCGCCGTAGAAGATCGGCATACGGCCCAGGCTGCGCGACAGCTCAATGGTGTCGACCTCGGTGTCCAGGGCGATAAAGGGCACCCGCTGCGCGCGCAGCACCCGTGCGACCATCTGGCCCATGCGGCCCATGCCGGCGATCACCACGCGCGGCGCATCGCTGTCGATCTCGCGGTACTCCGCCGGCACTTCGCGCGGCTGCTCCTTGACCTTGCACAGGCGCGCCACCAGCAGCACCAATAGCGGCGTGACGGCCATCGACAGGGTGATGACCAGCACCAGCAGGCTATGCAGGCGCGGCTCGAACAGGCCCTGCTCGCGGGCCATCTGGAACACCACAAAGGCGAACTCGCCGCCGGCTGCCAGGACCACGCCCAGGCGTAGCGCACTGTGCGCGCCGAGCCCGCCGGGCAGGCGGCCGAGCAGCACCAGCAGCGGCAGCTTGAGCAAAATCAGCAGGGCGGTGAGCCCGAGCACCAGCACCGGCTGGGCGAACAGCAGGCGGATGTCCGCAGTCATGCCGACGCTGATGAAGAACAAGCCGAGCAGCAGGCCCTTGAACGGCTCGATCTGCGATTCCAGCTCGTGGCGGTATTCCGAGTCGGCCAGCAGCAGGCCGGCGAGGAAGGCGCCGAGGGCCATGGAGATGCCCGCCAGCTCCATCAGCCAGGCGGTGCCGATTACCACCAGCAGCGCGGTGGCGGTGGACACCTCGCGCAGGCCGGTCTTGGCGACGATGCGAAACACCGGGCGCAGCAGGTAGCGCCCGCCGATGACCACCAGGCCGATGCTGCCCAGTACCTTGAACAACTGGCCGAGGTCGCTGCCGGCGTCGGGCGCCGTCCCAGTGCTACTGAGCAACGGCACCAGGGCGATCAGCGGGATGGCGGCGATGTCCTGGAACAGCAAAATGGCGAAGGCAAGGCGACCGTGGGGACTGGTCAGCTCCTTGCGTTCGGCGAGCAGTTGCAGGCCGAAGGCAGTCGACGACAGCGCCAGGCCGAGGCCGAGCACCAGTGCGGTCTTCAGCGGCTGGGCGAAGCCGAACATGGCCACCGCGCCGATCACCAGGCCGGTCAGCAGCACCTGGGCCATGCCGACGCCGAATACCGACTTGCGCATCACCCACAGGCGCCGGGGCGACAATTCCAGGCCGATGATGAACAACAGCAGCACTACCCCCAGCTCGGAGATATGGCTGACGCTTTGCGGGTCGTCCACCAGGCGCAGGGCCGCCGGGCCGATCAGCACCCCGGCCAGCAGGTAGCCGAGTACCGCGCCCAGTTGCAGGCGTTTGGCCAGGGGCACGATCAATACTGCGGCGAGGAGGAATACCACGGCGGTCTGTAGCAGGCTGCCTGGTTCGGCCATGGTGACTCCTTGACTGGCGATGGGCTGGGCGGCGTAGGGTAGCGTTTGCAGCATAGGGTTGGCGCCCCCAGGCATGGCCGGGGGCGCGGGTTATTCAATGGCTATGCCTGATTACGTGTTGCACGCAGCTTTTCTAGGGTCGGTTAGGCGCATGACCACGGGCTCTCTGCTGATGCGTAGTCAGTTGCGCCGTAACCCACCAGATGGGGCTGGCCGATCACCGCTTGGTGGGTTACGCGGCGCACAACTTCCGCCGTTACTTTGCCAACCCGCCTCTGCGCCACTAACTCGCCCTACGAATCATCGCCCCCGCCCAGCACCTTGCCGGCCTGCACGTTTCATGGGACATAGCCTATTGAATGGCGGGTCGGCGCCCGCACCGGCCGCCGCGTCGGTTCAGTCGCTCGACCATGGCAGGCTGGGCGCTACCAATGGCGCGCCGTCGTAGCCCTCGACCCGGCCGAAACGCGGGTGCCCCGCTTGCCAGTCGTGCTGGGCTTGGCTGATCTCGGCCTGGCTATGGCCGACGAAGTTCCACCACAGCAGAATCTCCTCGGCGAACGGCTCGCCGCCCAGTAGCAGCGCCTGGCTACCCGGCGCCAACTGCACGGAAAGCTGGTCGCGGCCGCGGCCGAGATAGGCCAGTTGGTTGACGGCGAAGCGCTCCGCCTGGATCTGCACCTCGCCCTGCAGCGGCAGAATGCCGTACTCGAACGCCGGATCGAGGCGCAGCTCGAGCGTGGCGCCCGGCGCGCTGTGCAGGTCGATGCCGAGCAGCGGCGAGTAAATCCGGGTCGGCGCCGTGTGGCCGTCGTAGTGCCCGGCGAGCAAGGTGAGGCGGCAGCCGTGCTGGTCCCAGCAGGGCAGCTCGGGATGGTGCTCGAACGCCGGCGCGCGCTGGCTCTCGGCGCGGGGCAGGGCGATCCACAGCTGCGCGGCATGCAGGCGCCGTTCGGTGGGCAAGGACTCTTCGCTATGGCTGATGCCGCGCCCGGCGGTCATCAGATTGACCTGGCCCGGGCGAACCGTCTGCACATGACCCAGGCTGTCGCGGTGCAGCACTTCGCCTTCGATCATCCAGGTGAAGGTCTGCAGGCCGATGTGTGGGTGCGGGCCGACCCGCAGACCGGCGTCGGTGGTGAAGGTGGCGGGGCCGGCATGGTCGAGGAAGCACCAGGCGCCGATCATTCGCCGTTGCGCTGAAGGCAGCAGGCGGCTAACGGAAATGCCGCCACCAATCTCGGCGCTACGCGAGGTCACGCGCTGGATGCTGCGCTGGCCATTTTCTAACGGGCAATCGCTGGATGACGACAGCTGGCATTGGTTATCGTGGGTACTCATGACGTTATCCCCGCTGTGTGTTGAACCTGACCGCCTCGCGCAGGGCGGCCGTGTTGTAGAAGCCACTGGGCAGGCTGCCGGAGATGCCCAGCACCTTGATTTCTGAATTTGTCACGTCGGTGCTCCTCAGTCGACCAGCTGGCTGTCGATCAGGATCTCGCCGCTCAGCAGCTTATGGATGGGGCAAACATTGGCAATTTCCAGCAGGCGCTGGCGTTGTGCATCGCTCAGCTCGCCCGACAGGTGGATGTTTCGACCGATGCGGGTCTGCGGATGCTGCGCACTGGGCGCCTGCAGCAGGCTCAGTTGCACATCGATGGCCTGCAGCGGTATGCCCTTGCGTTGCGCGTACATGGCAACGGTGATCGAGGTGCAGGCACCCAGGGCCGATAGCAGCAGCTGATGGGGCGAAGGCCCGGTGTCGCCACCGCCGAGTGCCTGCGGCTCGTCACCCAGCCATTGGTGTACGCCAGCGCTGAGTTTGACCTGATAGGCCTGCCCGTCGAGGGAGGCCGTGACTGACGCTGCGCTCATTGCAAACTCCTATTCTGCTGGACTGCCAAGGCTGTTAAGAACAGCTGTAAGTGGCGCAAAGATCAAGGGCTGCGCAGCGCAGCCCTTGTCGGCGCGCTTACTTGCCCGCGGTCAGTGTGCTGTAGCTGTTGATCAGGTTGCGGTAGTCGGGGATGTGGTTGGAGAACAGCGTGCCCAGCCCCTCGATGTCGTTGCGCCAGTCGCGGTGCAGCTCGCAGGCCAGACCGAACCAGGTCATCAGCTGCGCGCCGGAGGCGGACATACGGTCCCAGGCCGAATGGCGGGTGATTTCATTGAAGGTACCGGAGGCATCGGTGACCACGAACACCTCGAAGCCGGCCTCGATCGCCGACAGCGCCGGGAAGGCCACGCAGACCTCGGTGACCACCCCGGCGATGATCAGCTGCTTGCGGCCGGTGGCCTTTACCGCCTTGACGAAGTCTTCGTTGTCCCAGGCATTGATCTGGCCGGGGCGGGCGATATAGGGCGCGTCCGGGAACTGCGCCTTGAGCTCCGGCACCAGCGGGCCGTTGGGGCCGTTCTCGAAGCTGGTGGTGAGAATGGTCGGCAGTTCGAAGTACTTGGCCAGATCGGCCAGGGCCAATACGTTGTTCTTGAACTTGTCCGGGTCGATGTCGCGCACCAGCGACAGCAGGCCGGTCTGGTGGTCGACCAGCAGGACCGCGGCCTGGTTCTTGTCGAGACGTTTGTAGGTGGTAGTCATTTTGCTTCTCCTTGTTTCTGCTGATGACCCTGCGCCAATCAGTGCAGGGCTTGGGGGATTAGCGCTGCGAATCCAGGACTTCCTGATTGCTCACCACGGCTTGTGCCTTGAGGTAGCTTTCGATCAGCAACTGGTAATGCGGGAAAATATGGCTGTAAGCTTCGGCCCACTGCGCGGCATCAGGACGGTTCCAGGTTTGCTGGATCTCCGAACAAACCGCCGCGGTGTCCATGGGCACCACGCCGGCCTGGACCACCCGGGCCAGGGTGACTTCCTGGGCCATCTTCGAGTAAGTGCCCGAGGCGTCGATCACCGCGAACACCTTGTAGCCGGCCGCCACCGCGCTAATGCTCGGGAAAGCCATGCACACGCTGGTGATGGTGCCGGCGATGATCAGAGTCTTCTTGCCGGTGGCTTCCACGGCCGCCACAAAGTCCGGGCTGTCCCAGGCATTGATTTCGCCCTTGCGCGCCACGTACTGGGCGTGCGGCGCGGCCTCGTGGATCTCGGGAATCAGCGGGCCATTGGGTCCCTGGGGCACCGAGGCAGTGGTGATCACCGGGATCTTCGCCAGGCTGGCAATCTTCGCCAGGGTGATGGCGTTGGCGCGCAGCTCGGTCATCGGCATGTCTTTGACTGTCTGAAACAGGCCGCTTTGGTGGTCGATCAGCAGCATCACCGTGTCGCTGGGGTCGATCGTCGGTTTCTGGCCGTTGAAGTTGGCAATATTTGCGAAGGAATGCATGCGCGGATCCTCTTGAAAGGTTGAGAGGCCCGGGCCGTTTCGACGGTCCGGGTCTGGGTGACGAGTTAGGCCACGGGTCCTGGGTGAGCCGGTCTATTGAGACTAGGCAGTGAGACCGGCGGCGGATGACCGTTAGGCCGGTAGTTGGCCGAACGAGCCGCTCTGCAAGTCCTTAACCGCCTGGGCAATTTCGGCCTGGCTGTTCATCACGAAGGGGCCGTAACCGACCACCGGCTCATCGATCGGCTCGCCACTGAGCAGCAGCACCAGCGCCTGGTTGTTGGCTTCCAGCAACAGCTCGTCGCCGGCGCGGTCGAGCAGCACCATCTGCGCCTCCCTGACCAGCTGGCTGCCATTCACCAGCACGCTGCCGCGCAATACGATCAGCGCCGTGCTGCGCCCCTCGGCGACTGGCAAGGCCAGCGGCTTATCGGCATTCAGGCGGATATCCCAAACGTCCATGGCGGTGAAGGTGTGTGCCGGCCCCTGTTGCCCGGCAAACTCGCCGGCAATCAGGCGCAGGGAACCGGCACCGCCGTCGAGCGGCACTACCGGAATGTCCTGATCGAGAAGGGTCTGGTAGCCCGGCGCGGCCAGCTTGTCGCGGGCCGGCAAGTTGACCCACAGCTGCACCATCTCCAAGGTGCCGCCCTGCTCGGTGAACGCGGCGGAGTGGAATTCTTCATGCAAAATTCCTGAGGCGGCGGTCATCCACTGCACGTCGCCGGGGCCGATCAGGCCGCCGCTGCCAGTCGAGTCACGGTGCTCCAGTTCGCCCTGGTAGACGATGGTCACGGTTTCGAAACCGCGGTGCGGATGCTGGCCGACACCGCGCGGCTGCTGCGTCGGGGCGAACTCATGCGGACCGGCATAGTCGAGCAGCAGAAACGGGCTGATGTGCTGGCCCAGGCTGTCATAGGAAAACAGCGAGCGAACCGGAAAACCGTCACCGACCCAGTGCTGCTTAGGGCTGCTGTAAAGGCCAAGAATCTTTTTCATGAGATGCCTCCTCTGTGTATGCACAACAGCTTAGGAGTGCAACAGCTATCCCGGTAGACTGAGTAAATCAGTCTCAGCGTTCTATAAGGAGAACACTGGTGGACGACCTCAACGACCTCTACTACTTCGCCCAAGTCGTCGAACACGGTGGTTTTGCGGCGGCAGGCAGGGCGCTGCATACACCCAAGTCCAAACTCAGTCGGCGCATTGCCCTGCTCGAGGAGCGCTTGGGTGTGCGCCTGCTGCAGCGCACGACGCGGCACTTCTCGGTTACCGAGATCGGTCAGGAGTATTACCGGCACTGCCTGGCCATGCTGATCGAGGCGCAAGCCGCGCGGGAGGTGATCGAACGCACGCGCTCGGAACCCCAGGGCATCGTACGCATGAGCTGTCCCACCACCTTGCTGCAGTACCGGATTGGCGACCTGATCGGCCGCTTCATGGTCCTCAATCCCAAAGTCCAGGTGCATCTGGATGCCACCAACAGGCACGTCGACGTGATCGGCGAAGGCCTCGACCTGGCCCTGCGCGTGCGTTTCCCTCCACTGGAAAACAGCGATCTGGTGATGCGCGTGCTGGCAGACAGCCCGCAACGACTGGTCGCCAGCCCCGAGTTGCTCAAGGGCCGCGCCTTGCCCTTGCTGCCCGCGGACCTGAGTGGCCTGCCCAGCCTGGACTGGCGGCAACCGGGCGAACATCTGTGGCGACTGGAGGGCCCCAATGGGGCCATGGCCGAGGTCCGGCACCAACCGCGCTTGATCAGCGACGACATGACGACCCTGCTGCAGGCCGCGCTACGCGGCGTTGGCCTGGTGCAGTTGCCGTGCATGGTGGTCGAGCAGGAACTGGCGCAAGGTCGGCTGCTCGACATCATGCCGCAGTGGGCACCGCGCTGCGGCGTGGTGCATGCGCTGTTCCCCTCGCGCCGCGGCTTGCTGCCCTCGGTGCGCAGCCTGATCGATTTTTTGGCCGAGCAGATGCCCTTGTCCTAAGCCCGCTCGCGGGTGCTTGGCTAAGGTGCAAACCAGGCGGCACTTGCCTCACCCCACCCCAAGTTACTTACACTCTGCCTTTCTCTCTTCCAGGCAAGGCCATCCCGTGCAACCGGTGATCTCCATCCAGCAACTGAGCAAGACCTACGCCTCCGGCCATCCGGCGCTGCAAAGCATCGACCTGGATATCCGCAAGGGCGAGATATTCGCCTTGCTCGGCCCCAACGGCGCCGGCAAGACCACCCTGATCAGCATCATCTGCGGCATCGTCAATCCGGGCGGCGGGCGGGTGCTGGTCGACGGTCACGACATCATTACGGACTATCGCGCGGCCCGCTCGCAGATCGGCCTGGTGCCCCAGGAGCTGGTCAGCGACGTGTTCGAAACCGTCTGGGCCACGGTCAAGTTCAGCCGCGGCCTGTTCGGCAAGAAGCCCGATCCGGCCTACCTGGAGCGCCTGCTGCGCGACCTCTCGCTGTGGGACAAGCGCGACGCCAAGATCATGGAGCTGTCCGGCGGCATGAAGCGCCGGGTGATGATCGCCAAGGCGCTGTCGCATGAGCCGCAGATCCTGTTTCTCGACGAACCCACCGCCGGGGTCGACGTCGAGCTGCGCCGCGACATGTGGGCCATGGTCCGCGGCCTGCGCGCCCGCGGGGTGACCATCATCCTCACCACCCACTACATCGAGGAGGCCGAGGAGATGGCCGACCGCATCGGCATCATCAGCCAGGGCCAGATCATCCTGGTGGAGGACAAGCAGGTGCTGATGCACAAGCTCGGTAAGAAGCAACTGACCCTGCATCTGCAGCAGCCGCTGGCGAGCATACCCGCCGAACTCACCGGCCATGCGCTGGAGCTGGCCGATGAAGGCCACACCCTGGTGTTCACCTTCGACGCCCAGCGCGAGCACACCGGCATCGCCGAACTGCTCAAGGACCTGGCCCAGCACGGCATCGACTTCAAGGATCTGCAGTCCAGCCAGAGTTCGTTGGAAGACATCTTCGTTAATTTGGTATCAGGTCGTTGAGCCGCGTAATGAGCAACGCCGCATGGCCGAGCGCAATAGCGGATGAACAACCTGATGAGGCGCGTGTATGAATTTTTATGCCATCAAGGCTATTTACCTGTTCGAGCTGGCGCGCACCTGGCGCACCCTGTTGCAGAGCATCGCCACCCCGGTGATCAGCACCTCGCTGTACTTCGTGGTGTTCGGTTCGGCCATCGGCAGCAGCATGACCGAGGTGCACGGGGTCAGCTACGGCGCCTTCATCGTGCCGGGGCTAATCATGCTGGCACTGCTCACCGAGAGCATCTCCAATGCCTCCTTCGGCATCTACATGCCCAAGTATTCCGGCAGCATCTACGAGCTGCTCTCGGCACCGGTGTCCTACCTGGAAATTCTGCTCGGCTATGTCGGCGCGGCGGCGACCAAGTCGATCGTGCTGGGGCTGGTGATTCTGGTCACGGCGCGGCTGTTCGTCGATTTCGAGATTTTTCATCCGGTGTGGATGCTGGCCTTGCTGGTGCTGACCGCGCTGACCTTCAGCCTGTTCGGTTTCATCATCGGCGTCTGGGCCGACGGCTGGGAGAAATTGCAGATAGTCCCGGCGCTGATCGTCACGCCGCTGACCTTCCTCGGTGGCAGTTTCTACTCGATCAGCATGTTGCCGCCCACGTGGCAGACCATCACCCTGTTCAACCCGGTGGTGTACCTGATCAGCGCCTTCCGCTGGAGCTTCTACGGCGTCTCCGACGTCAACGTGGTGCTCAGCCTGGGCATGATCTTCGCCTTCCTGCTGCTGTGCGTGCTCACCGTTGGCTGGATCTTCAAGACCGGTTACCGGCTGAAGAGTTGAGCGGCAAACTCAGGGTTGGCCACTTCAAGGACATTCACTGGGCAGCCCGGCTACGCCCCGCGTAGCGCTCGGCCAGGGTGCAGAAAAACGTGACATATTGGCCATGGCCAGCACAGAACACCACATCCAGAGCGAGTGGGTCGGCGGGGTCGCTGATGCCCTCGGCTGCCGCCCAGGGTTCCAGGCTCGGCTCGCTCGCCCTGCGCTGCAGGTGCGCCGCATCCAGGCCCGGGCGATCGACCTCGCCGCCGCTGCTGTCGATATAGACCACGCAGTTGTCGCTGTCGAAGGCCTTGCCCAGCTCTTGCACCAGGGTCAGGAAGCCGCGGTCGCTGCCGCCGCGCAGTTGCTCGGTCTGGCCATCCAGCGTGCGAGTGGCCGAGGTGACCGTGTCGCCCACGCCGACGATGTGCGGCATCTGGGCCGGGTCGAAGCGCTCGCGCGCCAGTTGCAACAGCGCGTCGCGCTCGCGCGGGGCCTGGCGGGCGTTGAAGTCGGCGCCCAGCGGGTAGTGCCCGGTGTGTTGGTGATAGTAGTGATTGAGAATCACCAGTACGCCGACTTCCTTGATCGCCCCCTTGAGCATGAACTGGAAATCGGTGGTGCCGGCGTTGTCGCCGGTACTGTATTTGACCCGTTCCAGGCCCTGGGCGTCGCTGCCGAGATTGGGTGCGTAGTGGACGAAGAAGGACTCCTGCAGTTGGCAGGCGGCGGCCTGTTGCAGCAGGTGCGCCATGAAGCCTTCGACTGCGTGCTGCAGCTGCTGGTAGAGCGCCGGTTGGTCGCTGAAATGCTGGTAGAGGCTGTTGATGTTGAGGGTTGGTGAGGCGAGGTTGTCCAGTACGCTGGCGCTAACCAGGGCGGCGATCTCGGATGCGGTGAGCGAATAGGGCGGTGCGGCCAGCAGTTCGCCGAGGAAGCGCTCGGCCTTGCCCGGTAGCGTCTGCAGAAAGGCCAGTTCCGCCTCGCTTACGCCAGGGTGGGAAACCTCGCCGTGGCGATCCTGCAGTTGTACGCCGCCGGCCGCTAGCCCGGGTAGGTAGAGACCTTGCTCGCGGGCCTGGGCGGGGGCTGCGAGGGCGTTGTCGACGATGCCGTTCACCCCGCGCCTGCCGATGTGTTCGCCGTTGGTCAGGACGAAGAAGTGCCCCGCCAGCTGACGGGCTGCCTGCACATAACGCCGTTCGATGGTCCGGGTCAGCGGGTCGCGCACCAGGCCCATGCAGACGCCGTCCAGGTCCTGAATGATCAGCAGCTTATCGGTGGCGACGAGGGCGTCGAGCAGGCGCTCATGATCGAGTGAAAACGTTGGGCTGTGTTTAATCATTCCGCCATCTTACCCGCACTGCCGGGGTCGACCAAACCTGCCGCCCGGAGGCGTCGGGCACTTGCCTGGCTCCGCGGCTGGCCAGCGCTCAGCGACTCAGGCCAAGGCGTACATGCCACTGGGCGATGGATTCTTCGGGGTAACCGTCGAATTGTTGATCGCCGGGCCGCACATTGACTTCGACCCAGGAGGCTTTCGAGTCGAGCAGCAGGTGGGTGTGTTCCGGCGGCACCGGCAGCGGCGTGTCGATAGCCGAGACGAAGGGGTGAATCAGCTCCGGCCACTCTGGGCTGAAGAGCCACAGGGCGCTGCCGCACAGTCGGCAGAAATGCCGCTCGGCACTGCTGGTATGGGCGCGGCGCTCGCCTTCGCGCTTGATCTTGGCGCGATAGATGGCGACCTGCTTGCGCCCGGTGACTATCAGGCTGTGTGCCGCGCCGCTGAGGTTGATCGAGTAACCGCCGCCGCCCTGGGTTTTGCGGCAAATCGAGCAGTAGCAACGCTGGTAGGGATAAGGGTGGGCACTGCTCAGGCTGAACACCACCGCGCCGCAATGGCAGGAACCTTGGAGTTGCATGGCGAACCTCCAGACGAGATGACTGCGTTGGCAAGATCGGCAATTACAGCCTAGACAATCTTTGCCTGGCGTGGCGCGAGTCCGTTGGTCGGGTTGAGTGGCGGCGCAAGTCGCAAGTCGGGCTAGCAGCCTGTCGGACTTGACCGTCTGTAGCGAGGGGAAGTCCGGGTTAACACAGTTTTTGCGCGCTTTTGAGGCGAATAGTGGCTCTATTCAACGAAATGGCGCGTAAAAAATGATCAGGTCCGGCTTTTTCGCAGTAGGACAGTGTTAAGCCCGACAGGCCGCTAGATAACGTTCTGTGTATCCACTTCTTTATGGCGACGTGTCACTATCTACTTTGATTTGCGATGTATCGGCGAGATTCGCCGTCCTCGCAGCACTTTGTCGCGAATGTCCTGCAAAGTCCTGCTCAACAATGACACTCATAATTGCAATAGGGCTCTAGCTTGACCGAAACCAACCTCTCCGAAGGCGAGATGCGCCGCGCCCTCGGCCTCGACCCAGCTCTACCGAAACAACCACAATCACAGTCAAAGCCCGCGTCCAGTTACACGCTCGTCGAACTGAGCGTGCGCAAGAACGGTGGCCCGACTTTCCGCTTCGAGCATCGTTCGAGTTCGATCAGCACGCTGACCGCTCAGCTCGAGGCCGAAAAATCCGCACGCGCCAAGGGCTACGAGGTGTGGGTGCTGCTGGATATCCGGCAGATTTCAGAATAGCGGGTAGTCGATGTCCTGCTGAATCAATCCTGTTGGTTCGGGTTCGATCGGCATCGACCCGCAGGGCAGCCATAACGACGGACTTTCTCCTGCGCTCGCCGCGCTGCCCGATTCTGGTTCGCTCTTTGCCTGTAGCGACCCGCTTTAACCGCCAAACGTCGGCGGTGCCGTGTTTATCATATTGTGGATAAAGCCCAAGACCCCACAGCTTGGCTGCGCTGCGCCGGCGCGGTCCGATCTACAGCCGTAATTTTTCAACGGATATGACGTTCGTTCACGATTTTCTCAACGCCTTTGGCGACACTGTGGCGCAGTCAATGAGTGCGCGGGGACGCTTTGCTGCTGGCGTTAACAGAGGTGATGGCATAGTGCCTTCACGCTCGCGTATCCCCTGGCTTGCACCTGCTTTGCGCCGCATCACCAATCGCTCGAGGATTTTCCATGTCGCCAACAGCAGAACTGTCCCGTCAACCGGCCATCGGCGTCGCCAATTCGAGTGCCACCCGCCGGGCGTTGCTGCTTCTCTCAGCCTTGCTGTTGGTGCTGTTCGTCGTGGCCAGTGCGGCGTTGGTGCAGATTGCGCTGCAGCAGAATACTCGAGCGCTCGAACAAGGCCGGTTCTATGTGGAAAAGGCCACCCAGGCCCGGCAGAAGTCGATGCTGACGATTATCAGCGACTACGCCTTTTGGGGGGATGCTTACCAAAATCTGCATACCGCAGTCGATCTTGAGTGGGCCTATACGCGACAGAACATGGGGCCCAGCCTGTTTGATGATTTCGCCTTTGAGGGTCTGTTTGTCGTCGCTGCCGACGGTACTACCTCTTATGCGGTGGTCGACGGTCAGCGTGTGGCAACCTCGGTGGGGCAATGGCTCCAGCAAGACATAGCCGGCCTGCTCGCACAGGCACGTGAGCAGGCCGGGGATGCAGAACCGGTCGTGGGCTTTGTGCAAATAGCCGGTCAGCCGGCGCTGGTTGCTGCTGCGGGCTTTACCCCCGGAGGCGATCCGCAGGTAGTCGAAGTGCCGGGACCGACATCCGTTTTGCTCTTCGTCGATCGACTCGGGCCGGACAAGCTGCAGGCGCTTGGAGCGGATTTCGGTATCGACAGGTTGCAGGTGGCCAGCGCTGCAGCCGATGCGCCAGGCGCGTCCTCGTTGCCCCTGGCCACCCTCAACGACGAGCAGCTGCTGTTGCGTTGGCAGCCGGCCCGGCCTGGTGATCAGTTGCTTTACCTGATTCTGCCGCTGCTGGCCTTGGCCGGGAGCATTTTTGCGCTGGTCACCTGGTTGACCCTGCGCCGGGCCATGGCTTCCGCGCGCGAGATGGATGCCAGCTATGCTTCCCTGTACACCAGCAAACTGGCCCAGGCGGCCAGTGAGGCGCGCTTTCGCGATGTCGCCGAAGCCGCCTCGGACTGGATTTGGGAGGTCGATACCGCGCTGCGTCTGACCTACCTTTCCGCACGCTTTCAGGTGGTGACCGGGCATGCCGAGAGCGATTGGTTGGGGCGCCAGATCGATGAGTTCATCGAGTGTCCCGGTGGTCTATCCACCTGGCTGAGCAAGCGCAAGAGCAGGGCCTCCAATGGCACCCGGCAATGTCATTACCGCGCCCAGGATGGCCGTTTGCGCACCTGTCGACTCTCCATGCGAACCGTTGCCGATGCGCAGGTTACCGGCGGTTACCGCGGTACTGCCAGCGACATCACCGAAGAGGTCGAGGCGCGGGCGCGCATCGAACACCTGTCGCTGCATGATGCGCTGACCGGCCTGCCGAACCGCAACCGCATGCAGGAGTTCCTCGACGGCAAACTCAAGGCGCTACCCACTGCGAAAAATCCGCTGGTCATGCTCAGCCTCGACCTCGACCGCTTCAAGCCAGTCAACGACTCTTTCGGCCATGAGGTCGGCGACCGGGTGCTCAACGAGGTTTCCCGGCGCCTGCGCCTGTGCCTGCGCGAGGGCGATCTGGTTGCCCGCCTGGGGGGTGATGAGTTCATTCTGATTGTCAGTGGCATATCTGCTCAGGAGGAAGTGGAGCATCTGTGCGAGCGTTTGATCGCCAGCATCGAACGGCCATTCGAGATCGATAACCACAGTATTTTTATCGGCACCAGCATTGGCGTGGCCATGGCGCCCACCGACGCGGCCCAGGCGGACGAGTTGCTCCGGTATGCGGATATCGCGCTGTACGAGGCCAAGGGGGCCGGGCGCAATACCTGGTGTTTTTATGCCAGCGACATGAACGAGCGGGTCGTCGAGCGCCGTCAGCTCGAACACGATTTGCGCCAGGCCTTGCAGCACGACGAGCTGCGCCTGCTCCTGCAGCCCCGTTACAGCGTCAACAGCAAGCGCATGGTCGCGGCCGAGGCGCTGGTTCGCTGGCAGCACCCGCAACGCGGACTGTTGAGCCCCGATAGCTTTATTTCAATCGCCGAGACCACCGGCTTGATCGTGCCCCTGAGTTCCTGGGTGTTGCATGCCGCCTGCATGGAAGCCATGAGCTGGAGCGAGGAACTGATCGTTTCGGTGAACCTCTCACCGGTTGAGTTCCAGCATGGGCAATTGGTGGCGCGGGTGACGGCCGCCCTTGCCGAAACCGGCCTGCCGCCGTCGAGATTGGAATTGGAGCTCACCGAGAGTGTCTTGCTCGAGGATGCCGAGGGCGCGCTGGTGATCATGCAGGCACTCAAGGACTTGGGCGTCAGGCTGTCCATGGATGACTTTGGCACCGGCTATTCGTCCCTCGGCTATCTGCGCACATTCCCTTTCGATGGGTTGAAGATCGATCGCAGTTTCGTCTCCGACCTGGACGGTTGCGAGAACAGCCAGGCAATCATCAAGGCGATCATCGGACTCGGCCGGGCGCTCTCCCTGACCGTGACGGCCGAGGGTGTGGAGTCGCAAGAACAACTCGATATTCTCCAGCGATACGACTGCGAGGAAGCCCAGGGCTATTTCCTCGATCGGCCGATGCAGCCGGCCCTGCTGCGCAGTGCCCTGGCGTGCCAGGAGCAAGGTGCATGAACTGGGGTGGCTGATCGTGAGGCTGCAACAAGCTTTATGCTGCTCAGCGATGGCCCCCGCGGCCGGTGCCGCACGACTCTGTAGGAGGGGCGGCCCGGCACCCGGTTAAACCGGCTCCGGCACATCCTCGCTGCTGTCCATGGCCACCTGACGGATCGACAGGCGAATCTCTGCCGGTAGCACGCGCTTGGCGGCGCCTTCGGCGAGTTCGTTGAGCAACGGGTGGTGGCTGAGTTTGCCGGCCGGGTCCTGGCGCAGCACGCTCTGGTCGAGCAGGGTCTGAATGAAGTGGCGGAACAGGCTCTTGTCGAAGAATTCCGGGGCGTTGAGGCCATGCAGGATCGACAGGCGCTGGGCCATCACGGTACACAGGTCTTCCAGTTCCTCGGCGCTGATCGCGTGCTGGCCGGCATTGAGCAGCAGGGCGGTGGCCATGTAGAAACGCTGCAGGGTCTGGGCGATGGTGCGCGAGAGCAGGGTTAGCAGGACGAAATGCCGCGAGCTGGGAACCGGGCGTACATAGACGTCGGCCTCGAAGGTGAGCAGGCCCTGCTCGACGAAGGCGGCCAGCCATTGGTCGACCACGGCGTCCAACTCGTCCAGGTTCCAGCGCATGAACAACTCGGCTTGCAGGTAAGGGTAGAGCGCGCGGGTATAGCGCAGGATCTGTTCGCGGCTGATCCGCGCGCTGCTCTGGAAGAAGCTGGTCAGCAGCGCGGGTAGGGCGAAAATGTGCAGCACATTGTTGCGGTAGTAGGTCATCAGGACGGCGTTGTGCTCGTCTAGATAGAGGATCTTGCCCAGCGCATCGCGCTGTTCGGCCAACAGGCCCATGGCCTGCACGTACTCGATCAGCGCTTGGCCGTCGCCCTCCGGCAGGGTGCAGTGCGGCGAGTAGGGTACGCGGCGTAGCAGCGCCAGGTAGAGATCCAGCACCCGCGCCAAGGCGGGTTCGTCGAGGGCCAGCTTGCTGGTGGACAGCAGCGCCAGGGCCACCAGGTTGACCGGGTTGATCGCCGCCGCTTCGTTGAGGTGTTGCGCCACGCGTTGGCCGAGCTTGCTGGTGGCCTCGTTCAGCCAGCTTGGCCGGTAATGCGGTGCGAGGTCCTGGCTGCGCCAGTCCGGTTGTTGCTGGTCGAGGAACTCGGCCAGCTTGATTGGCTCGCCGAAATTCACCCAGACCTGGCCGAAGCGCTGCTTGAGCGCGCCTATGACCTTGAAGATATCGAAGATCGACTCCTTCTTCTTGCTCGCGCCGCGCAGCTCGCCCAGGTAGGTGCGGCCTTCCAGCACCCGTTCGTAGCCGACATACACCGGCACGAACACCACCGGCAGGCGGTGGCTGCGCAGGAAGCTACGCATCGTGATGGCGAGCATGCCGGTCTTCGGCTGGAGCATGCGGCCGGTGCGCGAGCGGCCGCCTTCGACGAAGTACTCGACCGGGAAGCCCTTGCTGAACAGGCTGTGCAGGTATTCGTTGAACACCGCGGTGTACAGCGGGTTGCCCTTGAAGGTGCGGCGCATAAAGAAGGCGCCGCCACGGCGTAGCAGGCCGCCGATGATCGGCATGTTGAGGTTGATCCCGGCGGCGATATGCGGCGGGGTCAAGCCGTTGCGAAACAGCAGGTAGGACAGCAGCAGGTAGTCGATATGGCTGCGGTGGCAGGGTACGTAGATTACCTCGTGACCCTGGGCGACCTCCTGTACGCCTTCGATGTGATTGACCTTGATGCCGTCGTAGATCTTGTTCCAGAACCAGCTGAGCAGCAGTTCGAGGAAGCGGATCACCGTGTAGGTGTAGTCCGAGGCGATTTCGTTGCCGTAACGCAGGGCCTGGCTTTCGGCTTTTTCAAGGCTGATACCTTCACGCTCGGCTTCCTCGATGATCGCCTGGCGAACCTGCGGGCCGTGCACCAGACCCTTGACCAGGTTGCGCCGGTGCGACACGTCCGGGCCGATGACCGCGGCCTTCTGGTTGCGAAAGTGTACGCGCAGGATGCGCTGAACCATGCGCAGGGTGCGCTCGTGGCCCTTGTCCTGCTCGACCAGCTCGCGCAGGTGAATCGGCGTGGAGAACTGTACGCGGGTCTTGCGCCCCAGAATCAGGATGCTCACCAACCGGCGCAGACGCCCGGTGACCGCCCAGCTGTCGGCGAACAGCAGCTTCCAGGCGCTGGTTTCCCGATCCGGCGACTGGCCCCAGAACACGCTGACCGGGATGATCTGGGCATCGTCCACGGCATGCTGGCTAAGGGCGCTGATCAGGCGTTGCAGGGTCGGCGCAATGCCGCGCTTGTCCTGGCGGCCGAGCCAGTCCGGCTCCGGGGTCAAGTAGAAGAACGCCGCCGGCTCCAGCAGATCGCCCACCGCGACCGGCAATATCGGGCGCGGCAGGCCGGCCTTGCGACATTCCGTATCGACCACCGCCAGATCGCTCAAGGACGGCAGTTGCAGCACATAGAACACTGGCTTGCTGCGGTCGAGCTTGAGGGTGAAGGCCGACTGGTTGATGGTTTCCGAACGCACCCAGAGGTACAGCAGGCGGCGCAGGGTACCGAACACGAGGCGGCGAAACGGGGAGCGGGTCATACGGAGTCTGCTGACTGTGCAAACGAGCAATTGCTCGGGGCGGCTAGTGTGCCGGATCGCTGGCGTGCCGGCAAAAGCTTGTCATGGGCCGGTTGGTTGAAGCGTTGGGCCGGGCGCGCAGGTCGGCGGAGGGGCGCGTGCCTGAAGCAAACCTGGGTTGAAGACGCCGCGTAAGCCAGCACGGTGTCAGCAGGCCCGCCGCCATGCTGGGTTACGCCGCGCTTGAAATGCGCTCTTGGCAGCCAGCGCCTGGGCGGCTAACCCATCCTGCGGAGCAATCTTGCGTCAAGGGCATGCCTTGCGGGTTCTTGGCTTGCACTGTCGGTGCTCGACTCCTTATAGTCCCGCCGGCATTTAAAGGCCGTTTCGCTGCTCTATACGGGCCGCGAGCAGGATCTGTTAGCGCACGGGTGAGGGACCATGATCGAGATAAGCAATCTAACCAAGCGTTTCGCACAGCACACGGTGGTGGACGACCTGTCCTTCAGCGTCGAGCGGGGGGAAGTGTTGGGCTTTCTCGGCCCGAACGGTGCCGGCAAGTCCACCACCATGAAGATGCTCACCGGTTTTCTTGCGCCAACGTCCGGTACGGCGAGCATTCTCGGCTTCGATATCCAGAGAGATACCCTCAAGGCCCAGCGCCAGATCGGTTACTTGCCCGAAGGCGCGCCCTGTTATGGCGACATGACGGTGCGCGGTTTTCTCGACTTCATCGCCGAGGTGCGCGGCTTCAAGGGTGCGGCGAAGCGTCAGCGAGTGGCCAAGGCAGTGGCTCAGGTCGAGCTGGAAAATGTCCTCGAACAGTCCATCGAGACCCTGTCCAAGGGCTTCAAACGCCGGGTCGGCCTAGCCCAGGCGATCCTGCATGACCCCAAGGTACTGATCCTCGACGAGCCCACCGATGGCCTTGATCCGAACCAGAAGCACCAGGTACGCAAGCTGATCCAGAGCCTGGCCTACGACAAGATCGTGATCATCTCCACCCATATTCTTGAAGAGGTTTCAGCCGTGTGCACCCGTGCGGTGGTGATCGCCCACGGCAAGCTGCTCGCCGATGGCACGCCGCTGGAATTGGAAAGCCGCTCGCGCTATCACCAAGCGGTCACCCTGGTGGCCGAAGAGCCACTGGATCGGGTGGCGCTGGCGGCATTGCCGGGCGTGCTCGCGGTGGAAGAGAACGAGCGTGAGCACAGCCTCAGCGTGCTGGCCAAGCCGGGCGAAGTGATCTTCGCGCAGGTCAATGCGCTGATCGCTCAGCGCGGCTGGCGAGTTAAGGAGTTGAATGTCGAGCGCGGCCGGCTGGACGAAGTGTTCCGCCGTCTGACCCGTGGAGAGGTGGTATGAGGCAGTTACCGGTGCTGTTCAAACGCGAGCTGGCGAGCTACTTCAGCACGCCGCTGGCCTATGTATTTATCGTGATCTTCCTGGTCCTGTCCGGGGTGTTCACCTTCTACCTGGGCGGTTTCTTCGCGAGTGGTCAGGCCAATCTGGCGCCGTTCTTCGGTTTCCATCCCTGGTTGTACCTGTTTCTAGTGCCGGCCATCGCCATGCGTCTGTGGGCCGAGGAGCGCAAGTCCGGCACCATCGAGCTGCTGATGACCTTGCCGATCACCCGCTTCGAGGCGGTCACCGGCAAGTTCCTCGCCGCCTGGGCCTTCGCCGGCCTGGCGCTGCTGCTGACCTTCCCGATGATCATCACCGTCAACTACCTGGGCGAGCCGGACAACGGCGCCATTGCCACCGGCTACATCGGCAGTTGGTTGCTGGCCGGCGCTTATCTGGCCATCGGCTCGTGCATGTCGGCGTTGGCGAAGAACCAGGTGATCGCCTTTATCCTGGCAGTCAGCGTGTGCTTCCTGTTTATCGTCAGCGGCTTTCCCATGGTGCTCGACGGCTTCAGTGGCTGGGCACCGCAATGGCTGATCGACGCGGTGGCGTCGCTGAGCTTCCTGACCCGTTTCGATGCCATCAGCAAGGGCGTGATCGACCTGCGTGACGTGCTGTATTTCCTCACCCTGATCGCGGCCTGGTTGGCCGCGACGGCGGTGGTCATCGACCTGAAGAAAGCCGATTGAGGGCGCCCATGAAAAAGCTGATGGTTTCCGGCGCCGGGCTCGTGCTTATCGCCCTGGCGTTTCTCGCATTCAACCTGTTCTCCAGCCTGAGCCTGACCGGTGCACGCCTGGATCTGACCGAGCAGAAGCTCTACACCATCTCCTCCGGTACCAAGCAGATACTTACCGAGCTGGATGAGCCGGTGGCGCTGAGCTTCTTCTACTCCGACACGGCCACCAAGGACCTGCCGGCGCTGCGCACCTACGCCAAGCGCGTCGAGGAAATGCTCCAGGCCTACCAACGTGAGGCGGGTGACAAGCTCAAACTGAACATCATCGACCCCGAGCCCTTCTCCGCGGAGGAGGACAAGGCCGCCGAGTTCGGCCTGCAGGCCATTCCTCTGCAGCAGGGCGGCGATTCGATCTACTTCGGCCTGGCCGGCAAGAACGCTGCGGGCGATGTGCAGGTGATCCCCTTCTTCGCCCTTGATCAGGAGGAGTTCCTCGAATACGAGCTCAGCCGTCTGCTGCAGAGCCTGGCCAAACCGGAGCGGCCGGTGGTCGGCGTTTTGTCCGGACTGCAGATCAATGGCGGCTTCGACATGGCGTCACGCCAGCCGACGCCGCCGTGGATGGTCATGGAAGAAATTCGCCAGCTGTTCCAGATCGAGAGCCTGAAGGCCGGCGTCGACCTGATCCCCGAGAATGTCTCGGTACTGCTGCTGGTGCACCCCAAGCAGTTGCCGCAACAGACCCTCTACGCCATCGACCAGTTCGTCCTGCGCGGCGGCAAGCTGCTGACTTTCGTCGATCCGTTCAGTGAGGCCGATACCCAGGCTGAGATGCCCGGCGAGAGGGTCCTCGGCAAGTCCTCCGATCTCGAGCCGCTGTTCAAGGCCTGGGGCCTGCGCATGGTGCCGGATCAGGTGCTCGGCGATGGCTCCTACGCCATGTCGGTGAGCATGGGTCAGGATCGTCGGCCGGTGCGGCATGCCGCCTGGCTGAGCCTGCCCAAGGGCGCCCTGGATCAGGACGATATCAGCACCGCCGCGCTGGAGAACCTGACCGTGGCCGCCGCCGGTATGCTCGAGCCGCTGGAGGGGGCCAAGACCCGTTTCATCCCGCTGCTGCAGAGTTCGCAGTACGCCATGCCGTTCGACGCGAAGCGCTTCGCCATGCTGCAGAACCCGGAAGAACTGATTCGCGAACTGCAGCCGACCGGCGAACGCTACACCATCGCCGCGCGGATTGACGGCCCGGCGCAGTCGGCCTACCCGGACGGCATCGAAGGGCGCAAGGACGGGCTCAAGCAGGCGGACAACATCAACGTCATCGTGGTCGCCGATACCGATATGCTCACCGACCGCATGTGGGTGCAGGTGCAGGACTTCTTCGGCCAGCGCATTCCGCAGCCGTGGGCGGACAACGCGGGTTTCGCGATTAATGCGTTGGATAACCTGGCCGGCTCCGAGGCGCTGATCAGCGTGCGTTCACGCGGACGTTTCACCCGTCCGTTCGAGGTGGTCGAGGCATTGCAGCGTGAGGCCGAGGTACGTTTTCGCGAGAAGGAGCAGGCCCTGCAGGCGCGGCTGGCGGACACCGAGCAGAAGCTCGCCGTCTTGCAGCAGCGCGACGACCCGAGCAAGGTGCCGGAGCTGACCCCGGAACAGCAGGCCACGGTGCGCCAGTTCCTTCAGGAGAAGCTGAAGATCCGCAAGGAACTGCGCGAGGTGCGTTACCAGCTGAACGCCGATATCGAGGCGCTGGGGCGCACGTTGAAGTTCGTCAATATCGCCCTGATGCCGCTGTTGCTGACGTTCGGCGTGCTGGCGTTGTGGCTGTGGCGGCGGCGCAAGCACGGTTGATTGGCCACGCACCTTGATGGAAGGGCGCAAGCCGTCTCTGTAGCAACGAAAAAGCCCGTCGATGACGGGCTTTTTCGTGTGTCCTTGCCCGCAGGCGCTAGGCGCCGCGCTTGTGTCTCAGCCGGTGCGCCAGGTGATTTCCTCGACGCCATCGGCGCTGATGCGCATCCAGCGGTCGGCTTGTTCGACGTTTTCCTCTTCCTGCCAGCTGCCCGGGGCGCAGCGTACTTCGACGTCGAGCGCGGCAAAAGCCGCCTGGGCGCAGGTCAGGTCGTCCGTCCAGGGTGTGGCGGCGCTTTCCAAGTAGAGGCTATGCCACTTGCCGACGGCTTTCGGTAGCCAGGTCACCGGCACATCGCCGGCCAGGCACTTGAAGGTCTGGCCTTTCTGCTGCCAGGGCGTGCACGGGCCGAGCGCTTCGCTCAGCCACACGGCGATGGCGTGGTGATCGGCATCTTTCAGGTAAATCTCGATATCCGGTTGGCGCATGGTCATTCTCTATTTCGGGGCTTGGTAGGCCGTTTGAAAAACGTAGCGAGCGAAGGCTAGGCCGGGGCGCGTAGCCAGGCGGGATCAGGCGAAACGTAGCGAAGCGGAGTAACAGCCAAAGGCTGGCCCGCAGGGCGAACGTAGTGAGTCAAAAGCGGAGTGTACAGCTGTACGTACATGAGCATTTAAAGCCTGATCCCAACGCGGCATAGTCAAGCGCAGTAGTTTTTCAACGGCCTGTGCGCTCGATCCAATCGTAGCGTATGGCAACCGTCACCTCTAAAGGTTCGGCGATTACTGCGGCGCGCCGTTCGGCGCTGGCGCGCCAGCCATGGGGCGTCATCGCCAGCAGGTCGGCGCGAGCCTCGCTGCTGCTCAGTTGCAGCTCGAAGCTCAGGGTTTCGCTGTGGGCCAGGCGCATGCCCGCAGGGATCAGTTCGAGGTGCTTCTGGTCGTCGTAATCGCGGACTTCGTCATACAGCTTGTGCCGCAGTTGCATCAGGTGTTCGCGGGTCGGGCCCATGCGCAGCAGGCCGCCGCCGGGGGCGAGCAGGCGTTTTGCTTCCTGCCAGTCGAGCGGGCTGAACACGCTGGCGAGCAGTTGGCAGCTGGCGTCGGCCAGCGGCACCCGGGCCATGCTGGCAACCAGCCAGGTCAGCTGCGGCGAACGCTTGCAGCCACGTTTGATCGCTTCACGGGAGATATCCAGGGCATAACCGTCGGCATCGGGCAGGGCATCGGCAAGTTGTGCGGTGTAGTAACCCTCACCGCAGCCAATATCCAGCCAGCGCCCGGGGGCGTAACCCGCGGCCAGTTCGGCCAGGCGCCTGGCCAGCGGCGCATAGTGGCCGCCATCGAGAAAGCGTCGGCGGGCCTCGACCATGGCGGCGTTGTCGCCAGGGTCGCGGCTGTTCTTGTGCTGCACCGGCAGCAGGTTCAGGTAGCCCTGGCGCGCGCGGTCGAAACGATGCCCGGCCGGGCAGATCACGCCGTTGTCGACGGCGCTCAAGGCGCCTTGGCAGAGGGGGCAGGTCAGCATGCGAAAAATCCGTGGAAATGTCGTAGCGAGCAACCCGAGAGCAAGGCGGACGGAACGCAGCGACGAGACATATCAGACATATCAGTTAGATAGGCGAGGAGCGAGTACCGCCCAACGCAGCTATCGGGGTGCGCAGTAGACATAGTCATGGATTTTCAGGCGAGAAGCTTGACGAGGGTCTGATAGTAAATCTCGGTCAGCACCTCCAGATCGCTGGCCAGCACGCGCTCGTTGATCTGGTGGATGGTGGCGTTGACCGGGCCGAGTTCGACCACCTGGGTGCCGAGGGTGGCGATAAAGCGTCCATCGGAGGTGCCGCCGCTGGTCGAGGGCTGGGTTTCGCGGCCGGTCACGCGCTTGATGCTGGCGGCTACGGCGTCGAGCAGGGCGCCGGGTTCGGTGAGGAACGGCAAGCCGGACAAGGCCCACTCCACGTGATAGTCCAGGCCATGTTTGTCGAGGATCGTGTTGACCCGCTGCTGCAAGCCTTCGACCGTGGACTCGGTGGAGAAGCGGAAGTTGAAGATCGCCTGCAGCTCACCTGGGATCACGTTGGTGGTGCCGGTACCGGAATTCAGGTTGGAGACCTGGAAGCTGGTTGGCGGGAAGAAGGCGTTGCCGTCGTCCCAGTGTTCGCTGGCCAACTCGGCCAGTGCCGGGGCGGCCAGGTGGATCGGGTTCTTCGCCAGGTGCGGGTAGGCCACGTGGCCCTGCACACCGCGTACCGTCAGCTTGGCGCCGAGCGAGCCGCGGCGGCCGTTCTTGACTGTATCGCCAACCAGCGAGGTGCTCGACGGCTCGCCGACGATGCACCAGTCCAGGCGTTCGCCGCGCGCGGCCAGGCGTTCGACCACTGCCTTGGTGCCGTGCTGGGCCGGGCCTTCCTCGTCGCTGGTGATCAGGAAGGCGATGCGGCCGTTATGCTGCGGGTGGTCGGTGACGAAGCGCTCGACGGCGATGATCATCGACGCCAGGCTGCCCTTCATGTCGGCCGCGCCACGCCCGCAGAGCATGCCCTGCTCGTCGATCAGGGCGTCGAACGGTTGGTGCTGCCAGGCCTGCAACGGGCCGGTCGGCACCACGTCGGTATGCCCGGCGAAGCACAGCACCGGACCGTCCTGCTGGCCATGGCTGGCCCAGAAATTATCCACTTCCTCGATGCGCATGGCTTCGATCTGGAAGCCCAGGGCGTTGAGGCGACGCATCATCAGCTCCTGGCAGCCTTCGTCGACCGGGGTGACGGACGGGCGGCGAATCAGGTCGCAGGCGAGTTCCAGGGTGGGCGTCAGGGTCGGGGCGGGGGCAGTCATTGCGGCTCCAGAGCGGCATCAAGCAGGAAGGCCGCCATATTAAAGCAAAACAGCGGCCCGGGCCTGTGCCTGCAGTTACAACGCGCGCAACAGAATGCGCTCGCTGACCTCCAGGTCGATATCGCGGTGTTCGCCGAGGGCAGTCAGCTGGTGGCGTTGCAGTTGCGCCAGCACCTGGGGGATCGCGTCGGCATCCAGGCCGTGTTCGGACAGGCGGGTCGGCACGCCCATGCGCTTGAAGAAGGCCTCGGTGGCGGCGATCGCCGCGTCGATGCGCGTGTCTTCAGCGCCTTCGCGCAGTTGCCAGACCCGTTCGGCGTATTGCAGCAGCTTGGCGCGCTTGGCCTCGCGACGTTCGGCGAGCAGCGCCGGCAGGACCACGGCGAGGGTCTGCGCATGGTCGATGTGGTAAAGCGCGGTCAGCTCGTGGCCGATCAGGTGGGTCGCCCAGTCCTGGGGTACGCCACAGCCGATCAGGCCGTTGAGCGCCTGGGTGGCGCACCACATCAGGTTGGCGCGGACCTGGTAGTCCTCGGGGTTGACCAGGGCTTTTGGGCCTTCCTCGATCAGGGTCTGCAGCAGGCCTTCGGCATAGCGGTCCTGCAGCGGTGCGTCGGCCGGGTAGGTCAGGTACTGCTCGATGGTGTGGACGAAGGCATCGACCACGCCGTTACCGATTTGCTGCACCGGCAGACTGAACGTGGTGCAGGGGTCGAGGATGGCGAAGCGCGGGAACAGCAGCGGGCTGGAGAACGGCAGCTTCTCTTGGCGCGCCACATGGGTGACCACCCCGTGCGGGTTACTTTCCGAGCCGGTGGCGGCCAGGGTCAGTACGCAACCCAGCGGCACCGCGGCTTTGGCGCGGGTGCCGGTGAGCAACTCGAGCGGCTCGCCGACATGGCACAGCGCCGCGGCGATGAACTTGCTGCCGTCGATCACCGAGCCGCCGCCGATGGCTAGGATGAAGTTGCAGTCGTCGCGCCTGGCCTGCTCCACGGCGCGCAGCAGGGTGTCGAACTGCGGATTGGCTTCGATGCCGGCGAAGCGGCTGATGGTGAAGCCCGCCAGCGCTTCCTCGACCAGTGCCCATACACCGTTCTGGAAGATGCTGCCGCCACCATGGGTGACCAGCACGCGGCTGCCGGCGGGGATTTCCTTGCCGAGCTTGGCGATCTGGCCTTCACCGAAATGGATCTTGGTCGGGTTATGAAAACTGAAATTCTGCATGGCAGGCTCCGGCAGGCGGTCTTCTCGTGGTCGGCGGACTACCGCGCCGCCGACTCGAGCAAACCCATATAGGTGGTTATTCACCGGCTTGAGTCGAATCGGCACTTGGGTGTGCCAGGCGACCTTCCTATAATGCGCGCCTGCCCGGGGTATGGGGATCGAGGTGATGAAATGACGATCGACGAACAACGCTTTGCTGGAATTGCCCGCCTGTATGGCCGCGAGGGCGCCGAGCGTCTGGCTGCGGCGCATGTCGCGGTGGTCGGCATCGGCGGCGTCGGTTCCTGGGCGGCCGAGGCGCTGGCGCGCTCGGGCGTCGGCGAGATCTCGCTGTTCGACCTGGACGATGTCTGCGTCAGCAATACCAACCGGCAGATCCAGGCGCTGGACAGCACGGTCGGTCAGGCCAAGGTCGAGGTGATGGCGGCGCGCATTCGGGCGATCAACCCTGCCTGCGTGGTGCACGCGGTGGCGGACTTCGTCACCCGCGAGACCATGGCCGAATACATCACCGAGCAACTCGACGCGGTGATCGATTGCATCGACAGCGTCAACGCCAAGGCGGCGCTGATCTCCTGGTGCAAGCGGCGCAAGATCCAGGTGGTGACCACCGGCGGCGCCGGCGGGCAGATCGACCCGACGCAGATTCAGGTCGGCGACCTGAACAAGGCCTGGAACGATCCGCTGGCCGCCAAGGTGCGCTCGACCCTGCGCCGCGACTACAAGTTTTCGCGTACGCCGGGGCGTAACTACAGCGTGCCCTGCGTGTTTTCCACCGAGCAGTTGCGCTACCCCAAGCCGGACGGCAGCGTGTGCCAGTACAAGGGCTTTGTCGGCGAAGGGGTCAAGCTCGACTGCGCCGGCGGTTTTGGTGCGGCGATGATGGTCACCGCGAGCTTCGGCATGGTCGCCGTGGCCAAGACCGTGGAAAAACTGGTGGCCGGCGCGCGCAGGCCGGCCGAACGTCAGGCATCATGAGGGCGTCCCAGGCCCTGCCGCTTTGACTAAGCGGCAGGCAAGCGGACGCGGGTCGCGAAGGTTGTTTGCGCCCTACTGGATCCCGAGGTGGCTGTAATGATTCGTGGCTTTCACCCTGCTGGGTTGCGCCATGTGCGTACCGCGTGGCGTGCCCTGGGCGGCCAGTTGCTGATTGTGTTCGCCCTTGCGTTCAGCCCCGCCGGCATGGCGCAGCCAACCGTGCGAATAGGCACGGGCGATTGGGCGCCCTACGTCGACCAGAACAGCAGTGATAAGGGCGCCATGGCGCGCCTGATTCGTGCGGTATTTGCCGAGGCCGGCTATCGGGCGGAGTTCCTCTTCTATCCCTGGGATCGCAATGTGCTGAAGCTTCAGCAAGGCACGCTCGACGCAATCATGCCCTACACCTGCACTGCGGCACGGCGTAGCTTCAGCGACTGCAGTGACCCGCTGATTCACGGCGAGATGGTGCTGTTCCACCGCAAGGGGCTGGGCTTCGACTGGCAGCGGATCGAGGATTTGCAGACGTTTCGCATTGGCACCACCTTGGGCTATGTCTATGGCGGCCGGTTCGATGCAGCCGAGCGGGCCGGGCAATTGCAGGTGGTGAAAAGCGGCAAGGAGGGCACCAGTTTTCGTCTGTTGGCGCTGGATCGTATCGACCTGCACCCGCAGGACCGCGCAGTGGGCTATGCCATGCTGCGGCGGATGTTCTCCGCCGAGGCGCGTGCCGGGATTACCCATCACCCACTTAGCCTGAGTAGCGAACCGCTGCATCTGTTGTTTCGCAAGAATGGCCCGCGCGGCGCCGAACTGCGGGAAGCCTTCAATCGCAGCTTGCGGAATTTTGTCCAAAGGGGCGATTTAGAACGCCTGCAGCAGGCTCTGTATAGCGGCAATGCGGATCAGTGGTTGCCAACCAAGACGCCTTGATTGCGGGGTGGTTGGCTAGGCCGCTGGCTGTCTGGTCAGCTCGCGCATGCGCTGCAGCACGGCATTCAGGCCATTGCTGCGCGAGGGCGAGAGCTGGCGCGCCAAGCCGAGTTGGGCGAACCAGTCGGCCAGGTCTATTTCGCTCAATTCGGCGCCGGTCAGGCCGTTGACCCGGGCCAGCAGCAGGGCCAGCAACCCGCGCAGCAGGCGCGCATCGCTGCTGGCGCGAAACTGCCAGCACTGATCCCGTTGTGCGGCGACCAGCCAGACCTGACTTTCGCAGCCATGCACGCGATTGGCCTCGCAGCGCTCCACGTCACTCAGCGCGGGCAGCCGCTCGCCCCACTGCATCAGCAAACGCGCGCGCTGTTCCCAGCCGGGGCATTGGCCGAAGGCGGCGAGCGCTTGCTCGGCGCTGGCGGGCAGGCTCATCGCAGCAGCTCCAGGGATTGATCCAGCGCGGCGAAGAAGCGCTGCAGATCCGCGCTGTCGTTGTACAGACCCAGGGATACGCGGATCGCTCCGGCCAGGCCGAAGCTGTTCAGCAGCGGCATGGCGCAGTGATGACCGGCGCGCACGGCGATGCCCTGTTCGGTGAGCAGGTGGGCGAGGTCGGCATTGTGCACGCCCTCGACCACGAAACTGGCCAGCGCCACCTTGGGCGCCCCCAGCAGGCGGATGCCGTCGCGCGCAGTCAGGCCGCTGAGCAGTTGGCCATGCAGCGCGGCTTCATGGGCGGCCACGGCAACGGCGTCCAGTGAGGCCAGATAGTCCAGGCTGGCGCCCAGGGCGATCACCCCGGCGATCGGCGGCGTGCCGGCTTCGAAGCCCAGCGGCGCAGCGCGAAACTCGGCGCATTGGTAATCGGCCACCCGCACCATTTCCCCGCCGAACTGCCAGTGCCGGAGACGCTGCAGTGCCGGTTTGCGGCCATAGAGCAGGCCGACGCCATCCGGCCCGTAGAGCTTGTGGCTGGAGCAGACATAGAAGTCGCAACCCAGGGACTCGACGTCATGTCGGCCATGCACCACGCCTTGGGCACCATCGACTACGGTCAGCGCGCCCTGGGCTTGGCCCAAGGCGAGCAACTCTGCCAGCGGCTGCCAGCAGCCGAGCACATTGGACAACTGACTGAGCGCCAACACCCGGGTGCGCGGGCCGATCAAGCTGGCCGCCTGCTCGAGGTCGATCAGGCCGGCGGCGTCCAGCGGCAGAACGATCAGCTTGAGGTGGCGGCGCAGGGCCAACTGCTGCCAGGGCAGCAGGTTGGCGTGGTGTTCCAGGGCGCTGATGACAATCTCGTCACCGGCCTGCAACTCATGCTCCAGGCCATAGGCCAGCAGGTTGAAGGCTTCGGTGGCGCTGCGGGTAAACAGGATCTGCGCCGAGTCTGGCGCATTGAGCCAGCGCGCGACCTTGTCACGGCTGGTTTCGAAGGCGCGGGTAGCCCGCTCGCCCGGCAAGTGCTGGGCCCGATGCACATTGGCCGCACCGCCTGCGTAATAGCCGAGCAGGGCATCGAGCATGGCCTGGGGCTTTTGCGCGGTGGCGGCGCTGTCCAGGTAGGTCTGGCCTTCGCCGTCGAGGGCCAGGATGCCGGGGAAGTCGGCACGCCATGGGGAATGGATAGACATGGGCAGGCAATTGAGACCGTAGGATGGGTTGAGCGCAGCGATACCCATAATGGGCGTGATGAGTATCGCTGCGCTCAACCCATCCTACAAAACTGCAAGCGCTCGGCTTGCAGTTCGTCGCCAAGGTCAATTATGCGCGTGCAGGGCTTCGTTCAGCTCGATCGCCGACTTGTGGGTCTTGCATTCCACGCTGCCGGTTTGCGAGTTACGGCGAAATAGCAGGTCCGGCTGGCCGGCCAGTTCGCGCGCCTTGATCACCTTGACCAACTGGTTCTGGCCATCGAGCAGTGCCACCTTGGTGCCGGCGGTGATGTACAGGCCGGACTCCACGGTGTTGCGGTCGCCCAGGGGGATGCCGACACCGGCGTTGGCGCCGATCAGGCAGCCTTCGCCCACGGAAATCACCAGGTTGCCGCCACCGGACAGGGTGCCCATGGTCGAGCAGCCGCCGCCCAGATCGGAGCCCTTGCCGACGAATACGCCGGCGGAGACGCGGCCTTCGATCATGCCCGGGCCTGCGGTGCCGGCATTGAAGTTGACGAAACCTTCGTGCATCACGGTCGTGCCTTCACCAATGTAGGCGCCCAGGCGTACGCGAGCGGTGTCGGCGATGCGTACACCACTCGGCACCACGTAGTCGGTCATTTTCGGGAACTTGTCCACCGAGAAGACTTCCAGTAGTTCGCTGCGCAGACGTGCTTCTAGTTGGCGCTCGGGCAATTCGGTCAGGTCGATGGCGCCCTGGCTGGTCCAGGCCACGTTCGGCAGCAACGGGAAGATCCCGGTCAGGTTCAGACCATGCGGCTTGACCAGGCGATGGGACAGCAGGTGCAGCTTGAGGTAAGCCTCGGGCGTGCTGCTCAGGGGCAGATCTTCGGCGAGGAAGGTGGCGACCAGCGGCTGGTGGCTTTCCGCCAGGCGGGTGAGCAGGGCCGCCTGGGCGGCATCGATACCTTTCAAGGCCTCGGCCAGGTCGCCGGCTTGTTGGGTGGTGAAGCCGAGCGCCTGGTTGCCACCGTTGTAACCGAGTTTTTCTGCAGCCTTGGCCACTAGTTCGGCCGATGGGTTGAGCAGGGGCTGGGCATAGAAGACTTCCAGCCAGTTGCTCTGACGGTTCTGGGTGCCGACACCGAAGGCCAGGCTGAAGAGGGTAGTGGTCATGTTGCTTTCCTTAACGCGAATTCAATGGGTACGGATTGTTCAGGCCAGTTCGGCGGCATAGCGCTCGGGCTTGAAACCAACCAGGGTCTTGTTGCCGAGATCCAGCACCGGGCGCTTGATCATCGACGGCTGAGCGAGCATCAGTCCGATCGCCTTGTTTTGGTCGAGGTCGGCTTTGTGCGCCTCGTCCAATTTGCGGAAGGTGGTACCAGCACGGTTGAGAATGGTTTCCCAGCCATGCTCGTTGCACCACTTGTCCAGGTTCTCACGGTCGATGCCGACAGTTTTGTAATCATGAAAGACGTAGCTTACCCCGTGCTCGTCGAGCCAGGTGCGGGCTTTCTTCATGGTGTCGCAGGCTTTGATGCCAAACAAGGTTCTGCTCATGCTTACAGGCTCTTCACAAAGGCGCGGATGCGTTCGGCGGCTGCCACGCACTCGGCCAGCGGTGCGACCAGGGCCATGCGCACACGATTGGCGCCTGGGTTGACGCCGTCGACACTGCGCGACAGGTAGGAACCGGGCACCACGGTGACGTGCTCGCGGGCGAACAGTTCACGGGTAAAGGTTTCGTCGTCTATCGGGGTTCTGGCCCACAGGTAGAAGCCGCCATCCGGGCGCTGCACATCGAGCACGCCATCGAGAATCGCCAACACGGCGTCGAACTTCTCGCGGTACAGTTCGCGGTTGGCCTTGACGTGCTGTTCGTCGTTCCAGGCGGCAATGCTGGCCAGTTGGGTTGGCACCGGCATGGCGCAGCCGTGGTAGGTACGGTACAGCAGGAAAGCTTTCAATATGTCGGCGTCGCCGGCGACGAAGCCCGAGCGCAGGCCCGGCAGGTTGGAGCGCTTGGACAGGCTGTGGAACACCACGCAGCGTTTGAAGTCGTTGCGACCCAGTTCGGCGCAGGCCGTCAGCAGGCCGGCGGGTGGGTTCGGCTCGTCGAAATACAGCTCGCTGTAGCACTCGTCGGCGGCGATGACGAAATCATACTCATCGGCCAACTGGATCAGCCGCTTAAGAGTGGCCAACGGAATCAGCGCGCCAGTCGGATTACCGGGCGAGCAGAGGAAGAGGATCTGGCAGCGCTGCCACACTTCGGCCGGCACCGCATCGAAATCCGGGTTGAAGCCATGCTGTTCCAGGCACGCCAGGTAGTGCGGCTGGGCGCCGGCGAGCAGGGCCGCGCCTTCGTAGATCTGGTAGAATGGGTTGGGGCTGATCACCAGGCCGTCGACACCGCGTTGCACCACGGTCTGGGTAAAGGCGAACAGGGCTTCGCGCGTGCCGTTGACCGGCAGTACCTGGCGCGCCGGGTCGAGCATGCCGGCCGGCAGATTGAAGCGCCGGCTGCACCAGCTGGCGATCGCTTCACGCAGTTCGGCGATGCCCAGGGTGCTGGGGTAGACCGCCAGTTTCTCCAGGTTGGCGCTGAGCGCCTCGGCGACGAAAGCCGGCGAGCGATGCTTGGGCTCGCCGATCGACAGGGCGATGGCCGGCTTGTCGCTGGGCGGCTGAGCACCGGCCAGCAAGGCGCGGAGTTTTTCGAAGGGGTAGGGCTGCAGCTGGTTCAACGCGTCGTTCATGTTTCTTTCCTGGGTACTGCAAGCGACTACTGGGTAGCCTGCGCTTGCCGTCATCAAATAGTTATCCGGTTTGGTTCTGTGGTCTGCCCGTTGGCGTCCGAGAGCTGCTCGATGATGGTTTCCTGCAGCCGGCGACACAGTTCGGGGTCGGACAGCGGCTGGTTGTTGGCGTCGGTGACGAAGAACACGTCTTCCACCCGCTCGCCAAGGGTAGCGATCTTGGCATTTTGCAGTGACAGGTCGAAGTCGAGAAAGATCCGCCCGACCCTGGCCAACAGGCCCGGTCGATCGGGGGCGGTCAACTCGAGGATGGTCACCGGGCGCTGCGCGTCATTGTGGATGGTTACCCGTGGCGCGAAGGCGAAATGCTTGAGCTGGCGCGGTACCCGGCGCTGGATGATGTTCGGGTAATCATCGGGGTTCTTCAGCGCGTCGACCAGGCCCTGGCGGATCCGCTTGATCCGCGCAGGATTTTCGCCAATCGAGCCGCCCTCGGCCTCCAAGACGATATAGGTATCGAGGGTGAACTTGCTGGTCGAGGTGAGAATCCGCGCGTCATGGATGTTCAGGTTGAGCTGGGCCATGGCGGCCACGGTCACGGCGAAGAAGTCGTGCTGGTCGGCGGCATAGATGAAGATCTGCGTGCCACCCTCGAATTCGCGTTGGGTGGTTTCCTTGATCAGCACCAGTGGATTGCTGTCGTTAGCGTGCTGCAGGATCGCCTCGGCATGCCAGGCCACGTCGCCGGCGGTGTGGCGCAGGAAGTAGTCATCGCCGAGCTGCGACCACAGCTGTTCGGCCTCGTCCGGGTCGGTGCCGCCGCGCACCAGAATGTCCAGGGCGGCGCTCTGCGTCAGGCGAATCTGTTCTTCACGGTCCAGCGGGTTTTCCAGGCCGCGGTTGAGGGCGCGCTTGGTTTCGGTGTAGAGCTGGCGCAGCAGGCTGGCGCGCCAGGAGTTCCACAGGCTGGGGTTGGTGGCGTTGATGTCGGCCACGGTCAGCACATAGAGGTAGTCCAGGCGCGTCTGGTCGCCGACCAGGCGGGCGAAATCGTAGATCACCTGCGGGTCGGACAAGTCCTTGCGCTGGGCGGTGGACGACATTGTCAGGTGATTCTGCACCAGCCAGACGATCAGTTTACGGTCCCAGTTGGGCAGCTGATGGCGCACGCAGAAGGCTTCGGCGTCCACCGCGCCCAGCGCGGAGTGGTCGCCGCCGCGGCCCTTGCCGATGTCATGGTAAAGCCCGGCCAGGTAGATCAATTCGGGCTTGGGCAGTTTGCCGATCAGCTTACTGGCCAGGGGGAATTTCTCGGCCAGCTCCGTCCACTTGAATTTACGCAGGTGCTTGATCAGGTTGAGGGTGTGCGCATCGACCGTATAGATGTGGAACAGGTCGTGCTGCATTTGCCCGATGATGTGGCCGAACTCGGGCAGGTAACGCCCGAGAATGCCGTAGCGGTTCATCCGCCGCAGGTTGCGGTGGATGCCCTGGGCGCTCTTGAACAACTCGATGAACAGGCTGGTATTGCGAATGTCGCTGCGGAAGTCGTCGTCGATCAGGTAGCGGTGATCGCGTAGCAGGCGAATTGTATCGGCACACACGCCCTTGATCTCTGGGTGCTGGGCCATCAGCACGAAGATTTCCAGAATGGCGAAGGGCGTGCGTTTGAATACGTTGGGGTGGGTGACTTCGATATAGCCGTCGCGGAGCTGGAAGCGGCTGTTCAGCGGCTGCGCCTGGCCGCTTTGGCCGGCGCGGAGGATTTCCTCTTCGAAGTGCTGCTTGATCAGATCGCTCAACTCGGCAATCCCCATCACTACCCGGTAGTACTTCTGCATGAAGCGTTCGACTGCCAGTTTGGCATTGCCATCTTCATAGCCCAGCAGGCTGGCGATCTCGCGTTGGTAGTCGAACAGCAAGCGGTCTTCGGCGCGGCCGGCGAGCATGTGCAGGGCGTAGCGCACTTTCCACAGGAACTCCTGGCTGGACACCAGCAAGGCGTATTCGCTTTCCAGGAGAAAGCCCTGGCCGACCATGGCGTGCAAATTCAAGGTGCCAAAATGGCGGCGGGCGACCCAGAGGATGGTCTGGATGTCGCGCAGGCCACCCGGCGAACCCTTCACGTTGGGTTCGAGGTTGTATTCGGTGTCGTTGTACTTGGCGTGGCGGGCGCGCTGTTCTTTGCGTTTGGCTAGGAAGAAGTGCTTGCTTGGCCACATCTGCGTGGTGCTGGTGACATCCTGCATGCGCTGGCGCAGGCGCTCGGGGCCGGCGATGGTGCGGCTTTCCATCAGGTTGGTGATCACCGTCAGGTCGGCGCGGGCTTCATCGGCGCATTCGTCGACCGAGCGCACGCTTTGCCCGACCTCCAGACCGATGTCCCAGAGCAGGGTGAGGAAGCGTTCGATCGGCTCGCGGAAGGTTTCGTGGTCGGCGCTGTCGAGCAGGATCAGCAGGTCGATATCCGAGTAGGGGTGCAGCTCGCCACGGCCATAGCCGCCGACCGCCAGCAGGGCGATGTCGGCGTCTTCGCTCCACTCCAGGCGATCCCAGGCTTCACGCAGGATCTGATCGGTAAACCAGGCGCGATCCTCGACCAGTCGACGGACCTCGCGACCCTCCTTGAAGCGTGCATCGAGCACCTCATGGGCGCGCCGGATGGCCTTCTTGAAGGCGCCGATGGGACTGGCCTTGAGCGCCAGTTCGGCCTGGAATTGGCCGCGGTCGAACAGCTTGGAGTCTACCTGCGGCATGCGACGATCTTCCTTTATAAGAGCGGCGATGATTAGGCCGAGGTGCGGGAGATGGTGTCGTCGCTGCGCAAGGTGAAGATTTCGTAGCCGTCGGCAGTGACCAGGATGGTGTGTTCCCACTGCGCCGAGAGCTTGCGATCCTTGGTGATCGCGGTCCAGCCGTCGCCGAGCAGGCGAGTTTCCGCGCGGCCCTGGTTGATCATCGGCTCGATGGTGAAGGTCATGCCTTCTTTCAGCTCCATGCCGGTGCCAGCGCGGCCGTAGTGCAGTACCTGCGGTTCTTCGTGGAACACCGCGCCAATGCCGTGGCCGCAGTACTCGCGCACCACCGAGAAGCCATTTTTCTCCGCGTGCTTCTGGATCACTTCACCGATGTCGCCCAGGCGGGTGCCGGGACGCACCTGTTGAATGCCTTTATACATGCACTCCTGGGTGATCTTGGCCAGACGCTCGGCCCATTCCGGCACCTTGCCGACCATGAACATCTTGCTGGTATCGCCGTGGTAGCCGTCCTTGATCACGGTGATGTCGATGTTCAGTACGTCGCCCTCTTTCAGCGGCTTTTCGTTGGGAATGCCGTGGCAGACCACGTGGTTGATCGAGGTGCAGATCGACTTGGGGAAGCCTTTGTAGTTGAGCGGCGCGGGGATGGCCTGCTGCACATTGACAATATAGTCATGGCAGATGCGATCCAGTTCCTCGGTGGTGACTCCGGGTTTGACGTGCTCGCCGATCATTTCCAGTACGTCGGCAGCGAGGCGGCCGGCTACGCGCATTTTTTCGATTTCAACGGGCGTCTTGATGGTGACGGTCATATGGGCTCTCGGGTGCAGACTGAAAAGAGGGTCATGTTAGCAGCTTCAAGCTGCAAGCCATAAGCTGCGCGCGTGGCCGCGTTGTCTTTTTGCTCGATGGCTGTAGCTTGCGGCTATCTTTTATGGTATAAAACGCGCCGCTTTACGGGCCGTATGCCTGGGAGCTTTAATCCACACACGCATCGACACGATTTCCTGGGTGCCTTTCGCCACGTGCGACTGGTTGGAGGTTGGGATGCGTGGAGGCCTAACCCGACTTATCAAGGAACTACCATGTCCCAAGTCAATATGCGCGATATGCTGAAGGCCGGTGTGCACTTCGGTCACCAGACCCGTTACTGGAACCCGAAAATGGGTAAGTACATTTTCGGCGCGCGTAACAAGATCCACATCATCAACCTTGAAAAAACCCTGCCGATGTTCAACGACGCGCTGTCGTTCGTTGAGAAGCTGGCTTCGGGCAAAAACAAGATTCTGTTCGTCGGCACCAAGCGTTCCGCTGGCAAGATCGTTGCTCAAGAAGCAGCTCGTTGCGGTTCGCCGTACGTCGATCATCGCTGGTTGGGCGGCATGCTGACTAACTACAAAACCATCCGCGCCTCGATCAAGCGTCTGCGTGACCTGGAAGTTCAAGCCCAAGACGGCACTTTCACCAAGCTGACCAAGAAAGAAGCTCTGATGCGCACCCGTGATCTGGAAAAACTGGATCGCAGCCTGGGTGGTATCAAGGACATGGGCGGTCTGCCGGACGCTCTGTTCGTGATCGACGTTGACCACGAGCGCATCGCTATCACCGAAGCCAACAAGCTGGGTATCCCGGTTATTGGCGTCGTCGATACCAACAGCAGCCCAGAAGGTGTTGATTACATCATTCCGGGTAACGATGACGCCATCCGCGCTATCCAGTTGTACATGGGCGCCATGGCTGATGCCGTAGTTCGCGGGCGCACTAACACCGGCGGCGGCAGCGACGATTTCGTCGAGCAAGCCCCGGCAGTCCCGGCAGCTCCTGCAGCCGAAGCGGTTCAGGGCTAAGCGGTACGCGCCAAGCGTTACTCGCTACGCAGAAAGGGGGCTAGGCCCCCTTTTTGCCACTTGGAAAACCATTGTCGTCCGGTTGCTGTGGGTCGGGTTCGAGCAGTGTGTTTACAGAATTGATCGCCCGTTCAGGCGGGTGGAATGGTTAACAACCTATCCAAGAGGAATTTGAAATGGCAGAGATTACTGCAGCATTAGTCAAGGAACTGCGTGAGCGCACTGGCGAAGGCATGATGGATTGCAAAAAGGCCTTGACCAAGGCTGGCGGCGACATCGAGAAAGCCATTGATGAGATGCGTGCTTCCGGCGCGATCAAGGCAGCCAAGAAAGCAGGCAACATCGCTGCCGAAGGTGCTATCGCAGTCAAGGTTGCTGACGACGGCAAATCGGCCGTGATCCTTGAAGTTAACTCGCAAACCGACTTCCTGGCTCTGCAGGACGACTTCAAGAATTTCGTCAACAGCAGCCTGGAAAAAGCCATCGCTGACAAGCTGACCGACGCTGCGCCGCTGATCGCCGCTCAGGAAACTGCGCGTGAAGCGCTGATCGCCAAAGTAGGCGAGAACGTCAATATTCGTCGCCTGGCCCGCGTTGAAGGCGACGTGGTCGGCGCTTACCTGCACGGTAACAAGATTGGTGTGGTTGTAGTTCTGAGCGGCGGTAACGCTGATCTGGCCAAGGACATCGCCATGCACGTGGCTGCCAGCAACCCAGAGTTCCTGCTGCCTACGGAAGTGTCCGCTGAAGCGATCGCACGCGAAAAAGCCGTGTTCATGAGCCTCAACGAAGACAAGATCAAGGGCAAGCCGGCTGAAATCGTCGAGAAGATGATTGGCGGTCGTATCCAGAAGTTCCTCGCGGAAGCCAGTCTGGTTGAGCAAGCCTTCGTTAAAGACCCGGAAATCAAGGTCGGTGCTCTGGCCAAGAAAGGCGGTGCTGAAATCGTTTCCTTCACCCGCTTCCAGGTCGGCGAAGGCATCGAGAAGCCGGTAGACAACTTCGCTGAAGAAGTTGCTGCACAACTGGCTGCCAGCAAGCAGTAAGACGCTTTATAGTTGTCGCCCCGAAGAGGCTGCCCGCATACGCGCGCGGCCTCTTTGTCAAATTGAGGGGCTGTCGGGCTGTTTGCTGCGCTGATGGTAGGCGTAGCACAAAGGGCTCCGGGTGTTGTCAAAGCGCTCGATAAACCCGTGCCGCAAGGCGCGTAAAGAATTCAAACGCCGCAGGAGAGACTGGTTATGGCTCAGCAGGTGAGTGGTCGTCAACCGCGCTATAAGCGCATTCTGCTCAAACTTAGCGGCGAGGCCCTGATGGGGTCGGAAGATTTCGGCATCGATCCCAAGGTGCTCGATCGCATGGCTTTGGAAGTTGGCCAGTTGGTGGGGATCGGCGTGCAGGTCGGCCTGGTCATCGGCGGTGGCAACCTCTTTCGTGGGGCGGCGCTCTCCGCAGCCGGCATGGATCGGGTGACTGGCGACCATATGGGGATGCTCGCGACCGTGATGAACGCCCTGGCCATGCGCGATGCGCTGGAACGTTCGAATATCCCGGCAATCGTGATGTCGGCGATTTCCATGGTTGGGGTGACCGATCACTACGACCGGCGCAAGGCGTTGCGTCACCTGAAAACCGGTGAGGTGGTGATCTTTGCCGCTGGCACCGGCAATCCGTTCTTCACCACCGATTCGGCCGCCTGCCTGCGGGCCATTGAGACCGATGCCGACGTGGTGTTGAAGGCGACCAAGGTGGACGGTGTGTACACTGCCGATCCGTTCAAGGATCCGCATGCAGAGAAGTTCGATCACCTGACTTACGATGAAGTGCTGGATCGCAAGCTTGGTGTGATGGATCTGACGGCCATCTGCTTGTGCCGTGATCACAAGATGCCGCTGCGCGTCTTCAATATGAATAAACCCGGTGCCCTGCTGAATATCGTGCTGGGCGGTGCCGAAGGTACTCTGATCGAGGAAAGTGAAAAATGATCAACGAGATCAAGAAAGATACCCAGGAACGTATGCAGAAGAGCCTGGATTCGCTGACCCATGCTTTCAGTCGTATTCGTACCGGCCAGGCTCATCCAAGCATTCTGGGTGGCGTGATGGTGTCTTATTACGGTTCCGACACCCCCTTGAATCAGGTTGCCAACGTGACCGTCAAGGATTCCCGCACCCTGCAGGTTGTCGCGTTCGAGCGCGGCATGCTGGCTGCTGTCGACAAGGCGATCCAGAGTTCCGGTCTGGGCTTCAATCCGACCAACCTGGGCGAGTTGCTGCTGATTTCCATGCCGGCGCTGACCGAAGAAACCCGCAAGGGCTTCACCAAGCAGGCGCGTGATGCCGCGGAAGATGGCCGTATTGCCGTGCGCAATATCCGCCGTGATGCCTTGAGTCAGCTGAAAGATCTGGTCAAAGAGAAAGAAATCAGCGAAGACGAAGAGCGTCGTGCCGCCGATGATATCCAGAAGCTGACTGACAAGTTCGTGGCGGAAATCGAAGTGGCTGTGAAGCAGAAAGAAGCGGATCTGATGGCCGTTTAGCGGTCAGGAGATCCTTATGCACAAGACCATAGGCGGCGCTAAAGCGGCCGTGCCACGTCATGTGGCGATCATCATGGACGGTAATAACCGCTGGGCGCGCAAGCGTCTGTTGCCGGGAATTGCCGGGCATAAGGCTGGCGTCGATGCGGTGCGCGCGGTCATTGAGGTGTGCGCCGAGACCGGGGTCGAGGTGTTGACCCTGTTCGCCTTCTCCAGCGAGAACTGGCAGCGTCCAGCCGACGAGGTCGGGGCGCTGATGGAGTTGTTCCTCGGCGCGCTGCGCCGCGAGGCGAAGAAGCTCGACGAGAACGGCATCAGTCTGCGCATCATTGGCGATCGCTCGCGCTTCCATCCGGAGCTGCAAGCCGCCATGCGTGAGGCTGAAGCCTTGACCGCTGGCGCCAAACGTTTCGTCCTGCAGATTGCCGCCAACTATGGCGGGCAGTGGGATATTGCGCAGGCGGCGCAGCGGCTCGCTCGCGAGGTTCAGGGCGGGCACTTGCGGCCTGAAAATATTACCCCCGAGCTGTTGCAGAGCTGTCTGGCGACCGGCGATTTGCCCTTGCCCGATTTGTGCATCCGTACGGGTGGCGAGCATCGCATCAGTAATTTCCTGTTATGGCAGTTGGCCTACAGCGAGCTGTATTTCTCTGATCTGTTCTGGCCTGATTTCAAGCACGATGCCATGCGCAAGGCCTTGGCGGATTACGCCAAGCGCCAGCGGCGTTTTGGTCGATCCGCTGAACAGGTCGATGCCGAGGCGCGTGCCTGATGCTTAAACAACGGATCATGACTGCGTTGGTGTTACTGCCCATCGCCCTGGGCGGGTTCTTTCTGCTCGATGGTGCGGCCTTTGCGCTGTTCATTGGCGCCGTGGTCAGTCTGGGTGCCTGGGAGTGGGCGCGCCTGGCGGGCCTGGCCGGACAGCCGCTGCGAGTGGCCTATGCCGCAGGGGTTGCTGCGCTGTTATTCGGGCTCTATCAATTGCCGACATTGGCGCCCTGGCTGTTGCTGCTCGCTGTCGTCTGGTGGGCGCTGGCCACTGTGCTGGTGTTGAGCTATCCGGCCAGTAGCCGCTATTGGGCCGGGTTGCCGGGTCGGTTGTTGATCGGCTTGCTGATCCTGCTGCCGGCCTGGCAAGGCTTGGTGCTGTTCAAGCAGTGGCCACTGGCCAACGGTTTGATCCTGGCGGTGATGGTGCTGGTCTGGGGCGCGGATATTGGTGCCTATTTCACCGGCAAGGCCTTTGGCAAGCGCAAGCTGGCGCCGCGGGTCAGTCCGGGCAAAAGCTGGGAGGGCGTGATTGGCGGCCTGATTACCAGCCTGCTGATCACCCTGGCGGTGGGGCTCTATAGGGACTGGTTCGCCAGTGAGTTGTTCATGGCGCTGGCGGGTGCGGCGCTGGTGGTGTCGATTTCGGTGGTCGGCGATCTGACCGAGAGCATGTTCAAGCGTCAGGCTGGGCTCAAGGACAGCAGCAATCTGCTGCCGGGACACGGCGGGGTGCTCGATCGCATCGACAGCCTGACCGCCGCCATTCCAATGTTCGCCGCGCTGTTGTGGCTGGCCGGTTGGGGTGCCCTGTGAGCCAGGTGCAGCAGATTACAGTGCTCGGGGCCACGGGCTCCATCGGCCTCAGTACCCTCGATGTGATCGGCCGACACCCCGCGCGTTATCAAGTGTTTGCCTTGTCCGGCTTCAGCCGCCTGGTTGAGTTGGAGGCGCTGTGCATGATCTACCGGCCGCGCTATGCCGTGGTGCCGGATGAGCGCTCGGCGCGCCATCTGCAGGGTGGTTTGCATGCGGCGGGCCTGGCGACGCGGGTGCTGTTCGGCGAACAGGGCCTGTGCGAAGTGGCCGCCCATCCCGAGGTGGATGCGGTGATGGCGGCTATTGTCGGCGCGGCTGGACTCAAGCCGACGCTGGCGGCAGTCGAGGCGGGCAAGAAGGTCCTGTTGGCCAACAAGGAGGCGCTGGTGATGTCCGGCGCCCTGTTTATCGAGGCGGTGCGGCGCAGCGGTGCGGTCTTGTTGCCCATCGACAGCGAACACAATGCAATCTTTCAGTGCTTGCCCGGCGATTATGCCCGCGGGCTGGAGCAAGTGGGCGTGCGGCGGATTTTGTTGACCGCATCCGGCGGCCCGTTCCGCGAAACGCCACTGGAACAGTTGCACGAGGTGACTCCCGAGCAAGCCTGCGCCCATCCCAACTGGTCGATGGGGCGCAAGATCTCGGTGGATTCGGCGAGCATGATGAACAAGGGCCTCGAGTTGATCGAGGTCTGCTGGCTGTTCGACGCCAAGCCGGCGCAGGTCGAGGTGGTAATCCATCCGCAGAGCGTGATCCATTCGCTGGTCGACTATGTCGATGGTTCGGTGTTGGCGCAGCTGGGTAACCCGGACATGCGCACGCCGATCAGCCATGCCCTGGCCTGGCCACAGCGCATTGATTCGGGGGTGGCGCCGCTGGATCTGTTCGCCATCGCCCGGCTGGACTTCCATGCGCCGGACGAGCAGCGTTTTCCCTGCTTGCGACTGGCGCGCGAGGCGGCAGAGGCGGGCGGCAGTGTGCCGGCCATGCTCAATGCGGCCAATGAGGTGGCGGTGGCGGCCTTTCTCGAGCGGCGCATTCGCTTTCCCGAGATCGCGAGTATCATTGAGGCTGTGCTGAACGCCGAGCCGGGCGTTGCAGTCGAAAGTGTGGATGCAGTCCTGGCGGCAGATCGTCGAGCGCGTGTGCTTGCCGAGCAATGGCTGAATCGTCGTGGTTGATAAGCGCAAGCAGAACGCCGCATGGTTGGTCATTTGCTGCGAGCACACCCCCAGTCGCGGAGAAGCTAGATGAGTGCGCTCTATATGATTGTCGGTACCCTGGTTGCACTTGGGGTGCTGGTTACTTTTCACGAGTTTGGTCACTTCTGGGTGGCGCGCCGCTGCGGGGTCAAGGTTCTGCGGTTCTCCGTGGGCTTCGGCACGCCGCTGGTGCGCTGGCATGATCGCCAGGGCACCGAGTTCGTCATCGCCGCCATTCCCCTGGGTGGCTACGTCAAGATGCTCGATGAGCGCGAAGGTGATGTGCCGCCCGAGCAGCTCGATCAATCGTTCAATCGCAAGAGCGTAGGTCAGCGTATTGCCATAGTGGCAGCGGGGCCGGTTGCCAACTTCCTGCTGGCCCTGGTGTTTTTCTGGGCGGTGGCGATGCTCGGCAGCCAGCAGGTGCGTCCGGTCATCGGCGCCGTTGAGGTCGGTAGTCTGGCGGCCGATGCCGGCTTGCAGGTTGGGCAGGAAATCGTTGCGGTCAATGGTGAGCCGACCACTGGCTGGGCGGCGGTCAACCTGCAGTTGGTGCGGCGCCTGGGCGAAAGTGGCACCTTGAGTGTCGATGCCCGCGATCAGGGTTCCACAACCGCTGGCCCGCGGCAAATCGTGCTGAAAGATTGGCTCAGGGGCGTTGAGGAGCCAAATCCGATCGCCGCCCTTGGCATTCGCCCCTGGCGCCCGGCGCTGTTGCCGGTGTTGGCGCAGCTGGATCCGAAAGGCCCGGCGCAGGCTGCCGGATTACTGGTTGGCGACCAGCTGCTGATGCTCAATGGCGAGCCGCTGGATGAGTGGCAGCAGCTGGTCGATCGCGTGCAGGCCATGCCGGCCGAAGCCGTAACCCTGCTGGTCAAGCGCGATGGGCGAGATATGCAAGTGGCCGTGAACCTCGCCGCACGCGGAGAGGGTGAGGCCCGCAGAGGTTATCTGGGCGCGGGCGTTGCAGGTGTCGAGTGGCCAGCTGAGATGCTTCGCGAGGTCAGTTTCGGGCCGCTGGAGGCCGTGGCTGAGGGCTTTCGGCGTACCTGGACGATGAGTCTGCTGACCCTCGACTCGCTGAAGAAAATGCTGTTTGGCGAGCTCTCGGTAAAAAACTTGAGCGGGCCGATAACCATTGCTAAAGTGGCGGGCGCTTCGGCCGAGTCGGGCTTGGGGGATTTTCTCAACTTCCTCGCCTACTTGAGCATAAGTCTGGGGGTTCTCAATTTGTTGCCAATCCCTGTGCTGGATGGGGGGCATCTGCTTTATTACCTGGTCGAGTGGGTGCGTGGTCGTCCACTGTCGGAACGGGTGCAGGGTTGGGGGATGCAGATTGGTATCAGTTTGGTGATCGGGGTGATGTTGCTGGCCTTGATCAACGACCTGGGTCGACTGTAGACCGTTACTGAATTACAAATCTGTCGCCTTGGGCGGCAGATTTTTTATTGTCAGTTGGAATAAGAAAGGACTTCATGAAACGTCTGCTGCTACCTGCGGTGCTTGCCGCATTGATGATCGCCGAAGTTCACGCCGAGTCCTTCACCATCTCCGATATCCGCGTCAATGGCCTGCAGCGTGTGTCTGCGGGCAGCGTATTCGGTGCCTTGCCGCTCAATGTCGGTGAAGAGGCTGATGACCGCTCGCTGGTGGAGGCAACTCGTGGCCTGTTCAAAACCGGTTTCTTCCAGGATATCCAACTCGGCCGTGATGGTGACGTGCTGGTCATTACCGTGGTGGAGCGGCCGTCGATTTCCGGCATCGAGATCGACGGTAACAAGGCCATCAGCAGCGAAGACCTGCTTAAGGGACTGAATCAGTCCGGGCTGGCCGAAGGCGAGATCTTCCAGCGTGCGACCCTCGAAGGTGTGCGTAACGAACTGCAGCGCCAATATGTGGCCCAGGGACGTTACTCGGCCGAAATCGAAACCGAAGTGATTCCGCAGCCGCGTAACCGCGTGGCGCTGAAAATCAATATCAATGAAGGCACGGTCGCCGCCATCCAGCACATCAATGTGGTGGGCAACAGCGCCTTCGCCGACGAAGACCTGATCGATCTGTTCGAGCTGAAGACCAGCAACTGGCTGTCGTTCTTCAGAAACGACGACAAGTATGCCCGCGAAAAGCTTTCCGGTGACCTGGAGCGTCTGCGCTCCTACTACCTGGATCGCGGCTACATCAATATGGATATTTCCTCGACCCAGGTGTCCATTACCCCGGACAAGAAACACGTCTACATCACCGTCAACATCGACGAAGGCCAGAAGTACAGCGTGCGTGAGGTGAAGCTCTCCGGTGACTTGAAGGTGCCGGAAGAAGACATCAGGTCGTTGCTGCTGGTACAGGAAGGTCAGGTTTTCTCGCGCAAGGTGATGACCACCACCTCCGAACTGATCACTCGCCGTCTGGGTAACGAGGGCTACACCTTCGCCAACGTCAACGGTTTGCCGGAAGCGCATGATGAAGACAACACGGTCTCCATTACCTTCGTCATCGATCCGGGTAAGCGTGCTTACGTCAACCGCATCAACTTCCGTGGCAACACCAAGTCGGAAGACGAAGTGCTGCGCCGTGAAATGCGCCAGATCGAAGGCGGCTGGGCTTCGACCTACCTGATCGATCAGTCGAAAACCCGTCTGGAGCGCTTGGGCTTCTTCAAGGAAGTCAACGTCGAAACCCCACAAGTGCCGGGCACCGACGACCAGATCGACGTCAACTACAGCGTCGAAGAGCAGGCGTCCGGTTCGATCACCGCCAGCGTCGGTTTCGCCCAGAACGCCGGTCTGATCCTCGGTGGCTCGATCACCCAGAACAACTTCCTCGGGACGGGTAACAAAGTCAGCGTCGGCTTGACCCGCAGCGAATTCCAGGAACGCTACAACTTCGGTTTCGTCGACCCCTACTGGACTGCCGATGGCGTCAGTTTGGGCTACAACGCCTTCTATCGCACCACTGACTACGACGAACTCGACACCGATGTGTCCAGCTATGCGGTGGACAGTTATGGCGTTGGCGCCAGCATCGGTTACCCGATCAGCGAAACCTCGCGCCTGACCTATGGCCTGACGGCTCAGCAGGATGACATCAGCACTGGTGTGTTCACGGTCGATGAGATCTTCGATTTCCTCGAACAGGAAGGCGACAGCTACCTGAACCTCAAGGCCTCGGTGGGCTGGTCGGAGTCGACCCTCAATCGCGGCGTCATGGCCACCCGTGGCCATTCCCAGAGCCTGGTGTTCGAAACCACGGTGCCGGGTAGCGACCTGTCGTTCTACAAGCTCGACTACCGTGGCCAGGTGTTCAAGCCGCTGAGCGACAACTACAGCCTTCGCTTCCACACCCAGCTGGGCTATGGCGATAGTTACGGCTCGACTGCCGAGCTGCCGTTCTACGAGCACTACTATGCTGGCGGTTTCGGCTCGGTACGCGGTTTCGAGGACAGCAGTCTGGGCCCGCGTAGCACGCCAAGTACAGGTACCAAGCCGGGCACTCAGCTCGATCCCGATCAGGATCCGTTGCCGTTCGGTGGTAATGTGCTGATCCAGGGTGGCGTCGAATTGCTGTTCCCGATGCCGTTCGTCAAGGATCAGCGTTCGCTGCGTACCGCACTGTTCTGGGACGTAGGTAACGTGTTCGACACCAACTGCAGTGCCAGCCAGGAAGCCCTTAGCGACAGCTGTAGCTTGGATGCTGGGAGTCTCGCCAGCTCCGTGGGTGTGGGCCTGACTTGGATCACCGCGCTGGGGCCGTTGAGTTTCAGCCTGGCCATGCCGGTCGTCAAACCGGACGACGCCGACACTCAGGTATTCCAGTTCTCCCTCGGTCAGACGTTCTAAGCGTCCGATTACTGAACTACTACAACAGTTTTTGCAGGAGTTGCACCGTGCGTAAGTTGACCCAACTGGTTCTGTTAAGCGTGGCCCTGCTGGCGACCCCAGCATTTGCCGAAATGAAAGTAGCAGTACTCAATTACCAAATGGCGCTGCTCGAGTCCGATGCGGCCAAGCGCTATGCGGTCGATGCCGAGAAAAAATTCGGCCCGCAGCTGAGCAAGCTCAAGACCCTGGAAAGCGATGCCAAGCGCATCCAGGATCGCATCGTCAAAGATGGCGAAAAAATGCAGACCGCCGAGCGTGAGCGTCTGGAGCTGGAATTCAAGCAGAAGGCCCGCGATTTCCAGTTTCAGTCCAAAGAGCTGAACGAATCCAAGGCAGTTGCCGATCGCGAGATGCTGAAAAAGCTCAAGCCGAACCTGGATAAAGCCGTGGAAGAAGTGATCAAGAAAGGTAACTTCGACCTGGTGCTCGAGCGCGGTGCGGTGATCGATGTCAAGCCCCAGTTCGACATCACTCTGCAGGTTATCGAGCGCATGAATCAGCTGCGCTGATCATGCAGGCTCCGGTTTTTACCCTCGCTCAGCTGGCCGAACGGCTGGATGCCACCTTACGTGGCACCGCCGATAAAGCGATCAGTGGTTTGGCCACCTTGCAGGAGGCTGGCCCTGATCAACTGAGCTTTCTGGCTAATCCGCAATACCGCAAATACCTGCCCGATTGCCGTGCCGGCGCGGTCTTGCTGACCGCCGCCGATGCCGAGAATTACAGCGGCAACGCCTTGCTGGTCGCCAATCCCTATCTGGCTTATGCGCAGCTCTCCCACCTGTTCGATCGCAAGCCACAGGCTGCGGCTGGTGTGCATGCAACCGCATGGGTGGCCGATGATGCGCAGGTGGATGCCAGTGCCAGTGTCGGTGCATACGCGGTGATCGAGCGCGGTGCGCGGATCGACGCCGGCGTGACGATCGGCGCGCATTGCGTGATCGGTGCGCGTTCGCTGATCGGTGAGGGTGGCTGGCTCGCGCCGCGAGTCACCCTGTATCACGATGTGCGCATCGGCAAACGGGTGGTGATCCAGTCGGGCGCGGTGATCGGCGGCGAGGGCTTCGGCTTCGCCAACGAGAAGGGTGTCTGGCAGAAGATTGCCCAGATCGGTGGTGTGGTGATCGGCGACGACGTCGAAATCGGCGCCAATACCACCATCGATCGCGGTGCGCTGGCAGACACGCTGATCGGTAACGGGGTCAAGCTGGACAACCAGATCATGATCGCGCACAACGTGCAGATCGGCGACAACACGGCCATGGCCGGTTGTGCGGGTATTTCCGGCAGCACCAAAATTGGCAAGAACTGCATGATCGCCGGTGGCGTCGGCATGGTCGGACACATCGAAGTCTGCGACGGAGTCTTCGTCACGGGTATGACCATGGTGACCCGCTCGATCACCGAGCCGGGTTCTTATTCTTCTGGTACCGCCATGCAGCCTGCGGGCGAGTGGCGCAAGAGTGCGGCACGAATTCGTCAGTTGGATGACATGGCGCGGCGACTGCAACAGTTGGAAAAACAACTGGCTGCCGTGACCTCCAGCGGGAACGCCTCATCTGATGCCTGAGCCGGCTATGCCGCGCTCTCCTCTTTTTATTACAGGCTTCTCTGGACATGATGGACATCAACGAAATACGTGAGTACCTGCCGCATCGTTATCCGTTCCTGCTGGTAGATCGGGTAGTGGATCTGGATGTTGAGGGCAAGTGCATTCGTGCGCACAAGAATGTCAGCATCAATGAGCCATTCTTCAACGGGCACTTTCCCCAGCATCCGATCATGCCCGGCGTGTTGATCATCGAGGCAATGGCCCAGGCGGCCGGCATACTGGGCTTCAAGATGATGGGTTTGAAGCCTTCGGACGGTACCCTGTATTACTTCGTCGGCTCGGACAAGCTGCGCTTTCGTCAGCCAGTGGTGCCGGGTGATCAACTGATCCTCGAGGCCCGCCACCTGAGTAACAAGCGCAGCATCTGGAAGTTTGAATGCAAGGCCAGTGTCGACGGCAAGGAAGTATGTTCGGCTGAAATCATCTGTGCGGAACGCAAACTATGAGTTTGATTGACCCTCGCGCCATCATTGATCCTTCTGCCAAGCTGGCTGACGACGTTGTCGTCGGCCCTTGGTCGATCATAGGGCCTGATGTGGAGATTGGTGAGGGTACAGTGCTTGGGCCTAATGTGATCATCAAAGGGCCAACCAGAATTGGTAAGCACAATCGCGTCTATCAGTTCTCCTCGCTGGGCGAGGACACGCCGGATCGTAAGTACAAGGGCGAGCCCACGCGTCTGGTGATTGGCGATCACAACATCATTCGCGAAGGTGTCACCATGCATCGGGGCACCATCCAGGACCGCGACGAGACCACCGTGGGCGATCACAACCTGATCATGGCCTATGCGCACATCGGCCATGACAGCGTGATTGGCAACCATTGCATTCTGGTCAATAACACCGCGCTGGCGGGACATGTGCATATCGGCGACTGGGCGATTCTGTCCGGTTACACCCTGGTGCATCAGTTCTGCCATATCGGCGCGCACAGCTTTGCCGGCATGGGCACGGCGATTGGCAAGGACGTACCGGCCTATGTCACGGTTTCCGGCAATCCGGCGGAAGCCCGTAGCATGAATTTCGAAGGCCTGCGCCGTCGCGGTTTCAGTGCCGAGTCGATCCATGCGCTACGCCGCGCCTACAAGACCGTCTATCGCCAAGGCTTGACCATAGAAGAAGCCTTGGCCGAGTTGGTGGAGCCTTCGCTGCAGTTCCCTGAGGTTGCGGTGTTCCGCGACTCGATCCAGGCGTCCAATCGCGGCATTACCCGCTAGCTCATGGCGGATCTATTGCGCGTCGCGCTGGTGGCTGGTGAAGCCTCCGGCGACATTCTCGGCGCCGGCCTGATGCAGGCCTTGAAGGCCCGTCATCCACAAATCGAATTCATCGGCGTCGGCGGCCCACGTATGCAGGCCGAGGGCCTGAGTTCCTATTTTCCCATGGAACGCCTGGCGGTGATGGGCCTGGTCGAAGTGCTCGGCCGGCTGCCGGAGTTGCTGGCGCGGCGCAGGCAGTTGATCAAGACCCTGATCGACGCCAAGCCGGACGTGTTCATCGGCATCGATGCGCCGGATTTCAACCTGGGCCTCGAGCTCAAATTGCGCCGTGCCGGGATTAAGACCGTGCACTACGTCAGCCCCTCCGTCTGGGCCTGGCGGCAGAAGCGCGTGTTGAAGATTCGTGACGCCTGCGACCTGATGCTGACCCTGTTTCCGTTCGAGGCGCAGTTCTACGACGCCCATCAGGTGCCGGTGCGTTTCGTCGGTCATCCACTGGCCGATGCGATTCCCCTGCAGGCCGACCGGGCGGCGGCGCGCGAGGCCCTGGACTTGCCGCAGGACAGCGCCGTAGTGGCCTTGCTGCCGGGCAGTCGGGGCGGTGAAGTGGCGCGTTTGGGCGCGTTGTTTCTCGATGCGGCGGTGCGTCTGCGTACCCTGCGTCCGGGCATCCGTTTCGTCGTGCCCTGTGCCAGCCCTGAGCGCCGCGTGCAGCTGGAGCAAATGCTGGTCGGGCGTGACTTGCCCTTGACCCTGCTCGATGGCCGCTCCCACGATGCCCTGGCGGCTTGCGATGCGGTGCTCATCGCCTCGGGTACGGCCACCCTGGAAGCCCTGCTGTACAAGCGACCAATGGTGGTGGCCTACAAGGTCGCACCGCTGACTTACCTGATTCTCAAACGCCTGGTCAGCAGTGCCTATTTCGCGCTGCCCAATTTGTTGGCCGAGCGTATGTTGGTTCCTGAGCTGATTCAGCATGCGGCAACCCCGGAAGCTTTGGCCCAGGCCTTGGCGCCTCTGCTCAATGACGGTGTAGTACAGACCGAAGGCTTCGATGTGATTCACCGTGCCCTGCGCCGTGATGCGTCTGCCCAGGCGGCCGAGGCCGTGCTCAAACTGATAGGGCAGGCCTGATGCAGCTGGGTCTGGACTTCAGTCAGGTGCAGGAGCTGGTCGCCGGTGTCGATGAAGTCGGCCGTGGCCCATTGTGCGGAGCTGTGGTCACTGCAGCGGTAATTCTCGATCCGTTGCGGCCGATTCTGGGACTGAACGATTCGAAGAAGCTCAGCGCTGCACGGCGCGAGCAGCTCTTCGATGAAATCTGCGAGAAAGCCCTGGCCTGGTGCGTCGCCCGCGCCGAGGTGGAGGAAATCGACCGCCTGAACATCCTCCACGCGACCATGCTGGCCATGCAGCGCGCGGTCGAGGGCTTGAGTGTCGTGCCCCGGCTGGCGCTGATCGACGGTAATCGTTGCCCCATCCTGCAAGTGCCGAGCACGGCTGTGATCAAGGGCGACAGCCAGGTCCCGGCGATCGCCGCGGCCTCGATTCTGGCCAAGGTCAGCCGCGATCGCGAGATGCAGCTGCTCGATGCGTTGTATCCCGGTTACGGCATCGCCGGGCACAAGGGCTATCCCACTCCCGTGCATCTGGAAGCCTTGCGCCGCCTGGGGCCAACGCCGATTCACCGGCGCTCATTTGCCCCGGTGCGTGCGCTGCTGGACGACTGAGGCCGTCGCCGCCATTCGGCTGTAGGCCCGAAATCTCTGCTGTTGAGCCTGCATCTCTGCGCTTGCAGCTTGTCGTTGCGAAGGCTGTACAATCCCCATCTTGTCGTTTTGTGTTTTGTATAGGACTGTCATGACTGTTTCGTTTGTCCATCTGCGTCTGCACACCGAGTATTCCCTGGTCGATGGTCTGGTGCGGGTCAAGCCGCTGATCAAGGCCGTGGCGAGTGTGGGCATGCCGGCGGTGGCGGTCACCGACATGAGCAACATGTGCTCGTTGGTCAAATTCTACAAAGCGGCTATGGGCGGCGGAATCAAGCCGATCTGTGGTGCCGACATCTGGCTGGCTAACACCGATGATGACGGTCCACTCAGCCGCATGACCCTGCTGGCTACCAATGCCAAGGGCTACCGCAACCTGACCGAACTGGTTTCCCGCGGCTGGACCGAGGGGCAACGCAACGACCAGGTGATCATCCAGCGCGACTGGGTCAAGGCCGCCGCCGAAGGTTTGATCGCGCTGTCTGGCTCCAAGGAGGGCGAGGTCGGTCATGCCCTGCTGAACGGCGAGCCAGCCGCAGCCGAAGCGTTGCTGCGCGAATGGCTGGAGGTGTTTCCACAGCGCTTTTACCTGGAGGTGCAGCGCACCAACAGGGTCAACGACGAGGAGCATCTGCACCTGGCGGTCGAGTTGGCAGCCAAGGTCGGGGCGTCGCTGGTGGCGACCAACGATGTGCGTTTTCTCAAGCAGGATGATTTCGCCGCCCACGAGACCCGTGTGTGCATCGGTGAAGGTCGCAGCCTGGACGATCCGCGACGTCAGCGCAGCTATTCCGATCAGCAGTACCTGAAGAGCCCGGAAGAGATGGCCGAGTTGTTCAGCGACCTGCCGGAGGCGCTGGAAAATACCGTCGAGATTGCCCGGCGCTGCAATATCGAAGTGCAGATGGGCAAGTACTTCCTGCCCGACTTCCCGGTGCCGGCCGGGATGACCATGGACGAGTACTTTCGCAAGGTTTCCTTCGACGGTCTCGACGAGCGCCTGGAAGTAAGGCTGCCCAAGGACACGCCGGACTACGACGCGAAGAAGCAGGTGTATATCGATCGGCTGAACTTCGAGCTGAATATCATCATCCAGATGGGCTTCCCCGGTTACTTCCTGATCGTTATGGATTTCATCAAGTGGGCGAAGAACAACGGCGTGCCGGTCGGCCCTGGCCGGGGGTCGGGTGCCGGTTCGCTGGTGGCCTACGTGCAGAAGATCACCGACCTCGATCCGCTGGCCTATGACCTGCTGTTCGAACGCTTCCTCAACCCGGAACGGGTCTCCATGCCCGACTTCGACGTCGACTTCTGCATGGATGGCCGCGACCGGGTAATTGATTACGTCGCCGAGAAATACGGGCGTAACGCGGTCAGCCAGATCATCACCTTCGGCACCATGGCGGCCAAGGCGGTGGTGCGTGACGTGGCGCGGGCCCAGGGCAAACCCTATGGCCTGGCCGATCGCCTGTCGAAGATGATTCCCTTCGAAGTTGGCATGACCCTGGAAAAAGCCTACGAGATGGAGGAGCCGCTGCGCGACTTCCTCAAGGTCGACGAGGATGCCCGGGAAATCTGGGAAATGTCGCGCAAGCTCGAGGGCATCACTCGTGGTACCGGCAAGCACGCCGGCGGCGTGGTTATCGCGCCGACCAAACTCACCGACTTCTCGCCGATTGCTTGCGATGACGAAGGCGGCAGTCTGGTCACTCAGTTTGACAAGGATGATGTGGAAACCGCAGGTCTGGTGAAGTTCGACTTCCTCGGTCTGCGCACCCTGACCATCATCAAGTGGGCGATGGAAACGATCAACCGCGAGCAGGCCAAGCAAGGCCTGCCGGACCTGAATATCGACTTCATTCCGCTGGATGACAAACCGACCTTCCAAATGTTGCAGAAGGCCGAGACCACTGCGGTGTTCCAGCTCGAGTCGCGCGGCATGAAGGAGCTGATCAAGAAGCTCAAGCCGGACTGCCTGGAAGACATGATCGCCCTGGTGGCCCTGTTCCGTCCGGGCCCGTTGCAGTCGGGCATGGTCGACGACTTCATCAACCGCAAGCACGGTCGTGAGCCGATTTCCTATCCGCATCAGGACTATCAGTACCCGGGCCTGGAGCCCGTACTCAAGCCCACCTACGGCATCATCCTGTATCAGGAACAGGTGATGCAGATCGCCCAGGTCATGGCTGGTTATACCCTCGGTGGCGCGGATATGCTGCGTCGCGCCATGGGTAAGAAGAAGCCCGAGGAGATGGCCAAGCAGCGCGGTGGCTTTATCGAGGGCTGCACGAGCAACGGCATCGATGCGAACCTGTCGGGCAATATCTTCGATCTGGTGGAAAAGTTCGCCGGCTACGGCTTCAATAAATCCCACTCGGCCGCTTATGGTTTGCTCTCTTACCAGACGGCCTGGCTCAAGGCGCACCACTCGGCCGCCTTTATGGCGGCGGTTTTGTCGGCGGATATGCACAACACCGACAAGGTCGTGACCCTGATCGAGGAGTGCCGCAGCATGAAGCTGCGCCTCGATGCGCCGGATGTGAATATTTCAGAATTCAAGTTCACGGTTACCGACGAAGGCTGGATCATCTATGGCCTGGGCGCGATCAAGGGGGTCGGCGAGGGGCCGGTCGAGGCCATCGTCGAGTCGCGTAAGGATGGTCCGTTCAAGGATCTGTTCGACTTCTGCTCGCGCGTCGACCTCAAACGCATCAACAAGCGCACCCTGGAAGCGCTGATCCGCGGTGGCGCCCTGGATCGTATGGGGCCGTATTTCCACGAGGAAATAAAAGCCTACAAGGCCAATATTGATCGTAACCGCGCGGTGCTGTTGGCGGCGATGGAGGAGGCTGTGCAGGCGGCCGAGCAGACCTCGCGCAGCCATGATAGTGGTCATGTGGATCTGTTTGGCGGGGTGTTTGCCGATGCCGAGATGGATGTTTATGCCAATCACCGCAAGGCCCGTGAGCTGTCGCTGAAGGAGCGCCTTAAAGGCGAGAAGGACACCCTCGGCCTGTATCTGACCGGGCATCCGATCGACGAATACGAAGGCGAGGTACGGCGCTTTGCCCGTCAGCGGATCATCGACCTCAAGCCGGCGCGCGGCGACCAGACGATTGCCGGTCTGATCGTCAACCTGCGGGTGATGAAGAACAAGAAGGGTGACAAGATGGGTTTCATCACCCTGGACGATCGCTCTGGCCGGATCGAGGCGTCGTTGTTCGCCGAAGCGTTTTCCAGCAATCAGGCGTTGTTGCAGAGCGATGCCCTGGTGGTGGTCGAGGGCGAGGTGAGTAACGATGATTTTTCCGGCGGTCTGCGTTTGCGGGCCAAGCGAGTGATGAGCCTGGAGGAGGCGCGGACCGGACTGGCTGACAGCCTGCGCTTGAGGATTGCCAGTAGTGCCTTGAAGGGCGATCGGCTGCGCTGGCTGGCGGATGTGTGCAAGCGCCATCGCGGTGCCTGCCCGATCACCCTGGAGTACACCGGTGAGGATGCGCGGGCCATGCTGCAGTTTGGCGAAGGCTGGAGAATCGATCCGGCCGACAGTCTGATTCAGGCATTGCGTGACCAGTTCGGGCGAGACAACGTCTTTCTGCACTACCGCTGATTTTTGAGGCCCCGGCTTCATGTGTTGGTTGCGGCGCTCGTGGGTGGGATTGTGAGTGAATCACCGGTTAGCGGTGATTTTTATCCAGACCCGAGTGTCGACCTGAATGCGCCTGTTCCTATAAGGTAGGCGCGAAACGGATACAGCTCCCCGGCCGCATGGCCGTCGACGCAAGACGGATGACTATGAACCCGAATTTTCTCGATTTCGAACAGCCGATCGCCGACCTGCAAGCCAAGATCGAAGAGCTTCGCCTGGTCGGTAACGACAACTCGTTGAACATCAGCGATGAGATCGCCCGCCTGCAGGTCAAGAGCAGTGCTCTGACCGAAAGTATTTTCAGTAACCTGAGCAGCTGGCAGATTGCCAAGCTCGCCCGTCACCCGCACCGGCCTTACACCCTGGACTATCTGCAGCACATTTTCACCGAATTTGACGAACTGCACGGTGATCGGCATTTCTCCGATGACCCGGCGATAGTCGGCGGTGTCGCCCGTCTGGATGGTGAGCCGGTGATGGTGATCGGCCACCAGAAGGGCCGTGAGGTGCGCGAGAAGGTACGCCGCAATTTCGGCATGCCGCGCCCGGAAGGTTACCGCAAAGCCTGTCGCCTGATGGAAATGGCCGAGCGCTTCAAGATGCCGATCCTGACCTTTATCGACACCCCGGGCGCCTACCCGGGCATCGACGCCGAAGAGCGTGGGCAGAGCGAGGCGATTGCCTGGAACCTGCGGGTGATGGCGCGTCTGAAAACTCCGATCATCGCCACCGTGATTGGTGAGGGTGGTTCCGGCGGTGCTCTGGCGATTGGCGTTTGCGACCAGCTGAACATGCTGCAGTACTCGACTTACGCGGTGATTTCGCCGGAAGGCTGTGCCTCGATTCTGTGGAAAACTGCAGATAAGGCCCCGGACGCCGCGGAAGCCATGGGTATCACGGCCGAGCGCCTGAAAGGCCTGGGGATTGTCGATCAGGTGATTGGCGAGCCATTGGGCGGCGCCCATCGCGATCCAGTCGCTGCCGCCGAATCGGTGCGCCAGGAGCTGGCGGTTCAGTTGGACATGCTGCGTAAATTCGATACCGCCGAACTGCTGGCTCGTCGTTATGAGCGCTTGATGAGCTACGGCATCGCCTGAGGGCGGTTGTAGGATGGGTGAAATTTTCACCCATCCGGCGTCCGTATCGATAGGCTGAAGCGGATCGCCGGCCGACCCACCCTGCAGCCTGAAGTTGTGCCTATGTCCCTCGAATCCCGCGTGCTGACGGCTCTGGCTCCCTGGCGCGATGCGCCGGCCTGGCGTATCGCGCTTTCCGGCGGCCTGGATTCAACCGTGCTGCTGCATCTTCTGGTTGGTCTCGCGCAACGCGAGGCGTTACCGCCGCTTTCCGCTATTCATATTCATCACGGCTTGCAAGCAGTTGCCGATACCTGGCCGGCGCACTGTCGTCGGTTGTGTGATGTGCTGGGTGTGCCGCTGCAGGTGGAGCCTGTGCAGGTGCAGCCGGGGGCCAGCGTCGAGCGCGCCGCACGGCAAGCGCGCTATGCGGCTTTTCGCGCGCTGCTGGGTCCGGGCGAGGTTTTGCTGGCGGCGCAGCATCGCGATGATCAGGCGGAAACCCTGCTATTTCGCCTGCTGCGCGGCGCCGGCGTGCAAGGCTTAGCGGCTATGCAGCAGAGTCGGCCGCTCGGTGCCGGGCAGCTGCTACGGCCGCTGTTGCAGTGTTCCCGTGCCGAGTTGCAGGCTTATGCCGACGAACATCAGCTGCGCTGGGTGGAGGATCCGTCGAATGCCGATAGCCGCTTCTCGCGCAATTACTTGCGCCATCAGGTCTTGCCGCTCCTGACTAGGCGCTGGCCGCAGGCGGCGGCCAGCATGGCGCGTGCGGCGGAGCATCTGGGCGAGGCTGCTCAGCTGCTCGATGAACTGGCGCAGCAGGACTTGCAGGCTGCGCAGGCGCCCTGCGAGTTTGCCTGGCTCAATCTGCCCAGCGTGTCCCTGGCGCCGTTGCGGGCGTTGAACGATGCCCGTCAGTGCAATGCCCTGCGCTACTGGCTGCGCAGCCTCACTCCTATGCCGGACAGTGAGCACTGGGCCGGCTGGCGGGCGTTGCGCGATGCGGCCGGTGACGCCGTCCCGATCTGGCGTCTGGCGGCAGGCGAGTTGCGTCGAGCCGACCAGCGGTTGTGGTGGCTCAACGGCGACTGGCTGTGCATGCCGCAAACGCCTGACGTTCAGCTCAGTCCTGGGCGTTGGTTGCCGCTGGCAGGCAATGGTTGCGTGCGTGTCGAGGGCCAGTTGCCAGCCGGCGACTGGCGTTTGGCCTATCGCCAGGGGGGCGAGGTCATGAGCCTGCCTGGGCGCGGTCATCGCGATTTGAAACGTTTGCTTAATGAGCAGCGGGTGCCGGCGTTTGTCCGTCCGCGCTTGCCCCTGCTGTTGTGCAATGGCGTGTTGCAGGCCGTGGCTAATCTTCCCGGTTTGGATGGGGCGAATGGTGGCCAATGGCAACTCAGTTGGCAGCCACCGATCAATGATCAAGGTTTGAGCTGGTAAGGCCTTTCCGGTAGACTACGCTCCCGTCTTACTAGAGCTTTTGCAGACCCCTTTTCCTCAGGAGAATGGAGTCGGCAACAGCTTGTCAATTACGGCATGTTCGTAATTGTGGCTTCGGCCTTCCTTCGCTTTCCCCGGCGGCGCTGACCGCCTAAACGCAGACTTCTAGGGTTTTTCATGACGCGCTTCATCTTCGTCACGGGTGGTGTTGTTTCTTCATTGGGGAAAGGCATCGCCTCGGCTTCATTGGCGGCTATCCTGGAGGCGCGGGGCCTGAAGGTCACGATGCTCAAGCTGGATCCCTATATCAACGTCGATCCGGGCACCATGAGTCCGTTCCAGCACGGCGAGGTGTTCGTCACCCACGACGGCGCCGAGACCGACCTCGACCTGGGCCATTACGAGCGGTTCATCCGCACCACCATGACCCAGGACAACAACTTCACCACCGGCCGGGTTTACGAGCACGTGCTGCGCAAAGAGCGCCGTGGCGATTACCTGGGCGCGACCATTCAGGTCATCCCGCACATCACCGACGAGATCAAGCGCCGCATCATCAAGGGTGCCGGCGATGCCGATGTGGCCATGGTCGAGATCGGCGGCACCGTGGGCGACATCGAGTCGCAGCCGTTCCTCGAAGCCATCCGCCAGTTGCGCGTGGAAGTGGGCGCCAAGCGCGCCATGCTCATGCACCTGACGCTGGTGCCGTACATCGCGACTGCCGGCGAGACCAAGACCAAGCCGACCCAGCATTCGGTGAAGGAACTGCGTTCCATCGGTCTGCAGCCCGACGTGCTGATCTGCCGCTCCGATCATCCGGTGGATATCTCCTCGCGGCGCAAGATCGCCCTGTTCACCAACGTCGAAGAGCGTGCGGTGATTTCCCTGGAAGACGTCGACACCATCTACAAGATTCCGGGCGTACTGCATGCCCAGGGAGTGGATGATTTCGTCGTCGAGCGCTTCGGTCTGGAGTGCGGCGGTGCCGATTTGTCAGAGTGGGAGCGGGTGGTCGACGCCAAGCTCAACCCTGAGCATGAAGTCACCATCGCCATGGTCGGCAAGTACATGGAACTGCTGGATGCCTACAAGTCGCTAATCGAAGCGATGAGCCATGCCGGCATCCAGAGCCGCACCAAGGTCAACCTGCGCTATATCGACTCCGAAGACATCGAGAACCAGGGCACCGCCTTGCTCGAAGGCGTCGATGCGATCCTGGTGCCCGGTGGCTTCGGCCTGCGTGGCGTGGAAGGCAAGATCACCACTGTGCAGTTTGCCCGCGAGAACAAGATTCCTTACCTGGGTATCTGCCTGGGCATGCAGGTTGCGGTGATCGAGTTCGCCCGCAATGTGCTGGGCTGGAGTGATGCCAACTCCACCGAATTCGACAACAGCAGCAGCCACCCGGTAGTCGGTCTGATCACCGAATGGCAGGACGCCACCGGCGTCACCGAGCAGCGCAGCAATGCCTCCGACCTGGGCGGCACCATGCGCCTCGGAGCTCAGGATTGCCAGCTGCTCAGCGGCTCGCAAGTGCATCAGTGCTACGGCAAGGACGTAATTGTCGAGCGCCATCGCCATCGCTATGAAGTGAACAATAACCTGCTGCCGCAGCTGATCGAGGCTGGCCTCAAGGTCACCGGTCGTTCCGGTGACGGCGCCCTGGTCGAAGTGATAGAAGCGCCGGATCATCCGTGGTTCGTCGCCTGCCAGTTCCACCCGGAGTTCACTTCGACGCCGCGCGACGGTCATCCGTTGTTCAGCGGTTTCGTCAACGCTGCGCTGGCCCAGCACGCGAAGAAGGCATAAGGACATGACCCAGAAGATCATCAAGGTCGGCGGCATCGACATCGCCAACGACAAGCCCTTCGTCTTGTTCGGTGGCATCAACGTCATCGAATCGCGCGATCTGGCCATGCGCGCCTGCGAAGAATATGTGCGGGTTACCGACAAGCTGGGTATTCCGTTCGTGTTCAAGGCCAGCTTCGACAAGGCCAACCGCTCCTCGATCAGCTCCTTCCGCGGCCCCGGCCTGGAAGAGGGCATGCAGATCTTCGAAGAAGTGAAGAAGACCTTCGGCGTGCCGCTGATCACCGACGTACACGAGCCACAGCAGGCTGCCGTGGTGGCGCAGGTGTGCGACATCATCCAGTTACCGGCATTTCTCTCGCGGCAAACCGACCTAGTGGTGGCGATGGCCAAGACCGGTGCGGTAATCAATATCAAGAAAGCCCAGTTCCTCGCGCCCCAGGAGATGAAACATATCCTGGCCAAGTGTGTCGAAGCCGGCAACGATCAGTTGATCCTCTGTGAGCGTGGCAGCTCCTTCGGCTACAACAACCTGGTAGTGGACATGCTCGGCTTCGGCATCATGAAGCAGTTCGAGTATCCGGTGTTCTTCGACGTTACCCATGCCCTGCAGATGCCGGGCGGACGTGCCGACTCCGCCGGTGGCCGCCGTGCCCAGGTCACCGACCTGGCCAAGGCCGGCTTGAGCCAGGGCCTGGCTGGGCTGTTCCTCGAAGCGCATCCGGATCCAGACAATGCCAAGTGCGATGGTCCTTGTGCCTTGCGCCTGGACAAGCTGGAACCCTTCCTCACTCAGCTCAAGCAGCTGGATGATCTGATCAAGAGTTTTCCGCCGATTGAGACTGCCTGAAACGGCTTTTCTCCGGTAAAGTGCCGTCCGGGCATAATTTGACTATGTGGTCAGCTATCTGTCGCCTGCCGACCTTGCAGGCGGCATGAACTCAGTCCCTGGCGGTACCGTTCTCGTCAACTTTTTGGAGTGCTAAAAGCAATGGCAAAGATCGTCGACATCAAAGGCCGTGAGGTTCTCGACTCCCGTGGCAACCCGACTGTGGAAGCCGACGTGATTCTCGATAACGGAATCATCGGTAGTGCTTGCGCACCGTCCGGTGCTTCCACTGGTTCGCGCGAAGCGCTGGAACTGCGTGATGGCGACAAGAGCCGTTATATGGGCAAGGGCGTACTCAAGGCCGTAGGCAATATCAACGGTCCGATTCGTGACCTGTTGCTGGGCAAGGATCCGCTCGACCAGCAAGCCCTTGACCGCGCGATGATTGCCCTCGACGGTACTGAGAACAAAGCCACGCTGGGCGCCAACGCCATTCTCGCGGTGTCCCTGGCCGCCGCCAAAGCCGCCGCCCAGGACAACGACCTGCCGCTGTACGCGCACATTGCCAACCTCAATGGCACGCCGGGCGTCTACTCCATGCCGGTGCCGATGATGAACATCATTAATGGTGGCGAGCATGCCGACAACAACGTCGACATCCAGGAGTTCATGGTTCAGCCGGTAGGCGCCAAGACCTTCGCCGAAGCCCTGCGCATGGGTACCGAGATTTTCCATCACCTCAAGATCGTACTCAAAGCCCGTGGCTTGAGTACCTCGGTGGGTGATGAAGGTGGTTTCGCCCCTAACCTGGCCTCCAACGAAGACGCCCTGGCCGCCATTGCCGAGGCTGTGGCCAACGCCGGTTACACGCTGGGCGACGACGTCACCCTGGCCCTGGATTGCGCGTCCAGCGAGTTCTTCGCCGATGGCAAGTACGACCTGGCCGGTGAAGGCAAGGTGTTCGACGCCGCAGGCTTTAGCGATTACTTGGCGGGCCTTGCCGAGCGTTACCCGATCATCTCCATCGAAGACGGCATGGACGAGTCCGACTGGGCCGGTTGGAAAGTCCACACCGACAAGCTCGGTAGCAAGATGCAACTGGTCGGCGACGACCTGTTCGTGACCAACACCAAGATCCTCAAAGAGGGCATCGACAAGGGCATCGCCAACTCGATCCTGATCAAGTTCAACCAGATCGGCACCCTGACCGAGACCCTGGAAGCCATCCAGATGGCCAAGGCGGCCGGCTACAGCGCGGTGATATCCCATCGCAGCGGCGAAACCGAAGACTCGACTATCGCCGATTTGGCCGTGGGCACCGCTGCCGGCCAGATCAAGACCGGTTCGCTGTGCCGCTCCGATCGGGTGTCCAAGTACAATCAATTGCTGCGCATCGAAGAGCAACTGGCTGGTAAGGCGCCATATCGCGGCCGTGCCGAATTCCGTGGCTGAAAACTGCTGCGGGTTACGCTCGCGGCGTTTTCAGTGAGTGGTCGAGTCATGGTAAAAGAGGGGCGGCGCGAGTCGCCCCTCTTTTCGTCCGGATGCTTTTACTGTCATGCGTAGTCCTTATTGGTTGTTAGTCATCCTGATCCTGCTGCTGGTTGGCTTGCAGTATCGCTTGTGGGTGGGCGATGGCAGCCTGGCGCAGGTCACCGACTTGAGTCACCAGATCGCCGATCAGCAAGGTGATAATCAGCGCCTGCTGGAGCGCAATCGTATTCTCGAAGCGGAAGTCATGGAGCTGAAGCAGGGCATGGAAACCGTCGAGGAGCGCGCCCGCCATGAGCTGGGCATGGTCAAAGAGGGCGAGACTCTCTACCAGTTAACCGAATGACTACCAGTTAACCGAATGAAGACTTCCGTATTGCCGCATTTTTGGGCCCTGATCCCCGCCGCCGGGGTTGGCAGCCGCATGCGTGCCGACCGGCCCAAGCAATATCTGGAGCTGGCCGGTAAAACCATTCTGGAGCACACCCTGGCCTGTTTTCTCGATCACCCGCAGCTGCAAGGCGTGGTGGTCAGTCTGGCGCTCGATGATCCCTACTGGCCGACTTTGGCGTGTGCGCACGACTCGCGTATCACCCGTGCTGAGGGCGGTCGGGAGCGCGCGGATTCGGTGCTCAATGGTTTGCAGCGCCTGACCGAGTTGGGGGCGCAGGAGTGCGACTGGGTGTTGGTGCATGATGCGGCGCGGCCCAATCTGGCGCGCCAGGACCTGGATAAGCTGCTGGCCGAGCTGGCCGGTGATGCGGTTGGCGGCCTGCTCGCGGTGCCTGTGCGCGACACCTTGAAGCGTGCCGGGTCTGATGGTCGGGTGCTGCAGACCGTCGATCGTTCGCTGATCTGGCAGGCCTACACGCCGCAGATGTTCCGCCTCGGCTTGCTGCACCGTGCGCTGGCAGAGGCTTTGGCTGCCGAGGTGGCTATTACCGATGAGGCATCGGCTGTCGAGTGGCTCGGGCAGGCGCCGCGCTTGGTCGAGGGCCGCGCCGATAACCTCAAGGTGACCCGGCCCGAAGACCTCGATTGGCTGCGCCAGCGCTGGGCCGAGCGCTGCTGATTTCGGTCTGTCATGGATGGGCCACAGGAGCGAAGAGGTTGAGCGCCGCAATTGGCGTCGTTGATGGCCCCGCGGCGCGCGGGTCGCGTCATCAGGGGCGATACTCCCTGCGTTGCGCCAACCCTGCCTTGAGGGCGTCCACCAGTTGTCGCACTTTCGGCGATAGATGCCGTTGCTGGGGATAGAGTGCCCAGACCGCGGTGTTGGGCGGCTGCTGGTTGTCCAGCAAGGAGACCAGGGCGCCGCTGCGCAGATGTTCCAGTACGTAGTAGTCCGGCAACTGACACAAGCCCAGGCCGCGCAAGGCCGCATCGAGCACCGCCTGGCCGCTGTTGCAGCGCCAGTTGCCTTGTACGCGTTGCGAGGCTTCGCGGCCGTTGAGCTGGAAACTCCAGGTATCCGAACTGCCGATCAGGCAGTTGTGCCGGTTCAGTTCGGACAGGCTGTGCGGGCGACCGTAGTGCTGCAGATAATCTGGCGCCGCGCACAGGTACATGCGTCGGGGTGCCAGGCGTGTGGCGACCAGTCGCGAATCCTGTAGGCGGCCCAGGCGAATGGCCACATCCAGGCCTTCATGAACCAGATCCAGGTTGCGGTTGCTCAACTCAATGTCCACCCGCAATTGCGGGTGACGCGTCATGAAGTCCGTCACCAGGGGCACGATAAAGCGCTCGCCATAGGCTACGGCGCAGGTCATGCGCAGCAGTCCTTTGGGTTCGCTGCCAAGGTCGCCAACCGCGCGCAGGGCTTCTTCGCGGGCATCCTGCAGGCGTTGGCAATGCTGCAGGAAGGTTTGCCCGGCTTCGGTCAGGGCCACGCGCCGGGTGCTGCGGTAGAACAGGCGGGTTTGTAGGCGCTCCTCCAGGCGGGCGACTTGGCGGCTGACCTGCGAGGAGGACAGGCCCAGACGCTCGGCGGCGGCGGTGAATTGGCCGCACTCGGCCACCGCAACGAATTCATCCAGACCTTCCCAGCGATTCATGATGTCTGCTCCTTCCCGATTCTGATGCGCTCAAGCGATTCACTGAGTTGCCTGTAGCTTCTGGCTATTATCCCTAGATGGCAATAATGTTTTGCCATAACGCCGATTATTACTCTGCAGAGGATGATCTACACTCTTTGCCACTGTTATATCCCGTCGGAGAGCGATCATGATCAAGTCACGTGCTGCGGTAGCCTTTGCCGCCAACCAACCGCTGCAAATCGTCGAAGTGGATGTCGAACCGCCGAAGGCCGGTGAAGTGCTGGTGCGCATCGTCGCCACGGGCGTGTGCCATACCGATGCCTACACCCTGTCCGGTGAAGACTCCGAAGGTGTGTTTCCCTGCATCCTGGGTCATGAAGGCGGCGGCATCGTCGAGGCGGTAGGCGAGGGCGTCACCTCGCTGGCGGTCGGCGATCATGTGATCCCGCTGTACACCGCCGAGTGCCGCGAGTGCAAATTCTGCAAATCCGGCAAGACCAACCTGTGTCAGGCAGTGCGTGCCACCCAGGGCAAAGGCCTGATGCCGGATGGCACCAGCCGCTTTTCCTATCAGGGCCAGCCGATCTACCACTACATGGGTTGTTCGACCTTCTCCGAATACACCGTATTGCCGGAAATCTCCCTGGCCAAGATTCCCAAGGAAGCGCCGCTGGAGAAGGTCTGCCTGCTCGGTTGTGGCGTCACCACCGGCATCGGCGCGGTATTGAATACTGCCAAGGTCGAGGAGGGCGCCAGCGTGGCGATCTTCGGCCTCGGCGGCATCGGTCTGGCGGCCATCATCGGCGCCAAGATGGCCAAGGCCGCGCGGATCATCGCCATCGACATCAACCCGGCCAAGTTCGAAATCGCCCGGCAACTGGGCGCCACCGACTGCGTCAATCCGAAGGATTTCGCCAAGCCGATCCAGGACGTCATAGTCGAAATGACCGATGGCGGGGTGGATTACTCCTTCGAGTGCATCGGTAATGTGCAGTTGATGCGCGCGGCGCTGGAGTGCTGTCACAAGGGCTGGGGCGAGTCGACCATCATCGGCGTGGCGGGTGCCGGTCAGGAAATTTCCACCCGTCCGTTCCAGCTGGTTACCGGGCGAGTCTGGCGTGGTTCGGCGTTCGGTGGGGTGAAAGGCCGTACCGAACTGCCGAGCTATGTGGAGAAGGCGCAGAAGGGTGAAATCCCGCTGGATACCTTTATTACCCACAACATGCCGCTGGAAGACATCAACAAGGCGTTTGACTTGATGCATGAAGGCAAGAGCATCCGTACAGTCATCCATTTCTAGGGTGCATGCGCCCCGCCTGCTGCGGGGCGATTTGGGCGGGGGCGGATTGCGTTGCCCCTGCAAGTCCTATTTTGTGTGAGCTGAAACATGACTCTTGAAAACCTCTCCTGCCAGAAAAGCTTCGGCGGCTGGCACAAGCGCTACCGGCATCGTTCGAGTACGCTCAACTGCGACATGGTGTTCGCGGTTTACCTGCCGCCGCAGGCCGAGCAGGGCGCCAAGCTGCCGGTGCTCTACTGGCTGTCGGGGCTGACCTGCAATGACGAGAACTTCATGCAGAAGGCCGGCGCCCACCGGCTGGCCGCCGAACTGGGCTTGATCATAGTCGCGCCGGACACCAGTCCGCGCGGGCCTGATGTGCCGGGCGACCCGGATGGCGCCTGGGATTTCGGTCTGGGTGCCGGTTTCTATCTAAACGCCACGCAAGAACCCTGGGCGCGCAATTACCGCATGCACGACTATGTGGTGCAGGAGTTGCCGGCGCTGATCGAGGCTAACTTCCCGGTCTCGACCAAACGCGGCATCAGCGGTCACTCCATGGGCGGGCATGGCGCGCTGGTCTGCGCCTTGCGCAACCCGGGGCGCTACCAGTCGCTGTCAGCCTTCGCGCCGATCGGCAATCCGTCCAACTGCCCCTGGGGCGAGAAGGCGTTTTCCCGCTACCTTGGTGCTGAACGCTCGCGCTGGCGCGAATGGGATGCCTGTGCGCTGATCGCCGATGCGTCCGAGCGTTTGCCGATCCTGATCGATCAGGGCGATCGTGACGATTTCCTCGACGGCCAGCTCAAACCTCAGGCTCTGCAGAGCGCCGCGCAGGCCGCCGGGCATCCGCTGACCCTGCGCCTGCAACCCGGCTATGACCACAGCTACTACTTCATCGCCAGCTTTATCGAAGACCACCTGCGCCATCATGCGCAGGCTCTGGCGTAGGGGCGCGGTGCACACCGCTCAGTGGTTGCGAAAAGAGAGTTCGTCGTGGTGCTGGCCGATTGCCGGTGCGCACGGCGTGCCCTACAGTCAGGCTCCTGCATGTAGAATCAGGCCCTGACTTTTGCAGGGCGTTGTTCTTATGCGTATTGGCCACGGCTACGATGTACACCGTTTCGGCGAGGGCGAGTTCATTACCCTCGGCGGCGTACGGATTCCCCACAGTTTCGGGCTGATCGCCCATTCCGACGGTGATGTGCTGCTGCATGCGCTCGCCGATGCCTTGCTCGGCGCCGCAGCACTGGGCGATATCGGTAAGCATTTTCCGGATACCGACCCGACCTTCAAGGGGGCTGACAGCCGTATGCTGCTGCGGCATGTCCTGGATTTGCTGCAGGCCAAAGGCTGGCAGGTGGGTAATGTCGACGCCACCATAGTCGCCCAGGCGCCGAAGATGGCCACGCATATCCAACAAATGCGCAGCCTGATCGCCGAGGATCTGCAGGTCTCGCTGGATCAGGTCAACGTCAAGGCTACCACCACCGAGAAACTCGGCTTCACCGGCCGCGAAGAAGGCATCGCGGTGCATGCCGTTGCGCTATTGGTAGGCCGATGAACGAACTCGAATTGCTTGGCCCGCGCGGCCATGGCGAGCCGTGCGGTACCGCGGTGCTCAAGGCTGTGGCGGAAGACTTCCAGGTCGATGAGGTGCTGGACATCCCCCTGGCTGGAGAGGGTGAACACCTCTGGCTATGGGTGGAAAAACGCGAGCTGAATACCGAGGAGGTGGCCAAGCGCATCGCCCGCGCCGCTGGCGTATCAATCCGCATGATCAGCTATGCCGGACTCAAGGATCGCCAGGCTTTGACCCGTCAATGGTTCAGTCTGCACCTGCCTGGCAAGGCCAATCCTGACTTGGGCGGCGCCGAAGACGCCAGCTTGGCGATCCTCAAGCAGCTGCGCCATACGCGTAAATTGCAGCGCGGTGCTCATGCGGCCAATGGCTTTACCTTGCGTTTGACTCAACTCAAGGCTGATCGCGAAGCCTTGGATATACGTCTTACGCAAATAGCCGCTCAGGGCATTCCTAACTACTACGGCTTGCAGCGCTTTGGCTTCGAGGGGGGGAACGTCGCCCATGCACGGCACTTTGCCGAATCTAAAACCTTGCCTGAGAAGCGTAATGTCCGTTCGCGAGTACTGTCCGCGGCGCGCAGTTATTTATTTAATCGCGTACTGGCGCAGCGGGTCGCCGCCGATACTTGGAATCAGGCGCTGCTGGGTGATCTGCTGGCCTTTACCGATAGCCGCAGTTTTTTTCCTGCCGGTGAGGCTGAATGCTCGGATCCACGCTTGACGATTCTGGATTTGCACCCGACCGGGCCCTTGTGGGGCGCGGGTGCCTCGACGGCCGGCGGAGTCGCCCAGGACTTGGAGCAGACGGTCGCCGAGGATGAGCGTGCCTTGGTCGACTGGTTGGCAGAAGCGGGGATGACACACGAACGGCGTATCCTGCGCCTCCCCATAGGCGGTTTGACGTGGCATTATCCCGAGCCTGACATTCTGCAACTGGAATTCGTCCTGCCGGCTGGATGCTTTGCCACCGTCTTAGTGCGCGAGCTAGTCGATCTGTTGCCTGCAGGGCAAACGGACAACCCATGCGTATTCTGATTTCTAACGATGATGGCGTGGCAGCGCCAGGCCTTGCCGCGCTGTATGCTGCTTTGGCCGATTATGCCGAGTGCGTGGTGATCGCACCCGATCAGGACCGAAGTGGTGCCAGCAGCTCGCTGACCCTCGACCGTCCGCTGCACCCTTGCACCTTGCCCAACGGCTTTATCAGCCTCAACGGTACGCCGACCGACTGTGTGCATCTGGGCCTGAACGGACTGCTGCCGCAGGTGGCAGATCTGGTCGTGGCGGGTATCAACCTGGGCGCTAATCTGGGCGATGACGTGCTCTATTCCGGCACGGTGGCCGCCGCGTTGGAAGGCCGTTTTCTGGCCCGTCCGGCGTTCGCGTTCTCCCTGCTTTCGCGGCAGCCGGATAATCTGCCGACGGCCGCCTATTTTGCGCGCAAGCTGGTGGCGGCTCATGAACAGCTGGATTTGCCACCGCGCACCGTGCTCAACGTGAATATCCCCAACCTGCCGTTGGAGCATATCCGTGGTATCCAGCTGACTCGCCTGGGCCATCGTGCCCGTGCCGCTGCGCCGGTCAAGGTGATCAACCCACGTGGCAAGGAGGGCTACTGGATTTCGGTCGCTGGCGATGCCGAGGATGGCGGGCCGGGCACTGACTTCCATGCGGTGATGCAGGGCTTCGTCTCCGTTACCCCGCTGCAGTTGGATCGTACCTTTCAGGATGGCCTCAGCAGTCTGCAACCTTGGTTAGAGGGTTTGCTCTGATGAGGCGTGAGCAAGACGAGTTGCATCATCGCGGCATCGGCATGACTTCGCAGCGAACTCGCGAGCGGCTGATTCAGCGGCTGTATGAAGAGGGGTTGTCCAACGCCCAGGTGCTGGAAACGATCCGTCGCACACCGCGCCACCTGTTCGTTGATGAAGCCTTGGCCCATCGCGCCTATGAAGACACCGCGCTGCCGATCGGCCATAACCAGACCATTTCGCAGCCTTACATGGTTGCGCGCATGAGCGAATTGCTGCTGGCCGCCGGCCCCTTGGACAAGGTGCTGGAAATTGGCACCGGCTCCGGTTATCAGACGGCAATTCTCGCCCAGTTGGTCGAGCGGGTTTTCAGCGTCGAGCGTATTCAAGGGTTGCAGGATAGGGCCAAGGAACGCATGACCGAGTTGAACTTGCGCAACGTGGTGTTTCGCTGGGGTGATGGCTGGGAGGGTTGGCCGGCCTTGGCGCCCTACAACGGTATCATCGTCACCGCGGCTGCCAGTGAGGTGCCCCAGGCTCTACTCGATCAGTTGGCGCCGGGTGGACGCCTGGTGATTCCGGTCGGTGCCGGCGATGTGCAGCAGTTGCTGCTGATCGTCCGTGAGGAACAGGGGTTTGCCAGGCATGTGCTGGATGCCGTGCGTTTCGTTCCCTTGCTCAATGGGCCCTTGGCCTGATCGTTAGCGTTTACCTGGAAGAATCCATGAAGAAACATCTTCTGCTCTTCGCCAAAGGCATTGCCATGGGCGCGGCCGATGTGGTGCCTGGCGTTTCCGGCGGTACCGTCGCCTTTATCAGCGGGATCTACGATGAACTGCTGCGTTCGATAGCCGGTGTGCCCGCTGCGCTGAGCTTGCTCTTGCGCGGTCGTGTCCTGGCCGCCTGGCAGGCCGCCAATGCAACTTTCCTGCTGGTTCTGTTGGCCGGCATTCTGACCAGTGTGCTCAGCCTGGCGCGGGTAATCACCTTCCTGCTGGCCGAGCACCCGATCCCGGTGTGGTCGTTTTTTTTCGGCTTGATACTGGTTTCTTCGCATCTGGTCGCACGAGAGATCCAGCGCTGGAACTGGAGTCGTTTCGTCAGTTTCACTGTAGGTGCGGCATTTGCCTACTGGATCACCGTGGCTGCGCCGATGCAGTGGGGTACTGACTCACTGAGTATTTTCTTCGCAGGCTCGATTGCCATCTGCGCAATGATCCTGCCGGGTATTTCCGGTAGTTTCATCTTGCTGCTGCTGGGTCTGTATCCCTTTATTCTCGGCGCGGTAAAAGGTCTGGATGTCAACGTCCTGGCGCTCTTTGCCAGCGGTTGCCTGGTGGGCATCGTCAGCTTTGCCGGGTTGCTGCGTTGGCTGTTGCTGCGTTGGCGCGACCTGACCCTGGCGTTATTGACGGGGTTGATGCTGGGCTCGCTGAACAAGCTCTGGCCGTGGAAGGAAACCCTTACCTGGCACGCCGACAGCCATGGGCAGCAGGTACCGCTGCTCCAGGCCAACCTCTTGCCGGGACGTTTCGCCGAAGTTAGCGGGCAGGATCCACAGCTACTCTTGGCTATTCTTTTGGCTCTGGGCGGGGTACTGCTAGTGCTCGGGCTGGAGTGGTTGGCCGCGCGCCATCAGCAAAGCACTAGCTGCGCCGAATAATTACGGCACAATACCCACCAATCAACCAACGCCACTAGTCATAAAGGGAGATACGGGTGAGTTTCACTGCCATTCAATCGCGAATATGCAGCAGCAGCGCTCGGAGCCTGTTGGGTGGCCTGGTTATTGGTGTGCTCCTGGCTGGCTGTGCCAGCCCGTCGGGTGGTGTGCAAGTTGTCGATCGCAATCACCGCGGTGCGGCGACGCAGCAGCGCCAACCTGTGACCAGCGGTCAATATTTGGTGCGGCGTGGCGATACCCTCTATTCAATTGCCTTTCGTTTCGGCTGGGACTGGAAAGCCTTGGCTGCGCGCAATGGTATTGCCTCGCCTTATCTGATTCGGGTTGGCCAGGTCATTCGCTTCGACGGTCGCCAGCCGACGCGGAGGGCTGTAGTTGCCGCCGCGCCTACAGTGACCCGGCCGGCACCGGTTGGCCGCCCGGTTGCGCCGCTTAAGTCCCCGACTGTGCGGACTCAGGCGCAGTCGCCAGTGCCTATCAAGACAACCCAGGCGACCACTCCGGTGCAATCTGTCGCGCGCTCAGCATCAGGCTGGGCCTGGCCTGCCAGCGGCGTTGTAATTGGACGATTCTCCTCAAACGGCAGTTTGAATAAAGGCATTGATATCGCCGGTGATTTGGGACAGCCTGTTTTAGCTGCGTCTGATGGGTCAGTTGTATACGCCGGGAGTGGTTTGCGGGGCTACGGCGAGTTGGTGATCATCAAACATAGCGATACCTACGTAAGTGCCTACGGACACAACCGCAGGCTGCTGGTTCAGGAGGGACAGCAGGTCAAAGTTGGGCAAACGATTGCCGAAATGGGTTCCACAGGAGCCGACCGGGTGAAGCTTCATTTTGAAATTCGCCGTCAGGGAAAGCCTGTAGACCCGATGCAATACTTGCCGCACCCTTGATCGGCCGCTCGTCTGCTCCATCACGTGGGAGGACGAGCTCAGGTGTTGCCAGGGAATCAGGTGCCACCAGAGCTTGCTGTCGAACTCAGCAAGGAACAACAATAATGGCACTCATTCCAAAAGAAGCGCCGGAGTTTGACGTCGATGATCAAGTGCTCTTGATGGAGACTGGCGTCGTCTTGGACGATGTGTCGAGCGATGAGGCGGAAAAGCCGCAGGCTCGCACTAAAGCCAAACAATCAAGTAGCAAGCAGCACAAGTACATCGACTACACGCGCGCGCTAGACGCCACTCAGTTGTATCTCAACGAAATCGGTTTTTCTCCCCTGCTTAGCCCTGAAGAGGAAGTGTTCTTTGCGCGATTGGCGCAGAAGGGCGATCCTGCTGGGCGTAAGCGCATGATTGAAAGCAACCTGCGGCTGGTGGTGAAAATTGCCCGCCGCTACGTCAATCGTGGTTTGTCGCTGCTCGATCTGATCGAGGAAGGTAATCTCGGGCTGATCCGGGCGGTCGAGAAATTTGACCCGGAGCGGGGTTTTCGCTTCTCGACGTATGCAACCTGGTGGATTCGCCAGACCATCGAACGGGCGATCATGAATCAAACCCGTACCATTCGATTGCCGATCCACGTGGTCAAAGAGCTCAACGTCTATCTGCGTGCGGCGCGCGAGTTGACCCAGAAACTCGACCATGAGCCTTCGGCCGAAGAGATTGCCAACCTGCTGGAAAAACCGGTGAGTGACGTCAAGCGCATGCTCGGCCTGAATGAGCGGGTTTCTTCGGTGGATGTTTCCCTCGGCGCGGACTCTGACAAGACCCTGCTCGATACCCTGACTGATGACCGTCCAACCGATCCATGCGAGTTGCTGCAAGACGACGACTTGTCGCAAAGCATTGATCTATGGCTGTCCGAGTTGACCGACAAGCAGCGTGAGGTAGTGGTGCGGCGTTTCGGCTTGCGCGGCCACGAAAGCTGTACCCTAGAAGAAGTCGGTCAGGAGATCGGCTTGACTCGCGAGCGTGTGCGGCAGATTCAAGTCGAGGCGCTCAAGCGCTTGCGCGAGATCCTGGAAAAGAACGGTTTGTCGAGTGACGCCTTGTTTCAGTAGCTCTTGCCTGCTCTACAAAACCCGGCTTAGGCCGGGTTTTTTGTGGGCGTCGTGTAAGCCATTGCTTACGCGACGTGTAAGTGATTAAGGGAAAGAATGGCAGGAAAGTCGCTGTTTGAATAGGAGGGTTTAATTCAAGCTACTGATTTATATAGTTATTTAATTATATTATATGGGGCATTGCATTTTTTCAGGTATTTGGCGGGCTTGTGGCAAAGCAGGGAAACGCTAGTATTACACCTGTGCCTAGGGACTGGCACAGATCGCAACGGACAGCGGTCAGGACAATCGCAGGACGTGATTTCATCAGGATGATGAGCAGGGAATACAGGGAGTAGGGACAAAAGAGTGGGCGGGTAATACCGCCCCTTTTTTTGCCTGCAAGAAAGCAAAAGACCCGCGCAAGGCGGGTCTTTCAGTGGGCGCTGAGTAAGGTTTAGCGTTCCAAGTGTTGCAGTTTGTCTTTTACGCCATCCCACTCTTCAGCATCAGGTAAGCCTTCTTTCTTCTCGGTGATGTTCGGCCAGACTTCGGCCAGATCGGCATTGAGTTGGGTATATTCCTGCTGGTCTTCCGGTACTTCGTCTTCGGAGAAGATCGCTTGGGCCGGGCACTCCGGCTCGCAGAGTGCGCAGTCAATGCACTCGTCCGGGTGGATCACCAGGAAGTTAGGGCCTTCGTAGAAGCAGTCCACCGGACAGACTTCCACGCAGTCGGTGTACTTGCACTTGATGCAGTTGTCGGTGACGACGAAGGTCATTTCTAATTCTCTCCTCAGGCTACGGCTCGGGGACTGTTTTACATAAACAGCCCCTTGGTTCGGGAAACTATGGCTGCGACACCGGGCTAGTAGGCCGCAGCATCCCAAAGCGCGCGCGATTCTAACAGCTTGCGCGCGCGGGCGTTAGACTCGCGCTTTCCATGTATATAACAGTTCAAGCGCTTTGCGCGGAGTCAGATCATCCAGGTTGATCTTGAATAATTCCTCCAGCACCGGGTGCGGCAGGCTGGCAAACATATCGCTTTGCAGTGGAGTCACCTGCTGGCCGGGCTCGTTGCGTGGCAAATCATGGGGCAGGCTGGTGGTTTCCAGGCGCGCCAGATGTTCGCGGGCGCGCAGGATCACGTCGCCAGGAACGCCGGCCAGTTGCGCTACCGCTAAACCATAGCTCTGGCTGGCCGGGCCGGGCAGTACATGATGCAAAAAGACGATGCGCTCATTGTGCTCGGTGGCGTTGAGATGCACGTTGGCAACCAGCGGCTCGCTTTCCGGCAGTACCGTGAGTTCGAAGTAGTGGGTGGCGAACAGCGTGTAGGCACGCAGTGTGGCCAGTTGCTCGGCGGCGGCCCAGGCCAACGACAGGCCGTCGAAGGTACTGGTGCCGCGGCCGACTTCGTCCATCAGCACCAGGCTGCGTTCTGTGGCGTTGTGCAGGATATTCGCAGTTTCGCTCATCTCGACCATAAAGGTCGAACGGCCACCCGCCAGGTCATCGCTTGATCCGATACGGGTGAAGATGCGATCGACCAGCGACAGTTCGCAACTGGCCGCGGGGACGAAGCTGCCGATATGCGCGAGCAGCACGATCAGCGCGGTCTGGCGCATATAGGTGGATTTACCACCCATGTTCGGCCCGGTGATGATCAGCATGCGCGTGTCATCGTCGAGGCTCAGGTCGTTGGCCACGAAGGGGGTGGTCAGTACCTGCTCGACCACCGGATGACGGCCTTGCTCGATACGCATGCAGGGCTCGTCGACGAAGCGTGGACGATTGAGGTCGAGGTTCAGGGCGCGTTCGCCCAGGTTGCTCAGCACGTCCAGTTCGGCCAGGGCCGCGGCGCTGTCCTGCAGCGGACCGAGGTGGCCGATCAGGCGTTCCAGCAGTTCTTCATAGAGGATTTTTTCGCGGGCCAGGGCGCGGCTCTTGGCCGACAGCGCCTTGTCCTCGAACTCCTTCAGCTCGGGGGTGATGAAGCGCTCGGCACCTTTCAGGGTCTGGCGGCGGATATAGTCGGCCGGCGCCGACTCCGCCTGCTTGCTCGGCAGTTCGATAAAGTAGCCATGCACGCGGTTGTAGCCGACCTTGAGGTTGGCCAGGCCGGTACGTGCCTTCTCCCGCACCTCCAGATCCATCAGGTACTGGCCGGCGTTTTCGCTGAGCGATTGCAGTTCGTCCAGCTCGACGTCGTAGCCGGTCTTGAGCACGCCGCCATCGCGGATTACCGCGGGCGGGTTGTCGATAATGGCGCGGGCTAGCAGCTCGGCCAGCTCCGGGTAGGTGCTGACTATGCCGGCCAGCTCAGCCAGGTGCGGCGAGTCGAGGTCAGTCATGGCCTGTTGCAATTCGGGCAGGGCGGCCAGGGCATCGCGCAGGCGCGCCAGGTCCCGTGGCCGCGCATTGCGCAGGCCGATGCGGGCGAGGATCCGTTCCAGATCGCCGATTTCCTTGAGCTGCGGTTGCAGGGTCTCGAAACGATAACGTTCCAGCAGGCAGGCAATCGATTCCTGGCGCGCTTCCAGTATTGTGCGGTCGCGCAGCGGGCGGTTCAGCCAGCGGCTGAGCAGGCGACTGCCCATGGCGGTCTGGCAACGGTCGACCACCGATTGCAGGGTGTTCTCGCGCCCGCCGGCGAGGTTGACGTCCAGCTCCAGGTTGCGCCGGCTGGCGCCGTCGAGAATCACCGTGTCGTCGAGGCGCTCATGGCGCAGGCTGCGCAGGTGTGGCAGGGCGGTGCGCTGGGTTTCCTTGGCGTACGTCAGTAGGCAGCCGGCGGCGCCTATGGCCAGGGTCAGGTTCTCGCAGCCGAAGCCTTTCAGATCCTGGGTGGTGAACTGTTGGCAGAGGCTTTTGTGCGCACTGTCGCGTTCGAAATCCCAGGGCGCGCGGCGACGCACGCCGGGGCGTTTCTCCGCGGGCAAGCCTTGCGGCCAGTCATCGGGAATCAGCAATTCGACCGGATTGAGGCGTTCCAGTTCGGCCAGCAGATTCTCCCAGCCTTTGATCTCCAGCACGCTGAAGCGACCGCTGGTGATGTCCAGCACAGCCAGGCCGAACAGCCGCTCGTCGCCCAGCACGGCAGCCAGCAGGTTGTCGCGCCGCTCGTCGAGCAGCGCCTCGTCACTGACCGTGCCGGGGGTGATGATGCGCACCACCTGGCGATCCACCGGGCCCTTGCTGGTGGCCGGGTCGCCGATCTGTTCGCAGATCACCACCGACTCGCCGAGCTTGACCAGCTTGCCCAGGTAGCCTTCGGCGGCGTGGTAGGGGATTCCGCACATGGGAATCGCCTGGCCGGCGGATTGGCCGCGGGCGGTGAGGGTGATATCCAGCAGCTTGGCGGCCTTTTTCGCGTCCTCGTAGAAGATCTCGTAGAAGTCGCCCATGCGGTAGAACATCAGCTGGTCCGGGTGCTGGTTTTTCAGTCTCCAGTACTGCTGCATCATGGGCGTGTGAGAACTAAGATCGCTTTGGCTCATCGTTTTAACTGTCCGGCTGAATCGCAAAAGCGCCTAGTGTACGGTATCCCCCTGGCTGGCTTTAACCCCGGAGTGCAGATGACTGTGAATGATCAACGCCTGACCCGGCTGGCCGTCGAATTGGGTCAGCGATTGCAGGCGCAAGGTGCGCAGGTGAGTGCCGCGGAGTCTTGTACTGGCGGTGGTATTGCCGAGGCAATTACCCGAATCCCCGGCAGCTCGGCCTGGTTCGAGGCTGGTTATGTCACCTATTCCAATGGACAGAAGAGCAAGCAGTTGAGGGTGCCCGAGGCGTTGTTCGCCGCCGAAGGGGCGGTCAGTCGCGAGGTGGTCGAGGCCATGGTGCGTGGCGCCCAGGCACAGAGCGGGGCGCGTTATGCGGTGGCGGTCAGCGGGGTGGCTGGGCCGGATGGCGGCTCGGCGGATAAGCCGGTGGGCACCGTGTGGTTGGCCTGGGGTGACGACGAGCGGCTGTTCAGCGCACGCCGCCAGTTCGCTGGCGACCGCGCCGAAGTTCGCCGACAAACGGTCGAGGCCGCTCTGGAGGGGCTGCTGCGCGTGATTGCGCAAGAAAATCCAAATGCAGGGTAGGCGAGGGACTTGCCCTGTGGAATAATACTGTCTACTTATACAGTTGTTAGTGGCCGCTAGCAGGCCCTTCTTTATTACGTGAGGACTTCAATGGACGAGAATAAGAAGCGCGCCTTGGCGGCAGCCTTGGGCCAGATCGAAAAGCAATTTGGCAAGGGCGCAGTCATGCGCATGGGCGATCATGAGCGCCAGTCGATTCCGGCCATTTCCACCGGCTCGCTCGGTCTGGATATCGCCCTGGGTATCGGCGGTCTGCCAAGAGGCCGGATCGTCGAGATTTACGGCCCCGAGTCTTCCGGTAAAACCACCCTGACCCTGTCGGTGATCGCCGAAGCGCAGAAGCTCGGTGCCACCTGTGCCTTCGTCGATGCCGAGCATGCTCTGGATCCCGAATATGCCGGCAAGCTGGGCGTGAATGTCGATGACTTGTTGGTATCGCAACCGGATACCGGCGAGCAGGCGCTGGAAATAACCGACATGCTGGTGCGCTCCAATGCCGTCGACGTGATCGTCATCGACTCCGTGGCGGCCCTGGTGCCGAAAGCGGAAATCGAAGGCGAGATGGGCGACATGCACGTGGGCTTGCAGGCTCGCCTGATGTCCCAGGCACTGCGCAAGATTACCGGCAACATCAAAAACGCCAACTGCCTGGTGATCTTCATCAACCAGATCCGCATGAAGATCGGGGTGATGTTCGGTAGCCCGGAAACCACCACCGGCGGTAACGCGTTGAAGTTCTACGCCTCGGTGCGCCTGGACATTCGCCGCACCGGTGCGGTGAAAGAGGGTGACGAAGTGGTGGGCAGCGAAACCCGGGTCAAGGTCGTGAAAAACAAGGTGGCGCCGCCGTTCCGGCAGGCTGAGTTCCAGATCCTCTATGGCAAGGGCATCTACCGCAATGGCGAGGTTATCGACCTCGGCGTGCAACACGGCCTGCTGGAGAAATCCGGTGCCTGGTACAGCTATCAGGGCAGCAAGATCGGTCAGGGCAAGGCCAATTCGGCCAAGTACCTGGAAGATAACCCGGAAGTGGCACGCACCATCGAGGGCCTGATCCGCGAGAAGTTGCTGGTTTCCAGCACTCCGGCCAAGGCCAGCGCAGACGTTCTGGCCACTGCCGAGGCCTGACTCGTAGAACATGCCTGTCGTACTGGATAACCTCGTCGCGGTGCGCCGAGCAGCCATGGATCTATTGGCGCGTCGCGAGCATGGGCGCGTCGAGTTGACCCGTAAGTTGCGTCAACGGGGCGCCCCAGTCGAACTGATTGACACAGCCCTCGAGCGCCTGGCGCAAGAGGGCTTGTTATCCGAAGCGCGGTATCTGGAAAACTTTGTCGGCTATCGTGCGCGCGCCGGTTATGGGCCGTTGCGCATTCGTGAAGAGCTGATCCAGCGCGGTTTGCCCCGGCCCGCTGTCGAGCAGGCGTTGCGCGACAGCGGTATCGATTGGTGCGAGCAGCTGGAACAAACCTGGCGCCGAAAATTTGCCGGTCAACTGCCGGGCGATGCTCGTGAACATGCCCAGCAGGGCCGCTTCCTCAGTTATCGCGGTTATCCACTGGATCTGATCAGCCGTTTGTTACGCGGCCTCGATCTGGACTGAAACATCCTTTGAACCCGGAGCCTGCGCTCCGGGTTTTTTGTTGGCTATGTACCCTTTATGTGTTGATGGCAAAACGGATGGGGCGGGCGGCGCTCTGCTTTAGCCCAGAAAGGCCCCAACTCAGCAGCGCTGGGCTGAAACCCACACTACAGATAGATTTCCGGTTACTGGGTGGCGGTTGTCTGCAGCGGTTGGCTGGCGGTGCGCGTCACAAATAGCTGACCTCGTTGGCCAAGCGTAATCAGCTTGGCTGTTCCCAGTGCTGCGGCTGGTTGATCAGATCCAGCAGTTCGCGCAAGCGGCCGTGGTCGCGGCTATTGAATGCAAAGGCCAGGCGAGTCAGGTGGCAGAGTTCCGGTTCGTCCTGCTCGGACTCGCAATAAGCCTGCTGCTGAAAACCACCGCTTTTGCACAGGCTGGTGAACTCGAGGTTCAGCTGCTGCATGACCGCTTCATTGAGCGCGTGGTTGAGGCGGATCACATAGCGATCCTTGAGCCAGCGGCTGGAGTGGTAATTGCGATAGAACTGCGCGATTTCATCTGCTGCCTCCGTGGCGCTGTGTGCCAGGCGCACTAGATGCAGGTCGCTGGGCAGGATATAGCGGTTCCCCACCAGCTGGTTGTCGATAAAGGCCATGGCATCTTTCCAGAAACTACCCCCCGGTTGATCGAGCAGTACCACGGGCACCAATGGACTCTTGCCGGTTTGAATCAGGGTCAGTACTTCGAGTGCTTCATCCAGGGTGCCGAAGCCGCCAGGGCACAGCACCAGACCATCTGCCTCCTTGACGAAGAACAGTTTGCGCAGGAAGAAGAAGTGGAATGACAGCAGGTTGCTGGTGCCATGCACAGTGGCATTGGCCCCTTGTTCAAAGGGCAGGGTGATATTGAAGCCCAGGCTGTTTTCCAGGCCGGCGCCTTCATGGGCTGCCGCCATGATGCCGCCGCCGGCACCGGTAACCACCATCAAGTCGTGCCGCGCCAGGGTGGCGCCGAGCTCGCGGGCCAGGGCATACAGCGGGTGATCGGGCGGCGTACGTGCCGAGCCGAAAACGGTAACTTTACGCCGCCGTTTGAACTGCTCCAAAGAGCTGAATGCATGCTCCATTTCACGCAGGGTTTGCAGCATGATCTTGGCGTCCCAGCGATTGCGATCGGCCTGGGCCATGCGGATCACCGTGATCAGCATGTCGCGATACAGTGGCAGGTTCGGGCTGTCGCCAGGGGCGACCAGGGTAACCAGCTCGTCGACTTTGTCAGCAAGGTCGATGCCACTGGTCTGGAAGTGGCGGGATAAGTAATCGTCCGGTGCGTAAGGCATTCGACTTCTCCGTTCTGGATGCCGGCCGGATTGTTTCGCTGTCGTGAAAGCTCCGGTCATATTCAGAGTATGGCTGGCGCTTGCGCTTTGGAAGCGCTAAATACCTGATCAGGTTGCAGAAAATCTCCAGTCTGGGTGGGCACCAGCGACGATTGGACTGGGCGCTGTCGCTGGATCTTGAGCCTGCTCGCCAGCGCGATGGCGGAGGCCCGGGTCCTCGGTTGCGTCTACGGCCGGGCTGCGGGGGCTTGGCGGTATGGGCCGACCGGGCGTTCGCCGGCCAATGCAGGCAGGCGCCTGCTGGCGAAGACGGTAGTGCCATAACTGCAGCCCCGTGCCTGCAGTCATTTGGGATGGCGGGTGCGGGGCCTGCTGCAGTTGTCTCGCGCTGGCTCAGATGGCGATCTGCTCGCCTGGCTCAGGGATGCTGGCAATCCAGTTAAGGCGCTCGCGCAGAGCCTGCTGCAGCGTCTGCATTTTCTCCAGTTCGCCATGCACCAGATACAGTTCGGGGTGATGGTCGAAATGACTGACCCAGTCGAGTAACTGCGACTGCCCGGCATGGGCGGAGAAGCCGCCGAGGGTGTGGATTTGTGCTTTTACTGCGATGCGCTGGTGGAGCATTTTCACCGTGCTGGCACCGTCGACTATGGCTCGTCCCGGAGTGCCTCTGGCCTGGAATCCGGGGAACACCACATGGCAATCTTCGCGCCAGAGGTTGTGCTTGAAATGGTGGGCGATGCGCCCTCCGGTACACATGCCACTGCCGGCGATAATGATGGCGCCGCTTTTGACCCGGTTGATCGCCATGGACTCTTCCGGGGTCGGCGTGCAGCGCAGGATCGGCAACCAGTCCTCGATGCGCCTGGCGGGTTTGTGCGCAATGGCCGCGTGATCGTCCGGGTCGAACAGGTGTTGAAAGCGCGAATAGATGGTGTTGGCGCGAATGGCCATGGGGCTGTCGAGGAACACCACCTGCTGGGGCAGTCGACCCTCCTGGTAGAAACGACCGAGGTAGTAGATCAGGTCCTGGGTGCGGCCGACGGCGAAGGCCGGGATCAGCACGTTACCGCCGTCGCGATGGGCCTGCTGGAGAATCTCGGCCAGTTCATCCAGGGTGTCGTCGCTGTTACGGTGATCGCGATCGCCATAGGTGGACTCGAGTAGCACCAGATCGGCTCGGTCGAGCGTGGTCGGTGGGTGCATCAGGGGCGAGCAGGTGTTGCCGAGATCACCGGAAAACACCAGGCGCCGGGTCAGGTGATGATCCTGTACCTGCAGTTCGACGATCGCCGAGCCAAGGATATGGCCGGCATCGTGAAAGGTTACCTGCACGCCCTTGGCTATTTCGAGTGGCTCGCCATAGGCCTGTGGGCGCCTTTGTTTGAGCGCCTGCTCGGCATCCTCGGTGGTATACAGCGGGTTGAGCGGTGGCTTGCCCTTGCGTGCACGCCACTTGTTCTCCCACTCTGTATCTTTCTCCTGGATATGCGCCGCATCCAGCAGCATCAGTTCCATCAGTTCACAGCTAGCGTCGGTGGCGAAGATCGGCCCGCGATAACCGGCACCGACCAGTTTGGGCAGCAGGCCACTATGGTCGATATGGGCATGGGAAATTACCACCGCATCCAGGCTCAGCGGATCGAAAGCGAAGGGTGCGCGATTGCCTTCGTCCTCTTCGCGGCGGCCCTGGCGCATGCCGCACTCAAGCAGCACCTTGGCGCCGTCGCGGCTTTCGATCAGGTAGCAGGAACCAGTGACTTGCTGGATGGCGCCAAGGAAGCTGATTAGAGCCATATCGGAAATCCTTGATGATGGTGAATGAGCTCAGGGTGCCGCGAATGATGGTCGCTGGCCTTGATGCAGATCAGGGTGCCGGCTGCTCGTTGCGTGCTAGACAGTGCGAAAGCTCCAGGCGAGCGCCCATGCCGTAATTATTGCCGAGTGCCCGTGAGCTGGCCGCCCATGCCTTGGCCGAACCTGGGTTCGCCGCTTGGCAGCAGGGCTACGGCCCTGTACAGCATAGTCCAGAGACCTGTGCGGCGGTCTTGCGTATGGCCCATCAACGGGTGCAAGCGGGTAAGCAGCTCGACCTGGCCAGTGTCTATGCTCTGCTGCGCGCACTGGACCGGCTGAACGCCGCCGGTTTATGGCTGGTGGTGCAGATGAGCATGCCTGGCGCGTACGCCTGGACGGCATGGCCCTGGAACCTGACGACTTCAAGGTAAAGCCCGAGGGACGTACCGGCGGCGCCTTGAACATGGTGCCCGGCTACGCCGCCTACCTGGCGCTGAATGCCCAGGCCGGGGAAAGCCGTGGTTGGCTGATGGGGCAGGGGCACTGTGTGGCGGCAGTCGAGGCGCTGAATCTGTTGACCGCCAACCAGCACCCTGAACAGATCGCGCGTTACAGGAGCGATGAAACTGGAATGAGCCGGCTAGTGGCAGACCTCTACAGCTATGTCCAGGCAGCCGATGGCGCGCCGGGTGTGCCCCTGGGTAGTCACGTCAATCCGCATAGCGCTGGCGGTATTGCCGAAGGGGGTTGCCTCGGCTTTGCCGAGTAGCAGTACTGTCACTTACCTCTGCCCGGAAAAAAGCTGCAGGCTTTCTTGTCGGCTGGCGCAGCCCCAATACCGGCGTTGATTGACTACTGCCGCCTATTGGCCGCAGTCGCTGTTGCTGAAGCGCTCGCTGACGATCGGGCGATTGGTTTTGTATTCGCTGAACTCGTAACGCAGGACGGCGCCACGCGCCAATAACTGGCGATAGCCGGGGTTGCGGCACACGCTGTTGGCCAACTGCGCGCGCACGCTATCGGGGTTACCGCGCATCTGCGCGGCGTGGGCGGGGCGCACGCTCAGGTGATTGACCAGTTCATTGCCGTCGACGCTATAACCTTGATCGAGAATGTCTGCGTTGATCGCCCGTGGCGTGCCAACGCTACTTTCCTGGGCGACGCGTTCCAGGGTCTTGCTCAGCTCGAAATTGTTCAGCGATGCGGCCTGAGCGAACATGGGCAGGCTAAGGGCGAGGATTACAGCGATCAGGCGCGGCATGGGGTTCTCCAGAGTCAATTCGAACCCTTCGACAGGCATGAGCCTGCAGAGGTTCAGCAAGTGACTATCTTACTTGGCTGCCTGGGTTTACCCCACCTGCAATCGTGGCGGCTTTGTTAGACTGGCGGGCTTACCGCCCCAGGATCCCACATGACGTCCATTGCTTGCTACGGAACGCTTTGCGCATGAGCCATGCCGTCGCTCGTTTGCGCGCCGCGCGCATTGCGCGTAGTGAAAAACCTTTCCTGGCCCGTGGCTCCAAGGCCGTGCGTTGCCAGCGCTGCCGGCTGGCCCTGAGCCATTGCCTGTGCGCCTGGCGTCCGCAGATCGAGGCGAAATCGGGCATGTGTTTGCTGATGCATGATGTCGAGGCGCTCAAGCCGAGCAATACCGGTTGGTTGATTGCCGATGTAGTGGCCGACACGTCGGCCTTCGGCTGGTTGCGAACGGCGGTCGAGCCCGCCTTGCCGGCGCTGCTGAGCGATCCGCAGTGGCAGCCCTATCTGGTGTTTCCCGGTGAATACGTCGAGTCTGCGCGAGTGGTCAGTGAGGTGCAGCATGCACCTGGCAAGCGGCCACTGTTCATTCTGCTCGATGCGACCTGGGCCGAGGCGCGCAAGATGTTCCGCAAAAGCCCCTACCTCGACAGCTTGCCGGTGCTCAGCCTGCAGCCCGAGCAGTTGTCGCGTTATCGTCTGCGGCGGTCCACGCGCGACGATCACCTGTGTACCGCCGAGGTGGCGGCGCTCTGTCTGGAGCTGGCCGGCGATCAGCGTGCCGCCGACGCGCTGAATGCCTATCTGGATGTCTTCAGCCAGCACTACTTGGCGGCTAAGGCTCCACGCGCGGTTGATCTGGACGACGCCCTGCACCAGCATTTGCGCTTGTTTCTGTGAGTAGTTGGCTGGGTTTTTTCGGCCATAATTGCGCCAGCAGCATGCCGGCGAGCATCAGTGCACAGCCGAAATAACCACGCAGTTGCAGCGCTTCGCCCAGTAGCCAGGCGCCTGCAATGGCGGCAAACACGGCTTCCAGCGAGAGGATGATCGCGGCATGCGAGGCGATCGCATGCTTTTGCGCCACCACCTGCAAGGTAAAGCCGATGGCCACGCCGAACAGACCGCCATACAGAATCGCCGGCCCGGCGGCGATGATCGAGTCGAGGTGGATCTCCTCGAAGATCAGCGCCAACAGCAGGCTGATCAGCGCGCAGGTGGCGAATTGCACCACGGCCAGACGCAATGGGTCATGACGCCTGGCGAAGACCCCCACCAGCAGCACATGCACGGCCCAGACGAAGGCTCCGGCCAATTGCAGCCAGTCGCCGGAGGCGACCTGAAAGCCTTCGCCGACGCTGAGCAAAAACATGCCGAGCACCGCCAGCGAGGCGCCCAGCCAGATGCCCAGCCCCGTTTTGTGGCCGATCAGCAGGCCGAGCAGGGGCACGATGATCACGTACAATCCGGTGATGAATCCGGCGTTGGTGACACTGGTGAAGAGCAAACCGACCTGCTGCAGATTGATTCCCAGGGCCAACGCCAAGCCCATCAGGCCACCACCCAGTAGCAGGTGGCGGTTTAGCGGCGGCGGAGGTGTGCTGCGCGAGCGGCGCTCAAGCAGCGGTAGCAGTGGCAGCAGAATCAATACCGCCAGGGCAAAACGCAGGCCGCTGTAGAGCAATGGCCCTATCGAGTCCATGCCCAGGCGCTGGGCGACGAAGGCCGAGCCCCAGATCATGGCCGTCAGCAGCATCAAGAGGTCGGCGCGCAGGGCCTGGCTTCGCATAAAACAGTCTCGTTGGGCAAAAGTGCAGACTGTGCCGCAAAGCAACGCGCTTGACCACTCCGAGATCGCTCGGCATGCTTGGCGCCGTCTTAGGCGCATTATGCAGTTGGCCGTGTACTATGCGCGGCTAATCGAGCGGTCTGTCGTGTTTTACCCGGCAGGCCTGCGCTAGCGGTACTCACATAACAAGAACAGGATCTGCAATGGCCACCTATGAAATCCTGATTGCCGACGACCATCCGTTATTTCGCAGTGCACTTCAGCAGGCGCTGACCCTGGGTCTTGGCCCGCAGGCTCGCCTGGTAGAGGCTGCCAGCATCGCCGAGTTGGAAACTTGCCTGGCGCAGAAGTCAGATTGGGATCTGGTGTTACTCGACCTCAATATGCCCGGTGCCTATGGTTTTTCCGGTTTGGCGTTGTTGCGTGGGCAATACCCGCAGGTGCCCGTGGTGATGGTCTCGGCACAGGAAGAGGTTAACGTGGTGGCGCGGGCCCGCGAGTTTGGCGCGAGTGGTTTCATTCCCAAGTCCAGCTCTCTGGAGAGTATCCAGCAAGCCGTACAAGTGGTGCTCGATGGTGATACCTGGTGGCCGGAGCAAACCGAGGAGGCTGCTCAGGTCTCTGCCGAAGCTAAAGCCGCCAGTGCAGGCCTGGCCAGTCTGACCCCGCAGCAGTTTCGAGTGCTGACCATGGTCTGCGACGGCTTGTTGAACAAGCAGATTGCCTACGAGTTAAGCGTTTCCGAGGCTACGGTCAAGGCGCATGTCACGGCGATTTTCCGCAAGCTCGGCGTACGAACTCGTACCCAGGCGGCGCTGCTGTTGCAGCAGATGGAATCGATCCCGAGCAGCTGAGTGCGCTCCTGATACACGTTGCTCGCACGTCTGTACGCGCAGTCAAGCCAGCGGGATTGTGTCGGTTTGCTTGTGCAGGTCTTATAGTTCTCGTGCCAGCCAGCCAGCCAGCCAGCCAGCCTTTTCCTTTTACAGTGTGGATAACCTTCTTATGTCGTCGCCATTCAAGGGCCAGACGGGCCTCAAGCGTATCGTTAATGCGGCGGGCTATTCGCTGGCGGGCTTGCGTGTTGCGATTGCCAGTGAGGCCGCATTTCGTCAGTTGATGCTGCTCAATCTGGTGTTGATTCCGCTGGCGTTCTACAGCGACGTCAGCCGGGGCGAGCGCGCGCTGATGGTCGGCGTTTGCTTGTTGGCGTTGATCGTCGAACTGCTCAATTCTGCGCTGGAGGCGACGGTCGATCGCATCTCCCTGGAGCTGCACCCCTTGTCGAAAAACGCCAAGGACATGGGCAGCGCCGCGCAGTTCGTGTCCCTGACGTTGATCGCCAGTGTCTGGGCGGTGATCCTGCTGGGCTAGCCGCCTGTGAAACATTGCTGGCCGCGCGCAATGTTGTGGCGGCAGGACTGCTCAGGCAATGTTTGGCAGCACTATCTCATCGCTGCGCCTGACCCCGGCAGTCAGCGCCCGGCATAGATCGATGAATTCACGCATTGCGGCGGTCTGGTACTTCTGCTTGTGCCAGATAAAGTAGAACTGCCGCCGCAGATCCAGCTCAGGTGTTTCCACCGCCACCAGGCTGCCGCGGCGAAAGGCGTCGCGCAGGGCCAGGCGTGAAATGCAGCCAATGCCCAGGCCCGATTCCACCGCCCGCTTGATTGCTTCAGTGTGTTCCAGCTCCAGGCGGATATTCAGCGAGCGCGGGTGATGGCGCATGGCCTGATCGAAGGTCAGGCGCGTGCCAGAGCCCTGCTCGCGGAGTATCCAGGCTTCCTGGGTCAGCTCGTCGAGGCTGGCTTCGCCGCGCTTGGCCAGGGCATGTTGCGGCGCGCAGAACACCACCAGTTCGTCTTCGACCCAGGGCTGCACCTCGATATCCGGGTTCTGGCAGTCACCCTCGATCAAACCCATGTCCAGCTCATAGTGGGCGATCTGTTGCACCACATAGGCGGTGTTATGCACCTGGAGCTGGACTCGGCATTCCGGGTGGCGCTGCATGAAGCTGCCGATCAGCAGGGTTGCCAGGTAATTGCCAACAGTCAGCGTAGCGCCGACATTCAGCGAGCCAAAACCACTCTTGCCGCCCAGCAGGCGTTCGATCTCCTTGGCCTGGTCGAGCAGGGCCGCGGCTTGGGGCAATAACTGCGAGCCCAGGGCATTGAGGATCAGACGCTTGCCGGCGCGGTCGAATAATTGGCAGTCGGATTGGCGCTCCAATTCGCTGAGCGAGGTGCTGGTCGCCGATTGCGACAATGCCAGGGAGTCAGCCGCGCGCGAGACGCTTTGCTGCTGCGCCACGGCGACGAATACCTGAAGCTGTCGTAGGGTAAATCGCATATATATATAACCGATAACGGATATCTTAATTATCCACTTAACAGATATTCTGCCCGGGTCTAGAATCTGCTGCAACCGCAACTGCCCGTGATTCTTGAGGACCTAACATGAGCAACCTGAACGTCGAGCGTGTTCTCAGTGTGCATCACTGGAACGACACCCTATTCAGCTTCAAGACCACTCGCGATCCGGGCTTGCGCTTCGAGAACGGTCAGTTCGTGATGATCGGCCTGCAACAGGATACCGGCCGGCCGCTGATGCGCGCCTACTCCATTGCCAGCCCGAACTATGAAGAGCATCTGGAGTTCTTCAGCATCAAGGTGGCGGATGGTCCGCTGACTTCGCAGTTGCAGTACCTCAAGCCCGGCGACGAGCTGGTGGTCAGCCGCAAACCCACCGGCACCCTGGTACTCGACGACCTGTTGCCGGGCAAGCACCTGTACCTGCTGAGCACCGGCACTGGCCTGGCTCCGTTCATGAGCGTGATTCAGGACCCGGAAACCTACGAGCGTTACGAGAAAGTCGTGCTGGTACACGGCGTGCGTTACGTCAACGAAGTAGCCTACCGCGAGTTCATCACCGAGCACTTGCCGCAGAATGAATACTTCGGCGATGCTTTGAAGAACAAGCTGATCTACTACCCGACCGTGACCCGTGAAGAGTTCGAGAACCAGGGCCGCCTGACCGACCTGATGCGCAGCGGCAAGCTGTTCCACGATATTGGCCTGCCGCCGATCAACCCGCAGGACGACCGCGCGATGATCTGCGGCAGCCCGAGTATGCTCGACGAAACGGCGGCCGTGCTCGACAGCTTCGGCCTGAAAATCTCTCCGCGCATGGGCGAGCCGGGCGATTACCTGATCGAGCGCGCCTTCGTCGAGAAGTAAGCTCCAGGGTCTTATGCAAAGGCTCGCTGCACAAAAAATCCCGCTCACTTGATTCAAGTGGACGGGATTTTTTTGTACTTGGATGAAAATCGGGGAGGCATCCACTGCCGACAAATCGCTCCCGGATTGCAGCGGGACTCCGCGTTGGTTTCCTGGCTGATGCCCGCGACGGGCGAATCCGCCAAGCCGGACCAATTATCCAGTTCGCTGCCGAGCAGGGCGTCTTCAGTGGGGGCTTGGGTCGAGTGTGATCTGGAAGCGATTGCCGCCGCTTTTTTTCGCTGCATACATGGCGTTGTCGGCATGAGTGAGCAACTGTTGTGCGTCATTACCGTGCTGCGGATAGAACGCCACCCCGATGCTCGGCAGAATCATGTGCGCCTGACCATTCAGGTCGAATGGCTGGTTGAGTGCTAAGCGGATTTTCTCGGCGACCAGCACGGCATGATCCGGCGAGTGGAAGTCTTCGAGCAGCACCACGAATTCGTCGCCACCCAGGCGTGCGACCGTATCCGATTCGCGCACGCATTGCCTGAGGCGCTTGGCAACCAGTTGTAGCAGGAGATCGCCGATGGTGTGGCCGAACGTATCGTTGACCTGTTTGAATTTGTCCAGATCGAGGAACAGCAGCGACAGTTGCGTTTGCTCCCGACGTGTCCTGGTCAGTGCGGTGTGCAAGCGGTCGTAGAGCAGGGCACGGTTAGGCAGTTGGGTCAGTTGGTCGTATTGGGCCATGAACTGCAAGCGACTGAGCATCTGCTGGCGCTCGATGGCTGTCGCGATCTGGGTCGAGACGAATTGCAGCAGTTCCTTGTCCTTGTCGGTGTAGCGCGCTCCGTGGGTATAACTCTGGACCACCAAGGCGCCAATGGTGCCGTTGTGCGAGGTGAGGGGCACGCCCAGCCAATACAATGAAGCGCAGTCGATCGCCTGCACATGCTCGGGCAGGGTCGTCAGCGTTTCTGGTGAGAGCAGCAAGGTCTGCCCAGTGCGGATGATTTCCGCGCTGAGTGTGGGGGCCGCCAGATTGTGCGGAGCCGGGGCCTGATAGCGCTCGTCGATATGGTAGGGAAAGCTCAGCTGGTCGTTCTGTTCATCGTAAAGAACCACGGAAAAGTTGATGGCCGGTAACAGCTGGCCGACGATCGAGTGAACTTTCTCGAACAGGCTGGGTAGATCCTTGGCCAGGTGCGCCGCTTCGGAGATGGCATAGAGCGCCGCTTGCATCGACTCGCTGCGTTTGCGTTCGCTGACGTCATGGGCCACGGCAATCCGCAGTTGATCGTCCGCCGACCAGCGGGCCGACCACATGATGTGAACGATCTGCCCATCTTTGCGCACATAGCGATTTTCAAAATTGGGTTTGCTGGTGCCTAACATGACTTCGCTGGCCGCTTGCAGCGTCCTGGCGCGATCTTCTGGCAACACCAGTTCGATCATGCTCCTGCCGACCATTTCCTCGGCGGTATAACCAAAGATCTGTTCGCAGGCGGCACTGACAAAAACAAAGCGTCCCTCTTGGTCGACTACGCAAATGGCATCGAGCAGAAGGTCAACAAGGTTACCTGATGGGACGTAAGGCTTTTTTTTCATAAGGTAAATTATTGATTCTCGGAATCAGCCATGACCTGCAGGAAAGTATGAAGATGTGCCGACAGGTGGTGCCCATGAGTCAACTTTAGTCGTAGCCCAAGTACTGCGGAAGCAATACTTCAATCAAAATGCCTAGCGGCTTCGCGCGGGCTAGTGATTACCTTGGGTTCGACAGGTCCCGCAGGCCAAGAGCACCCGACGCATTGGCTGCAGCCGCCTGGCTTGTCTTAGCTGACTCACTCAGGTCGCCACCACTTCCAGCACGCAGATATTTCCCGGTTCCGGGTAGTGCCAACGCACATCGACATCCCACAAACGCGTGCCGTAGCGCCGTTCGGGCGGTGGCACCTGATAGGCCGGGCGCGGATCCTGGGCCAGGCATTGCTCGATCAGTTCGACCAGCGGCTGGTCGAGGCGCAGGCCGTGGCTGCGCGCCTGGCTGAGGGCAGCGTCTCGCCATTGCACCTCGATCAACAGCGGAGCACCGTCGGCGATGCGGTTATAGGCACTGGCGACGTTGTCGGCATAGGGCACGTAGGGTTTGATATCCAGCACCGGTGTGCCGTCGAGCAAGTCGATCCCCGACAGCCAGAGCCTGCCCGCTTCGACCTTGTCCAGTTTGACCACCGATTGCCCGAGGCCGTTGGGGCGGTGGGTGGCGCGGGTGGCGAACACCCCTACCGATTTATTCCCACCCAGGCGCGGTGGGCGCACTTTCAGGCGTGGCTGGTCTTCCAGTGCCTGGTGGAACAGAAACAGCAGCCAGACATGGCTGACCTGCTCCAGGCCCTGCACCGCTTCGCCCGTATCGAAGGGGGCGACCAGTTCCAGCACACCACGGGCAGCCGGTGCCAACTGTGGCTGACGGGGAATGGCGAATTTCTCCTTGAAACAGGAGCGGACGAAACCGATGGGCGAAACGGAGTAGGGCATGGGCAAGCGACTGGCAGTGGCGAGGAGGGCCATCTTACCCGCAATACGCGGCGGCCTTAAGTCACCCTAGCCAAGCAGAAGTGCCATTCCCCAGACAAATAACACTAGCCCGGCGATGCGACCGAGCCAGATGCCGCCGGGCAGCAGCTTTTCCAGCAGCACATAGACGCCGATCAAGGCTGCCCACAGCAGGTTCATCACTCCGCCGACAAACAGCAGGCCCATCAGCATCCAGCAGCAGCCCAGGCAGTAGAGGCCATGCTTCAGGCCCATGGACCAACCACCGACCACACCGGGGCGCCAGTGACCGAGGAGGAACTGCACCGGTCCGCGACAATGCGCGAGGCAGGCCGACTTGCCCGGTAGCCACTGGTAGGCCCCGGCCCCCATCAGCAGGGCCGCGCCAAGCCACTGACTCTGGCTGCGCATCTGCGGGCTGAGCAGGGCGAGGCGATCCAAGCCCCATTGCAGGGCAGTGGCGATCAGGCTGAAGCCGCTCCACACCAGCAGATAGGCCAGGCAGAACAGCAGCAGCGCCAGGTGCCGTTGAGGGGGCGTCATATAGCGGCGCAACATCTGCTGGTAGAGCAGGATCATCGGCAGGGCGCTCGGCAGCATCATGCCGATCATCATTACCGACCACATCGCCAGCATCAGCAGCGCATCGGTCAGGCTCCAGGGCATCGGCATGCCCGCCATGGCCATATCGACCATGGCGTTCGGCGTGGTCATGCTCGCAGCCATGCGGAACAACAGCAGCCAGGCGACGCCAGTCAACGCCAGCAGGCTCAGCAGCGTCAGCCATTGTTCCTTGCCCAGTGGCCAGTAGGGCAAGCGTCGGTGTTGCTGGTCGGCGAGTTTCTCAGGAGAGCCCTGCACCTTCAGCGCACCACCCCTTGCCCGGTGAAGTGCAGCCGGGCGAAGTGACCATGACTGTTCTGCGCGGCGATCTTGATCGCGCCCTGGGTCTGGTAGGTGCCACTGGCTACCTGTGCTTCGGTGAACTCGAAGCCTTTGGGCAGGACTATTCGCGCTTCCTGTAGTTCACCGGTCACCGGGTTGCGAATCGGTTCGCCTTTGACTTCAAGTACACCGGCGATGCGGGTATGGGCTTCGCGCCTATCCACGTCGACGGTGAACTCGATGGGCACAAACTGCGGTTCGAGCATCTCACTGATGGTGCTGGCAAATACCGAAAACACCGTGGCGCCTGGCTCGGTGTCCTCGCCAGAGAGAATGCGCAGCAACGCCTCGCGCTGCTCCGGGGTGGCCTTGTCCTCGATGAATGCCTGGCAGCGGCCACTGCCTTCGTGGATTGCGCCGGGCCAGGCAAAGGTGGCGACCCAGCACAGGCCGTCCAGCTTGACCTCGTTGTAGTGGCCCTGGTCGATGCGCATCGACACCACGGCCTCGCAGTTGCCGTGGCTAGGTAGGGAGCTGAATTGGCAGGGACAGCCCCAATCGCAGTTGCAGGTGGCAAATTCGGCGCCCTGCATACGCCAGTCAGCCATGCTCATGGCTTTCCTCCTTGCCGTGGTTGCGGCTTCGAAGTAGGTTCACCCCCCAGTCATTAAACCTAGCAGAGCAGTCGGTCGCCGGGCGGTGTGCCAGACCAGCGGCCGCACGTGTTGGCAAAGTTGACTCAGAGGCTGAAACCGCCATCGATGGGGATAATGTTGCCGGTCATGTAGGCGCCGGCAGTACTGGCCAGGCTGATCGCCAGGGCCGCCATTTCTTCCTCTCGGCCCCAGCGCTTCATCGGGATCAGCGCGGTATCCTCGGCCATGGCCGCTTCATCCTGGGCGATGTGCTGGGTCATCTTGCTCGGAAAGCGTCCCGGCGCAATCACGTTGACGTTGATGTGCTGGTCGACCAGTTCGCGGGCAAGCATGCGCGACAGTTGATGCAGTGCGGCCTTGCTCGGGCCATAGGCGTAGGCGTCTTCGCCATGGGAGGTGATGCCGGCCACCGAGCCGATATTGATCACCCGCGCCGGATTGGTCGCCGAGCCGGCCTTGCGCAGCAATGGCAGCAACTGCTGGATGCAGCTGAACACCGAGGTCACGTTGAGTTGCATGACTTTTTCCCAGCCCTTGACCGGGTAGGACTCAAGCGGCGCGCCCCAGGTGGTACCGGCATTATTGACCAGGATGTCCAGCTGGCCGATTTCGCCTGTCAGTTGCGCGGCCAGTGCCTGCACGCCTTCCTCGCTGGCCAGGTTGGCGGCGAGGCCGTGGCACGTGCCAAAGGCTGAGAGTTCGGCGGCGGTTTGCGCGCAGGCCTCGCCGTCACGGGCACATACATAGACAGTCGCACCGGCTTCGAGGAAGGCTTTGGCGATCATCCTGCCGATACCGCGGGTGCCACCGGTTACCAGCGCGGTGCGGCCTTGCAGGGAGAAGTAGGGGTGCATGGCGAATCCTCTTGGGGGATGAATGCCACTACCCTAAACGCCCGGCCTGCCAACGGCAGGCATTATTGCGCCTGGGAATGCAGCGCCATGAGCCATGCGCCGCTCCCTCAGCTGAGGTTCAGCCACGCACGCGCAGAGTCAGACCCTTGAGGAAGTTGCGCAGGAACTGATCGCCGCAGGTGCGGTAGTTGCTGTGGCCGAACTTGCGAAACAGTGCGCTCATCTCGGGTTTTGATACCGGGCAGTCGACGCTCTGCATGATCTCGTGCATGTCGTCTTCTTTCAGTTCGAAGGCCACGCGCAGCTTTTTCAGTACCATGTTATTGGTCACTGGTAGCTCGAAGGGCTGGGCCGGGCGGCTTTCGTCCTTGCCGCGCTTGAGGTACACCAGGCCATCGAGAAAGTGCGCCATCAGCTCGTCGTCACAGGCGACGAAGCCTTCCTCGTCGTCCTTTTTCAACAGCGGAGCGATTTCGGCCACGCTGCTCTGCTTGCCGCTGAGCTGGATGATTTCGACAATTTTCGCGTCACTGACGTCGAGCATATAGCGCACGCTGCGCAGTACATCGTTATTGAGCATGAGGGTGTCCTGAAATGTTGGGAGCTGCAGCACTCAGGTGCTGCAGCCGGAGAAATGCCTAGAAGCGTTCTTTCGCGGCCAGGTAGCGCCATTGGCCGGGCTGGACTTTGGCCATGGACACGCCGCCGATGCGGATGCGCTTCATGCCCAGCACCTTGAGGTCGACGCTGTTGCACATGAATACGATCTGCCCGGGCTGCGGGTTTTTCAAGGCGAAGCGCAGGCGGGTTTCGTTCTGCCAGCTGACCTTGCACGGTGGCAGCGCTGAGCCGTTAAAACTCAGGCCGTGGTTCAGGCGTTTTAGTTGGCTGTTACTGAGTGTGCCGATGACCTCGACGACATACTCCTGCTCCAGCTTGGCCTGATCGTCCTTGAGCTTGCGCTCGATCCGCCAGTCCTGAGTCAGCACGTGCAGGCCATCGGCGCCGGCTTGCAGTGGCAGGCAGGTGACCAATCGAGCGAAGTGGCTTTTCAGCGGGCGGATGCCGGAGCCGTCTTCCGGCCATTGGCTGGCTTGGCTGACGGTTTCGACCGCGCGATCCGGGAAGTGACCGGAGGGCACATAGAGCAGCAGGGTGACTGGCTCGACCGGTGCCAGTACCGCGTCCGGGAGCAGCTCGACGCGCTGCGTCTCGACCTTGAATTGCGGCTCTTGCACCACTACGCCATCGACCAGTACCCAGCCGCCCTCGATATACAACTCGGCCTCACGACGTGAGCAGCCGACCAGTTCAATCAGGCGTTTGGACAGGCGTATCGGGTCGGTCATGGAAAGAGTCGTCGGTAAAAAAGGGCTGTCATTGTAACTGGCCAGGGGCGTCGTGCGCGGATCATTGGGCAAACGGTGCAGATAAAAAACCGCTCCGGGGAGCGGTTTCTATTGTGCAAGGTAGGTTTAAAAAGGCTATGTACTCGTTAACTGTTGCAAGGCCTAGACTGAAGACGTGTGCTCATCAAGGAGTGCCGTTATGGATGCCCAACCCTTTCAACACCTACTGGCTCGGCTTGATCGCCTCACGATCAAACAGAAGTCCATCGTTCAGCATTTTCTCCAGATCAACGTGCAGCGAGATGGCTTTGAAGAGCTCATCCCTGATCTGAAAGCCTGCCCGCACTGTGCCGCCGACGCCGCGCAACTGGCCTCATGGGGCCGCAGTGGTGGCTTGCAGCGCTATCGCTGCAAGGTCTGTCGGCGCACGTGCAATGCATTGACTGGAACACCCTTGGCGCGCCTACGCAAAAAGGACTGCTGGCTGGATTATGCCCAAGCCCTCATTGCTGGATTGACCGTGAGAGCGGCGGCCCGACACTGCAGCGTCAGCAAGAACACTTCATTTCGCTGGCGACATCGGTTTTTGCATGATGTGGCGGCGCATCACGATGCGCGTGAAAGCGGCATTGTCGAGGCCGACGAAACGTTCTTTCTCGAGTCATTCAAAGGTCAGCGCGAGATGCCGCGCCCACCCCGTAAACGCGGGGGTGTGGGCAAGACACGCGGAACGGGGCCGGATCAGATACCCGTTTTGGTTGTTCGCGACCGTGAAGGACATACCGCTGACTTTCAGTTGGAGAAGCTCGACGCCGCCCATGTAAGTGCCGCGCTAAGGCCTTTGGTGGATAAAGCGTCGGTGCTCTGTTCTGATGGCGCAGCAATCTATGCGGCATTTGCACGCCGCAACGGGATCACCCACAAGGTGGTGTATGCGAGGCCGGGGTTACGCGTCCAGGAAGCGGCTTTTCATATCCAGAACGTCAACGCTTATCACAGTCGGCTGAAGGGCTGGATGGCGCGCTTTCATGGGGTTGCGACCAAGTACCTCGTTAACTACCTGGGTTGGCGCCGCATGTTGGAGCGGTACACAAAGCGCATTCAGCCAGAGTTTTGTCTGCAGGAGGCGGTGGGCCGGCCCATGCAACAGTTAAAGGGTACATAGCCTTTAAAAACGTAGCGAGCGATGGTCAGACTAGGCGAAAGCAGGCGAAAAAGCGGAGTGTACGTATGTACATGAGCATTACTCGTTTCACTCGCCCTTCGGGCCGCGCTAAAGCGCGTTAGCCGCAAGCGGCTTGTTGAGTCTGCTTTCAACGACGCATGACCGAGCGCAGTAGTTTTTAACCCCCCAGGTAGGCGTCGCGCACCTTCGGATCATTGAGCAAGTCATGCCCGCTGCCCTGCATGACGATCCGGCCGTTCTCCAGCACATAGCCACGGTCGGCCAGCTTGAGCGCCTGGTTGGCGTTCTGCTCGACCAGGAATACGGTCACGCCATCCGCGCGCAGCTGTTCGATGATGCCGAAGATCTGCTGGATGATGATCGGTGCAAGCCCCAGGGAGGGTTCGTCGAGCAGCAGCAGCTTGGGTTTGCTCATCAGCGCGCGGCCGATGGCGAGCATTTGCTGTTCGCCGCCGGACATGGTGCCGGCGCGCTGCGACAGGCGTTCCTGCAGGCGCGGGAACAGCTGCAGGACCTTGTCTAGTTGTTCCTGGAACTCGCCTTTGGCCGTGAAGAAGCCGCCCATCACCAGGTTCTCTTCCACGGTCAGGCGGGAGAATACCCGGCGACCTTCCGGCACCACGGCAATGCTCTTGCGCATGATGTCCGGGGTGTTCTGGCCGATCAACTCTTCACCCTCGAAGCGGATGCTGCCACTGCTCGCCTGCGGTGAGCCGCACAGGGTCATCAGCAGGGTCGACTTGCCGGCGCCGTTGGCACCGATCAGGGTGACGATCTCGCCTTGGCGCACCTCGACGTCGACGTCATGGAGTGCCTGAATCTTGCCGTAGAAGGTGGAAACCTTGTCGAAATACAGCATCAAGCTTCCCCCAGGTAGGCTTTGATCACGTCCGGGTTCGCGCGGATCTGCTCCGGCGTTCCTTCGGCCAGGGGCGTGCCCTGGTTGATCACATAGATATGGTCGGAAATGCTCATGACCAGCTTCATGTCGTGCTCGATCAGCAATACGGTGACGCTATGTTCATCGCGCAGCATGCGGATCAGGGCTTTGAGGTCGTCAGTTTCCCGCGGATTGAGGCCGGCGGCCGGTTCGTCGAGCATGAGGATGCGCGGCCGCGTCATCATGCAGCGGGCAATTTCCAGGCGACGTTGCTGGCCATAGGCGAGGGTGCCGGCCGGGCGGTTGGCGAATTCGGTCAGGTTGACCTGCTCCAGCCAGTGCGCGGCGTATTCCATGGCTTCGCGTTCGCTCTTGCGAAACGCCGGGGTCTTCAACAGGCCGGCAATGAAGTTGGTGTTGAGGTGACGGTGCTGAGCCACCAGCAGGTTTTCCACCGTGGTCATTTCCTTGAACAGCCGCACGTTCTGGAAGGTCCGCACCACGCCCTTGCGGGCGATCTTGTGGCCTGGCAGGCCTTCGATTTGCTCGCCATTGAGGCGGATATTGCCGCTGGTTGGCTGGTAGAAGCCGGTCAGGCAGTTGAATACCGTGGTCTTGCCGGCACCGTTCGGGCCGATCATCGACACCACTTGTTTTTCATTGACGGTCAGCCCAACTCCGTTGACGGCCAGCAGGCCGCCGAAGCGCATGGACAGGCCGCTCACTTCCAGAATAGGGCGGCTCATTGTTTCAACTCCAGGTGCGGGCGCTGCATGGGTAGCAGGCCTTGCGGACGCCAGATCATCATCAGCACCATCAGGGCGCCGAACATCAGCATGCGGTACTCGTTGAATTCGCGCGCCAGCTCCGGCAACAGGATCATGACGATGGCGGCCAGGATGATCCCCAACTGCGAGCCCATGCCGCCCAGTACGACGATGGCGAGGATGATCGCCGACTCGATGAAGGTGAAGGATTGCGGGCTGACCAGGCCTTGGCGTGCGGCGAAGAAGCTGCCGGCAAAACCGGCGAAGCAGGCGCCCAGGGTGAAGGCCGAAAGCTTGATCATGGTGGGGTTCATGCCGAGGGCACGGCAGGCGATTTCGTCTTCGCGCAGGGCCTCCCAGGCCCGGCCAATCGGCATGCGCAACAGGCGGTTGATCACGAACAGGGTCAGCAGTACCAGCACCAGAGCAATCAGGTAGAGGAAGATCACCTTGTTGATCGAGGCATAGGCCACGCCGAAATATTCATGAAACGTCTGCATGCCTTCAGCGGCCTTGCGGTCGAACGACAGGCCGAACAGCGTCGGCTTGGGGATCGAGCCGATACCGTTGGGGCCGCCGGTCAGCCAGGTCATGTTGTTCAGCAGGATGCGGATGATCTCACCGAAACCCAGGGTGACGATGGCCAGGTAGTCGCCACGCAGACGCAGCACCGGGAAGCCGAGGATAAAACCGAAGAATGCCGCCATCAGGCCGGCAATCGGTAGGCAGATCCAGAAGCTCAGGCCGAAGTAGAACGACAGGAGTGCATAGCTGTAGGCGCCTACGGCATAGAACGCCACGTAGCCGAGGTCGAGCAATCCGGCCAGACCGACCACGATGTTCAGGCCCAGGCCGAGCATCACGTAGATCAGGATCAGGGTGGCGATGTCCACCGCGCCGCGGCTGCCGAAGAATGGCCAGGCCAGGGCCATGATGATCAGCCCGATGATCACCCAGCGCTGGGTCGAGGGCAGGGTGAGCAAATTGCTTGCCTGACTCGGCATGCTCGGTAACTTCGGTGCATGGCGCAAGACGGCACTCAGCTGGGTGCGGAACAATTGCCAGAAGAACATGGCAATCGAGCTGCCGAGGATGGTCCAGAGAACGGCCGGGCTGGCACCTTGCACTTGCAGCTTGATACCCACGGTGCTCAGCTTCAGGCCGATTACCGGATAGGCCACGGCCAGCACCAGCAGGGCGCTGAAGAAGGCCGTTTTGAAGTTTTTCTTGATCGAGGTGCTCATACTTTCTCAACCTCCGGGCGACCCAGGATGCCGGTCGGTCGGAACAACAGCACCAGCACCAGCAGGCTGAAAGCCACCACGTCCTTGTACTGATCGCCAAAGATGTCGGCGCCGAAGGCTTCGGCTACACCGAGCACCAGGCCGCCCAATACCGCGCCCGGGATGCTACCAATGCCGCCCAGTACCGCTGCGGTGAACGCCTTGATGCCGGCGAGGAAGCCCAGGTGCGGGTTGATCACGCCGTACTGCATGCCCAGCAACACGGCGGCAACTGCGGCCAGAGCGGCGCCGATGACGAAGGTCAGGGAGATGATGTTGTGGGTGTTGATGCCCAGCAGGTTGGCCATCTTCAGGTCTTCGGCGCAGGCCCGGCAGGCCCGGCCCAGTCGCGAACGGGAGATGAACAGGGTCAGGCCGATCATCGCCAGGAAGGTGACGACGAAAATCAGCACCTGCATATAGGAAATGACCACGCCATTCATGGCGCTTTCACCGAACACGAAGTTGCCCGGTAAGGGATTGGGAATGGCTTTGTCCTTGGAGTCCTGAGACAACAACATGAGGTTCTGCAGGAAGATCGACATGCCGATCGCCGAGATCAGCGGGATCAAGCGGTTGCCACCGCGCAGGGGGCGATAGGCGACGCGTTCGATGCTGTAACCGTAGGCTGCGCAGACAATGATGCTGGCGGCGAAGCCGGCGATCATTATCAGGGGCAAGCTGTCCAGGCCGAACATGGTCAGGCCGGCGATAACGATGAAGACTACATACGAGCCAATCATGTAAACCTCGCCGTGGGCGAAGTTGATCATGCCGATGATGCCGTAGACCATGGTGTAGCCAATGGCAATCAGGGCATAGGTACTGCCAACGGTCAGGCCGTTAACCAGCTGTTGCAGGTAGTGATACAGATCAGGCATTGCCTAACTCCTGGGTCGTCACGCACGTCAGCGCTTGTGGCGCAGGGTGAGACCGGAATTCTTCTAATAAACAAAACCCACTGCGGCTGCAGTGGGCTTTGGGTTCAGGCGGGAAGCCGCTTTATTCAGTTAAGCGGTGCTTCGGTCTTGGTGCCGTCCTGGTGCCATTCGTAGACCACGAAGCTGAAGTCTTTCAGGTCACCCTTTTCGTCGAAGCTGAGGACGCCGGTAGGCGTGTCGAAGCTGTTGGCGCGCAGGGCTGCGGCCACCTTGGCGGTATCGGTATCGCCAGCTTTCTCAATGCCTTCGGCAATCACTTGCACGGCAGCATAGGCGGGGAAGACGAACGGGCCGCTGGAGTCTTCGTTCTTGGCTTTGAACGCTTCGACCAGTGCCTGGTTGCGTGGATCCTGATCGAACGACTTCGGCAGGGTCACCAGCAGGCCTTCGGAAGCCGGGCCGGCGATGGCCGAGATTTCCTTGTTACCCACACCTTCAGGGCCCATGAACTTGGCGGTCAGACCTTTTTCAGCCGACTGACGCAGCAGCAGGCCCAACTCCGGGTGGTAGCCGCCGTAGTAGACGAAATCCACATTGGCTTGCTTGAGCTTGGCGATCATCGCGGAGAAATCCTTGTCGCCGGCATTGATGCCTTCGAATAGGACGACCTTGGTGCCCTTGGCTTCCAGCGTCTGCTTGACCGCGGTGGCGATGCCTTCGCCGTACTGCTGCTTGTCATGGATCACAGCGACAGCTTTCGGCTTGACGTGGTCGGCGATGAAGTTGCCGGCGGTCGGGCCTTGCAGGCTGTCCAGGCCAATGGTGCGGAACACCAGTTCGTAGCCGCGAGCGGTGATGTCAGGGCTGGTGGAAGCCGGGCTGATCATCAGAATGCCTTCATCTTCGTAGATGTCGGACGCTGGTTGAGTGGAGCTGGAACAGAGGTGGCCAACCACGAATTTTACTTCGTCGTTGACGATCTTGTTGGCTACGGCCACGGCTTGCTTCGGATCGCATGCATCGTCATACACCACGCCTTCGAGCATGGCGCCGTTGACGCCACCAGCCTTGTTGATCTGCTCGATGGCCATCTTGGCGCCGATAAATTGCATCTCGCCATATTGTGCGACTGCGCCCGTTACCGGGCCTGCCATACCAATCTTGATCGTATCAGCCGCTAGCGAGTAGCTGGCAACGCCGGCCATGGCCATGGCGGCAAACAGTTTGGAGATCTGCTTAGTAGCCTTGTTCATAGTGCTCCACTCTTATTGGTTTTCGTTGTGTAGTTCTGGCGGCCAAAGCTGCAGAGCCGGATCGTTCTCCCCGGCCATACCCCTGGCAACTTTACTGCTGCAGTGTAGAGCGCCGCTTTGCCGATTGAAAAGCCAGCCGTTGGGGACAATTCATGCAGATGTCGCTTAATTGCAAGAAACGTATAGAAAAACGGCGTGCCTCGTCTGCGTTCGGCAGCGTCCGGCGTACTTGCCTGGCGCTTGCGCGGCGCTATCATGTTGCCCAAGCAAAATTCGGACTACATCTGCGGACAAACCATGACTGAACAACCTAGCACCCTCTACGCCAAGCTGCTTGGCGAAACTGCACCAATCACCTGGCAAGAGTTGGAACCTTGCTTCGCCCGCGGTGCGTTGCTGGTGGTCGGGGCTACGCAAGATCTGATTGCGATGGCCCAAGTCGTAGCGGAAAACGACCAGGGCAAGGTGAGCGCCTGGCTGGCCAGCGGCCAATTGAAAAAAGTCGACGATGGGGATGCCGCGGATCTGCTGGCGCGCGACCCGCCGCTGTGGGCGGTGGTGGTGGCGCCTTGGGTGCTGGTGCAGGAGCGGCGTGGCGAGCCTGTTGTGCACTGAGAGCCGGTGAAATAACGCGCGTCTACTTCGGCCGCCTCCACACGACCGCTGCGGCGTTGCGCTACGTGAAAAACAGGGTTATTTAGCTCACTAAACTCCCCTGTTTTTCACACGGTGCGCCTTGCCGCGAACGCCTGGAGACGGTCGCGCGACGGCGCGCGATATTTTCACAACCGCAGAGTCGATGCGCCGGTGGCGGTGAACAGGGCTAGACTGGTTCGAGTCTTCCCTTTCTCTGTCGCTACGGAGCCAATATGTTCGAGCCTGGCCATCTGCATCGCGCTAACCCGGTCGCCACCCCGGACCAACCTACGTTCAGCATCGATCTCCACTACGAGGTGCGCCAGGATCCGGTCGAGGGGCCGATGCTACACATGCGCCTGGCCGGCGACGTGGCGGGCAAGGCGTTCGAGGAGCAGTTCGAGTTGCACCGCGATACCGCCTTCAATTTCGCCAGTGTCGCCAGCCGCCTGGCACTCAAGCATGGGATGCCGGCCAATTTCAGCCTGATCATGCGTGGTCACCAGGAATACGACCAGATGTTCGCCGATATCCGCACCAAGCTCGGCAGTCATACCGGTGATTCGGTCGATCTCGACCACCTTGAGAAAGACGGCTTGTAGTGGCGCTATCGGATAGGGCGTTACTCGCCGCAGATTCGCGAAGCAGCCTGTGGCGGGCTGTCGCTTCGCTCCGAGCGGATCGCCGTCCGGACCGCCCTACGCGCTGACCCAGCGCTGACGCGCCCAGCCGCTGAAGGCGTCGACGCCTAGCACCAGGATCAGCATCGCCAGGATCACCGTCGCCGCCTGGGCTTCCTGGAACAGGCTGAGACTGACGTAGAGCATCTGTCCCAGCCCACCGGCACCGACAAAGCCGAGCACGCTGGCCATGCGGATATTGTTTTCCCAGCGGTACAACGAATAGGCGATCAGTTGCGGCCAGACTGACGGCAGGGTGCCGTAGCAGAACGCCGCCAGATGTCCGCCGCCGCCCAGGCGAATCGCTTCGGCTGGTTCGTTCGAGGTGTTCTCCAGGGCTTCGGCGAACAACCGGCCGAGCACCCCGGTGGTGTGCAAGGCCAGGGCCAGGGTGCCGGCATTCGGGCCGAGGCCGGCGGCCAGCACCACTAGGGCCGCCCACACCAGTTCCGGTATCGCGCGCAGGGCATTCAAGAGAAAACGAGAGCCGCTCAGCGCCAGCCAGCCGAAACGTCCGGCCGCCGGCAAGGCCAGGAGTAGGCCGAGCAGGGCTGCCAACAGGGTGCCTACGGCTGACATGGCCAGGGTCTCCAGCGCGCCGTGGCCGATGGCCCGCACGTGCGGCGCCGAGAAATCCGGGCTGAAGAAGTTGCTGGCATAGCGGCCCATCTGGCTCAGGCTGTCGCCACTGATCAGTGCGCCAAGGTCGATATCCAGGAAACGGAAGGACGCAACCACCGTCACCAGCAAGGCCAGCAGCAGGCCGTAGTTGCCCAGACGCTTGCCCGCAGAAGGCTTCATAGCAACCTCGCGCGCAGCAGACGGCTGAGTTGGTCGGCGAGCAGGACCAGTAACAGGAAGGTCAGTAGCATGCTGGCCACCTCGCCGCCGGCGAACATGCGCAGCGACAGGTCGATCTGCTGGCCCAGGCCGCCGGCGCCGACGAAGCCCATCACCACCGAGGCGCGGATGGCGCATTCCCAGCGGTACACCGTGTAGGAGAGCATTTCCGCGGCGGCATTGGGCAGAACCCCGTAGGCGAAGGCGGCCAAGCGTGGGCTGCCGGCGATCAGCAGGGCGCGGCTCGGGCGCGGGTCGACCGACTCGAAGATTTCCGCGTAGACCTTGCCGAGCATGCCGCTGTAGGTGATGGCGATGGCCAGCACGCCGGCAGTCGGGCCAAGGCCAACGGCGCGCACGAACAACAGCGCCCAGACGATTTCCGGCACGCTGCGCAGGATGATCAGCAGGCCGCGTACCGGCCAGCGCAGCGCCTGCGCCCACCAGGCCGGACGTCCGCCACGGTGCACGGCGGAGAGTGATAGCGCGCGGCTGGCCAGCAGTGCGCCGGGAATGGCGATCAGTAGGGCCAGGGCCATGCCGGCGGTGGCGATAGCCAGGGTTTCCAGGGTGGCGCGACCGAGTAACTGGAGGAACTCGCGATCATGCGCCAGCGGCCAGAAGTCGGCGAGAAAGCGGCCCATATTGGCTGCGTTCTGTTGATCGAACAGCACCGCCAGGTTCAGCTCGCTGAGCGTCAGGCTTGGCCACAGCAGCAGCACTGCCAGCAGGGTCAGTGCCAGGCGCGGCAAGGCTGCCGGGTCACGCAGTACCGGGTTCAGCATCGTGGGATCTGCACGCTCACAGGCGCCGCCGCTGCCGAAGCGGGCACGACTGGCAATTGTTCGTTGGCGTAGAGCGCATCCAGCGCGGAGACGCTGATTGCTTCGGGCGGCAGGTCGAAGACGATGCGGCCCTCGCGCACGCCGATGATTCGCGGGAAATGCGCCAGGGCCAAGTCAACCGCATGCAGGCTGGCCAGCAGGGTCATGCCGCGCCGACTGACTTCCTCATTGAGCACGCTCAGGGTATGACCGGCGAGCACCGGGTCCATGGCAGACACCGGCTCATCGGCAAGGATCAGTTCCGGCGCTTGATAGAGCACCCGAGCGATGCCGACCCGTTGCAACTGGCCACCGGAGAGCTGATCGCAGCGCTCGAACAGCTTGTCCGCCAGGTCCAGGCGAGCAAGGGCCGCCTGGGCACCGGGCATATCCAGCGGATGCAGCAGGTTGAGCAGGCTTTTGCCCAGGGACCATTGCCCCAGCTTACCCGCCAGTACCGCCGTGACCACTCGCTGGCGTGGCGGCAGGGGCGGTGTCTGATGAATCAGGCCGATGCGCGCCCGCAACTGCTGCCGCTTACCTGCAGCAAGCTGCCAAGGTTGCTGGCCGAGCAACTGGATCTGTCCGCTGCTGGGTTGCAGGTTGCTGGCGAGCAGGCGCAGCAGGCTGGTTTTACCCGCGCCCGAGGGGCCGATGATGGCCACCCGCTCGCCGGTCTTTACCTGCAGATTGACCGCGCTGAGCGCAACCTGACCGTTGGCGTGGGTCAGACCCACGCCGCTGAGGCTGACACTCACTGCAACAGGCCGGCCGCTTGGGCTGCTTCCTCGATACCTTGGTAGTTCTCTGCCTTGGTCGCGATAAAGCGGCTGGCGGCTTGCAGGTCGAGAATGGCCTTGTGTGCCGGGTTGGTCGGGTCGAGGGCGAGGAACGCCGCCTGGATCTTGTTGCGCACGACTGGATCGAGGGTGCCGCGCACTGTCCAGTTGTAATCGAAGTAGGGCGGGGTAGTGGCGATTACCTTGACCTTGTCGGTATCGACCTTGCCGGCGGCGACCAGTTTGTCCCACACCGAGGCGTTGAGTACGCCGCCGTCGGCCTTACCGGCCTGCACCCAGGCCGCGGTGGCGTCATGCGCACCGGAGTAGGCAATGCGGCTGAAGAACTGTTCCGGCTTGATTCCGTCTTTCAGCATGAAGTAGCGCGGCATCAGGCTGCCGGAGGTGGACGACACCGAACCGAAGGCGAAGGTCTTGCCTTTCAGGTCCTGCAGCGAGTGCACGGCCGGGTCGGCGCTGATGATCTTGCTGGTGAACTTCTCATCTTCGGCGCGTTGCACCAGCGGGATGGCGGCGTGCGCAGCGTTGGCGGTTTTTAGACGCGCCTGGACGAAGGTGAAACCGCCCAGCCAGGCCATGTCGATACGATCGGCGGCGAGGGCCTCGACCACAGCGGCATAGTCGGATACCGGGACGAACTCGACTTTCATGTCCAGTTGCTGTTCGAGGTAGGCGCCAAGCGGCTTGAATTTGCGCAACAGTTCGGTGGGGGCTTCATCGGGGATGGCCGAGACGCGCAATACATCGGCGGCTTGGGCGAATACGGCGGAAAAAGACAAGGCAAGGCCGGCGGCCAGCGCAAAGGGACGCTTCAACATGGGGGTTCTCCGGTTCAATAGCGGGGAAAGCCGGCGGAGTATAAAGGGAATCATGCGCTTGTGGCGGTTGGGTCGAGAGCTTGTGAAAAAGGCTATGTCCCTGTTATGTGTGGGGCGCAGCTTTTGTAGGGTGGGTTAGGTGCGCACGCCAATCTCCGCCATCTGCGCAGGCTCTTGCCGCGCCGTAACCCACCATGGGTAGTTGGAGCCAAAGGCAATGGTGGGTTACGGCGCCACGGACCGGGTTACAGCCATGGCCTTGTCCAGGCGCCTAACCCACCCTACGGATCTGCTTGCACGGAGCCATGGGCGGCCCATTCAACAGTTAACGGGTACATAGCCATGAAAAAGTCTCTCGCCTACTGCGCTGCTCGATAATTTCACAATCACTGAGCACCGCGCAGCCCAGCAACTGGACTACCTCGACGGGTATCTGCATGAGCCCCCGCTGGGTTAAATGACGCACCCAGTGCGTGGCGGATTCGATGCAGACGATCAGCCTCGCTAACCCCTACGTTAAGATATCCATGTCCTTTGAGCTGGAGCCGCATTATGTCTGCATCGATGAGCACTTCCCTTCCGGCCTTGGCTTTCGCCGGCATCGGCCTGATGGGCTTGCCCATGACCCGGCGCCTGTTGGCCGCGGGTTATCCCCTGAGTGTGTGGAACCGTTCGCCGGACAAGTGCCTGCCGTTGCTCGAGTTGGGGGCGCAGCGTGTGCAAACCCCTGCCGAGTTGTGCAGCGATGCCGGCATGGTGATGCTCTGCCTGGCCAATACCGAGGTGGTGCGTGAGGTGGTGTTCGGCCCCGGCGGTATTGTCGAGGGCGCCCGGCCCGGGCAACTGTTGGTGGATTTCTCCAGCCTGGAGCCGGCGGCGACCCGCGCGATGGCCGCCGAGCTGGAGCAGCGTTGTGGCATGCGCTGGGTTGATGCGCCGGTGTCGGGCGGCACACCTGGCGCCGAGGCCGGCAGCCTGGCGATCATGGCCGGTGGTCGCGAGGAGGATGTCGAACGGGCGCGACCGATCCTCGCCCACCTGGGTCAGCGCCTGACCCGCATGGGTGATGTCGGCGCCGGTCAGGTGACCAAGTTGTGCAACCAGATGATCGTCGCCTGCAACGCGCTGGTGATTGCCGAGGTGGTGGCCCTGGCGGAGCAGGCCGGAGTCGATGCCAGCCTGCTCGCTCCAGCCTTGGCCGGTGGTTTTGCCGATTCCAAACCGCTGCAGATCCTCGCCCCGCAAATGGCCAGCAGCCAGTTCGAACCGATCAAGTGGCATGTGCGCACCTTGCTCAAGGATCTGGACAGCGCAGTCAAACTGTCCCGCGAGATCGGTTCGGCCACACCGCTCAGCGGTCTGGCGGCGCAGTTGCTGCGCCTGCACGGCAGCCAGGGCAATCTGCAGCGCGATCCGGCCACGCTGGTGCAGTTGTATCGGGAGGGTGAGGCATGAAAATCGCCGCCAACCTGTCCCTGCTGTTCAGCGAACTGCCGTTGCGCGAGCGCGTGGTGGCGGCCGCTGCGGCGGGTTTCGACGGTGTAGAAATCCAGTTTCCCTACGAGTTGGCGGCGATTCGCCTGAAGGAGGCGCTGGAGGCGGCGGGCATGCCGCTGGTGCTGATCAATCTGCCCGCTGGCGACTTGCTCAGCGGCGGTGCCGGTCTGGCGGCGGTGCCGGCGCGCCAGGCCGAGTTCGATGCCGCGCTGCAGGAGGCGCTGACCTATGCGGCGATGGTGCGTCCCGCCTGCGTCAATGTGCTGCCCGGGCGCCTGGCCGAAGGTTTGAACCGAGAACGAGCGCTGGCGACCCTGGCCGCCAATCTGCACAAGAGCGCCGAGGCTTTTCAGCTGCTGGGAATCTGCGTGCTGGTGGAGGCGATCAACCCGTTGGATATGCCGGGCTTTTTGCTCAACAGCCCTGAACAGCTCGATGCGCTGTTGCGCACGGTCAGGCATCCCAATCTGGCGGCCCAGTACGACCTCTACCACATGGCGCGCCAAGGCGTGGATCTACTGGCGGGCATCGAGTTGTTGGCTGGGCGCATCGGCCATGTGCAGTTCGCCGACTGCCCCGGGCGCGGGGCGCCTGGAACCGGTCAGCTCGAGTTTGCCCCGGCCCTGGCGGCGCTCGAACGCACCGGCTATCAGGGCTGGCTGGGCGCCGAATACCTGCCGGGTGAAGCCGGAACGCAGGCGGGACTGGGCTGGCTGGCCAGCTGGCGCAAGGCTGGCTGAGCGGTTGTGAAAAACGTCCGCCTGCCACAAACACCTGGAGACGGTCTCACGACGAGGTTGGCTATTTTTACAGCCTCTGAAGGCACGACAGTCCGTTACGCCAGGGGCAGGATGGTGCAGGGGGAAAAGCGTTCGACCCGATTGCGCCCCAACTTCTTGGCGCGATAGAGCATCAGGTCGGCGCAGTGCACCAGTTCACCCAGTTCTTGCCCGGGCTGCCACTGCGCCACGCCAAAGCTGGCGGTGACGCCGATGGTTCCGGTTAGCGGTTCGGCGGCGATCAGGGCGCGAAGCTTTTCCGCGATCAGGCAGGCTTGATCGAGGTCGGTGTGCGGCATGAGGACGATGAATTCCTCGCCGCCCCAGCGGCACAGGCTGTCGGCGTCGCGCAGGTGAGTCTTGATCCGTTGCGCCACGCCAGTGAGGACGCAATCGCCGACGTCGTGACCGTATTGATCGTTGACCGACTTGAAGCGGTCGATATCGAGAAACACCAAGGCCAGAGGGAAATCATGGCGCTCGGCGCGCTTGATTTCGGTGTGCGCCAGTTCCTCGATCTTCAGGCGCGACCACTGTCCGGTCAGGCGGTCGGTGTTGGCCAGGCGCTCCAGTTGCAGGTTGCTGCTACGCAGTTCCTGCTCGGCCTGTTGCCGGCGCTTGACCTCCAGGCGCAGTTTCTGCGTCAGGCGGGCGAAGCGCAAGGCTACGGCGCCCAGCAGCAGCAGGGCCAGCAGGGCGCCGCCAAGCACCTGGTAGAGCAGGCGGTGGTCGGTTGCAACCTTGCGCTTGTAGATAAAACCATCCAGTTCGATCGGTCCCTCGACCATGCCCAGCTCCAGGTAACTTTGCGCAATGGCTTGCCAGCGCCCCGGGTTCATGTGCCCCGGTTGCACCAGCTCCGGCATGATCAGCGCCTGCAATTGCTCGGCCTCGAAACGCAGATGTTCCAGGCTCTTGTCGGGGGCATAGCGTTGATGAATCAGCTGTACGCTTTCCTCGATGTTTTCCAGGGCGTATTGCCACCCTTGCAGGCTGGCCTGGAGAAAAGCCTCGACCTGCGCGGGGCGCTGTTGCAACAGGGTTTCGTGGGTGGCCAGTACATCGTTGTAGAAATTGACACCATAGTCGCGCGGATTGATCAGCCGGTAGGGCACCTTCTGCTGTTGCAGCCAGAACGGTTCGTTGGAAATGTAACCGCCGAACGCATCGGTGTTGCCGTCGATCAGATCCTGCGGGTTGAAACTGGTCTGCTGTACCTCCAGGTGACTCAGATCGATGCCTTCGCGGACCAGGGTGATGCGCAGCTCGGCGCTTTCCTGCGCCTGCATCAGCATCACCCGCTTGCCCGCCAAGTCTTGGGGCGTATAGATGTCCGAGTCGGCGCGCACTATCCACACGGTAGGAGAGCTCTGCATGATCGCCGCCAGCGCCACTACGGGTTTGCCCTGCATGCGCGCGATGACCAGGCCGCTGTTGGCAATGGCAAAGTCGGTATCACCGTTGAGCAGGGCGTCTATCGGCTTTGGCGTTCCCGGCCCGCCTGGACTGATCTGTACATCCAGCCCGGCTTGCGCATAGAGACCTTTTTCCAGGGCCATGTAGTAGCCGGCGAACTGGAACTGATGCAGCCAGCGCAGCTGCAGGCGCATTGTTTCCGCGGCCATGACCTCGGTCAGGCACAGCAACTGCACCAGCAGCACGCCGAGGCCTAAGCGTAGCGCAGTGGTGCTCCGCTTACCGGGTGGTGTTTGAACGGGTGGGGGCATGGCGACCTGCCGCTGACTCAGCGTCTATACAGCCTTGCAATACCATCAACAGCGGATGCGGTCACGACAACGGCCCTAGCTGTCAGTCGTAGACCACGCTCTTGTCGACTATCGGTGTCGCCGTTTATGCCTGAAGAGTATGGCGATATGGCATCAGTATAGTGAGTCTATGCATCTGGCAAGGGCATGGCGGCGAATCGGCATGCCCGGAGGTAGGTTCTTGCTGACCAGCGGCTCTGCTCGACAGCAGAGCCTTCGGCTGCGATGAGCCAGGCATCGCAGCCGAAGCGCTGTGTCAGCCGGCTACCGGGCGGGCGGAGGACGACTGCGGAAGCGTTGCTGGCGTGACCGGCAAGCGGGCGGGCTGCTGCATGGACTGGCTAAAGGCCTGTTGCCACAAGGGGTGTTGCTCGGCCTGTTCCCAGAGCAGCGTATGCAGGCGGCTGAGCGCTACGGGGTCGCTCAATAAGGCCAGCTTGCTCGGGCCGTCGAGCTGCTTCGGGCCGCTTTTCAGCGCATGTTGCAGCAAACGCTGGCGGGCCGTTTCGAGGCGTGACGAATCGCCATGGCGGGCGGTTGCCATGGCACACGCCAGCGCGTTGTGGAACGGCTGCAGTACTGCGGCGATAAACCCCTGGTGCAGGGCATGCTCACGGTTGTGCCTGGCATAGCTGTAGGTGGACACCAGCTCCTGAGGCGGATTCGACTCCTCGGGAATCAGAAACAGTTGGTTGCGCCGCGCACTTTGCCCCAGGCTCAGGCGGCTGGAGATCACCGAAACCGGGATCGACACCATCAGGGACACCACGATCGGCGCCAGCCACCAGAGAAACACCGGGTCGAGCCAGGCGACCCCGGCAGCCCAGAGGATGCCCAGCAGGGTTTGCCAACCGTGCCGGCGTACGCCGTCGCCCCAGGTGGTGATGCCATCGTCACGTTGCGGTGAGTTCCACTGCACCGACCAGCCGAGAAAGGCCGCGGTGACGAAGCGGGTGTGGAACAACATTCTGACCGGTGCCAGCAATACCGAGAAGAGCATCTCCAGGAGCATGCTGAGGCAGACCTTGGACGCGCCGCCGTAGGCGTGCGCACCCTTGATCCAGATCAGCAGGACGCTGAGCAGTTTGGGCAGGAACAGCAAGGTCAGGGTGGTGGAGAACAGAGCGATGGCTTGCTCCGGATTCCAGTGCGGCCAGACCGGGAACAACTGGCCAGGCACCAGGAAGTACTGAGGCTCCAGCAGGGTATGAGTCGCCAGCAACGCGGTGGAGAGCAGCAGGAAGAGGAACCACAGCGGCGCCGACAGGTAGGACATCACCCCGGTGAGGAACACCGCACGGTGTACCGGGTGCATGCCCTTGACCAGGAACAGGCGAAAATTCATCAGGTTGCCGTGGCACCAGCGGCGATCGCGTTCCAGCTCGTCGATCAGGTTGGGCGGCAGCTCTTCGTAGCTGCCGGGTACGTCGTAGGCGATCCATACGCCCCAGCCGGCGCGGCGCATCAGTGACGCTTCGACGAAGTCATGGGACATGATCGCGCCAGCGAATGCGCCCTTACCCGGCAGCGGTGCCAGGGCGCAGTGGTCGATGAACGGTTGCATGCGGATGATCGCGTTGTGTCCCCAGTAGTGCGACTCGCCGAGTTGCCAGAAATGCAGGCCGGCGGTGAACAGCGGCCCGTAGGCGCGGGTGGCGAATTGTTGCAGGCGCGCATACAGGGTGCTCATGCCGGCGGATTTCGGCGCGGTCTGGATAATCCCGGCCTGCGGATTGTTTTCCATCAGGCGTACCAGGCTGGTCAGGCTCTCGCCGCTCATGACGCTGTCGGCATCCAGCACCACCATGTAGCGGTAGTTGCTGCCCCAGCGGCGGCAAAAATCGTCGATATTGCCGCTTTTGCGTTTGACCCGGCGGCGCCGGCGCCGGTAGAAGATCCGTCCGAAGCCTTTGCAGGCCTGGCACAGTTCCAGCCAGGCGTTCTGTTCGGCGACGGCGATGTCGGCGTCGCCGGTATCGCTGAGGACGAAGAAGTCGAAGCGCTCGAGATCGCCGGTGGCGGCCACCGATTCGTAGGTTGCGCGCAACCCGGCGAAAACCCGCGGCACGTCCTCGTTGCAGATCGGCATGATGATCGCGGTCCGCGCGTCGGCGGTAATCGGTTGATTACCCGCGTGAGCACCGGAAATCCCGTACCGGTCATAGCCGCGCAGCAGTTCCCAAAAGCCCATCAGGGCGGTCCAGAAACCGGCGGAGACCCAGCAGAACAGGATGGAGAACAGCACCAGGATGCTGCCCTGCACCAGATAGGGCAGCACCTGGATGACGCTTTCTTGCAGGCTCTGCTGCATGATTTCCTGCAGGTCGATCAGCATCCAGCCCTGGTAGGGCAGGATGCTGTTCATGTACCAGGTCGCCACTACGGTTTGCCCGAGCATCAACAGCAGCAGGACGTGCCGGCGCCACGAACCGACCTGGCGCCAGCGTGCGGGTTCCAGCTGTTGCCGCGGTGGCGGCGGCGGGCTTTGCCTGCCGAGCAATTTGCGCCAGCCACGGACCAGGATATTGGTGCGCCAGGGCTCGGGCGTCACATGACTGCGGTGCAGGGGAGGGGTCGCCTCGATGCGCAGCCGACCTGCGGCATCTTCACCGAGGATGCCAGCGCCGGTCAGGTTGCTTCCTGCGCCAAGTTGCAGGCGGCGCGTCGCGGACAGGCAGACGGCTTCGGCCGCGCTCTGCGCCGGCTGGCCGGATAAGCGCTGGTGCAGGTCGGCAAAGTCCTCGGCCTGGGCCAGCGCCTCGCGCTCTGCATCAGGCAGTGACAGTTCTGCCAGGTAGCTGTCCAGGTCTGGCTGGCGCGTGGGGGACGGGCTCTGCTGGTTCATCGACTGGTTGCCGTGTGGGCAGGTAATTGATAACTCCAAGTTTCACTCAGCGACTGGTCGCCGTCGACCAGAGCCGCGCGCATTTCCACTGGTTTCTCGGGGTCTTTGACCTTGATTCGCAAGGTCAGGCGCCAGCCCTGAGTGGCAGGGTTATAGCGCAGGCTGTTCTCCATCAGTTTGCCATTGTCGCCGACGCTGACTTGTGAGCTCGGTGCGGCATCTTGCGTGAACTTGGCCAGTGCGGGCCCCTCGAAGTCGATCAGCAGGGCAATACTATCGTCCAGCTGGCGAATCAGGTTTGCCTGCTTGTCTTCACCCGCCGAGCGCAGCGTCTGGGCGACCCAGGCATTGTCCGGCTGATGCAGCGCCGGTTCGTCGAGGGTCCAGTGCATGCGGTAGGCAAACTCCAGGGGCTGGCCATTTTTGGGCAGTTTTTCCGGGGTCCAGAACGCCACTATGTTGTCGTTGGTTTCATCCTGGGTGGGAATCTCCACCAGTTTGATCCGACCTTTGCCCCAGTCGCCCTTGGGCTCAATCCAGGCGCTAGGGCGCAGATCGTAACGGTCGTCGAGGTCTTCGAAGCGGGAGAACTCGCGGCCGCGTTGCAGCAAACCGAAGCCTTTCGGGTTTTCCACCTGCCAGCTACTGACGGCCAGATTTTTCGGGTTGTTCAACGGTCGCCACAGCCACTCGCCATTGCCGGCATGAATCGCCAGGCCGTTGGAGTCATGCAGGGCCGGCCGGAAGCTGTGCTGCTTGGGCGGTTGTTTCGGGTCGAACAGGAACATGCTGGTCAGCGATGCCAGGCCAAGCTCACCGACCGAGTCGCGCAGGAAGACCTTGGCTTGCACGTCGACCACGGCATCCTGGCCCGGGCGCAGGGTGAAACGGTAGGCACCGCTCGCGCTCGGTGAGTCGAGCAAGGCGAAAATCACCAGGTGCTTGTCCTGCGGCTTCGGCCGTTCGATCCAGAACTCGCGGAAATAGGGGAATTCTTCGCCGCTGGGTAGCGCGGTGTCGACGGTCAGGCCGCGCGCCGACAAGCCGTACACTTGTCCTTTGCCGATTACCCGAAAGTAGCTGGCGCCGAGCATGCTCATGATCTCGTCTTGCTTGCCCTGCTGGTTGATCGGGTACATCACCCGAAAACCGGCATAGCCGAGATTTTTGGTAGCCTGCTGGTCGAACTTCAGATCGCCGAAATTAAAGCGCTTGGGGTCGTATTTGATTTCCTTGACCGTGGTGGCGGTGACCTCGTTGATCTTCACCGGCGTCTTGAAGTGCATGCCCTGGTGATAAAAGCTCAGCTTGAATGGCGTATCGCGCTCGCTCCACTCGAACTCTTCAGGGCGCGGTTGGATTTTCTGATAATCGGCGAATGGCAGCTCGCTCAGCTCAACGGGCAGGTTGCTGGCCGGTGCACTGTAGTTTTTTTCGCTTAGAGCCTTGGCCTTGGTAGCCACGTCATCAAGCGAGAATGCTTGGACTTGAGCGCTGCAGAGCAACAAGGTGATAGAGGCCAAATGCAGGAGAGAGGGGAAGATACCGTGACGGGAAGCGCGGTTAACGGTTTTGAGTGACACGGATTCACCAGACGAAGCAAGAAGGTAGAGCGGCCCGGTTGATCCCGGGTACTGAATTTCCGACCATGTTATCCGTAAATGATTCCTCTTTGCTTAGGGATCTTTACTAGGTCGAAACCGGCAAACGCCTGAGCAGCCATTTGCGCGCAGGGACCACGGCGCGCTCTTGCGCCCAGACACACAAGGCAATCGTCAACAGCAGGAACAGCGGGTAGAACCACAGCGACAGCGGTTGCTCGCCGGCTTGCCGGGCACAGTTGGTCCAGCGCTCGAAACAGTCGGGCGAGGCGACGCCGAGGAGCTTTTCCACGCGGGAAAAAACAATGAAAGCCGGCACGTGCAGGACGAACAGTGGCAGCGATGCTGCGCCCAGGCGCTGTGACCAGTGGATCAAGCGCTCGTTGCGCGGCGTGGCGATCAGGGCACACAGGTAGATCAGCGCCAGCTGTGCGGGCAGCATCAAGCCGTTGTGCAGCAGGAAGTACCAGAACCGTTCTCCCTTCAGCAGCCAGATCGCGGTGCCGAAGCACAGCAGGCTGAAGCCGCCGAGCAGCAGCTTGGTGGTCAGCGGGGGCTGGTAGCCGCTGTCGCGCAGCTGGCGGAACAGCCCGTACAACAGAATGCCGGCGAGAAACTCCGGCAGGCGCAGCAGGGGCATGCGGTGCAACATGCCGGTGTAGGGCATGCCGTATTCCTGGCTCTGAATCACCCAGAGCGGCGGCAGCAGGTAGATCAGGGTGATGGCGACCAACCACCAGCCCTTGTGCCGCGCACGCATCAGGCGCGGTGCCAGCAGGGGAAAGGTCAGGTAGAAGAAAAACAGGGTGGAAATCGACCACAGCGGTGCATTGAACGTCAGGTAATAGGGGTTCCAGGCTTGCAGCATGAGCAGCTGCAGGCCGGAGTTGAGCAACAGTTCGCCATTGCTCATGAAGTGCTCAAGGGTCTCCCGGGACGCGCCTGCCAGGTCTGCGTTGGTGTCATAAATCACGAAGCGCATGCTGGCCTTGCTGTCATCGGGCGGGATACCGAGGTGGCTGATGATGAACAGCACGCTGATCGTCAGCAGCAGAGAAAACAGGTGCAGCGGATAGAGGTTGGCGAAACGCCTGCTCCAGAAGCTGCGGGCCGGTTCGCGCAATTGCCCTCGGCGGCAGTACACATGAGCCAGCAGGAAGCCGGACAGGACGAAGAAACTGCTGGTGGCAAAGAACCCGACCCCGGTCAGATCCACCAACCAGGACGGTTTTTGTTCATTCGGATAGCTATGCAGGGTATGGAAAACCACCACGTAGACGCCGAGCAGAAAACGTAACCACTCCAGGCCGATGAAATGTTCCTTGGCGCTGCGATCCATCCTGTTCTCCGTTGATTGACGTGATCCGCTCCCCGGAGGAATCGGCATCCTTGCTCAGGATGGCACCGGTCATTGCGCGCACTGCTCATTCTGGGTGCGCACGCGTACCGAGCCACAGCCATGCGGAGGTTCGACACTGTGAATTGGCTTTTGATCGGTGAGTTGGCAATACAGAGGGTTGCGCGGGCGGGGCGATTCACTGATATCAACGCTACCAATAGTCACAGACAGCCCAGGCTACAGGCTCTAGATTCGACTGCGCAGGTGCCTGGCAGTCACTGTCATGCAGGCTTGTGCACTCGCGGCGTATCGCGCTCATAACAATAACCAGAGATGATTCCATGCAGCAGTCCCAACAAGCGGCGAACGCCTGGCGCATTCTGTTCCTGCTATTTCTCGCCAATCTGTTCAATTTCTTCGACCGCACCATCCCGGCCATCATCATCGAGCCGATTCGCCTGGAATGGGGCCTCAGCGACTTTCAGATCGGCTTGATCGGCACTGCCTTCACCATCGTCTATGCCATCGCCGGCGTGCCGTTGGGGCGCATGGCCGACACCGGTGCGCGGCGCAAGATCATGGGTTGGGGGTTGGTGGCATGGAGCGGGTTGACCGCAGTCAACGGCCTGGCCTGGAACTTCTGGAGCTTCCTGTTGGTACGCATGGGTATTGGCATCGGCGAGGCGAGCTATGCGCCGGCGGCCAACTCGCTGATTGGTGACCTGTTTCCACCCCACAAGCGCGCTCGAGCGATGGGCATCTTCATGCTCGGCTTGCCGCTGGGGCTGTTGCTGGCGTTCTTCACCATCGGCGCCATGGTCGAGGCCTTCGACAGCTGGCGCGCGCCTTTCTTCATCGCTGCCGTGCCGGGGATGCTCCTCGCGCTGTTCATGTTCTTCATCAAGGAGCCCAAGCGCGGCGCGGCGGAAGCCGTGCAGGTGGCGACCACGGCGGTGGACAAGCCGCTGCGCAAGGTGCTGGCGATCCGTACCTTCTGGTGGCTGGTGCTCGCCGGGCTGGCCTTCAACTTCGCCACTTATGCCTGCAACTCCTTCATGGTGCCGATGCTGCAGCGTTATTTCCTCCTGCCGCTGGGGCAGGCGGCCGTGGCCACCGGGGTGATCGTCGGTGTGACCGGCCTGTTTGGCCTGACTCTGGGCGGCTGGATGGCCGATCGCATTCATCAGCATTCGGCAACCGGGCGCCTGCTGTTCGCCGCCGTGAGTATGCTTATCGCCGCCGGGGCCACCGGCTATGCGCTGCTGGCCGGGCGTGTCGAGATCGGCGTGTTCGTTGCGGTCTTCAGCGTCGGCTGGTTGTTCGCTTATAACTTCTACACCTGCGTCTACACGGCACTTCAGGATGTGGTCGAGCCGCGCTTGCGCGCCACCGCCATGGCGCTGTTTTTCGCCGGTCTGTACCTGCTTGGCGGCGGCCTCGGGCCGATTGCGGTGGGTCTGCTATCCGATCATTTCGCCCAGGCGGCGATGCTTGCCGCTGGTGTCAGCGAGATGAGCGAAGCCTTCAAGGCGCAGGGTCTGCATGATGCGATGCTGCTGATTCCGGTGGCGCTGTTTCTCACCATGTTGGCGCTGCTGCAGGCCTCGCGCTGTTTTGTCGCCGACTCCACGCGGATGCACGCCAGTATGGCCGAGGCGCTGCCGGCGTAATGTGGGAGGGGCCGGGCGGCGCTCCGCTTTAGCCGCGACAAGCCAGAGGCGCGTCGAATCGCGGCTGAAGCCCCTCCCACAGCCCGTCACCCTGAAATGAAAGGCTATGTCTGAGTTAACTGTTGCGCGTTTGTATACCCCAGCGACTCACCCAAGCAAATCAATGGGTTGAGCTGCGTTTTGTAGCGCTCAAGCAGGCGCCTCCAGCCCAGATAGTTCGTCAGGTACTTGGTGGCCACACCATGAAAAGGAATCATCCAGTTTTTGAGCCGGCTATCGTAGGCGTTCACGTTCTGGATGTGGAAAGCGCCATCAACCCTGCGTTTCTGACTTGGGTTGATCGGCCTATGAGTAATGCCTTCTGCCTTGGCAAAGTGGGCATAGACACCTGCGCTGTCGGTACAAAGAATCGCGTCCGCGTCTATCAGGGGGCGTAGTCGCTCCCCAACGTGGCGCGCATCAAGCTTCTCCAGCTTGAAGTCGGCCTGCTGGCCACTGCGATCTCTCACCACCAACACCGGGATTTGCTCGGCAGACAACCCGCGTCGTTTGGCACTTCCACCTCGCTTACGGGGTGGGCGAGGCAGGTCTCGCTGGCCCTTGAAAGACTCCAGGAAGAAGGTCTCATCCGCCTCAACAATGCCCGAAGCATGCTGGGCCTGGTGATCGGCAATCCGAGAAAGAAACCTGTGCCGCCACAGAAAGGCGGTGTTCTTGCTGACGCCGCAATGAATTGCAGCTTTGCGCACGCTCAGGCTCTGGGTCAGCGCTTCTGCATAGTCTTGCCACAGATGACGTTTTCTCAATCGCGCCATAGGCGTGCCCGTCAGAGCATTGCTGGTTTTACCGCAAGCTTTGCAGCGATACCGAGGCAGGTCACCACTGGAGCCCCACGGACGCAGTTCTTTGGACTGGCAATGTGGGCAGTGGCTGGGGGCTTTGATTGCGTCCTGCGGGAGCACGCCAGTGCGCGAAAGGCTGGTGCTCAACTGACGGCGCTGCTCTGGTGTGAGGGTCGGCAGTTGCGCTACCCACCGTGAAAACTGAATCGCTTTCATGATAATCCCTCGCTTTCGGAGATATCACGATTCAGTTTAGACCACTGCAACAGTTAACTCAGACAGAGCCAAATGAAAAGGCCCGCAAGTGCGGGCCTTTTCATTTCGAGCGCTCACGTCAGCCCGCTACCAGTACCCGAATCGCTTCCAGGCGCAATGCGGCTTTGTCGAACAGGGCCAGGCCTTGTTCGCGCTGCTGGCGCAGGGCGGTGAGTTCGCTGTCGCGCACGCTTGGGTTGACCGCTTGCAGGGCAGTCAGGCGCGCCAGTTCCTCTTCGGTGTCGGCGGCCAGGCGCCGTTTGGCCTCGGCGACCCGCTCGATGTGGCGTGGCGCGACCTTATCTTCGCCGGCATTGATCAACGGGTTGAGACTGTCGCGCTGGGCTTGGACGAACTTGTTGGCGCTGGCACGCGGCACGCTTTCCAGCTGGTCGTTCAAGGTTTCGAACGCCACCTTGTGCGCCAGGTCGTTGCCGCTGCTGTCGAGCAGGCAGCGCAGTGCCGCCGGTGGCAGGTAGCGCCCCAGTTGCAGGGCGCGCGGCGCCACCACTTCGCTGACATACAGCAGTTCGAGCAGCACGGTGCCGGGTTTCAGTGCCTTGTTCTTGATCAGTGCCACCCCGGTGTTGCCCATTGAGCCGGCGCGCACCAGATCCATGCCGCCTTGCACCATCGGATGTTCCCAGGTGAGGAACTGCATGTCCTCGCGGGCCAGGGCCAAATCGCGATCGTAGGTGATGGTCACGCCTTCGTCATCGCCAAGCGGGAAGCTGGCATCCAGCATTTTCTCGCCGGGACGCAGGATCAGGGCGTTGTCGGAATGGTCTTCACTGTCGATGCCGAAGGCGTCGAACAGTTGCTCCATGTAGATCGGCAGAGCGAACTGGTCGTCCTGTTCGAGAATGGCCTCGACCATGGCCTCGCCTTCACCGGCGCCGCCGGAATTGAGTTCCAGCAAGCGGTCGCGACCGGCGTGGAGCTCGCCTTCCAGGCGCTCGCGTTCGCTGCGGGCCTCATCCACCAGGCTTTGCCATACGCCGTCGTCGCCGCTTTCCAGCAACGGCAGCAGGCGGCTGCCGAACTGGTGCTGCAGGGCGTTGCCGGTTGGACAGGTAGCGAGGAAGGCATTCAGGCCCTGGTGATACCACTGGAACAGGCGTTCCTGCGGGCTGTTTTCCAGGTAGGGCACATGCAGCTGGATCCGGTGCTTCTGGCCGATCCGGTCGAGGCGGCCGATGCGCTGCTCAAGCAGGTCCGGGTGGGCCGGCAGATCGAACAGCGCCAGGTGGTGAGCAAATTGGAAGTTGCGGCCTTCGCTGCCGATTTCCGAGCAGATCAGCACCTGGGCGCCGAATTCTTCGTCGGCGAAGTAGGCGGCGGCGCGATCGCGCTCGAGAATGTTCATGCCTTCGTGGAACACGGTGGCGGCGATGCCCTTGCGTACGCGCAGGGCGTCTTCCAGATCCATGGCCGTTTCGGCGTGGGCGCAGATCACCAGCACCTTGACCCGCTTGAGCATCTTCAGGGTGTCGATCAGCCATTCGACGCGCGGATCGAAATGCCACCAACGCTGCTCCTCGTCGACCTCGGTCTGGGCCTGGTAGCTGACTTCCGGGTACAGGTCCGGGTGCTCGCCGATCGGCAGCTCCATGTACAGGTCCGGACTGGGCAGCGGATAGGCATGCAGCTCACGTTCGGGGAAGCCCTGCACGGCGGCGCGGGTGTTGCGAAACAGCAGGCGGCCAGTGCCGTGACGGTCGAGCAGCTCGCGCACCAGGCGTGGCGAGGCTTCTTTGTCGCCAGCATTGACCGCGGCGAGCAATTCTTCGCCCTCTGCACCGAGAAAGTCATGGATGGTCTGGTGCGCGGCGGCCGACAGGCGGCCCTGGTCGAGCAGCTCCTGCACGGCTTCGGCAACCGGACGGTAGTTGGCGCTTTCGGCGCGGAAGGCGGCAAGGTCATGAAAGCGGTTGGGGTCGAGCAGGCGCAGGCGGGCGAAGTGGCTGTCCTGGCCGAGCTGTTCCGGGGTAGCGGTGAGCAGCAACACGCCGGGAATCACTTGCGCCAGCTGTTCGACCAGGGTGTATTCCACGCTGGCGTGCTCCGGGTGCCAGACCAGGTGATGCGCTTCGTCGACCACCAGCAGGTCCCAGTCAGCGGCGAACAGCGCATCCTGGACCCGTTCGTCCTCGCACAGCCACTCCAGGGCGACCAGGGCCAACTGGCAATCCTCGAAGGGATTGCTGGCATCGCTCTCGATAAAGCGCTCGGCGTCGAACAGCGCCACATCCAGGTTAAAGCGCCGGCGCATCTCCACCAGCCACTGATGCTGGAGGTTTTCCGGCACCAGGATCAGCACGCGACTGGCGCGACCAGAGAGCAGCTGGCGATGGATCACCAGGCCGGCTTCGATGGTCTTGCCCAGGCCTACTTCGTCGGCCAGCAATACCCGCGGGGCGATGCGGTCGGCGACTTCGCGGGCGATGTGCAGCTGGTGCGCGATCGGTTGCGCACGCACGCCGCCCAGGCCCCAGAGCGAGGATTGCAACTGCTTACTGGTGAACGCCAGAGTGCGGTAGCGCAGGGCGAACCAGGGCAGCGGGTCGATCTGCCCGGCGAACAGGCGGTCGCTGGCCAAACGGAACTGGATGAAGTTGGACAGCTGGGTTTCCGGCAGGGTGACGTTCTGGTGCTGCGCGTCGAGGCCGTGATAGACCAGCAGGCCATCGACGTCATTGACTTCCTGGACGGTCAGCTTCCAGCCTTCGAAGTGGGTGATCTCGTCACCCGGAGAAAAGCGCACGCGGGTCAGCGGCGCATTGTTCGCAGCATACTGACGGGTTTCGCCAGTGGCCGGGTAGAGCACGGTGAGCATCCGGCCATCCTGCATGAGGACGGTGCCCAAGCCCAACTCCGCTTCGCTGTCACTGATCCAGCGTTGCCCCGGTTCATACTGCGCCATGCCTGTCTCCTGCGTGAAAAAGCCGGCTATGGTAACGGAACGCCAAGCCTAGGCCAAAGGCGCAATGGTACTTAACCGGCACTTATTAGGGGTTACTTGTGTCGAAAGTGTAGCGAGGCCGGGCTCAAGTCGGCGTCCGAGTGGCCGATAGCCTGACCAAAGGAGGACTGAATAAAGTGCTACCGCCCATTCCGCACGGCATGGCGCCGGTCACCGTCCAGCAGGACGTGATCAAGCCCAGGCCCGATATCCCGCCGGTTACGCCGGCCGCCGCCAGCGCCAAGGAAAGCGGCGTGGGCCTGGATAAACGGCATCCGCAGGAAGCCGAGGAGTTGCTGCGTGAAGAGCAGCGCCGGCGCCAGCGTCATGGTTACACCCCAGAGGAGCTGGCCGCAGGCGAAGTGGCCGAGGCCGACGCGGCAGTCATCGACGAACTTCCCCGGCAGGGTCTGTGGGTGGATGAGGAAGTCTGAGTCGCGCACACTGTGCGCACGCTAACTACGCGCGTATGCCCGTGAACCTATTCAACGACAGTGTCCTGCAACTGGCCAACGCCGAGCTGGATTTCAAGCCGCACTGGCTGGAGCCGGCGACGGCAGATCGCTGGCTGGCGCTGCTGCTTGAGCAAACGCCCTGGCAGCAGCCGCAGGTGCGGCTTTACGGTCGGCAGTACCCGGTGCCGCGGCTGGTCGCGTGGTACGGCGATGCCGAGGCCCGCTACCGGTACTCCGGCCTGATCCATCAGCCGCTGCCCTGGACGCCCTTGCTCGCCGAGATTCGCGCCCGGCTGGTGGCGACGCTGGGGCAACCGCTCAATGGCGTATTGCTCAACTATTACCGCGATGGCCAGGACTCCATGGGCTGGCACAGCGACGACGAGGCCGAGTTGGGCGCCAATCCGCTGATTGTCTCGCTCAATCTGGGCGCGACCCGGCGTTTCGATCTGCGGCGTAAGGGGCAGAGTCGTATCGAACACTCCCTCGCCCTCAATCATGGTTCGCTGCTGGTCATGAGCGGGCCAACCCAGCATTATTGGCAGCACCAAGTGGCGAAGACGCGCAAACCCTGTGCGTCGCGCCTGAATCTGACGTTTCGTTTAATCCGGTCGCCAGCATGAGCAACGATGACAAACTGATTGATTTCAGCGCCGAGCGCGGCAAGCGCATCCACGACCTGCACGACAAGAAGCTCGATGAGATGCGTCAGGCGTTCGAGCAGGCGCTGCCCCTACCCAAGGGCAAAAAGAGCAAGAGCAAGCCGAAAAAGCGCTAGCCAGATCGGCTTCAGCGGCTGTGAGCGTATCGATCGCCGTCGCGAGAGCGCAGCGACAGCCCTCCGGATTCTCGCTGTGCCGTAAACCACATGGTGCACTGCCTGCGGGTAGTGCGGCTTCGGCGCGCAGCGACAACCCGCCAGCTTTGTGCTGGGTGCAATCCGTCCTGTTCGGGGCCGATTCGTTGATCTGGATCAGTGTCTGTTGCCGTGCGCGGCCGGTCTTTGCGCCCCCTTGACTTGGATCAATGAACAGCCGCGCAGTCCTGATAATTTGCAGCCATCCCCAACGGCCCAAGAGGGCTACCGCAGGAGGCAACCATGTTTATCGATGTCGTAGTGCTCGCCGGAATCGGCACCGTCGGTTTGATGGTCGCTTTCTTTGTTGGCGTTGGTTATTTCATCTGGAAGGACTCACACAAGCGCAAGACGCCGTAAGTTCTCCAGTTACACGAGCACGCAAGGCAATTTTGGGCGACTTCGGTCGCCTTTTTTTATGCGCGCGATTTGTGCCTCGGTTGATCCGGGGGCGCGTCGTTGCTCAATCCAGGTGTTTGCTCACCCGAGTTACCGCCACGCTCAGCATCAGCACGGTGAATACCAGGAGTGCCAGGATCTCCGGCCAGAGATCTATCAGCCCGGCGCTGCGCAGCATGATCCCGCGCGCCAGGCGCAGGAAGTGGGTCAGCGGCAGCAGTTCGGCGAACCACTGGGCGGCCTTGGGCATGCCGGCGAAGGGAAACATGAAGCCGGACAGCAGGATCTGCGGCAGGAAAGTGAAGAAGGCAACCTGCATGGCCTGGAACTGGGTCCGGGCCAGGGTCGAGATAAATACCCCGAGGGCCAGGCTGGCGGCAATAAAGAGCAGGGAGGCGCCATAGAGTTCCAGTATCGAACCGCGGATCGGGACGTCGAACAGCAGGCGGCCAGTGAGCAGGATCACCGTTACCTGGATCAGGCCGATACCGACGAAGGGTAGAACCTTGCCGAGGGTCAGCTCCCAGGGTGACAGTGGCGTGGTGATCAGCATTTCCATATTGCCGCGTTCGCGCTCGCGGACCAGGGCGATGGCGGTGAACATCACCATGGTCATGGTCAGGATCACCCCAATCAGCCCCGGCACGGTGTTTAGCGCCGCTAGACGCTCGGGGTTGTAGAAGTTGACCAGCTCGATCCCTTGGCGACTTTCCCAGCCTGGCAGCGGATAGTTCGCCAGCTGGCGCGCCGAGGCCTGCACGCTCTGATCCGAGCCGTCCACTATCAGCTGTAGCGGCAGGCGCCCCTGCGGCAGGCGTCCCTGGCGTTCCAGGCGCGCCTCGAAATCCCTGGGGATAACCAGGGCGGCGCTGATCTTGCCCTGGCGCAGCAGGCTATCCATCTGCTGGGGGTTGCTCAGCTGGTAGCGCAGATTGAGGATCTGGCTGGAGCCGATTTCCGCCACCACCTCACGCGAGCGCGCGGTGTTGGCCTGGTCGAGCACGGCGGCGTCGATACCGCGCACGTCCATGTTGATGGCATAGCCGAACAGCACCAGTTGCAGCAGCGGAATGCCGACGATCATGGCGAAGGTCAGGCGGTCGCGACGCAACTGCCGCAGCTCTTTGACGATCACCGCTGTCAGGCGCCGCAGGTTCATCGCTGGGCCTGCACGGGTTGGCGGGTAACGCTGACGAATACGTCTTCCAGGTTGGCCTGCGTGCTGCTTATGGTTGCATCGATGTGGGCGTCGCGCAGGCGCTGCTCGATAGGCCCGCGAGCGTCTTGGCTGGCGACCAAGACCCGCAATGCAACGCCAATCTGCGCCATGGCCAGCACGCCGCTGCAGTCGTGCAGTGCCTGCTTGGCCTGGCGCGGCTGCGCGCACTCGATCAGTAAGGGGTGTCCTGGCAGGGCGTCGAGCAGCTCGCGCGGACTGCCGTCGGCAACCAGGCGGCCTTCATCGAGGATGCCCAGGCGGGTGCAGCGTTCGGCTTCATCCATGTAGTGGGTGGAGACCAGCAGGGTGGTGCCGGCGTCGGCCAGCTCGAACAGCGACTCCCAGAACTCCCGGCGTGATTGTGGATCGACCGCGCTGGTGGGTTCATCGAGCAGCAACAGGTCGGGTTTGTGCAAGACCGCGCCGGCCAGCGCCAGGCGCTGCCTCTGTCCGCCGCTGAGGGTACCGGCCATCTGCTGACGCTGGTCGCCCAGCCAATAGCGCTCAAGCAGTTCGGCGATACGCTTACGCGCTGCGCCCTTGTCCAGCCCCTGCACGGTGGCGAGAAAATCCAGGTTCTCGAGCACGCTGAGGTCTTCGTAGAGGGAGAACTTCTGGGTCATGTAGCCGATGCGCCGCTTGAGGGCCTCGGCATCCCGGGGGATCTGGTAGCCGAGCACCTCGATCTGCCCGGCACTGGGCAGCAGCAGGCCGCAGAGCATGCGGATGGTGGTCGACTTGCCGGAGCCGTTGGGGCCGAGGAAGCCGAAAACCTCGGCGCGACGTACGCGCAGGTTCAGGTCGTCGACCGCGGTGAGTTGGCCGAAACGTTTAGTCAGGCCGCTGGCCTGAATCACCACCTCAGTGCTGGACATTGGCGTCGCGCTCGGCGCTTAGCGGCAGTCCGGCCGGCAGCTGGCGGGCGCCATCGCCTTGCAGGCGCAGTTCGGCGCGGTACATCAGGCGGCTGGCATCGTCGCCGCTGAGGGCGAAATAGGGGGTGAAGCTGGCTTCGCTGCGGATGCTGCTGAGGGTGGCGGCGAAGGGCTGCGCGACGCCCTGGACAGTCACTCGCATGCTGTCGCCCAGCTTGAAGTGGGTGCGCTGGCTGGCCGGGATATAGATCCGTGCGTAAGGCGCATCGCCGACCAGCAGGCTGGCCAGCTCGGCGCCGGCCGGCGGTTGGTCGCCGGGCTTGAAGGGCAGGGCGTCGACTAGTCCAGCCCGCGGTGCGCGCACGCTCAGGTGCTCGCGGTCGACCTGCAGGCGGGCCAGGTTGGCGCGCACGCTCTCCAGGCTGGCGGCGGCTTGTTGCAGTTGTTCCGGGCGGGTGCCATGGGTCAGCTCGCGCAGCTGGGCGTCGGCATTGCGGGTGGCGGCCCTGGCCTGATCGCGGCTGGCGCGAGCGCGATCCAGTTCGGCAATCGCCACCTGGCGATGCTGGTAGAGGGTGTCGAAACGCTGGAAATTGCGTTCCGCGTCGGTCAGCTCGGCGTGGTTGCGGGCCAGGATGGCCTGAGCTGCCTCGATGGTTTCCAGGCGCGCGCCGTTGCTCAGCTCGCTCAGGCGCGCTTCGGCCTGAGCCACCTCGCCGCGGGCCTGGGCGATGCGTGCATCCTGGCGGCGCGGATCGAGCTCCAGCAGCAGTTGCCCGGCCTCGACCCGGTCACCCTCGGCGACCTGCCAGCTGAGGATGGTTTCCGAGGCTTCGGCGGGCAGGCCGATGCGGTCCCACTCCAGGGTGCCGAGCAGGGCGTCGTCGCCTGCCGGTTCGCAGCCACTGAGCAGCGCGAGCAGGATCAGGCTGGGTAGCAGGCGTTTGCTCATTTCAGGGCTCCATTCCACGTTCGAGCAGGGCGAGGGTGTGGCGGGCGAGCGCCGCGTCGTCCAGTTCGGGGGCCGCAAACAGGCCGCGCCAGATGGGCGCGGCGGCATAGGGGAACAGGGTCAGGCCGATCAGCGAGACCACCAGCAGGCGCGGGTCGAGGTCGGGGTTCAGCGCGCCGCGTCGCTGTGCGCTGGCGAAACGCTCGGCCAGCATGTGCGCCACCGCTGGGCCCACCCGGCTCATCAGCAATTCGCGCAAGCCGCCGCCTTCGCACAGCACTTCGCGCACCCATAGCGGCGGTAGCCAGGGGTGCGCTTGCACGGTTCGACGCATGCCCTGAATGAAGCCACTGACCAGCGCGATCGGCTCATCGCCGACCTGACGCAGCTCCTGGCCGAGCCCCATCAGCAGCGGTAACAAGCGCTCTTCGGCCACCGTTGCGAGCAGTTTGGCTTTGTTGCCGAAATAATAGTTGACCAGTGCGGGTGTGACCCCGGCCTGCTGGGCGATGTTGCGCAGGCTGGAGGCCTTGATCCCGTCATGGGCAAAGGCTTGCACGGCAACGTCGAGCAACCGTTCGCGCTGCGCGGGCGAATCACCGGCCGGTCGGCCTGGTGCGCGGGGGGTGGTTGCTTTGGTGGGTGTCTTCATTAATTAAAATTAAATATAAATATAAATAAACGCAAACAATAATTCTGCGGGGGGTGCAGTCAGGAGGGGCGCCAGGCGGCGACCGGCAAAGCCGGCCGCTGCCGGATCGTGCTCAGCGGGTGCCGAGGAAGTCGCGCTTGCCGATTGCCACACCGTTATGGCGCAGGATGGCGTAGGCGGTGGTGACGTGGAAATAGAAGTTGGGCATGACGTGGTCGAGCAGGAAGGCCTGGCCCTGGAAGTGAGTGTCCTTGCCGCGGCGCGAGAGGGTCACGGTGCGCTCCTCGCTGCCGTCGATCTGCGCGGCGCTGACGCCTTGCAGAAAGGCCTGGACCTGGGCGATGCGTGCTTGCAGTTCGGCGAAGCTGGTTTCGTCATCGGCCTGGCTGGGCGCATCGATACCGGCCAGCAGCGCAGTGCCGGCCGAGGCGCCGTCGCAGGCGACCTGTACCTGACGGCTCAGCGGGAACATATCGGGGGCCAGGCGGGCATTGAGCAATACGCTGGGGTCGATCTTGCGTGCTTCGGCGTCGGCGGCGGCGAGGCCGAGGATGGTCGACAGGTTGTTCAATTGACGGGTGAAGACCGGAATGGATGCTTGGTACATGGACAGGGACATGGAGTTCTCCAGTGAAACAAGTGGGGCGGCTCGAGAAGGGAATGCTCTTGCAAGCTGCCAGGGTAGGGTGGGCTTGTTGTTGCAGGGGTGGGCTGTAGGGTCGGCCGGGTGGCGATCCGCTGCAGCCCACCAGCATCGAAATCCAGCATGAGCCGAAACGAATGCCGCCGAACAAATCCTTGGCCTTAACCGATGCTGATCGGTGGCAGTTCGGTCAGTTCGACGGTCTGCGCTTTACGCGGGGCGAGGATTTCCGCCTCGCCATCGACCACCAGTTCGTCGTGCTGGTTGAACACCCGGGTGGCGACGCGGACGCGGAATTTTGGCAGCTTTTCCAGAATCTCCAGGCGCACGGTGAGGGTGTCGCCGAGCTTCACTGGCGCGGTGAAGCGCATTTGCTGGCCGAGGTAGATGGTGCCGGGGCCAGGCAGTTCGCAGGCCACGGCCGCGCTGATCAGGGCGCCGCTGAACATGCCGTGGGCAATGCGCTGCTTGAACATGGTGGTGGCGGCATATTCGGCATCCAGGTGCACCGGGTTGCGGTCGCCGGACACGGCGGCGAACAGCTGGATGTCGCGCTCTTCGACGGTCTTGCTGTAGCTGGCGGTCTGGCCTACTTCGAGAACGTCGTAAGGCGTGTTGCTGCTTTGACTCATGGGTGTGTCTCCTGGGGCTGAGGGTGAGGCTGGCGGGGATGGCTCAGGGCCTGTTCCAGCCAGTCGATCAAGTCGGTGGTGACAGCGTCGCGGTTGCTCTCGTTGAGCAGTTCGTGGCGAGCATCCGGATATAGCTTCAATTGCACCTGGGTATGTCCGGCCTCGCGCAGGGCATTGACCAGGTCGGCTAAACGCTTGCCGTCGCTGACCGGGTCGCAGGCACCGCCGATCACCAGCAACGGCAGTTTGCAGTCGATCTGCGCCAGGTTGCGCGGAGGGGTGATCTGCAGCAGGCCGCCGAGCAGGTCAAGCCACAACTGGTTACTGCAGCGGAAGCCACAGAGCGAGTCGTTGACGTAGGCATCCACCTCGACAGGGTCGCGGCTCAGCCAATCGAAGCGGGTGCGATTGGGCTTGAAGGTTTTATTGAACGAGCCGAAGGAAACCAACTCGAGCAGTGCGCTTTGTTCGGTCGGCCCCTGACGCCAGCGCTCGAGGCGGGCAATCAGCCTGGCCGCGCGGTACAGCGCCAGCGGCTGGTAGTTGGAGCCGGACAGAATGGCCCCCTGCAGGCTGCAGCTGTGCTGCATCAGGTAGGCCTGGCCGATGTAGCTGCCCATGCTGTGGCCAAGCAGGAAGATCGGCGCTTGCGGGTGTTGCTGGCGAATATGGTGGTTGAGGCAGGCCAGATCGCCCACCACCAGGTTCCAGCCGTTGGCATCGGCATAGTGCCCGAGGTGGCCATGCTCGGCCGTCCTGCCGTGGCCGCGCTGGTCGTGAGCGTAGAGTTCGAAGCCCGCAGCGACCAGGGCGGCGCCCAGGCGCGCATAGCGTCCGCTGTGTTCGGCCATGCCGTGAGCCACCATCAGCACTGCTTTCGGCGGCTGTTCGGCGAACCAGCGGTTCACATAGAGCGGTGTGGCATCGCTGCTATTGAGCCAAAAAGCATTGTGCTGCATGGCGAATCCTTCGGCCTGCGAGAGTTCGGCATTGTAGAGCTTGCGCGCAGGCTTTTCCCAGCCGTATGGCGTGATCGAAGATTCACGCGGTCAATGACGCCACGCAAGTATTTGCGCTACGGGCCGGAGCTGCTAACGTCCGCTCACTCCCTGCTGGCCACCGTAGAGCCTTATGCCATGGTGATCTCAGCGAGGCAGACACTTTCAGGGAAAGAGGATAAAAATAATGCAGCCTGATTTCTGGAGCGACAAACGCCCGGCCGGCGTACCCAACGATATCGACCTGGGTGCCTACAAATCGGTGATCGAGGTGTTCGAGCGCTCGTGCAAGAAATTCGCTGACCGTCCGGCGTTCAGCAATATGGGTGTGACCCTGACCTATGCCGAGCTGGATCGCTTGTCTGGCGCCTTTGCCGGCTACCTGCAAAAGCACACCGATCTGCAGCCCGGCGAGCGTATCGCCGTGCAGATGCCCAATGTCCTGCAATACCCGATTGCCGTGTTCGGCGCCATGCGCGCCGGGCTGATCGTGGTCAATACCAATCCGCTGTACACCGCCCGCGAGATGCGTCATCAGTTCAAGGATGCCGGCGTGCGCGCGCTGGTCTACCTGAACATGTTCGGCAAGCTGGTGCAGGATGTATTGCCGGATACCGAAATTGACTACCTGATCGAAGCGCGCATGGGCGACATGCTGCCGAGCCTCAAAGGCTGGCTGGTCAACAGCGTGGTGAAGAAGGTCAAGAAACTGGTGCCGGACTACCACCTGCCCCAGGCGGTGTCGTTCAAGGCGGCGCTCAAGCAGGGCCATGGCCACGACCTTAAGGCGCTCACGGTCGGTCATGACGACATCGCCGTGCTGCAGTACACCGGTGGCACCACGGGGGTAGCCAAGGGTGCGATGCTGACTCACGGCAATCTGGTGGCGAACATGCTGCAGGTCGACGCCTGCCTGTCGCAGCTCGGTGACGACGGTACCCCGCTGATGAAGCAGGGCCAGGAAATCATGATCGCGCCGCTGCCGCTGTACCATATCTATGCGTTCACCGCGAACTGCATGTGCATGATGGTCAACGGCAATCTCAGCGTACTGATCAGCAACCCGCGCGATATTCCGGGCTTCGTCAAGGAACTGGGCAAGTGGCAGTTCTCCGCGCTGCTGGGCCTCAACACCCTGTTTGTCGCGCTGATGGATCACCCCGAATTCAAGAACCTCGATTTTTCCAAGCTCAAGGTCACCAACTCAGGCGGTACCGCGCTGGTCAAGGCCACCGCCGAGCGTTGGCAGGCCGTCACCGGCTGCCCCGTGGTGGAAGGCTACGGCCTTACCGAGACCTCGCCGGTGGCCAGCACCAACCCTTACGGCAGCCAGGCACGTCTCGGCACGGTCGGTATTCCGGTGCCGGGCACGGCGTTCAAGGTCATCGACGACGACGGCAACGAGCAAGCGCTGGGCGAACGTGGCGAGCTGTGCATCAAGGGCCCGCAGGTGATGAAGGGCTACTGGCAGCTCGAAGAAGCCACCCGCGAGGTGCTGGACGCCGAGGGCTGGTTCAAGAGCGGTGATATCGCGGTGATCGACCCGGACGGTTACGTGCGCATCGTCGATCGCAAGAAGGACATGATCATCGTCTCCGGTTTCAACGTGTACCCCAACGAGATCGAGGATGTAGTCATGGCTCACCCGCAAGTCGCCAGCTGTGCGGCGATTGGCGTACCCGACGAGAAATCCGGCGAGGCGGTCAAGCTGTTCGTCGTCGCCCGTGACGGCGCCCTCAGCGCCGAGGCGCTCAAGGCCTACTGCCGGGAAAACTTCACCGGTTACAAGGTGCCCAAGCACATCGTCTTCAGGGAGTCACTGCCGATGACCCCGGTGGGCAAGATCCTTCGTCGCGAACTGCGCGATATCGCCTAGGTTGGGCCGCGCAAGCTGCACTCGTTCAGCTTGCGGCCAAGCGCCGCACGCCTTGTCCTGCAAGCGCGGCGGGCGTTCGCAAAAGCTGCGCAAAATATGACTTTAAAATATAATTGGTCACTTTTGTGACTTGTAGGGCAGTGTTTGGTGCTAGGCGCTCTCAGGCAAAGCTGCTACTCTCGGCCCGCATTTTGGCCGTCTGCCAGGCCGAAAAATGGGCAAACACACAATAAACAACCGCCTCTGCGCGGTGAAGATAAGCTGTTGCTTAGGAGTGGGCTTCCATGACCGAAAACTTTTGGAAGGACAAGTATCCCGTTGGGATTGCTGCCGAAATCGATCCCGACCAGTACCCGAATATTCAGGCGGTACTGAAACAGTCCTGCCAACGCTTCGCTGACAAGCCTGCCTTCAGCAACCTCGGCAAGACCCTGACCTACGGCGAGCTGTATGAGTTGTCCGGTGCCTTCGCCGCCTACCTGCAGCAGCACACCGACCTACAGCCTGGCGATCGCATCGCCGTGCAACTGCCCAACGTCCTGCAATACCCGGTCGCCGTGTTCGGCGCCCTGCGTGCCGGGCTGGTGGTGGTCAACACCAACCCGCTGTACACCGCGCGGGAACTGGAGCACCAGTTCAACGATTCCGGTGCCAAGGCCCTGGTCAGCCTGGCCAATATGGCTCACCTGGTCGAGCAAGTGCTGCCCAAGACCGGGATCAAGACCGTCATCATCAGTGAAGTCGGCGACATGCTGCCGCCGCTCAAGCGCCTGCTGGTCAACAGCGTGGTCAAGTACGTGAAGAAGATGGTACCGGCCTACAAGCTGCCGCACGCCGTCAAGTTCACCGAAACCCTGAGCAAAGGCCGCGGTAAAGCAGTCAGGGAAGCCAATCCGGCCAGCAGCGAGATCGCCGTGCTGCAGTACACCGGTGGCACCACCGGGGTGGCCAAGGGTGCGATGCTGACCCACCGCAACCTGATCGCCAATATGCTGCAGGCCCGCGCGATGATGGCGTCGAACATGAATGAGGGCAGCGAGATCATCATCGCGCCGCTGCCGCTCTATCATATCTACGCCTTCACCTTCCATTGCATGGCCATGATGCTGATCGGCAACCATAACGTGCTGATCACCAACCCGCGGGACCTGCCGGGCATGGTCAAGGACCTGGCGCGTTACAAGTTCAGCGGTTTCGTTGGCCTCAATACCCTGTTTGTCGCCCTGTGCCACAGCCAAGACTTCCAAAAACTCGACTTCTCCGCCCTTAAAATTACCCTGTCCGGTGGCATGGCCCTGCAATTGGCCACTGCCGAGCGCTGGACCCAGGTGACCGGCAGCCCGGTTTGCGAAGGCTTCGGCATGACCGAAACCAGCCCGGTGGCCTCGGTCAACCCGATCCAGAGTATCCAGTTGGGCACCATCGGCATCCCGGTGCCTTCGACTCAGTGCAAGGTCATCGACGACGACGGCAATGACCTGCCGCTCGGCGCCATTGGCGAGTTGTGCGTCAAGGGGCCGCAGGTGATGAAGGGCTACTGGCAGCGCCAGGACGCCACCGACGAAATCCTCGACGCCGAGGGCTGGTTGAAGACCGGCGATATCGCGGTGATCCAGGAAGACGGCTACATGCGTATCGTCGACCGCAAGAAGGACATGATTCTGGTGTCCGGCTTCAACGTCTACCCGAACGAACTGGAAGACGTGCTGGCGACCCTGCCGGGTGTGCTGCAGTGCGCGGCCATTGGCATTCCGGACGAGAAGTCCGGCGAAGCGATCAAGATATTCGTGGTCGCCAAGCCCGGCGTGACCCTGACCAAAGAGCAGATCATGCAGCACATGCGCGCCAACCTCACCGGCTACAAGGTGCCGAAAGCCGTGGAATTCCGCGATGCGCTGCCGACCAGCAACGTCGGCAAGATCCTGCGCCGCGAGTTGCGTGACGAAGAGTTGAAAAAGACCGCCGTCGCCTAAGCATGCTCGGCTGAAAAAAACCCGCTACGGCGGGTTTTTTCTTGTCTATTGGTCAGTATGTCGTAGGATTGCCGGCCAGTATTTGGATTATTGGTAAGACCAATATTGGCTGCCGTTCGGGTGCGATCCGTCCCGTTATCGTCCAATCCGCAAGGTGCTCTTCTGATGTTCGCCACACTTCGATTGCGCTCCAAAGTCCTGCTGTTGGCCCTGGTGCCGATCCTGTTATTGACCCTGCTGCTCAGCACCCTGGCGGTGTTCACTCTGCAGCAGTTGGCCGACCAGCAGGAGGCCGGTACCCGCGAAAAGCTGACTCAGGATCGACGGGCCGAAATCAAGCAGTACGTGGACCTGGCGATGAACGCCATCGCGCCCATCTATCAAGCTTCAGCCGCCAACGACATGGCTGCGCGCGAGCAGGCGGTGGCGGTGCTCAAGCGCCTGGCCTACGGCGCGGAAGGTTACTTCTGGGGCTACGACGGTGAATCGCTGCGCGTATTCCAGGCCAATGGCAACGAGCGCATCGGCGAGAGCTTCGCCGATTACCGCGACCCCAACGGGGTCTATGCCATTCGTGAACTGGTGCGTGCCGGTAAGGACGGCAGCCACTACGTCAATTACAGCTTCGTCCTCGGCGACGGCAAAGTGCTGGTGCCCAAGGTTGGTTACGCCGCCTACCTGCCAAAGTGGAATCTGGCCTTTGGCACCTCGGTGAACCTCGACGGGGTCGAGCGCGATGTGCAGCAGGCACGCGCCGAGTTTCAGGCGCGCATCGACAACCTGCTGCTGATCATGATCGGTTCGGCGTTCGCCCTGCTGCTACTGATGGGTGTGTTCGCCGTCGTCATGAGCAACTCCATTCTCCGCCCGCTGTTGCACATCAAGAGCAATCTCGACGACATGGCTGCTGGCAACGGCAACCTGACGTATCGCCTGCCAGTGACCAGTCAGGATGAGCTGGGCGAGCTGGCGCTATCGTTCAATCAGTTCGTCGAAAAAATCCACGGTCTGGTGTGCCAGGTGGCCGCTACCACTACCGAGCTCTCCAGTCTGGTTGGTGCAGTATCCAGTCAGGCGCAACGCTCGGAGCAGGCCATGGACGGGCAGCGCCAGGAAACCGACCAGGTGGCCACGGCGATCAATCAGATGTCCGCCGCCGCCCAGGAAGTGGCCAGCAGTGCGCAGCACGCCGCCGAAGCGGCGCGCGAGACTGACCTGGAAGGCCAGTCCGCCAAGCGCGTGGTGGATCAGAGTATCGAGAGCATCCACGACCTGGTGGGCGAAGTGCGTAGCAGCAGCACCTCACTGGAAAATCTGCGCCAGGATGTGCAAGGCATCGTCGGCGTGCTCGAGGTGATCCGCTCGATTGCCGATCAAACCAACTTGCTGGCGCTCAATGCGGCGATCGAGGCGGCACGCGCCGGCGAGGCGGGTCGCGGATTTGCCGTGGTCGCCGACGAAGTTCGCGCCCTGGCCAGCCGCACCCAGCAGAGCACCGGCGAGATCCAGAGCATGATCAACCGCTTGCAGAGTGCCACCAGCGAGTCGGTGAAGGCCATGCAGCGTGCCAGTGAGATGGGCGAGAACACCCGTGAGCAGGCCACCTGCGCCGGTGTCTCGCTGCAAGCCATCGCCACCCTGATTGGCACCATCAACTCGATGAATGCGCAGATCGCCAGCGCGGCCGAAGAGCAGACCGCAGTGGCCGAAGAGATCAACCGCAGCGTGCACCAGATCGCCGTCGGGGTGGATGGCGTGGCCGGTGAAGCCGCCCAGGGCGCGCAGACCTCGCGCGAGCTGCACCAGCTTGGTGAGCGCCTGCAGCGCCTGGTTGGCCAGTTTCATATCTGAGCGATGATCGCTAACCCGGCGGGCGACCTCAGGCCGCGCCGCTGGCGCTCAGCTGCTGTTCCAGCCAGTCACAGAAACTGCGAGTCAGCAGGCTGCTTGCACTGTCGCGGTGAATCAGCCAGGCCCAGTTGGGTCCGCGCACGCTCTGCTCGGCCAAGGGTTGCAACAGCCCGCTGGCGCGCGCCTGTTGCGCCAGCAACTGGCTGACCAGGGCGATGCCCAGTCCGCCGCAGGCGGCGTCCAGCAGCAGGCCGGGGATCTGATTCCGGTCATGGCGCGACCCCCCGTAGGGCGTGCTCGCCGTAGGCAGTACGCCGCTGTTTGCCAGGCTGTCGCTATGCCCGAGTCTGCGCCTACGCGCAGGGTGGTTCGGGGCGGCGGTGAAATCTGCGACAATCGCGGTCCTTACGAATATGTTCACGGCTGCCTGATGACCGACCCGCTACTCGCCTTCGACCAGTTGCAGAAAAACCTCGAGCAAGCCCTCTACGCCGACCGCCATCGCCTGCGCCGCCAGTTGCACGAATTGCGTAAGCAGGCTGTGCCGGACGCGGCCAAGCTGGCGCAGTGGCTGGAGCGTTTCCAAGCCTCTGCGGCCAAGGTCGAGGCGCGGCGTCTCAGCGTGCCGACCATGCGCTACGACGATGCCTTGCCGATCGCCGCCAAGCGCGATGAGATCAAGGCTGCCATCGCCAAGCACCAGGTGGTGGTGATCGCCGGCGAAACCGGTTCGGGCAAGACCACCCAGTTGCCGAAAATATGCCTGGAGCTGGGCCGCGGCGTGCATGGCCTGATCGGGCACACCCAGCCCCGCCGTCTGGCCGCGCGCAGTGTGGCCATGCGGGTGGCGGAAGAAATCGGCACGCCGCTGGGCGAGCTGGTCGGCTACCAGGTGCGTTTCGAGGACAAGAGCAGCGAGCGCAGCCTGATCAAGCTGATGACCGACGGCATCCTGCTGGCCGAGACCCAGCACGACCGCTTTCTCGACAAGTACGACACCCTGATCGTCGACGAAGCCCACGAACGCAGCCTGAACATCGACTTCCTCCTCGGTTACCTGAAAACCCTGCTGGTGCGTCGCCCCGATCTCAAGCTGATCATCACCTCGGCGACCATCGACCTGCAGCGCTTCTCCGAGCATTTCGACGGCGCGCCCATCGTCGAGGTGTCCGGGCGTACCTATCCGGTGGATACCTGGTACCGGCCGCTGACGTCCGAGCAGGACGAGGACGGCAATCGGGTCGAGGAAGACCTGTCGGTCGATCAGGCGATTCTCGCCAGCCTCGACGAGATCGCCGCATTCGAGAAGAGCGAAGGCACGCGACCCGGCGATGTGCTGGTGTTCCTCCCCGGCGAACGCGAGATTCGCGATTGTGCCGAGGTGCTGCGCAAGGCCAATCTGCGCTTTACCGAAGTGCTGCCGCTGTATGCGCGGCTGAGCCCGGCCGAGCAGCAGAAGATCTTCCAGCCCATGGGTGCACGCAAGATCGTCCTGGCCACCAACGTCGCCGAGACCTCGCTGACCGTGCCGGGCATCCGCTACGTGATCGACAGCGGCACGGCGCGAATCAGCCGCTACAGCTACCGCGCCAAGGTCCAGCGCCTGCCCATCGAAGCCGTGTCCCAGGCCAGCGCCAATCAGCGCAAGGGCCGCTGCGGACGGGTTGAGGCGGGCATCTGCGTGCGCCTGTTCAGCGAGGAAGACTTCAACGGCCGGCCGGCCTTCACCGATCCGGAAATCCTGCGCACTAACCTGGCGGCGGTGATCCTGCAGATGCTCCATCTGCGTCTGGGCGAGATCGAGGATTTCCCTTTTATCGAGCCGCCGGACGGCAAGGCTATCAGCGACGGCTTCAACCTGTTGCAGGAACTCTCGGCGGTCAGTCGCGAGGGCCAGCTGACCGCGCTGGGCCGTCAGCTAGCACGCCTGCCAGTCGATCCGCGACTCGGTCGTATGGTCCTCGAAGGTGCCAAACAGGGCAGTCTCGAGGACGTGCTGATCATCGCCAGCAGCCTGTCGGTGCAGGACCCGCGCGAGCGGCCCTCGGATCGCCAGCAGGCCGCCGACCAGGCCCACGCACAATGGAAGGACGTGGATTCCGACTTCGCCGCGCTGATCAACCTGTGGCGCGGCTTCGAGGAGCAGCGCCAGGCCCTCGGTTCCGGCGCGCTGCGCAGCTGGTGCCGGAGGAATTTCCTCAATTACCTGCGCCTGCGCGAATGGCGCGACGCGCACCGCCAGCTGGTGTTGATCGCCCGGGAACTGCAGCTGTCCCCAGGTGGCAATGCCCAGGGAAGTCGTAGGGTGGACAACGCCGTAGGCTCGTCCACCGCTGGCAAACCGGCGCAGGGTTCGGCCTTGCCTGAATCGCCGGATCGCCAGCCAGGACCAGGCGGCGACCCTGGCTCCCACAAGGAAAAAGAGCTGGCTGAAAAAGACCAGGCCGCCCAGCGCAGCAAGGGCTACGCCTCGGTGCACAAGGCGATCCTCTCCGGGCTGCTCAGCCAGATCGGTCAGAAGACCGAAGACGGCGATTTTCTGGGCGCGCGGCAGCGGCGCTTCTGGGTGCATCCGTCGAGCGTGATCGGACGCAAGAAACCCACCTGGATCATGGCTTCCGAACTGGTCGAGACCACCAAGCTGTTTGCGCGCATGGTGGCCAAGATCGAGCCGGACTGGATCGAGCCGCTGGCGCCGCACCTGATCAAGAAGAACCATCTGGAGCCGCACTGGGAGAAGAAGCGCGGCCAGGTCGTGGCCTTTGAACAGATCAGCCTCTACGGCCTGATCGTGGTTGGGCGTCGGCCGGTGCATTACGGTCCCATCGACCCAGCGGTTTCGCGCGAGCTGTTTATCCGCGAGGGCCTGGTCGGTGGCGAAATTCTCTCCCGGGCCAAGTGCCTGACCGCCAACCGGCAACTGCTGGAACAGCTCGATGAGCTGGAAGCCAAGGCCCGTCGCCGCGACATTCTCGCCGACGAGGAAACCCTGTTCGCCTACTACGAGGCGCGCCTGCCGGGCGAGATCCACCAGGCGGCGACCTTCGACAGCTGGTACAAGCTTGAGAGCCAGAAAGACCCGCAGCTGCTGATCATGCGCGAGGAAGACGTGCTCGCCCGCGATGCCAAGGAAATCACCGCCGCGCAGTACCCGGATACCCTGCGCCTGGGCGAACTGACCCTGCCGCTGAGCTACCACTTCGAGCCCAATCACTCGCGCGACGGCGTCACCTTGCGCGTACCCGCGCCGCTGCTGCCGCAACTGCCGGCCGAGCGCCTGCAATGGCTGGTGCCCGGCCTGCTGGAAGCCAAGTGCGTGGCGCTGGTGCGCAACCTGCCGAAGGCCCTGCGCAAAAACTTCGTGCCGGTGCCGGATTTCGTCGGCGCCGCGCTGAGCAAGTTGAGCGTCGGCCAGGGCAGCCTGCCTCTCGCCCTGGGCCGCGAACTGCAACGCATGACCGGCGTGCGGGTGGCCGACGAGGCCTGGGTCGAGGCCGAGGCGCAGCTCGACAGCCACCTGAAGATGAACCTGGAGGTGGTCGATACCCACGGCAAGCTCCTCGGCGAAGGCCGCGATCTGGCCGAGCTGTGCGCACGCTTCGCCGAAGCCAGCCAGGCCGCGTTGGCCTTGCCGCAGACCGAGAAGAGCCAGAAGTCGGTGGAGGCCAAAGCCTTCGTCGCCGTGGCCGAAAAAACCCAGCAGCAGATCGCCGGCCTGTCGCTGACCGTGTATCCGGCGCTGGTGGAGGAGGCCGGTACGGTCAAGGAAGGTCGCTTCCCGACCCAGGCCGAAGCCGAATTCCAGCACCGCCGCGCCCTGCAGCGCCTGCTCCTGCAACAGCTGGCCGAGCCGGCCAAATTCCTGCGCGGCAAGCTGCCGGGGCTGACCGAGCTGAGTCTGCTGCACCGCGACCTGGGCCGCGTCGAGGCGCTGGTCGAGGACATTCTGCTGGCCAGCCTGGACAGCTGCATCCTCGAAGGCGAAACCCCGCTGCCCCGCGACGGCGCCGCCCTGGCTGCCCTGGCCGAGAAGAAACGCAGTGCCTGGAGTGAGCATGCCGAGCGCCTGGCCAGGCTGTGCCTCGAGACTCTCAAACTCTGGCACGGCCTGCAGAAGCGCTTCAAGGGCAAGATCGACCTGGCTCAGGCCATCGCCTTGAACGACATCAAGCTGCAGCTGGGCAACCTGGTCTATCCCGGTTTCGTCCGCGAAACTCCTGGCGAATGGCTGAAGGAACTGCCGCGTTACCTGAAAGCCATCGAACAGCGTCTGGACAAGATCGCCGGCCAGCTGCAGCGCGACCGGGTCTGGAGCGGCGAACTGGCCGGCTACTGGGAGCAGTACCAGGCGCGCCTGGGCAAACACGGCCAGGAAGGCAAGCGCGATTCGCAGCTGCAGCTGTATCGCTGGATGCTCGAGGAGTACCGGGTGTCGCTGTTCGCCCAGCAGCTGGGCACCAAGCTGGCGGTCTCGGACAAGCGTCTGAGCAAGCAGTGGAGTCAGGTGGAGGGCTGAGCCGCTTCGGCGGCTTCCGCTTTAGCGGCCTCACCCCAGCGGGGGTGAGGGGGCGGTCCAGCCTACGCCCGTGCAGCCTTCCACGTCGGGTGGGTTGAGCGCCGCGGCGGGCTTAGCGTTGATGCCGGGCTCCCAGACTTTGCCCTGAAGTTGGGGGCAGCGCCTGAATTTGTTCCCCTGGTCCTGAGCAATGGCTGTCAGTTGGCACGTTCCCAAAGCGTTTGCGGTAAGCACTGGGCGCCAGGCCTACTCGTTGCTTGAACAGACGCCTGAAGGAATTGCCATCTTCGTACCCCACCTGCAAGGTGATTTGGTCGAAGGCTTCCTGGCTGCTTTCCAGTAGGTGTTTGGCTTTTTCAATGCGTAGGTTTTGCAGGTATTGGATGGGAGTCTGATCGGTCGCCTCTTTAAAACGGCGGATGAAGTTGCGCATGCTCAAGCCAAACTCTGCGGCCACCTGCTCCAGGTGAATGCTGTTGGTGATGCGGTTTTCCAACCAGATTTGAATCTTCAGAATCACGGCGTCGGTGTGGTTTTTCTTGAAGGTGGTGCAGGCGTAAGGGGTCTGGCTGCGTACGGAGACATCGACCAGTAGTTTCTTTGCGCATTCGGCCGCTAGCTGGGGGGAGGCGAACTTGCGGATCAGGTGCAGCAACAAATCACTGCCGCTGGTGGAACCGCCCGAGCAGAGCATCTGCCCATCGTCGGTGACGGTGCGTTCGGTCTGTAATTTCACCTGGGGAAAGCGTTGTGCGAACTGCTCGCTGAACACCCAGTGGGTGGTGGCGCAGCGGCCGTCCAGCAAGCCGGCCTGGGCGGTGACGAATGCCCCGGTGCACATGCTGGCGATGTAACTGCCTTGCCGATGCTGCTGTTGCAGCCAGCGGATCATGTCGGCCAGGGAGGGCAGCACGCCGAGGATATTGAACATGAAACCGGGCACGATGATCAGTTGCGGGTTGTGCAGGTCTTTCGCGGCTTTGTCGGGCGTCAGCCTGAGGCCGCCCGTGCAGGCAACACTCTGGCCATCCATGGAGGCCGTTGTCACCCTGAATAGAGCCGAATTGCCCTCCTGGCGCTGACTTTTGCGGTCGGCATAGTAGTGCAGCACGTTAGCGATTTCAAAAAACTCCAGGGTCGCGGCCACACTGGTGGATGAGCATTGATCCGCCATCAAGATGCAGACATTCATCGTTTATTTCTCCCGATCTGCACCCTGGTGCGCGGCTGGCATAAATCGCATGCAATTCGTCATTTTTGCCGATGGTGGTGGTTAGGCGCAATGGCCACTATGTGCTTAGACGCGCCTCTCTGCGCCGAGCAGTAAAACCGCATCAAGGGATTGCCTGCATGAAAAACGCCGCCTACAAACTATTCAAGAAACCCTTCTTTGGCCGCTTTGTCCGGCCATGGCGCTGGCCGGACAGCGTCGACCAGAGCCACTGGCAGCGTTTGAGTGTCGACAGTCAATCCGGCGCCATCATCGCCGCACTGTTGGCGCCTGCACACACACCGCAGGCCAAGGGCGCGGTACTGATGTCCCACCCCATGGGCGTAGTAGCCAAAGGCTTCTGGATGAAATATGGGCATGCCGAATTGCTCCGTCAGGCGGGCTACCACGTGATGGTGTTTGATTTGAACGGCTTCGGTGAAAGTACGTCCACCACCATGGACTATCCCCTGGACGTGTTGGCCGCTGGGCAAGCCTTGCAGGCCCGCTACCCCGACTTGCCCGTGGCGGTACTGGGCGCCTCCATGGGCGCGGCCATGAGTGTGTGTGCCATGGCGCAGCCTGAACACCCCTTCAAGGCGGCGGTGCTGGAGTCGGCGTTTCCGACCCTATTGCACTTCTGGTCCCGCTACCCGATCCCCAAGTTGGGCATTCAGTTTTCCAAGATTCTTTATCCCGCCGGTGAGCGCAGCTTGCGCCCGACCCATGCCGCCGAACATCTAGTGGGCAGCCCGGGCCTGCTAATGATTTATGGCGATGACGATGAATTTACCCCGATTAAAGATGGGGAGTTGCTCTGGCAAGTCTTGAAACACAGAACGGCAACAGAGTTCTGGAAAGTGCCAGGGGCTAAGCACACGCATGCTTATGCCGCGCAGCCAAAACAATATGCTGAAAAAGTCATTGGGTTTTTGGATGAACACTTGGCAGCCTACAGGTCAGCGTCGTAAGCCAAGGTCATGGCTGCAATTTTTCTGCAGAGAAAAATAGCAGGACGAAAGATCAGGTAAGCAACAACTATGGGCTTCAACGATGCCATGCCAGCGATACGCGAAAGTGCTTCGCGCACAGTGACTGTTGGCGAGAAATGGGGCAGGAAATATATCTGTTCCCTTTCTCAGGTTTGAGCATAGCGAGGCCCTGGGCGATGTGATGGCTGTTGCTGCGCTCAACCATATCCTCCGGGTTGAGCGCAGTCGCTCAATTTCTGTGGCCCTGCTGTTGTTTACGCCAGGCCCCCGGGGTAACGCCAAAGCGTTTTTTGAACTGGCGAATAAAGTGGGTCACATCCTGCCAGCCGACCAACTCGGCCACCTGGGCAACCGAGGCGCCGCTATGAAGCAGGCGAGTACAGGCCTGGTGCAGGCGATTGCTGGTGATCCACTCGCCCACGCTGGCACCTGTAGCGAGTTTGACTTTGTGGGTGACGTAAGCCGGACTCCTGTGCACGGCTGCCGCCACCTCTGCCAAGCTCAAGGGCTCGCAACAGTGGCGCTGAATGTAGTCCAGCACATTGCCAACCATCGCATCGCGTGTCTGCCTGGCCGGTGTCATGGCGTTGCTAACCTCGGCCAGGATCAGGCTTAGCAGGCTCTTGCAGAGTTCGTTGTTGGCCGGGCCGGCGGGTTCACTCAGGCGTTTGAGTTCGGCGAAATACTGTGCGAGCAGCGCGCGTCTTGCCGGTTCAATGCTGACGGCGGGGGAGGCACCCAATCGAACCTGGCGAAAGGGCGACATCTGCGGCAGGTTTTCATGCAGCCCCAGGCAGTTGGGGCAAAAACCCATCCACCAGATGTTTAGCGCGTGCCCCGACAGCAGTTGGTGGGGCACGCCCGCCGGTACTATCACCACGCTGCCAGGTGGCACGCTTATAGGTTCGCCGTGGCGCATCTGCAACTGGCCTTCCACTATGAAAGACAACACGTATTCGGCGTGATGGGACTCTCGATCGGCGGCAAGCTGTTCGATATGAAATTGCTCCACCTGAAGCGGGGCGGTGGGGTGCATATCCAGCATTCCAGTGCTTGATGGGATCGCAGTATAACGATCCAGGATCGAAAGATAAGCCGATTACTCGCAAACTTCCCCACTGCCTGTGCGCAAGTCAGATCTCTAATCTGACGTCTTGAGCAAACGCAGAGGCAAGACCATGACTTCACCCGCGAATCAAGACGAGCCCTGGGATGAGAGCACCGCCCACTGGTATGCCAGCCAGTATGGCGACTGGCCCACTACCTGGATGCCTATTCGAGCCGAGGACTGGCGCCCGCAGGAAACCGTTGTCGACATTGGCTGCGGCACGGGCAGCAGTTTGCGCCACCTGCTGGCCTACTGTCCCGATGGTCGGCTGGTTGGTGTAGAACCATCCGCCGCCATGCTGACCATCGCCGTTGAGCAAACTCAACAGGCCGATCTGGACGGGCGTATCGAGTTCTATTGTGCCCCAGCCGAAGCCCTGCCCTTGGGCGATGCCAGCGTGGACAGTGCCCTGGCCTTTAGCAGCTATCACCACTGGCAAGATGTGGCGCTCGGTTTGAGCGAGGTCTATCGGACGCTCAAGCCCGGCGGGCGACTGCTGTTGGCCGAAGAGCCAGAGATCCTGGCGCTACATGGCGTGAGTTTGGCCGATATCCAGCAACAACTGCGTGTTGCGGGATTCCGCGAGTTGGACACTCGGCGCTTAACCCATGGCGAAGCGGTCTGCGAGCTTATCGTCGCGTACAAGCCAATGAATCTCGCTTAGCGGCTCTCCTTCGTTGCCAGCTTGGCAGGCAAGTGAACGACGAAGTTTGCACTCACACATACAGTGATTCAGGAGACAGAATGAACATCACTCTGGCCCTAATGGGCTTATCAATTTACCTGCTGATCTGGGTAAAGCTGCCGGAATGGGGCACGTGGTTCGGCAGCATAATCGACCAGCTGCCCGCGCCGCTGGCTTACCTCTATGACGCTTGGCGCTGCCCTTACTGCTTCGGCTTTTGGGTAGCGCTGGCCCTGCACGGACTCACTGGCATTCAGACCATCCCCGCGCTCGACACTGCCGGCTCTTCTTTAGGCGGCGTGGGGCAAATGGTTTTCTGGTTTTTGGATGCGTTAGCCAGTGCCACCCTGATATTGATCGGGAAACTCGCGTTGGATGCCATCGCGGTCCCGGCGATCAAAGGCTTCCAAATGACTCAGCAGTTCAAACAATCATTTCGTGATCAGCATGCCGACAATCAGTGAGGGGCAGCTGCGCCAGCTATCCCTTCTGCCCAGCGCTACTGTCTGGACGGGGCCAGCCAAGCTTTATTTGAGCCCGTAGCGGATCAGTTCCTGGGACGAGAGCACGCGCATATTGTGCGGTGCGATGCGCTGCATTTCGTCCGCCAGGCGGCTGGGGATGTTCATTTCGCGCAAGTAGACGGTCGGGCTGTAGCGTTGGTCCCGGTGGGCGGCTTGCGCCTGGGCCGAGTCGCCGGCGGGGAAGGGTGGACGGTGCAGGCCGACATAGCCGCGTACGGTCTTCTTGTGGCCGGCGGCCAGCAGGTAGATGCAGCTGCCCTGGCAGACGCCGTCAGCGGGCACCAGGGCGTCGAAGCCGGTCTCGCGCAGCAGGCGGCCGATGCGCATGGCTTCCGGGGCGCTGCCGCCGATGTTGTCCAGCAGGACTATCTTGCGGGCGAATTTGCCTGGGTGAGCGCTCAGGCCCTTGAGCAGGGCTTCGTAGTCGCCGGGGGCGATGTCCTCGGAAATTCTGGCGGCCAGTAGCGGGCCGAGGCGCTGGTGTTGGCTCGCTTCGACTTCGACCCTGGCCTGGCTGGTGGTCGAGCACAGCGCCGCGGCACAGAGCAGGGCGGCCTGGATAAGGGGAGTGCGCATGGGGCGGCTGAGTCCTGGATAACGGCGGTGCGCAGAAGATACCCGCAGCCGCGGATCTGCGCACCTTGGATCGGCTCAGTCGCGCTGGGGGATGGTCAGGCCGCGGATCACCGCCGGGCGCGTGAGAAAGACGTCCAGCACGCGGGTGACATTGGCGAAGCGCTCGATCTGCACCAGTTCGCCGGCCTGATAGAAACCGATCAGGTTGCGCACCCAGGGGAAGGTGGCGATGTCGGCGATGCTGTAGGCCTCGCCCATGATCCACTGGCGGCCGTCCAGGTGCCGGTCGAGCACGCCGAGCAGGCGCGTGGCTTCCTCGACGTAGCGCTGCAGGGGACGCTTGTCCTCATAGTCCTTGCCAGCGAACTTGTTGAAGAAGCCGACCTGGCCGAACATCGGGCCGATTCCGCCCATCTGGAACATCAGCCACTGGATGCACTGGTAGCGGCCGGCGGCGTCCGCGGGGATCAGTTGGCCGGCCTTCTCCGCCAGATACAGCAGGATCGCGCCGGACTCGAACAGCGCCAGCGGCTGGCCGTCCGGACCGCTGGGGTCGAGGATGGCGGGGATCTTGTTGTTCGGGTTGAGCGAGAGGAACTCAGGCGACAGCTGCTCGTTGTCGGCGAAGCTGACCAGGTGCGGCTCGTAGGGCAGGCCGGTTTCCTCCAGCATGATCGACACCTTGACCCCGTTGGGCGTGGGCAGCGAATAGAGCTGCAGGCGCTCGGGGTGCTGGGCGGGCCATTTGCGGGTGATGGGGTAGGCGGAGAGGTCTGACATAGCGCTTCCAATCATCAGGCGGGTGGGAAAAGGCCGAACCAGGCGCTGGGTGGCGTCGGTCGGCTGTTATTGCTACGTCCTGCGGGCGCCGGCAGCCATTGTGCCGCTCGGGGTGTTGAGGGCGAGTCGCTGCATCGGACGCTAAGTCTGGGCCTTGCCGGAGGGATAAGACCACTATCGGTCCCTTCGCGATAATCGATAGGCGTACTAGTGGGCATCAATCCGTTTGATGGCGTGCATGGCCTGATTCCCTGCGTTAGAGCGAGCCGGTATGGTGCCGCCATCGATCAGCGTTAACGGAGAACCCCGATGAGCCTGTACGGCGACTACGACCCGCAGAACATCTTTGCCCAGATCATTCGCGGCGAGGCCCCCTGCTACAAACTGTACGAGGACGACGACGTACTCGCCTTCCTCGACCTGTTTCCGCAGTCCCATGGCCATACCCTGGTGATCCCCAAGCGCGCGGCGGCGCGCAATATCCTCGACATCGATGCGGACAGCCTGTGCAAGCTGATGCGGGTGACCCAGCGGCTCTCCCAGGTGCTGGTGGACGAGTTGCAGCCGGAAGGCGTGCAAGTGGCGCAGTTCAACGGTGCGCCGGCCGGGCAGACGGTGTTCCACATCCATGTGCACATCATCCCGCGCTTCGCCGGCCAGGGCCTGGGTATCCACGCCAGCAGCAAGGCCGAGCCGCTCGAACTGGAACAACTGCAGGCGCGGCTGCTGCAGCGCCTTCGCGGCTGAGGGCTGCGCGACGACCTGCTGCACCTGGCCTACGGTCGAGAGCAATCCGCGATCCGTAGGGTGGGTTAGCGGCGTCAAGCTCCGAACGATCAGGCACCGCGATCGTGGCGCGCCGCGTAACCCGCCAGGCGATATCCCGGCGTTGCGCCGATGGTGGGTTACGGCGCAACGGATCTTGCGGGATCATCGCTATCGGCAGCGTGCGCCTAACCCACCCTACAAAAACTCATATTCTCGGACAGTCCCTAGGAGGCTGTCCGAGAATAGCAATTGACTGCAAATTGTAGGTTGACGCTGAGGGACGAAGCCCAACAAAATCAGCATGTTGGGCTTCGCTGAGCTCAGTCTACGCGCCCCGGCCCAACCTACAAAAATCCGTATTCTCGGACAGCCTGCTAGAGGCTCGGTTCGGTCAGCAGCGGCAGGCGGCAGCGCTCGACTTGCCACCAGGTCGGCAGCAGGCGGCGGATGGCGGGTTGGTTGAAGCGATCGTCGATCAGGTAGACCACGCCCTGGTCGTCCGTGGTGCGGATTACTCTGCCGGCGGCCTGCACGACTTTCTGCAGGCCGGGGTAGAGGTAGGTGTAGTCGTAGCCCAGGTGGTTGCCGAACATGCCCTGCATGCGCTGCTTGATTTCCTCGTTGACCGGGTTGATCTGCGGCAGGCCGAGGGTGGCGATGAAGGCGCCGATCAGGCGCTCGCCGGGCAGGTCGATGCCTTCACCGAAAGCGCCGCCAAGCACGGCGAAGCCAATGCCCTGGCTGGCGCTGCTGAACCGATCGAGAAAAGCCTGGCGCTGGCTTTCGTCCATCTGCCGCGACTGTTGCCAGACCGGGATCTGCGGGTGGGCGGCGCTGAATTCATCGAGCACCAGGCGCAGGTAGGCGTAGCTGCTGAAAAAGGCCAGGTAGTTGCCCGGCCGTTCGGCGAATTGGCGCGCCATCAGCGCGGCGATCGGCGCCAGCGAGTAGTCGCGGTGGGCGAAGCGGGTCGACAGGTTGCTGACCGCCTGCACCTGCAATTGCTCGGCGCTGAACGGCGACTCGACATCGATCCACGGCGTCTGCTGCGGCAGGCCGAGCAGGTCGGCGTAGTAGTGCGCGGGGCTCAGGGTCGCGGAGAACAGGGTGCAGCTGTGGGCGGCGGCGAAGCGCGGGGCGAGGAAGGGCGCCGGCACTATATTGCGGATGCACAGGGTGGAGGTCGCGGGCCCGCTGGGGTTGTCGTCGCGGCTGATGTCGAACAGCGAATGGCTGTCGAAGGCTTCGGCGAGGCGGCAGAACAGCATGGCGTCCAGGTAGAAGTGCAGCAACTCGGCGGCGTTGCCCGCCGGTTGATCGGTGAGGTGATCGGTGAGGGTGCTGACGGCCTTGTGCAGGGCCATGATGAACAGGTCGGGGGCGGCGGGGTAGACCTGATAGGCCGCTTCCTGGTCGCGCTGCAGTTGTTGCCAGTGCCGGTTGACCCGCTCCAGTGGCGCCTTCATCACTGGCGGGGCGATGCGTCTGAGGGCCTCGAAGCGGGTTTGCTCGAGTTCGGCGGTGTACATGCCGCGGCCGCGCTCGATCAGGTTGTGCGCCTCGTCCACCAGCAGGGTCACGCGCCACTCGTTGAGCAGGGTCAGGCCGTGCAGCAGGCCGCCCATGTCGAAGTAGTAGTTGTAGTCGCAGACCACCACGTCGGCCCAGCGGCACAGTTCCTGACTCAGGTAGTAGGGGCAGATCCGATGCGCCAGCGCGGTTTCGCGCACGCTGTCCTGGTCCAGCCACTGGCGTTCCAGCGCGGCCTGGCGCGCGGCCGGCAGGCGGTCGTAGAAACCCTTGGCCAGCGGGCAGGAGTCGCCGTGGCAGGCCTTGTCCGGGTGCTCGCAGGCCTTGTCGCGGGCGACGTGTTCGAGCACCCGCAGCGGCATCGCGTGCTCCTGGCTGCGCAGGGTCGCCAGGGCGTCCAGCGCCAGGCGCCGACCGGGAGTCTTGGCGGTGAGGAAGAACAGGCGGTCCAGCTCCTGCTCGGGAAAGGCCTTGAGTTGCGGAAACAGGGTGCCGAGGGTCTTGCCGATGCCGGTGGTGGCCTGGGCCATCAGGCTGTGGCCGTCGCGGGCGGCGCGGTACACCGACTCGGCCAGCTGACGCTGGCCGCTGCGAAACTGCTGGTGGGGAAAGCGCAGGCGCTCGAGCGCCTGGTTGCGCAGCAGGCGATGTGCGCGCTCGTGCTCGGCCCAGGTGATGAAAAGGCTGCAGTGCAGTTCGAAGAACTCACGCAGTTCATCGGCGCTGCAGCGCTGATGGAAGGCGGTTTCGTGCTGGCTGAGGACGTTGAAATAGACCACCGCCAGGTCGATCTCGGCCAGGCCGCGTTGCTGGCACAGCAGCCAGCCGTAGACCTTGGCCTGGGCCCAATGCAGCAGCCGGTGGTTCTCCGGGATGCGCGCGATGTCGCCGCGGTGGGTCTTGATCTCTTCCAGGCGGTTGTTGTCCGGGTCATAGCCGTCGGCCCGGCCGCGCACCTGCAGGCCTTGGTATTCGCCGCTCAGCGGCAGTTCCGCCTGGTAACCCGGACCGCGCCGGGAGACCACGATGGCGTGGCCGGTCATGCCTTCCTGGGCGGTGGGCGAGGGGGTGAAGCGCAGATCCAGGTCACCGACCTTGGCGGTAAATTCGCACAGCGCGCGCACCGCGACCTGATAGTTCATAGCCCCGTTATTCACGACTAGTTGCTTCATGCGTCGGCCCACTGTACGTAGCAGACGTCCACCGGCATGCCGTGCTCGGCGCAGAACGCCAGCCAGCGGCGCTGGTTGTCCTGCAGGCGGTCGCCGGGGCCTTTGACCTCGATCATCCGGTAGCGCCGCTGCGCCGGCCAGAACTGGATCAGGTCGGGCATGCCCGCGCGGTTGGCCTTGATATCAGCCAGCAGGCGCTGGAACCAGGCCCGCAGGTGCGCCGCCGGCAGGCAGTCGAGGGCTTGCTCCAGTAACTGTTGATCGAGGGCGTTCCAGAATACGAAGGGCGACTGGATGCCGTATTTGTCGGCATAGGTCTGGCGGATCGTGCTCTTGTAGGCATCTGAATCCAGTTGCGCCAGGCAGGTGGCGAACAGTTCGGCGCGGCGCGGCTGGAAGTCGGGGCTGAGCAGATCCAGCGGGCCGCTCTGGAACGGATGGAAGAACGCGCCCGGCAACGGGGCGAAGATCGCCGGCCAGCAGAGCAGGCCGAACAGGCTGCAGATCAGGCTGTTCTCGACGTAGTGCACCGGCGCGTCCGCTTCGCTCAGGTGCAGCTTGACCCCGTATTCGACACTGTGACCTGCAGGCTTAGGCAGGCACAGGTCGAGGCGGGCCGGTGCGGGCGGCTTCGGTTTGCGCGGTTGCGGCAGGCCGAGCTGGCGGCGCAGACGCAGCAGCACACGCTCTAGCCCTTGTGCCTCGGCCTCGTTTTCCGCTGCCACGGCCGCCTGGCTGGCCAGTGCATGGGCGTCCGCGGCGCGGCCCAGGCCTTCCAGTACGCGGATGCGGCGCAGGCGGGCGCCGGTAAACGGGCAGTCGACATAGCAGGCCAGGGCGTTTTCCAGCTCCCCGGCGCGTTCGAGATGTTGGCCCAGGCGAAACCGCAGCTTGGCCCGGCGCATGGCGAGAAAGGGCGTGGCGCAGTCCAGCGCGGCGATCTGTTGCAGCACTTCGGCGACCGGCTCGCCGGCCTCGCCACGCTCGTGGCAGCGTTGCAGCGCCAGGTAGCAGTCCACCTCTGCGCGCTGGGTGAATACCCGCGAGTCGGCGCTCAGCGCGACCGGTTCGTAGCGGAAGATGCCCAGATCGGCGAGGACGAACGCTGACCAGTCCTGCTGCAGGTTGCCGAAAAACAGCAGGCGCAGGCGTTCGCAGAGCGGATTGATGGCCAGGCTGTAAACCTGCTCGTCCAGCCGTGGGCACCAGTCGGCAAAGCTGCGCGACCGGCTGTGCTCGGCGGTCAGTTGAGCGAGCAGCTGAGGCTTCTTCAAGGCTTTGTGCGCCCGGGCGGCGAAGGCTTCGAGCAGTTCTTCCTTGCGCAGCAGCTCGAACAACTCCGCCAGCGCCAGCTCGGCGTCATGCCGAATCCACCCGGCGTCGAGCAGTGCCTGGGCGGCGTGCCGCGGGCAGCCAATCTCGGCGTAGGCCAGCTTGCTGGCGCGAAAATGCGGGCCCTTGCGCATGATCATGCGCACCAGCAGCGCCTGGCTGGGCAGCGCCAGCTCGCCGAAGCGGCGCAGGAATGCCTGCTCCTCGGCCAGCAACAGGTCGTGGTGACGCTCGCGCAGCCAGGCCAGGGCTTTATGGAAGTTGCACAGGTAATACAGGCTGGGGTCGAGCTGAGGCTGCATGGGAAAACCGAATACTGTTTGCATATACAGATATCAGTGCGCCGCTCGCTTTGCAACGAGCAGGAGATGGGAGGCTGAGTCCGGCGCTGAGTTGTGGCGAGTTCAGAAGAGTTGTGAGCAGCGCGGCGCACGTGGCCAGCCGGTGGCACAGGGCGCTATCGTAGGATGCGGTTGAGCGCAGCGATACCCATCACCGCGAAGATCAACCCGCAGTTGGGCAGGCTTGCAGTTGCTGCTGCCAACCATTACCGACCCGGGTCGTGATTGATGGATTAGCGAGGGGTATAGCTGCGCTCAAACCTACGCGGCCCGCCGCATCCTACAAAAGCCGTCACCCCCGGGATTGCCTTCCGGCCTCTACCAAGACCGCACTCGGCACAGCGAAGGCGCGAACCGCCGGCAGGATCCGCCTCCGACTGCTTTACTTGAGCGCGGCAGCCGCACCGTCAATACTGAGCCGGCTTCGATCATCCACCCCGTAAGGATTCCCATGCGATTGATTTGTGCAGTACTGCCCCTGCTGGCGTTGGCCGGTTGTTCGTCCTTTCAGGCCGCTCCCGACAAGGTGACCGCGGTGCCCAGCGAGCGCTTGCTGGCCTACCAACAACCGGTCGAGGGCAGCGGGCTGATCGTGGTCAACCGCGACCTGGGCATGCTCGGCGGCGGCTGCTACGTGGCGGTGCTGGTCGATCGCCAGGTGGCGGCGCGCATCGGCATAGGTGAACAGGCGCGCTTCCATGTGCCGCCGGGTAACCGGGTGGTCGGCATTGGCATCGATGAGGCTGACGACACCCTCTGCGGCAAGGGCCGGCTGCGCCGCGAACTGGCGGTGCGGGTAGCCGAGGGTGAGAGCCAGCACCTGCGCATCATCAGTGAAGCCAAGAGCGGATTCGATATCCGTCCTGCCACGCCCTGATTGCTCGCAAGCCTGAAAGGCTGTGAAAAAATGCTTACCTACTGCGACCGCCTCCAGACGCCCGCTACCGGCGCTCGATATTTTCACAGCCTCTGAGCCTTGGCCGCTGGGGATTTCCCACCAGCCTGCAGGGCTGATCTACTACACCTCCCCGTTACTGGGAGCGGCGGCTAGCGAGCGCGCCGTTGAGAATCTGCTTGTCGAGGAAAATACCCGTGGCCGGAACCAGCCTGTTAGCTCTGCTTGACGATATTGCCAGCATGCTCGACGACGTGGCGTCGATGACCAAGATCGCCGCGAAGAAGAGCGCGGGTATGCTCGGTGACGACCTGGCCCTGAATGCCCAGCAGGTCTCGGGGGTCAAGGCCGAGCGCGAGCTGCCGGTGGTCTGGGCGGTGGCCAAGGGGTCGCTGCTGAACAAACTGATTCTGGTACCTGCGGCGCTGGTTATCAGTCTGCTGGCGCCCTGGGTGGTTACCCCACTGCTGATGCTTGGCGGCGCTTTTCTCTGCTATGAAGGTTTCGAGACGCTGGCCCACAAGCTGCGGCCCAGCAAGGATAAGGAGCAGGCACACAAAGCCGAGCTGACGGCCGCATTGACCAACCCCGCCATCGATCTGGTCGCTTTTGAGCGCGACAAGATCAAGGGGGCGGTGCGTACCGACTTCATTCTCTCGGCGGAAATCATCGTTATCACCCTCGGCACCGTGACCGGCCAGCCTCTGGCCACTCAGCTCGGCGTGCTCGCCGGCATCGCCTTGCTCATGACTGTCTGCGTCTATGGGCTGGTGGCCGGCATCGTTAAGCTGGACGACGGCGGCCTGTACCTTTCCCAGCGTAGTGGCAGCGGCCTGATCGGGCGCCTGCAGCGCAGTATCGGTGGCGGCATTCTCAGCGCCGCGCCCTACCTGATGAAGAGCCTGGCGGTGATTGGTACGGTGGCGATGTTCATGGTCGGCGGCGGCATCCTCAGCCACGGCATTCCAGGGGCCCATGCACTGATCGAAGGCTTCGCCCACGGCCTGCAAGCCGTGCCGACACTCGGCGGCGCACTGGCGACGATTACCCCAACGCTGCTGGACATGCTGCTGGGTGTGCTGGCCGGCGCGCTGGTGCTGGTCGGGGTGACGGCCCTGGGCCGCCTGTACCGGGTGTTCAAGCCGGCATAGGCGGCCAAGACTCAGGGCGGTCTCGAGCAAGGGCCGGCTAATGAGGGCTATGTGACCTGAGCAAGCGCCCGCGGGTAACGCGCCAGCAACGTGGCTTATGCATAACGTTTGAGCTAACCGGCGAGCAAAAGCGTAGCTTTGCGAGTCCAGCCGACGAAGTGAGTAAAGTTGAGCATTGTTAGGTGCTGATTAAAAATGTTCACGCCTTATATGCTATTGCAATACCGAAGCCTATGCAGGCTGCTGCAATTACTAGTGAAATATCTTCGGATACAGGCATTTTTGAGTGGCGATTAATTTGTAATTCTAGAGCTGCGGGGCCGAAAAATGTGCTTTTTATTAGCAATGCAAAGCCACAGGCAAAAATTAATCCACCAACTATTACTAAACCTGAGTCCTTTCTGCGGGCCATTTTTAAGTAGGCTCTAACGTTTGGTTAAGGGGCGGACTTTAGCCCGTCCCAGTGAGCGAAGCGAACGATTTGAACCACTAGTTAGGCTCGCCGCAGAATTCATTTTTGACCACTAAGTTTTAGCTCTTCCGGATACATTGCTGCGAGCCAAATAGTGCACCCATTACTACCAGAGTACTCGACCTCAAATGCCGGCTCTGGATTTGAGTACACCTCAATAATTGTTCCAACGTCCCCGATGCAAGGGTTCCGTTCGTAATCTGCACTCGACTTTGAAAAGCGCTCGTCTCGAAGTGCAATGACTTGGACAACATCGTATGGCTTCATGTCGGGGCCTAACGTTTGGTTAAGGGGCGGGCTTTAGCCCGTCCCGAGTGAGCGAAGCGAACGGCTTGAACCGCTAGTTAGGTGCATACCTACTCGGTATAGGCTTGGATATAGAAATAATCCGCGTTGCTACCGACACCAAAAAATGAGATAGAGCGCATACCTTGCAAATGTTCCCATCGCATGGTGAAGTCATTTGTGAAGGATGGGGTTTGAGCCTTTATGCCAATTGAGCCTAGTGTGCTCTTGTTGAATGGAAGTGTGTCGATACCTTCAACCGTAATCCAGTCAGCCTTGCCTTTGATAAAGGTAATTTCAGTCTCCGCTTTTTCATATATGCACTTACGTCCGTATTTTGTACTCGTGCACTCTGTCGGCTGGCCAACCATCTCTGCTACTGCTGCCTCTGATTTTCCGATGATTCCGGGCACGTCAATTAGTGTGTCATCAGCCAATAATACTTGCGACGAAAGAACGGCGATTGCAATTACGAGTGCTTTCATGCGGTGATAATCCTGTGTGGTTGTACCTAACGTTTGGTTAAGGGGCTGGCTTTAGCCCAATGTCATCAACTTAAGCTCCCAGCCCTGCCTGGAGCAAGCAAATCCAGGGCTTGAGCGCTCGGTTGCAGCAGCACCGCCACCGGTTTTGCTCCCCGATTCAGCGCATGTGTAACCTTGGCGGCAGCTTAATGGGCGCCAATTCGCCTTAGCGAGCGGGTTTCTCTTTTTCCGGGCGAGCGCGTACCGACCGCTTCTGGCCAGCTTTTTTGCACGGCGTTTTTGGCGGTAGTGCGGGTTCTCAGCGCGTCGGTTTGGCCCCCTCGCAGCCGCGGCTGGCCGGGCGCTTGCGCTTACGCGGGAAGCTGCGCCCTGGACGCACGGCGCTGAGACTGTTGGTCATCAGCGCCAGCACGTTGGCCAGCCCCTGAGCACAGGGGCGCACCAGCAGCTCAACCAAGGTGTTCTTGAGGCGCGACACCCCTTGGGTGAAGTTGACCTTCCAGCGCAACTTGCGGCCTTTGTGGCGCTGCTCGATGACCGGTTGCAGCAGGTAGTTCATCAGCAGCCCCAGATTCTTCAGCAGTTGCCCGGCATGAAAGTCCTGCTTCACCGCTACCACGCTGCGACCGCTGAAGTTGTCCAGACTCAGGGTCTGCTTGACGCGGCGGTAGTCCGTCTCGATGCCCCATCGGCGGTGGTAGAGATCCGCAAACACCTCGGCCGGGAAGGCCTGCCGGTCCAGCAGAGAGGTCAGCAACACTTCGCTTTCACCGCTCGCCAGCTCGACCCGAACCAAGCGTAATTCGACCTGGCCCGTGGGATCGACGCCGGCCTCGGTACAAAACAAGCGCGCTTCTGGATGACTGGCCGCGAAGAACAGCGTGTCCTCGACCTGACCCGACCGGAGAAACTGTTTGACCTGCGCGTTGTAGCCACAAGGCAGGCGCATCAGGAAATGCCGCCGTTGCTGCTCGAACAGCGCGAACAACCAGTGCCCAGGGTAGCCGCGATCAAACAGCGTCAGGCTGTCAGGGGGCAGATGCGCGAGATGCAAGTGGGTGCAATCACGCTCGCCGACTTCGAATGGCACGATCAGGCTGTGCAGCGTTTGGCCGTCGGCGACGTCGTAGAGCATGGACAGGCGGGCAACGGGAAACTCGCTGTGGCTGCCAAAGAAGCGCGTCATGGCCGGCTCCAGCGGTAAATGTACGGTGGAGCCATCCACGGCGAGTACGCGTAGCCCGCACCACGTCTGGCGCAGCCCGAGGCTGTCGATCTGGTGCTGAAGGACTTGGTTAAGGCTCTCGAAGACCTCGGGCTTGAGCTTGCTGCGAGCCTTGCTGAAGGCTTGCGCGGTAACCACCTGGGTCTCGGCCGAGGCCTGATTTAGCACGCGATAGAACTGATCGAGTTCGGTCTGCAAGGCGGTGCGCGGCTGATTGAGCAAGAACAGGACGAGGTTCTTGAAGGTCAGCTGACGTCGGCGGGTAAAGTCTTGAGGGTGCTGGCGGTGGGTATCGATGAAGGCGGGACAATCAAGCTGGCTGGTTATTTTTTGTACAATTTTCAGGCCAGGGTTTGCTGGGCGGTGTCAAACGGTGTGGAATGAGAGGCCATAAGGAGTTTTCCTATGCGCTAATTTGAGCGCTAATTATATGATATTTATAGAGAAACTGCTTAAGTTGATGACATTGGGCTTTAGCCAGTCTCAGTGAGCGAAGCGAACGATTTGAACCGCTAGTTATGTGCTTCACTTGAGCCATTGGTCTTACTCGTCTTGGTTTGTAGCCTTGGCTGATTATATTAAAACCTCACCGTATTGACGGTATTTCTAATTTCAGTAGAGGTTAGTGCATAACGCCCCAGTCAGCAGCCTAGCAATGTGCCAGCTTTTACGATTTTTTTTGTAAACCATGGGCGGCGCTGTAGGATTTGTTGAATTGATTCGTTACGCATAGGCCTGAGAACTACATTCCAATTTTTCGGTATGAAACTATGTGAGCAAGAAATAGTTTACAGTACCTTTCGTTAAACCTGATTTTGTACTCGTTTTCATCCTCTGATAGCTTCACCCAGCCATCGCCGAAATACTCGTTGATGTTGTCGACAGCTTCACACTTATTAATTAGATGCTTCTTATTCCATTGATAGGTGCATGACAAAACCATAACACCATTGATAGCAGTTGCCTCCTTTAAAGCATCAACCATGCTCTGTGGTGATTCACATTGATCTAGAACGTTTAAGCAAATTACTAAATCAAACTTCCCTGCAACTAATCCGCGTTCAAAGGGTGGGCGGCCGCGGAAACTGAGTGCAACACCTGACCTTTCCGGTAAGGTGCGGCCCAATGGAATATCACGAACTCAGCATTGAAGAGCGCGCCACGATTCAAGTGGGTCGGTTGCATGGCATGAGCCAGCAAGCAATTGCCCAAGCACTTGGTCGCAACCGCTCCACGATCAGTCGTGAACTGCGACGTAACACCGGCTCCAACGGCATCTATCACGCACCTACGGCCCAGGGGCATATGCGTCAACGTCGAGAGGCGTGTCGCCCGCAAAAGAAGCTAGTGCCGGGCAGCGAACTGCTTGAGTTGGTGGTGGAGTTGCTGCGAAAAAACTTCTCTCCCGAACAGATTGCCGGCAAGCTGCGCAGCATGGATATTCCCAGTTTTGAAGATGCTTACGTTTGCCGCGAGACGATCTACAGCGCGGTCTATGCCCTGCCTGTGGGCGAGCTGCGCAAGGAGCTGATCCAGTGCCTGCGCCAGGGCAAGAGTACGCGTAGGCCGCGTGCAGGGGGCGTTGATCGGCGCAACCAGATCCCGGAGATGGTGAGCATCCATCTGCGTCCGCCAGAGATTGAAGACCGCTTGATGCCGGGGCACTGGGAAGGTGATCTGATCAAAGGCAAGGCCAACGCCTCTGCTGTGGGCACGCTGAACGAGCGCAGTAGCAATTACCTGATGCTGATCAAGATGAACGATGCAACGGCAACTTCGGCGGTTGAGGGTTTCAGTGCGGCCCTCAACCGGATGCCGCTGGCTGTGCGCAAGAGCATGACCTACGACCAGGGCAGGGAAATGACCCGGCATGCTGAGATCACCCAGAAAACAGGGGTGGCAATCTACTTCTGCGACCCGCACAGCCCCTGGCAGCGCGGCAGCAACGAGAACATCAATGGCCTGATTCGCCAGTATCTGCCCAAGGGCACGGACTTGTCTGTATGTAGCCAGGAACAGCTGGATGCCATCGCTTATGAGTTGAACATTCGTCCACGTAAGCGCTTCAACTGGAAGTGCCCAATTGAGGTGATGTCAGAGATGATGGAAAAAGCGATGACGATGCAACATGATGCGCCCGCTTCAATTCAATAACCGTGTTGCACTCAGCTCCTGCAACCGCCGTGCTTTGATTAGAGAAAAATTAATATGACTACAATCTTTTGTTATCGACTCAGTTTGAAAATATAAACTCTCTAATTCGCTTGCGCTCTTGATATAGGGAAATTCACAGCCACTGCCGTCAATTAGTATTCGTTTGAAATTTGAGAGCAGTCGTTGAGATGGTTCAACTACAGTAACGGACTTTATATCAGCATATTTTTTTACTAGCTCGTAGCAATTCCTGCCAAGAGCAGGTCCTACCTCAAGAACAGTTTCCGGAGAAATAGAGTCCCTCTCAAGAGCGCTGCTTATAAAACGAGCCACATTACTAGTGTGATCTGATAAAATAAAATAATCGGGTACTGACTTAGATTTGCTTTTTAGGACTTCATGTACTCCGTCATCTCGTAACTTATCTAGCCACTGCATTTCAAAGTAAGCAGCTAAGCCTTTTTTATCTATGTAAAAATCATCCATGTATTAAACCTGGTAGGTAATTAATGTCTTTCGGAGTGCATAACGTTTGGTTAAGGGGCTGACTTTAGCCAGTCCCAGTGAGCGAAGCGAACGATTTGAGTGCTGCTAGGCAACCGTTGATTAGCCTGCAGATCGTTCGCATTTGTGGCCTGAAAAAGTATCAAAAATCTGACGGTGTGCGTGGTACGACCATTGATCTTGACGTTCATAGTAGCCGGCAACCCAAGTTTGTAGATTCTCTAGCATTTCATCTTGAGCTTGCTGAGACGAATACTTATGAGGTTCCCATGGGCGATGTCGGTTGTGCTCAAGACAGACCTCAAGCCCAGGGTTAAGAAAGATCAACTCAGAGCAATAACTTGTAGTTGCTTCAATGAGTTCGCCGTAGCAGCCCTCAATAACCCAATTTTTATGGGTGGTAAGAAATGCTCGAAGTGATTCGCTCACAGCTTCTGGTGCCCGTGGAACAGCAATTTTGCCGGGTTCCCATACGATTGAATCAAGATCGAGATGGGCCAATCCGTGATCTTGAACTAGGCACTGAGCAAGCGTGGATTTTCCCGAGCCGGAGTTGCCAAAGATAAGAATTTTCATTAGGCCTAACGTTTGGTTAAGGGGCGGGCTTTAGCCCGTCCTGAGTGAGCGCAGCGAACGGTTTGATCCATTTGTTATATTCCGGTTAACTCCAGATGGAGTAGTGGAAATGGGTTGCCCTGCCCATCTAATGGGGAACGACCAGTTACACCAAAGCCTAAATGCTCATAAAATCCGGTTGCATCAGGGTTCTGTTCGTTAACATCGACTTTTCGCGCCCCCTGATTTTTTATGGCATTTTTTAGTAATAGTGATCCGATGCCTTTATTTCTGTACGATGGAGATATAAAAAGCATTTCAATATTTTGTTCTGCGACCCCAATGAAGCCAACGATTGCATTGCTTTCATCTTTAGCAACTCGCAAATCCACTGCGTCGAAATAATGCTCAAGTATTAGAGGTTTAAGAGAGTCAATATTCTCTTCGTTCAGGAAATCATGTGTGGCACGCACTGATGACTCCCAGATTTCTATTAACACCAAATAGTCGCTTTTTGTGACTGTGTCGATCTGCATACGTACCTTAGGAATATAACGTTTGGTTAAGGGGCGGGCTTTAGCCCGTCCCAGTGAGCGCAGCGAACGGTTTGAACCACTTGTTAGCCGTTTTTCACTCTGGATTTACGTATTTTCGCAGTATGAAAATACCCGCCGCCATATGAGCGGCCTAGCATTAAGAACAATGTACATGACGAAATACTCAGTGCCAGCAAGGCGAAGTAAAACCAATTTATAGACTTCTCAATGCCGAACTCTGGTAGAGAATAAAATAGTAGCAGCGCCCAAAGTATAAAAACATAAATGCTAATTATTTGGTTGATTTTTGAAACCGATATTGATGAAGGTCCGGTAATGAGGTGAACAGCTTTTTCACTGAGATTACTTGTTGAATTTCTAGACATTACAATTTTATAAAGAGGCCCTGTAACTTTATCCTCTAGTACGTCAACATGCTTTTCCCAGTTCTCTTGCCAAAATTTGCTCCCTCTATTGACGCATACCCACGCAAAAGAAAAAACAAAGCCGAGACAGGAAAGGATTACTGTAAGGTCTTGTTTGTTTTGGGCTGATGAGGCTTGTATAGCAAGAAAGCCAGCCATTGTTGCGCCGATAAATGTCCAAAAATATGACGCGCGCTTCCAATATAGTTCGATTTCGAATTTTCTTATGTCGAGTGCCTGCTTTAGAGCCTCGACCTCTTTGCCTTTGAATGCGAGCTCATACTCTTCGGGGGTTATTTCTTTTGTCGTGATATTTTCGGTCATATTCTTATGGCTAACGTTTGGTTAAGGGGCGGGCTTTAGCCCAATGTCATCAACTTAAGCAGTTTCTCTATAAATATCATATAATTAGCGCTCAAATTAGCGCATAGGAAAACTCCTTATGGCCTCTCATTCCACACCGTTTGACACCGCCCAGCAAACCCTGGCCTGAAAATTGTACAAAAAATAACCAGCCAGCTTGATTGTCCCGCCTTCATCGATACCCACCGCCAGCACCCTCAAGACTTTACCCGCCGACGTCAGCTGACCTTCAAGAACCTCGTCCTGTTCTTGCTCAATCAGCCGCGCACCGCCTTGCAGACCGAACTCGATCAGTTCTATCGCGTGCTAAATCAGGCCTCGGCCGAGACCCAGGTGGTTACCGCGCAAGCCTTCAGCAAGGCTCGCAGCAAGCTCAAGCCCGAGGTCTTCGAGAGCCTTAACCAAGTCCTTCAGCACCAGATCGACAGCCTCGGGCTGCGCCAGACGTGGTGCGGGCTACGCGTACTCGCCGTGGATGGCTCCACCGTACATTTACCGCTGGAGCCGGCCATGACGCGCTTCTTTGGCAGCCACAGCGAGTTTCCCGTTGCCCGCCTGTCCATGCTCTACGACGTCGCCGACGGCCAAACGCTGCACAGCCTGATCGTGCCATTCGAAGTCGGCGAGCGTGATTGCACCCACTTGCATCTCGCGCATCTGCCCCCTGACAGCCTGACGCTGTTTGATCGCGGCTACCCTGGGCACTGGTTGTTCGCGCTGTTCGAGCAGCAACGGCGGCATTTCCTGATGCGCCTGCCTTGTGGCTACAACGCGCAGGTCAAACAGTTTCTCCGGTCGGGTCAGGTCGAGGACACGCTGTTCTTCGCGGCCAGTCATCCAGAAGCGCGCTTGTTTTGTACCGAGGCCGGCGTCGATCCCACGGGCCAGGTCGAATTACGCTTGGTTCGGGTCGAGCTGGCGAGCGGTGAAAGCGAAGTGTTGCTGACCTCTCTGCTGGACCGGCAGGCCTTCCCGGCCGAGGTGTTTGCGGATCTCTACCACCGCCGATGGGGCATCGAGACGGACTACCGCCGCGTCAAGCAGACCCTGAGTCTGGACAACTTCAGCGGTCGCAGCGTGGTAGCGGTGAAGCAGGACTTTCATGCCGGGCAACTGCTGAAGAATCTGGGGCTGCTGATGAACTACCTGCTGCAACCGGTCATCGAGCAGCGCCACAAAGGCCGCAAGTTGCGCTGGAAGGTCAACTTCACCCAAGGGGTGTCGCGCCTCAAGAACACCTTGGTTGAGCTGCTGGTGCGCCCCTGTGCTCAGGGGCTGGCCAACGTGCTGGCGCTGATGACCAACAGTCTCAGCGCCGTGCGTCCAGGGCGCAGCTTCCCGCGTAAGCGCAAGCGCCCGGCCAGCCGCGGCTGCGAGGGGGCCAAACCGACGCGCTGAGAACCCGCACTACCGCCAAAAACGCCGTGCAAAAAAGCTGGCCAGAAGCGGTCGGTACGCGCTCGCCCGGAAAAAGAGAAACCCGCTCGCTAAGGCGAATTGGCGCCCATTAAGCTGCCGCCAAGGTTACACATGCGCTGAATCGGGGAGCAAAACCGGTGGCGGTGCTGCTGCAACCGAGCGCTCAAGCCCTGGATTTGCTTGCTCCAGGCAGGGCTGGGAGCTTAAGTTGATGACATTGGGCTTTAGCCCGTCCCAGTGAGCGTAGCGAACGATTTCAACCGTTTGTTAGCCCGGCAACCGAAATGACTCACAGCCCCTTATTTTTGCAAGTAGTCTGATCTATGAATACGTCACCTAGTTTTTCGTTATACGCGTTGCTGTATGCGAATGTATATGACAAGCCTCTGTCGAATGCTGGGTTCTTCGCGTTCTGGGCACAAATTTTTGGAATAATTTCGCTTGCTGTTGCGTCCAGCCATTCTTTAATTGTGTTGGGCGGCAAACCTTTCTTTACACGTATTACATTCTCGAAGCGAACATTCCTACCGACTGCAACCGCGTTAAATGAAACTGTCATATCATCCAGCATTGCCTGCTTGTTTGCATTACTTTGCGCGGCTATGTTTCCCGCGATATCCTCGATTTGCTTTATTTGTGCGGCATTGAGTTCATTGTTAGGCACAACAATAGCTCTCAAGGTGTCTTTTGCCGTATCGGTTGAAAATATAAATTTCCATGCAATAAAGGCTACGGCACATACTGCCCAAAATATTATGTTTTTTTTCATTGTCTAAATCTCCTCCAAGAGTGGGCTAACGTTTGGTTAAGGGGCGGGCTTTAGCCCAATGTCATCAACTTAAGCAGTTTCTCTATAAATATCATATAATTAGCGCTCAAATTAGCGCATAGGAAAACTCCTTATGGCCTCTCATTCCACACCGTTTGACACCGCCCAGCAAACCCTGGCCTGAAAATTGTACAAAAAATAACCAGCCAGCTTGATTGTCCCGCCTTCATCGATACCCACCGCCAGCACCCTCAAGACTTTACCCGCCGACGTCAGCTGACCTTCAAGAACCTCGTCCTGTTCTTGCTCAATCAGCCGCGCACCGCCTTGCAGACCGAACTCGATCAGTTCTATCGCGTGCTAAATCAGGCCTCGGCCGAGACCCAGGTGGTTACCGCGCAAGCCTTCAGCAAGGCTCGCAGCAAGCTCAAGCCCGAGGTCTTCGAGAGCCTTAACCAAGTCCTTCAGCACCAGATCGACAGCCTCGGGCTGCGCCAGACGTGGTGCGGGCTACGCGTACTCGCCGTGGATGGCTCCACCGTACATTTACCGCTGGAGCCGGCCATGACGCGCTTCTTTGGCAGCCACAGCGAGTTTCCCGTTGCCCGCCTGTCCATGCTCTACGACGTCGCCGACGGCCAAACGCTGCACAGCCTGATCGTGCCATTCGAAGTCGGCGAGCGTGATTGCACCCACTTGCATCTCGCGCATCTGCCCCCTGACAGCCTGACGCTGTTTGATCGCGGCTACCCTGGGCACTGGTTGTTCGCGCTGTTCGAGCAGCAACGGCGGCATTTCCTGATGCGCCTGCCTTGTGGCTACAACGCGCAGGTCAAACAGTTTCTCCGGTCGGGTCAGGTCGAGGACACGCTGTTCTTCGCGGCCAGTCATCCAGAAGCGCGCTTGTTTTGTACCGAGGCCGGCGTCGATCCCACGGGCCAGGTCGAATTACGCTTGGTTCGGGTCGAGCTGGCGAGCGGTGAAAGCGAAGTGTTGCTGACCTCTCTGCTGGACCGGCAGGCCTTCCCGGCCGAGGTGTTTGCGGATCTCTACCACCGCCGATGGGGCATCGAGACGGACTACCGCCGCGTCAAGCAGACCCTGAGTCTGGACAACTTCAGCGGTCGCAGCGTGGTAGCGGTGAAGCAGGACTTTCATGCCGGGCAACTGCTGAAGAATCTGGGGCTGCTGATGAACTACCTGCTGCAACCGGTCATCGAGCAGCGCCACAAAGGCCGCAAGTTGCGCTGGAAGGTCAACTTCACCCAAGGGGTGTCGCGCCTCAAGAACACCTTGGTTGAGCTGCTGGTGCGCCCCTGTGCTCAGGGGCTGGCCAACGTGCTGGCGCTGATGACCAACAGTCTCAGCGCCGTGCGTCCAGGGCGCAGCTTCCCGCGTAAGCGCAAGCGCCCGGCCAGCCGCGGCTGCGAGGGGGCCAAACCGACGCGCTGAGAACCCGCACTACCGCCAAAAACGCCGTGCAAAAAAGCTGGCCAGAAGCGGTCGGTACGCGCTCGCCCGGAAAAAGAGAAACCCGCTCGCTAAGGCGAATTGGCGCCCATTAAGCTGCCGCCAAGGTTACACATGCGCTGAATCGGGGAGCAAAACCGGTGGCGGTGCTGCTGCAACCGAGCGCTCAAGCCCTGGATTTGCTTGCTCCAGGCAGGGCTGGGAGCTTAAGTTGATGACATTGGGCTTTAGCCCGTCCCAGTGAGCGAAGCGAACGATTTGAACCATTTGTTAGGTTTTTACGCAGCGCTATGTGCTGAAAAAATAATGATTGGAAAAGTACATTACTAAAGAGCCGAAGGCGGAAAATGCTTTCCAAGAAATCCAAGCAAAATTTATTGAAATTATGAGTTTTGCGAGAAGCGCCCAATGTCTTTTCATGGTGTTTATGGAGCAGCGCCAGATGGAAATTGAACAAAATAAAAAATACATAATATAAACCACTGCAATTGTAGTGGCGAACAACACTAAAGTTTCCTCTGTTCGTAGATTTAAAATATGACTTGCTTGTAATAGCACATGGCTTGCTGAGAGAAGTTTTATTAGTACTACAGAAATGGCCGTGAAAGAAAGACTACCTAGAACATACAAAAACCAGAATGCCTTCCATAGCGGTTGACTCCCTCCGATGAAGCTTATTTTTTGGCGAGGAGATGAAGTTGATGATGCTTCCATGTTGTAAACCTAACGCCGTGCTCTGTGGAAATTTAGGAGCGCCAGCGAGTAAATTTTCCGTAGCAGCACCTTGTTATACGTTACTTTGATGGAGCCGCTGCACTACCAGCAAGAATACCGCCATCTATATTTATTTCTATACCTGTTACGTATTTAGACTCACTTGATGCTAAATACAAAGCAGCATAAGCCACATCATTAGGTTCACCCATTTCACCAAGGGGAACATCAGCAGCTATAGCTTTGATTGCGACCTCTCTCTGCCCCCCGGTGTCAGGCTAGTTGTCGCTTCGGCTGATTTATCAAAACGGTAGATCGGGGGCGTCAAAGAGAGCTGATATGTCGAGTTATTCACCTGAACGTAAAGCTGCCCTGCTGAACAAATTACTCCCGCCACAAAACATGTCTGTGGCGGCGTTGTCGCGCCAAGAAGGCATCCCCGAAGCGACGCTGTATGCTTGGCGCACCAAGCTCAAAGCAGGAGGTGCGGTGGTGCCTGGAGACAAGAAACAAACCGATAATTGGCCGGCTGAAGCCAAGTTTGCAGCGGTGCTGCACGCGGCGTCCTTGAGTGAGATTGAGCTCAGTGAGTACTGCCGCAGCAAGGGTTTGTACCCTGAGCAAATCAGCGCATGGCGCCAAGCGTGCATCAGCGGCCAGCAGTCGGCCCAGGCTCAGCGTCAAGCCGAGCGCGAACAAGCGCGTGCCGACAAGAAGCGCATCGCAGAGCTAGAGCGCGAACTGCGGCGCAAGGACAAGGCGCTGGCAGAAACCGCCGCCATCTTGGTGCTACGAAAAAAGATGAATGCCTTCTGGGGAAACGACAGCGAGGACGTCTGACCTCGTTGCCAGAACGGCAACAACTCGTTGAGCGTTTTAACCATGCGGTGGTTTCGGGTGCGCGCAAGGCGGTTGCCTGCGCTGAGATCGGGCTGTCGCTACGCAGCCTGCAACGCTGGGCGTCTACGCCGGTGGTGCAGGCTGATGTGCGTACCACCACGCTACGCCCACGACCGTTGAACGCCCTGAGTGAGTGCGAGCGCAGCGCGATCTTGGCTGCCTGCAACAGCCCGGAATTCGCCAGCCTGCCGCCCAGCCAGGTCGTGCCAAGGTTGGCCGATCAAGGCCGCTACCTGGCCTCGGAGGCGACCTTTTATCGCGTCCTTAAAGCAGCCGATCAGCAGCATCGACGTGGCCGCAGTCATACACCGCACAAGCATGCCGCGCCGACCACGCACAACGCTACGAAGGCCAACCAGGTCTGGTCGTGGGACATCACCTACCTGGCTTCAAAGGTGCGCGGGAAGTATTACTACCTGTATTTGATCGAGGATATCTACAGCCGCAAGGGCGTGGGCTGGGAAGTCTACGAACAAGAAAGCGGCGAACTGGCGGCCGAACTGATGCAGCGCACCGTACTGACTGAGCGCTGCGCCGGCCGGCCCTTGGTGTTGCACTCGGATAACGGCGCGCCGATGAAATCAGTGACGCTGCTGAGCAAATTGTACGATTTAGGCATCACCCCATCGCGCGGGAGGCCGCGGGTGAGCAACGACAATCCGTACTCAGAGTCGCTGTTTAGAACCCTGAAATACTGCCCGCAATGGCCGCAGGATGGTTTTGCCGATCTGGACGCAGCACGCAGCTGGGTGCGCGACTTTATGCGCTGGTACAACCACGAACACCGGCATAGCCGCATCCGCTTCGTGACCCCGGCGCAGCGGCATCGTGGCGAGGATCAAGAGGTGCTGGCCAAGCGTCATGCGCTGTACCAGCATGCTCGCAATCAACACCCGCATCGCTGGTCGGGCGCGACTCGAAATTGGCAACCTATCGGCGCTGTCACACTCAATCCAGACAGAGAGCAACCGGCACTGAAAATAGCAGCTTAAAAACACGGCTGACGCGACAACTACCTTGCAAAACGCCGCTGCTCTCCCTCTCCCAGCATTGCATCCCACATTGGCGTTAATATTGCTGCGGGGTGTATAGAATTACAACGAATAGGATAGCTTTTTTCAGCACAATACAGCGCGACAGATTTTGTATGATTACGCAAAGCAGCTTTACTTGAAGCATAAGCAACCGCACCGGGAATTCCAACAATACCAGAGCGCGAAGAAATATTGATAATACTGCCAGCTTTAGAAGATTTCATTAAACGGATGCCATATTTACACCCTAATGCTGCACCATCAATATTAGTAGCATGAACTTTATGCCAACTTTCCATGTCCAGATTTTCTGGATCATGTGGGCCAGTGGATTCAAGAAAGCCTGTAATACCTGCATTGTTTACGAGAATATCTATGTTCCCATATTTTTCACTAATGATGTTTGATAAAGCTGACCACTCTGATTCTTGCGATACATCAAGGTGAAAATACTCTGCATTTTTACCTATATTTTTAGTCACTGACTGACCTAATTCATCATTAATATCTGTAACAATTACTTTCGCCCCTTCCAAAGCTAGTAATTCTGCAATAGCTTGACCAATGCCTCTTGCGGCACCAGTGACTAAAGCAATTTTATTTTCTACTCTGGCCATGATGAATACTCCTTAAACGTATAACGTTTAGGTTAAGGGGCGGCGGCACGCCGTCCCAGAGAGCGAAGCGAACGATTTGAACCGCTTGTTATGCATTAATGACCTCGATAAACCACTTGGGCTGCATGGCCTCGAAGTCATGGCGAATATTGGAGGGCAGGTAGCTGGCTGAATCCAGCACGAAAGGCTGGCCATCCACGCGTTTGAATACAACCCAGTGCCAGAATTTTTTGCCATTTTCTTGATGATGCTTGATGGACAGCAACGCTAGATCAGGCAATGCCTCCCAAGATACAAACGTAATTTCGCTCTTTGATGTTTGAACGCCTGCGTAGGCCAGCATATGGCGAACATACTGAGTGTCGGACCACAGTGCTTCATCCGAAGCATGAATATCCATGCCGTTGGCTATGACCTTCATTTCTCGGTACGTTTTGCCAAGGATGTTAGCAACCGATGCAATTCCGCAACCACTGGATTCTTCTTGTATTACTGGCATACGCATTAGCAGCCCTTAATGCATAACGTTCAGGTTAAGGGGCGGGCTTTAGCCCGTCCCGAGTGAGCGAAGCGAACGACTTGAACCGCTTGTTAGGCTCGCGCTTGAGCCGAGCGCTGTAAGCGGAAACAGCACGATAGCTGGCAATGCTTTTGCTTTTAAGTGCTGTGTCTGATCTTTCATGCTGTTTGTGCCGTTTCATGTGCTTTTTCTGTTTGGCGATTTTGGAGCGCCTCAGCGCCAGCGCGATGCCATGGCCGGTGTGCCGGATATTGCTGAACCAGGATTTTTTGGCCCGCCCGCGATTTCAAATCGCCCAAAATTCCTCTCATGAGAAATACACGGTTTTGAACTATTGAATCCGCGATTTTCCATGTGCCCGCATTCCTTTGCTTTGTATGCCTAACGTTTGGTTAAGGGGCTTGCTTTAGCAAGTCCCAGAGAGCGCAGCGAACGATTTGAACCAGTTGTTATATTTTTTCTGTGGAGATTTCTGGGAATATCTTTAACTGCTCTTCTGAGCCAATTTGGTGATAGCTCAAGGTGCTTCCATCACCAGAATCTTTCGCAATTAATTTAATGTTAAATAGATAGTCATCATTTTGCCGGGAGACTGAGGCTATTTGGACACCGCATAGCCGGAGTTTTGACCTGCTTTCGACACGAAAACAAGTATTGTAACCACCTTTCTTGGCAATGGATGGATAACACCATGCGTCTTGAACATGTGGAGGGAGGTCGAAATAGTCTTTTGCGATTGATTCGGATATTCGATAAAGGTACTCAGTTCCTGTGCCTACATCCCGGATGAACTCGTGGCGTAAGAAATCCTGAATCATTCTGCTTTTCAAGGCCTCATCTTTTGATAGGCCTTCATGAGCTGTTGGTTCACCAATAATCGTAACATTAACTTGTTCTATTGCTTCATAAACTATTAGTGAGAAAAGCACGCCGTCTTGGATTTTTATCTCCTCGACGGCTATATGAGGGTGCATTGGTGATGTATATAGAAGTGCTTCTTTATCTTTATTGAGTCGGCCCGGCTTTGTAATGCTATTGGGAGCTTCCCAGCAGTCACTTATTTTGCTCATTGATTTTAGTGGTAAAACTCTGTCGTCTTCGTCAATTGCTCTGACACGGTAGAATCGTGTGCCGGAAGGATAGCTTCCGTTACTGGGGGTTAAAACAGATATGTTGCCATGAGGCGTTCCGAAGGTAATTACCTTCGATATTTCGGATTGAACTTCTTGGTAAGATAGTTTCTTGAAGTCTAGATTCCTGAAACGACATATTTTCTCATGTAGATCGGACATGTCGACGTATTTTAAAAAATCTTGAATTGGAATCATGCGACCTCAAAAAATATAACGATTAAGCTAAGGGGCTGGCTTTAGCCAGTCCCAGTGAGCGAAGCGAACGATTTGAGCGCCTTGTTATGCATCATCGCGCACGGCCAGTTCCTTTAAGAGATTATACCCTTTAATAGTTAGGCCGTTGTCGAAGAAGCCTTCTCGCTCCAGATCGTCAATATATCCTCGTGGAAGATCATTGATCATCATGTCAAATCTTTTTTGAATGTATGAGCGAGGAGCGTTGATTATTCTTTCAATTCCGATTTTTGGAATGACTTGAGATTTAGTGAAACCAATAGCTCCAGAGTCTAAATCAAAAGGTACGCTCCTTAGGCGCTTCTTTTCCATGCGCTCCATGAGTAAGCGTTTGTTCATTCTCCCTAGCTCTTTTTGAGCCTCGGCTAGCTCGATTTCCTTTCCTTTTAACTCTTCAATAATTGTAGATCTTTCCTCTTGCTGTAGGCTGGAGCGCTCGATTAGTGATTCAATAATTTGGTTTCGTTCTTGAACTACCTTTTCCATTTCGGATTTTTCACTTTCAATTTGTTTCTTTGTTGCCTCAACATCTATCCCTGGTCTGTCATTGTAATGTTGTAATGAATCTCTCATTGATGAATAGCCTTCGTCGAGGTTTCGAAGGCGTTCACCAAAGCCACTTTCCATTTTCACTAAAAGCTGCGCGATGTCTTTCGTAAAATTATAAGTATTATCGTAAAAAGTGTTACTGGTGTCGGTTGCCTTGAAGTAGAACAAGGCTGCTAAGGCTACTGAAAAAAGTGCCAAAAGCAATGAGAGAAGTGTAGGAAAGTCTACGGTTAGGGAAACTCTGAAAAAGACTTCCCGATTTTGGCAAAATAGCCGGACACCACCCGCCGAGTTTTCCGATGAAGCAGATGACCTTCGCCGACGCCGAGTACGCTGGCAAGCGCAAGCAGACCCGCAGAGAGTTGTTCCTGATCGAGATGGATCGGGTGGTGCCGTGGAAGGGTTTGATTGCCCTGATCGAGCCGCATTACCCCAAGGGTGAAGGCGGTCGTCCGTCCTACCCGCTGATGGCGATGTTGCGGGTACATCTGATGCAAAACTGGTTCGGTTACAGCGATCCGGCGATGGAAGAGGCGCTGTACGAGACGACCATTCTGCGCCAGTTCTCGGGGTTGAGCCTTGAGCGTATCCCTGACGAAACCACCATCCTCAACTTCCGTCGGCTGTTGGAGAAACACGAACTGGCTGCTGGCATCCTCGCTGTGATCAATGGCTACCTGGGCGACCGAGGTCTGTCACTGCGCCAGGGCACCATCGTCGATGCCACGCTGATCAATGCGCCCAGCTCGACCAAGAACAAAGAAGGTAAACGCGACCCGGAAATGCACCAGACCAAGAAAGGCCAGCAGTACTACTTCGGCATGAAGGCCCACATCGGCGTGGATGACGAGTCGGGCTTGGTGCACAGCGTGGTGGGCACGGCAGCCAATGTGGCGGATGTCACCCAGGTCGATAAGCTGCTGCACGGCGATGAAAACATGGTCGGGGCCGATGCCGGCTATACCGGTGTCGAGAAGCGCCCCGAGCATGAAGGCCGTCAAGTGATCTGGCAGGTTGCAGCACGTCGCAGCACCTACAAGAAGCTCGATAAGCGCAGCGTGCTGTACAAAGCCAAGCGCAAGATCGAGAAGGCCAAGGCTCAGGTGCGCGCCAAGGTCGAACATCCGTTCCGGGTGATCAAGCGCCAGTTCGGTTATGTGAAGACGCGCTTCCGTGGCCTGGCCAAGAACACGGCACAACTGGTGACGCTATTCGCGCTGTCAAATCTGTGGATGGCGCGCAGGCATTTACTGACAAATGCAGGAGAGGTGCGCCCGTAATATGGGCAATAGCCGCCGCGAGGTGCTCGCGGCGGCTAGAAACACCGAAATGAGCGGGTGATCTGATCGTTTTTGATCGATTTGCCGCTTTCAAAATCAGCGGGGGCTGAAGTCGGCCAGAAATGCATGGCTACTTCAGAGGATCCTTAGAGCTATTGGTGTTAAGTAAACCTTGTACGAAAAAACAAAAACAATAAGCAAGGTTGATATTGCTTTTACCCAGCTCCATAGCTCAGTTGCGCATTTGCTTGTTTGGTCAGGCAACTTACATACTCCTTATGGTGCATAACGTTTGGTTAAGGGGCTTGCTTTAGCAAGTCCCAGAGAGCGAAGCGAGCGGTTTGAACCATTTGTTATGTTTCACTGACTCAACCCTATGATTGAAAGCGTGATGTCTTTTGACTGTGGATCCAATAAAAATTTGCGACTTGTTGTTATAACTTTTCCATTCTGATGTTGATTGTCTGCGCCGTATTTCTTAGCGACTGCTACAGGGACTTCGAGTGCTTTAAAAATTTTTCCGTCGGCTTCGAATAATATGACAACAAGGTAGTCAAAATTCCATGAGCGTATAACATTAAGCTGGGTTGCAGTGGTGCCTTTTATTTTTCTAGCCTTTACCTGGTATTTGGTGCCGTCATCAGCCTCAATGTCTGCGCTTGACTCTGAGGCTCTTAATAGCCGCCCGCCGTAATGCCTATGAGCAAGATATTCTGCATACTCGCCAACTATGTTGTTTGTTCGGCCTAACGCTGCGCTAAGTTTATTTGCGTAGTCGTTGTATCTTAGCCAAAGATTATTGATTTCTTCCATGACTTCGCCTGTGAAACATAACGATTAAGCTAAGGGGCGGCGGCACGCCGTCCCAGCGAACGAAGTGAGCGATTTGAGCGCCTTGTTAGGAAACAATACGCGCACAATTACAGTTGTCGGAATAGTAACGATCAATCTCATATGCCAGACCCATAAGGTGTTTGTAGTCATCGGCCCATTCGCCGATGCCACGGCTAAAACCTAAACCAGCACCATTAGATGGGCGGGGTAGTCGAGTTGTGCGCACCGACTCTAAATACCCAGTCATTGCTGAAATGGCTTCATTCGTTGAGCCTGCTAGCCACACAGGCCCATTTGATTCCGCGCTTTTTTGGATGCAACGGCATTCATTCATTGCACTTTTAATCAACTGCTCAAGATGAAGATCGCACGCATCCATGCTTTGGTTCCTAACGATTAAGCTAAGGGGCTTGCTTTAGCAAGTCCCAGCGAACGAAGTGAGCGATTTGAGCGCCTTGTTAGAGGCATACCTAACTCGTGATAATGTCGTATGCAAGAACGATTTTATCTATCTGGATAGATGCAGCTCTTCTATCGTCTGCGACAGCAGTGATGAAATTTGTTTTCTTGCAATTAGGTATTTCATCATCGGTTAATAGATTTACATCCATCCATTTTCCGTCGTCGGATATGGCGGTTATGTTGCTGATAGCGATTACATGGCCATCAACTGTTCTTAAGCCGAAATACCATTGATCTTGCATCATTCGAGCCGTATACCAGGCTGGCAAAACTTCAATAGCTGCTCCGGCATCTGTAATCATGGCTATCTTCTTGTTTATTTTGCGCCATTGCTTTTCCGTAAACCAAAAACTACCGAGCGCTATTAATACGCCAATTACGGAGATAACTGTTTCTAGCATGGTTGCCTCTAACAGTGATTAGATGGAATTCTTCGTTAATCCGATGGTAGTGAATTCCGCATAAGCAAGCACTAATTTTGAATTCGAAAATCCATTAAACCTTACAGATCAGCATATTAAGCCAGTGCGTCAGGTGTTTTTCTGTATTCGCTTGACTTCCGCATTCTACGCTACCATTACTACTGTATGAAAAAACAGTGGTCGGGAGTCGGCATGGACAGTTCAACCTCCAAACCCCGTCTGCGCGAGCAGGTGCGGGTGGTGATGCGGCTGCATCATTACAGTATTCGTACCGAGAAATCCTACTGGTACTGGATTCGTTACTTTATCCGCTTCCATCAGTTGCGCCACCCGTTGGAGATGGGGGCGGTGGAGGTCAATGCCTTTCTCAGTTGGCTGGCGGTTGAGCGCAAGGTGGCGGCTGCTACGCAGAATCTGGCGCTCAATGCGTTGGTGTTTTTGTATGCGAGGGTGTTGCAGCAGCCATTGGGGCAGGTTGGCGAAGTTGTGCGGGCCAAGCGGTCTACGCGTATCCCCACGGTGCTGACCCATGCCGAGGCCACCGAGATTCTTGCCTTGCTCAGGCAGCCCTATCAGTTGCTGGCTTCGCTGATGTACGGAGCCGGGCTCCGGGTGGTCGAGGCGGCCCGCCTACGGATGAAGGATCTTGACTTCGACAGGCAGGTGATCACCATTCATGACGGTAAAGGTGGCAAAGACCGGACAACCTTATTGCCCGCCACACTGATCAGCAGTTTGCTTGAGCGCAAGCAACGTATCTTCAACGCCTGGAAAAGCCATGAGCCTTTCTATCAAGCGCCGGTCAGCCTACCGTTTGCGCTGCGCCGCAAGTATCCGAACGCACCGCGCTCGTTCGAGTGGCAATGGCTGTTTCCTTCCACCAGCCTGTGCCCGGACGAGGATGGCCAGATCGTGCGCCATCACATTCACGTCAGCTCCATCCAGAAAGCGGTCAAGCAGGCGCTGCATCGCTCTTGCGTGCACAAGCCCGCCAGCTGTCATACCTTCAGGCACACCTTTGCCACTGAGTTGCTCAGGCGCGGCAGCGACATTCGTACCGTGCAGACGCTGCTGGGACATGCGGATGTGCGGACCACGCAGATCTATACGCATGTGCTGGGCCAGGGTTTTGCCGGGGTGCAGAGCCCTTTGGGCTAGCGGTGATACAGGCAGGCTACCGCCGTCCTCTGCGCGCAACGGGGCTGGCGACTGAATGGCAAGAAAGACAGGGAGCGACGGCGATCCATGCCGGATAGGCGGGGTTGGCTGACAGTCCCTTGGTGTGGCCGAGCATAGTGCAGTGTGCCACCCGAGCCAAGCCAAGGCGCTGCGACCTGGTAACGCACATCTATATGCGTGGCGGGGCGTGCTGGCGCGTTTTGCGCTGCTCTTCCTGCTCTTCCTGCAGTTGCGCCGGCACCTGGCGATAAAGCCCAGTGAGTCGTGTTACCTGCTGCTACCCGCGGCACCTCGACACTACAACCTGACAGCGCTGACTGGCTTCGCCGAGCAGCACCAGGCGGGTATCGCCGCAGCGGTCGAACAGATCGGCGAAGGCGCTGCTGTGCACATCCGGCAGGTCGGTCGCCTGCGCGGACGAACGCTTGACTATTTCGACTGGGGATCCCATGACGCACCTCAGTTAACCAATCGATCACTCATCAGCGTAGTGCGGCAAGGTCAACTGACTCCGGCGCGGCGACGAACACATGCGGTTGCTGCCCGACACATTGGCAACCGTCTGCCGGTCAAGGGGAACTCACGCTAGGCCGGAGCTGTCGGACCGACTGAATTGTGCTGGTCCCGCGGGGGGTGGCGACTCCAGGGCTCTGACCTCTATAGGGGGCCATTGTCGATATGGGGTGACGTCTGGCCGAAAATGGTGTTTGGCGACACCTGGCTTCTCCCGGGGCTTTTCTTTATTGTGGCGGCCCGCCAAAAAGCTCGAGTAATCAATATGTTGGAAAATAGCCTAAGTCAGTTGGAACAACTGGTCAGTGACCTTGTGCAGGCGAACAAGGCGCTGCAGAGCGCAAATGCGCAAATGAGCAGCGAACTGGCGCAAATCAAGGATGAAAACGAGACCCTGCAGTTGAGCGCGATTGAGCAGGAAGAACTGCACAGCGCCACTATCGTGCGGATCCAGGCCCTGGTCGAACTGGCCACCGGCAGCAGCACTGTCAAGGCGAGCCCGGCTAACGTATGAGTGGTGACGATGTAACGATCCAGGTCATTTCAGTCCTGGGCAATGACTACAGCATCAAGGTGCCTGTCGGCCAAGAAGCGGATTTAGCCGCGTCGGCGCTGCTGCTCAAGCGCCTGCTGGCGGAGACCAAGGCCCAGTCGGCGACCCTGACCGGCGAGCGCCTGCTGGTGCTCACGGCGTTGAAGTTGTGTGCGCAGCAGGTCGAGCTGGAGCAGCGCCATCGGCAAAACATCGAGCGTATCGAGGGCGCAGTCAGCGCCAGAGTTGCCGATATCGCCGGTTTGATCAAGCAGGCTTGAGCTCCAGGCTCATGTGCGAATCAGCCGGCGCTAATCCACGCAGAGATGTAGCTCAATCCGGGGCATCGGCAGTGGCTATCAGCACTGCCCCCGGATTGCATCCAGGCTTCGAGCGCTGGGTAGACCTCATGGGTTGTATTGCTACTACATGCAACCCATGAATTCTTCGGGATTGGACAATACGTGCACCGAAAAAATGCTTTTGGCACAAGTAGTTGCAATGCAATCCAGATCAGCGGCTGATTTCAACGCCGCATAGCCAAGCGCAGTAGTGTGTCAACGAGCGGTTAGCGCGCCATCGGCAAAGCCGCGCCCATCAGCGCGAACAGGCCACCACAGCAGCGGTTGAAGCCTTTGCCGCTGCGCTCCAACCAGGGGCGGATGCGGTGGGCGGCGCGGGCCAGCAGGTATTCGACGAGGCCTTCCACCACGGCGAAGGTCAATGCCATCACGGCAAATTGCAGCCAGAGGTCGCCTTGTGGGTCGAGGAACTGCGGCAAAAAGGCGCCGAAGAACAGGATCACCTTGGGGTTGGACAGTGCCGACAGCAGGCCCTGGCGAAACAGCGCACGGCCCGGTTTTGCGACGGCCAGGACAGGGGCGCTGAGGTGCAGCGGCGGGGCGCGCCAGAGCTGGATGCCGAGCCAGATCAGGTAGCCGCCGCCGATCCATTTGAGGATGTTAAGGGCGTTGGCCGAGGCTTGCAGCAGAGCGCCGATGCCGAACATCGACAGGGCCATCAGTACGGCGAAACCAATCACCCCGCCCGCCACGGTCCACAGGGTTTTGCGGTGGCCATAGAGGGCGCCGTGGGTCAATGCCAGCAGGCCATTGGGACCGGGTGTCAGCGATAGGCCGATGACGGCGGCGAGATAAAGTAACCAGCTGTGCAGGGCCATATGGGTTTCCGGGGGAGAGGAGGGCGTTTGTTGCGCTCGTGTTGGCGGATGCTCTTTTATGTAGGGGTATCGGTCAAGCGGCTGTGCTCAGGACGCCGCTTCGAAGCTGTCGGCGCGGGCCATTTGCCACATCCGTTGGTAGAACTCACCTTCGATCTGCTCGTCGAGCAACTCGCCAGGTTGGAGGTAGACGTGTTGCTGGGAGAACAGTTTGATCTCGCTGGCGGAAATGCGTCGCACCAGGTGGCGGGCGTCCAGTTGCGCCGGGTGCTCGAGACCTGCGGCGGCGAGCATCTCCGCCAGCGCCTTGAGGGTGTTGCGGTGGAAGTTGCACACCCGTTGGGCCTTGTCCTCGGGCACCAGGGCGCGTTGACGCAGCGGGTCCTGGGTGGCGACGCCGGTTGGGCATTTGTTGGTGTGACAGCTGCGACTCTGGATGCAGCCGATGGCGAACATGAAGCCGCGCGCCGAGTTGGCCCAGTCGGCGCCGATGGCCAGCACGCAGGCGATGTCGAAGGCGCTGACGATCTTGCCGCTGGCGCCGAGCTTGATCTGTTCGCGCAGGCCGCAACCGACCAGGGTGTTGTGCACGAACAGCAGGCCTTCGCGCATGGGTACGCCAATATGGTCGGTGAATTCCAGCGGCGCGGCGCCGGTGCCGCCTTCCTTGCCGTCGACGACGATGAAGTCCGGCAGGATGCCGGTCTCCAGCATGGCCTTGGCGATGCCCATGAATTCCCAGGGGTGACCGAGACACAGCTTGAAGCCGACCGGCTTGCCGCCGGACAGCTCGCGTAACTGGGCGATGAACTGCAACAGTTCGGTCGGCGTGGAGAAAGCGCTATGCCGTGACGGCGATACACAGTCTTCGCCCATCGGCACGCCACGGGTCGTGGAGATCTCAGCGGTGACCTTGTGCTTCGGCAATATGCCGCCGTGACCGGGTTTGGCGCCTTGGCTCAGCTTGATCTCGATCATCCGTACTTGTGGCAGTTGCGCCTGGACGGCGAAGCGCTGCGGGTCGAACCGGCCATCGCTGGTACGGCAACCGAAGTAGCCACTGCCTAGTTCCCAGATCAGGTCGCCGTCATGCTCGCGGTGATAGGCGCTGATGCTGCCCTCGCCGGTGTCGTGGGCGAAGTTGCCGAGTTTCGCGCCCTTGTTCAGGGCGCGAATGGCGTTGGCACTCAGCGAGCCGAAACTCATCGCCGAGATATTCAATAGCGAGGCCGAGTAGGGCTGAGTGCATTGCGCTCCACCGATGACCACGCGAAAACTCTCAGGATCGCTCAACGGTGCCGGGCGCATGGAGTGGCTGATGAACTCGAAACCGTTCTGGTAGACGTCCAGCAGGGTGCCGAAAGGTTTGTCGGCGCCCTCATTCTTGGCCCGGGCATAGACCAGAGTGCGCTGCGCGCGGGAGAACGGCAGTCGCTCGCCGTCGGCTTCCAGCAGGTACTGGCGAATTTCCGGGCGGATGCCTTCGACCAGGTAGCGGATGTTGCCAAGGATCGGGTAATTGCGCCGCACCGCCTGACGCGTCTGCAGCAGGTCGCTGATGCCGATCAGGCTGAGCACGGCGCTAATCAGGGTCAAGGGCCACAGCCATTCGTGCTGCAGGAACGCCAGGCTAACCAGGGTGAAGAGCACGCAGAAAGCGAAGAAGGCGTAACGGCTGAGCAGCGACAAGGTCATGCGGGTTCCAAATGGCAAGGTTGGGCGAGGCGTTAATGTAGACGGCCGTGCGCATGTTCGTCGATGACGTCTGGCCATCGTCTGATCGCATATTACTGGAGCGGGCAACCGGGCGTACTCACTCCGGGGCGTAGGCCGAAAGAAACAAACTCAGGCCTCGGTCAGCGGCAGGGTGAAATAGAAGGTGCTGCCTTCGCCCAGCACACTGCTATAGCCAATTTTGCCGTTCATCCGCTCCACCAGGGTCTTGCAGATGCTCAGGCCGAGTCCGGTGCCGCCTTTGCGGCGACTGTCTGAACCATCGGCCTGGGCGAATTTCTGGAAGATGCGTTCACGGAACTCCTCGGCGATGCCGGACCCCTGGTCGTGCACCTGGACCCTGACTTCACTCGCGATGATCTCGGCGGATATCCGCACCTGGTTTCGTGGTTCGGAGAATTTCACCGCATTGGATATCAGGTTGCTCAACACCTGTTGCAGACGCAGGCTGTCGATTGCAACCGGTACCTGCTCCGGCAGTGCCTGGTCATCCAGGCTGAGATGCACCTCGAAACTGTCGGCGTAGCCCTGGTTGTGCAGCAGCGCTTCATGCAACAAGGGCCGCAGGTCGGTGCGGCTGAGCTGGATGCTGGTTTGACTGTATTCGAGTTTCTCGATATCCAGAATGTCGTTGACCAGGTTGACCAGACGTTCCGAATTGCTTTGCGCGATGCAGACCAGCTCGCGCACCTTCTCCGGCAGCTCGCCCACAGCACCCGCCGCCAACAGGCCTAACGAGCCCTTGATCGAGGTGAGCGGGGTGCGTAACTCGTGGCTGACGGTGGCAATGAATTCACTCTTCAGGCGTTCGACCTGCTTACGCGCACTGATGTCACGGGCCATGCAGATATAGCGCTGACGGCCCGGCAGCTCATAACGGCTCAGGCTGATCTCAAGTTCCAACTGCACACCATCGGCGTTAGTCGCAGTGACCTCCAGTGGCTTGCCAAGCATGCCCTGCAATCCTTCCTCGGAGCGCAGCTGCAACGCTGGGATCAGGCTGGCTATCTGGCGCCCGAGCAGCTCACTAGAGGCATAGCCGAACAGGCGGCTGCTGGCCGGGTTGGCGCGTTCGATCAGGCCGTGTTGATCGAATATGAGAATGCCTTCGGCGGCATTTTCCAGGATGGCACTCAGCTCCAGGGTGCGTTGCTGGACCTGATGGCGAATCTGATCGGCGCGACCGGTGATGGTCAGCAGATAGCCGCCGAGCAGGCTGCATAACAACAGGCCGCCGGCCAGCACCGCCCAAGGCTGCAGGCCATGGTTGCGTTGCATGAATGCCTCGGTTGGCGAGATCGACAGCTGCAGCATTCGCCCGGCCACTTGAAATGATTCCTGCCAGACCAACCCTGCCGCATAGGACGGCAGCGCAGCGCTGGTTTGGCCATACAGGGGCTGCGGCGTGGCGTCGGTGATATCGAGCAACTGCAACTGGAAGCTGTCCGCCGGGTAGGCCTGGAGGGCATTTTCAATAAGGTCGGCCATCCGGATAACCGCCACCGCATAGCCGCGTATCTCACGTTTACGCTCGCCGGTGCTGAGGGGCGGATCGCCCTTGTAGACCGGGTACACCAAGAGCACGCCGGGTTGCGGCGCCTCGTTGTCCGGGATGAGGGTGATCGGCGCCGTCATCATCGCCCTGGCGCTATCGCGAGCCTTGTTCAAGGCTTGACGTCTGTGCCGCTTGGATTGCACGTCGAAACCCAGTGCCTTGGCGTTTGCCGCAAAGGGCTCGACAAAGGTGACCGGTGTATAGGTCTCTCGCTGTGCGGCGAGAACCAGCTCGCCAGAGTCGTTGTGTTCGCGAATGCGGAACCCGGGAAAGCCTTCGGCAACCATCTGCGCCTCATAACGCGTACGCTGGTCTGCGCTGATCACAGGGTCCCAACTGACAGCGGTGATGCCCGGATAGGTACTCGGCAGGTTAGCCACGAAACGGGCAAAGTCTTTTCGAGACACCTGATTCGACGCTGAAAATAAACGCTCTATGGACTGCGCCGCCTTGCCGTAGAGCTCGAAGCGGAACTGTAGGGTAGCGGTCATCATCTTGGCTTGTTCGTGAAAGCGCAGGCGCAGATTGTCCTGCTCGGCCTCGCTGGCACGGATGAAGATCACAACCATAATGGTGCAGCTGATCAGCAGCGGCAGGCCCACGCTGCCAGCGCGGCTGCGCCAGAGGGCGCGGGGCTGGGCGAAGAGGATGAACATCAGCGGGGTGGCGATCAGCACGCCAATGCTGTCGCCGACCCACCAGGTCCACCAGCTGAAGGGCAATTGCGCGGCCGTGATGACCTGGCTCAGGTACAGCACGCCAGCGCCGCCGCTGGCGCTGATCAGACAGGCGAGCGGCCCGCCAATAAAGAGCAGGAGGAAAATGCTTCGCTCATCGGTGAGCGAAGTGGGGAAACCGACGAAATGACGTATCAGCCAGCTGCCGATCAGGCTCTGCAGAGAGGTGCCGAGCGCGATGCCCATGGCGATCGGCAGGCCCGCGAGGCTCAGTTGCTCGAAGCTGATAAAGCCGATGCTGAGGTTCAGCAAGGTCGAGCCGAGAAACACCCCGGCGAGCATCGGGTAGCCCCAGATCAGTACGGCGGCCAGGGCGATCCCCACTGGCGGAAAGATGGCACTGGCGAACCCGGGCGGAATGGCCAGCATCAGCGCCAGATGACCTGCTCCGGCATAGGCCAGAGCGAGCAGCAGTATTTTTACAGGCAGTGGCACTGCGGCAAAGGGTGCAGTCTGCATAGACTGAAAGACTCCGTTGAACGGGTTGTTCAACTCATGTGGCGTTTATTGCAGAGTCAGGCTCCGCTCTTATTCAAGCAGGGCAGCAGTAATCGGCGGCAGCGAACGGGTGCTATCGGGCGAAATATACGTGCATGCTGGCAATCAAAAACTGGTGAGGGAGGGAGAGTCTTCTGGTCGGTGGATGCGTCACTGCACGGCTCGAAAGTTAGTGGAAGATAACTCACACCACACGCCAGTCAACTGCAGGGCGGCCTTTTTAGGGTCTGATAGGCGCTTTATCCAGGCGTCCACTCGCAAGATCCCCCGCTTCGGCACTGCGGGGTACCGGGCAGACTCGCATGCTTATGTAGTGGCGCTGCAATGTCGTATCCGGGCGGCAGCCGGCTAAGCGGAGCACTGAACAGGCTCGCACGCACGCACGCACGCACTGACTGACGTGCGGACGAGTCTCGGCCGGTTGTGGCACACTCTGCGCTTTGCAACGACTGTGCTATTACTCGGTGATAACGCCCTGTTGGCACTCATATAATTCTGTCTGTGGCCCGCCGGCCAGGGGCTTACGCTGAAATGGCCGCGATGCGCGGCACATAACGAGAGGAATGACCGTGCACAACGTCGTGATCAGTGGTACCGGCCTGTACACACCGGCGAACAGCATTTCCAACGACGAGCTGGTGGAGTCCTTCAATGCTTTCGTCCAGCAGTTCAATGCGGACAACGCAGCGGCGATCGCCAAGGGTGAGGTCGAGGCGCTGGTCGAATCGAGCAGCGCCTTTATCGAGCGGGCCTCGGGGATCAAGAGCCGCTTTGTCGTCGACAAGGACGGCATCCTCGATCCTAAACGCATGACTCCTCGTATCGCCGAGCGTAGCAACGAGCAGTGGGGCATCCTCTGCGAGATGGCTATCGGCGCCGCCCAGGAAGCACTGGCCCGTGCGGGCAAGACCGCAGCGGATATCGACGGGGTGATAGTCGCCTGCTCGCATCTGCAGCGCGCCTATCCGGCAGTGGCCATCGAAGTACAGGCGGCGCTGGGGATTCAGGGTTTCGGCTACGACATGAACGTGGCCTGCTCCTCGGCCACCTTTGGCCTGCAGGCCGCGACCAACGCCGTGCAGCTCGGCCAGGCGCGGGCGATCCTGATGGTCAACCCGGAAATCTGCACCGGTCACCTGAACTTCCGCGACCGCGACAGCCACTTCATCTTCGGCGATGCCTGCACCGCGGTGATCGTCGAACGGGCCGACCTGGCTAGCTCGGCGCACCAGTTCGACATCGTCAGCACCAAGCTGATCACCCAGTTCAGCAACAATATTCGCAACAACTTCGGCTTCCTCAACCGTGCAGCGCAAGAGGGTGTTGGCGCGTCGGACAAGCTGTTCGTCCAGGAAGGCCGCAAGGTGTTCAAGGAAGTCTGCCCAATGGTCGCCGAGCTGATTGCCAGCCATCTGGCGGAAAATCAGTTGAATGTCAGCGACATCAAGCGCTTCTGGCTGCACCAGGCCAACCTCAACATGAACCTGCTGATTGCCCGCAAGCTGCTCGGGCGCGATGCCGAGCCGGGCGAGGCGCCGGTGATCCTCGACAGCTATGCCAACACCAGCTCGGCCGGTTCGGTGATCGCCCTGCACAAGCATCAGGACGATCTGCCGAGCGGTGCACTGGGTGTGCTCAGCTCGTTCGGCGCCGGTTACTCGATTGGCAGCGTGATTCTGCGTAAGCGTTAATGGACTACCCGTCCGATAGCGCGCTGATCGCCCGCCTGCTGGCCGGTGAGCAGAAGGCCTTCCGCGAATTGGTCGCTACCTATCAGGGGGCGATGCGGGCGGTGGCCTTCGCCATCGTTGGCAGTCGCAATGCCGATGAGGTGGTGCAGGATGCCTGGCTCGCGGTGGTGCGCAACCTGGGCGGCTTTCAGGGCCGCTCCAGCCTGAAGACCTGGCTGCTGACCATCACTGCCAATACCGCCAAGACGCGCCTCAAGCACAACCGTCGTGAAGTACTGCTGGACGATCTGCCGGGACCGCACGGATCGATTGGCGAGGAGCGCTTCGCGGACGACGGCCACTGGTTGCTGGCGCCGCACGCCTGGCATCAGGACACCCCGGAAGCGCTGCTCACGGAGGAAGAACTGCGTGAATGCCTGGAAATAACCCTGACCAGCCTGTCGGAGTTGCAGAGCAGCGTGTTGTTGCTGCGCGAGCGCCAAGGTCTGGAATTGGAGGAAATCTGTAATCTTTTGCAGATCTCGCTCTCCAATGTCCGGGTGTTGTTGCATAGGGCACGGTTGAAGGTGTTCGCCACCCTGGAGCATTTCGAGGAGACCGGCCAATGCTGAGTTGTAAGGAGCTGGTGGCGAATTCCAGCGATTTATTGGATAGCCAGTTGAATCTGCGCCAGCGTCTGGCTGTGCAGATGCATCTGGCCATGTGTTTTCGCTGCAGGCGCTTCATCAAACAGATGCGCCTGAGTCAGCGGGTGTTGCGCGGGTTGCCGGAAACGGCCATTCCCGAGTTGGAGGAGTTGGCTGCACGGCTGGCCGAACAGGTCCGCTCGCAGCGCTGATCGGGGCTGAGCGTGCTTATCTCATTGCAGTCTCGGGCTTTGCCAGCCAGCGCGACTGGCGCCAGCGCCTATGCTGACTTGGCCAAATCACCATTTCGGTGCGGGAGCGCGAGATGTCATCAATTACCAGCCACGATGCCTGGTTCGTCGGTCTCAGGGCGCTCAGCCATGACAGTTTTCCCAAGCGCTGTCGCAGTTGCGGGCGGGAATTTGCCAGCGAGGCGGACTACTTCCAGCAGACCCAGGCGATTCGCCCCGATATCACCGGTCTGAAGGCCGTCTACGACGACGAAGAGGGGACGCTGGTCGAAGTCTTCCGTAACTGCGTATGCGGCTCCACCTTGTTGGTCAACTGCATGTCGCGGCGCGATGATTCGGCGGCCGGGCATAGCCGGCGGCGGCTGTTCGACGACTTGCTCGGCTATTTGCAGCTCCACGGAGCCGAGCGGGCGCAGGCGCGGCGCGAGCTGCTGCGGGTGGTAGCCGGTGAGCGCAGCGAAGTGCTGGAGGCCTGGTACGCTCAGATCGCCGCGCGGGGGGCTAAACGCGAGGGCTGAGAGCCTGTGAAACAACACTCGCTACTGTGACCGTCTCCAAACGCCCTACGCGGCGACCAATTACCTCGAGCAATTCGCGATCCGTAGGGGACGTCACTCGCCGCCGGCAGCGCACCGTCGATCAGCGGTACGCTATCCATCCGGCGAGCTGTTCCTTCGCTCCGAACGGATCGGCGCCCGGACCGGCCTACGGCCCGAACGGAACGCTGCTATGCCTTGCCGCGAATGCCTGGAAGCGGCCTCGCGACGGCGCTCGATTTTTCACACCCTCTGAGCAACGTCTCGACCACCGCGGTAGCGGCGGTCGGGCGGTGTTCCGCTTTAGCCGCGATGCTTTGGCGGCCGCTCCCGTCGCAGTCAAGGTCCCCTGCCACAAGAGCAATGCGGTGTTCTTTGCGCCAGAGCGGTGGCGCTCTCCGGCTCGGCTTCGCGGCTAAAGCCCCCTCACACGAGCAGCCTGCTCTGCAGCGACTCGCCCTCGAGACTCAGGGCCACCCATTACTGCTTATAGATATTCGAAGTAAAAAAGTTCCGCTGTCATCAAAACTTTATATATCAGCAGTCGCGCTGACATAACCCGTCGCCAAGATTCCCTGCAGCACAAACGAGCGCGATCGCTCGGGTGTTTTCAACACTAAAAGTCTATTAGAGGAATCTTCGATGATCCGTAAGCACAGCTTCCGTGGAGCAATGGTCGGTTTCGCAGCCAGCACCCTGGCTCTGGCCGTTTCCGCCCAGGCTTTCGCGGGCACCGTCACCACCGACGGCGCCGATATCGTGGTCAAGACCAAGGGTGGTCTGGAAGTGGCGACCACCGACAAGGAATTTTCCTTCAAGATCAATGGCCGTATCCAGGCGGATGCGGACAGCTTCGACGGCTTCTACACCAAGAATGGCAATCGTGCCGATGAAACCTATTTCCGTCGTGCCCGCTTGGAAATTTCCGGTGTAGCCTTCACTGACTGGGGCTATACCTTCAACCGTAACTTCAGCGACAACGCCAGCGACTGGGATGAACTGGCCATTCACTACAATGGCTGGAAACCGGTCCAACTGTCAGTCGGCCGCATCAATCCGACCTTCGGTCTGGAAGAAGCCGTCAGTTCCAAGTGGATCACTGCCATCGAGCGTTCGGCCATTTATGACCTCGCCCCCTGGCTCAACAGCCATGAGAATGGTGAAGGCATCCGTCTGCGCGCCACGCTGGGCGACATGTTCCACGGTGAAGTCGGTGGTTATCGTCAAGACGGCAACCAGGACGAAGATGGCCAGAACAACACCACTTTCGTCGCGCGCGGTGTATTTGCCCCGATCGTTCAGGATAAGCAGGTTCTGCACTTCGGCCTGAACTACGCGACCCGTGAAGTAGAAGCGGGTTTCAGTGACTCGATCAAGTCGCGGTTGTCGGTTCGCGGCACTACCGAAGATAGCGTCAACGGCAACCGTGGCACCTTCGGTGGCGCTACGCTGGATGGCACCGATCAGGCATGGGGGGCGGAAGCGGCCTATATGATGGGTCCGTTCTCCATCCAGGGTGAGTACCTGGCTCGCACCGCCGATGGCGATGCAGTGGCCAATGGCAACGACAACGATCTGGAAGCCAGCGGCTACAACGTACAAGTTGCCTACACCCTGACCGGCGAATCGCGCAGCTACAAGCTCGATGGCGGCAAGTTCGACAAGATCAAGCCAGAGAACAAGCGGATCGGTGCTTGGGAAGTCTTCTACCGCTACGACGACATCACGGTTGATGAGACTGCGGTTGCGCCCTCCAACTCCGTTTTGCTCGGCCTGACTGCCGATACCGCTGAAGCCAGCGCCAAGACCCACACTGTTGGTGTGAACTGGTATGCCAACGAAGCCGTGAAGATATCCGCCAACTACCTGACCACCAGCGTTGACGACATTGTCAACGCCAATGGCGACGATGATGGCGATGCCATCAGCCTGCGCGCCCAGTACGTGTTCTAAGTAAACGCACCAGCAATACAACGCTGCTCCCTGCAAGCCCCGCCTCGTGCGGGGCTTTTTTTCGTCAGGACAACAGGCCAGACTGCGGCCATGCCTATATCAACCTTGTCTGCGTTGAACGAGTTGGATGCCTCGAGCTGGGATGCCTTGCGCATCGATCAGCAGCCTTTTCTGTGCCACGCCTTTCTCTCGGCATTGGAAGACAGCGGCAGCGTCGGCGGCCGTAGCGGCTGGCAGGCGGCGCATCGGCTGTTGCTGGACGGCCAGGGGCGGGTGCTGGCGGCCATGCCGGGCTATATAAAAAGTCATTCCTATGGCGAGTACGTGTTCGATCATGGCTGGGCCGATGCCTGCCACCGAGCGGGCATCGACTATTACCCCAAGTTACTGGGGGCCATTCCCTTTTCTCCGGTGGGCGGGCAGCGCCTGCTCGGCGATCCGCTCGCCGCCGGGCAATTGCTCGATGAGCTGAGCGCCAGCCTGGCGCAGCAGGGCTTGTCGAGCCTGCATATCAACTTCACCAGCCCGGCCGACGATGCGCTGCTGCAGGGGCGTGACGGGTGGTTGCAGCGCCTTGGCTGCCAATATCATTGGCACAACCGCGGCTACCGGGATTTCCAGGATTTTCTCGATGCCCTCAGCTCGCGCAAGCGCAAGCAGATGCGCAAGGAGCGTGAGCAGGTGGCGGGGCAGGGCATCGAGTTCGACTGGCGCGAAGGCCATCAGCTCAGCGAGGCCGAGTGGGATTTCGTCTACCTGTGTTACGCCAATACCTACCGGGTGCGCGGCCAGTTGCCCTATCTGACCCGGACGTTCTTCAGCTTGCTGGCCGAGCGGATGCCGCAGATGATCCGCGTGGTGTTGGCACGCCAAGGTGGCCGGCCGGTGGCGATGGCGTTCAGTTTGATCGGTGGCGATAGTTTGTATGGTCGCTACTGGGGCTGTCTGGCGGAGTTCGATCGGCTGCACTTCGAGACCTGTTTCTACCAGGGCATGGAGTATGCGATTGCTCAGGGGGTGCAGCGTTTCGATGCCGGTGCCCAGGGCGAGCACAAGCTGATCCGCGGCTTCGAGCCGGTGATCACCCACTCCTGGCACTACCTCTGCCATCCGGGCTTGCGCACGGCGGTGGCGAATTTTCTCCAGGACGAGCGCCAGGGTGTGCAGGGCTATGCCGAAGAGGCGCGCGGCTTGTTGCCGTATCGGCAGGCATAAGGTTTTTCGCGGGCATGGGGCTGAGCGTCCCCCGCTCCTAAGGTATGGAGGCACGCGCTGCTATTGTAGGAGCGGGCCATGCCCGCGAATTTCTCAAGGAGAACGCTTATGGACGAGCGCTACAGCTACAAAACACCGGGGCACGCGGCCTTGCGTAGAGGCCGGGTTTCCCTGAGCAATACGGCCTATCTAATCACCGCAACCAGCGAAAACCGCGAACCGGTGTTCACCCACTTTCCAGCCGCCAGTTCGGTCGCGCGCCGTTTCGAAGACGCCACCTTGCTCAGGGAAAGCCGCATGCTGGCCTGGGTGTTGATGCCGGATCATGCGCACTGGCTGCTTCAGCTTGGAGAGACCGACAGCCTCGGCGATGTGATTGGTCGGCTCAAATCCGCCAGTTCCCGCCACACCAATCGGACCCTGAATCGAACGGGACCGCTTTGGTCGAAAGCCTTTCATGATCATGCCCTGCGCAAAGAGGAAGACTTGCAAGCCGTCGCCCGTTACATCGTGGCCAATCCGCTGCGTGCGGGACTGGTCAAGCGAATCGGGGATTATCCGTTCTGGAATGCCATCTGGCTTTGATCCGGATCGGCGATGGTTGGTGTATTCAACATCGTTTCGCGGCCATGGGCCACTCCTACGGGGCCAGTGGAGTGTCCGCCAAGGGTGCGATCACTCTACCCCGACAAAACCACCAGTCTGGTGCTGCCAGAGGCGGGCGTAGAGGCCGCCGCGTTCGATCAACTGGCGGTGGCTGCCTGTTTCGACGATGCGGCCCTGGTCGATGACCACCAGGCGGTCCATGCGCGCGATGGTCGACAGGCGGTGGGCGATGGCGATCACTGTCTTGCCCTGCATCAGGGTATCCAGGCTGTCCTGGATCACCGCCTCAACCTCCGAGTCGAGCGCCGAGGTGGCTTCGTCGAGCATCAGGATCGGCGCGTCTTTGAGCAGTACCCGGGCGATGGCGATGCGCTGGCGCTGGCCACCGGAGAGCTTGACCCCGCGTTCGCCGACCCAGGCATCGAAGCCGTGGCCGCCCTGGCCGTCGTCGAGCTGCGGGATGAAGCTGTCGGCGCGGGCCTTGCGCACGGCTTCGAGCAGTTCGGCTTCGCTGGCCTCGGGTTTGCCGTACAGCAGGTTGTCGCGAATCGAGCGGTGCAGCAGCGAGGTGTCCTGGGTTACCACGCCGATCTGTGCGCGCAGGCTTTCCTGGGCCACCTCGGCGATGTTCTGGCCGTCGATCAGGATGCGCCCGCTCTCCAGGTCGTAGAGGCGCAGCAGCAGGCTGACCAGGGTCGATTTACCCGCGCCGGAAGGACCGACCAAGCCGATCTTCTCGCCGGGTGCGACCTCAAGGTTCAGGCCGCCGATGACCCCGTGGCTTTTGCCGTAGTGGAAGTGAATGTTGTCGAAGTGCACCGCGCCCCTGCTGACCCGCAGTGGCCTGGCGTCCGCCCGGTCGCACACCTGGCGCGGCTGGACGATGGTGCGCATGCCGTCCTGCACGGTGCCGACGTTCTCGAAGATGCCGTTGACCACCCACATGATCCATTCGGCCATGTTGTTGATGCGGATCACCAGGCCGATGGCCAGGGCGATGGCACCGCTGCTGATCATCGCCTGGCTCCACAGCCACAGCGCCAGGGCGGCGGTGCCGACGATCAGTAGGCCGTTGAGGCCGGTGATGAGGAGGTCCAGGGTGGTGATGATGCGCGATTGCAGGCGGAATTTTTCGAGCAGTTCCTGCATGGCCTCGCGGGCGTAGCGCTCTTCAACCTGGGTGTGGGCGAAGAGCTTGAGGGTGGCGATGTTGCTATAGCCGTCGACCACCCGGCCCATGACTTTCGAGCGCGCCGCCGAAGCGGCGGCGGCGCGTTCCTTGATGCGTGGCACGAAGTACCAGAGCGCCGCGCAGTAGCCGACGATCCACAGCAGCAGCGGCAGGACCAGGCGCAGGTCGGCGGCGGCGAACAGGTACAGCGCGCTGCCGGCGTAGACCAGCACGTGCCAGAGCGCGTCGACCACCTGCATGGCCGAGTCGCGCAGGGCCGGGCCGGTCTGCATGATGCGCTGGGCGATGCGTCCGGCGAAATCGTTCTGGAAGAAGCTCAGGCTCTGCTTGAGCACGTAGCGGTGGTTCTGCCAGCGGATCAGGTTGGTCAGGCCGGGGTTGATGGACTGGTGCGTCAGCAGGTTGTGCAGGCCGAACACCAGCGGGCGGATGATCAGCGCTACCAGGAGCATCCACAGCAGCTCGCCCTGGTACTGGCTGAAAAATTCGCGGCTCGGCGTGGCCTGGGTCATGTCGATCAGCCGGCCGAGGAAACTGAACAGCGCCACTTCGATCAAGGCCGCGAAGAAACCGACCACCAGCACGGCGATCATCAGCGGCCAGACCTGGCGCAGGTAATGGGCGTAGAACGGCAGGATGCCCGCTGGCGGCTCGACGTCCGGCGTGGCTTTGAATGCGTCGATCAGGGCTTCGAAGCGGCGGAACAGCATGTCAGGCATCCGCCTAAGTCAGGGAGAAGAACCTGATTCTATCCCTTAACCCGCAGGCGCTCGACCGCCAGGCAATGCCGCAGGGTGAAGGCCGTACCTGGGCGCGCAGGCGTCTGCTGTCGATTATCGACAAGGGTTGTGGTCCGGGCGGTCAGGGTTGCGCGGCTGAGCCCTGTCGGCCGTTACGGCACTCTTGCGCCTGATACCGGTCCATAAGGATGAGGGGCGGCTTCACCCGCCTTGCCCGAGTTCGGATAGCCACTAGTGATTGAGGTCATGCATGCGTATTTTATTTCTGTTACCCGCAGTTTTCGCCCTGGCGTTGGTAGGGTGCGACAAAGAACCGGAACAGCCTAGTGTTCCACCGGCGCCACCGGTACAGGAGCAGCAGGCTCCCGCACCGGCGGAGCCCATGCCAGCTGAGCCTGCCCCGGCCGAGGATAAGTACGGGCAGTAAGCGGTAATCCTGCCGGGTGTGCGCTGTCGGTCTCCCGGCTTGAAACCGCGGCGCTAGCGCCATAGCCCCCAAGGCGCGGGGTGCGTGCGGGCCAAGCAGACCGCTGCGGGGTGAGACGTTGGCGAGACTCTGTGTGTTGCAGGGCCTCGGCGGCGGTCATGCGGTGACGGCGGCGCAGAGGACGGGCGTCGTGCGCCGCCCACTGCTTATAGGCGCTTGGCTTCGATGATCAGCACCGGTTCGCGCGGTACGTTCTGCTGGCCGCCGCGATTGCCGGTCGCTACCTGGGCGATCTTGTCGACTACTTCCATGCCGCGCAGCACCTTACCGAATACCGCGTAACCGAAGTCGCGCGAGCTGTGGTCGAGGAAGGCGTTGTCCTTGTGGTTGATAAAGAACTGGCTGGTGGCCGAGTCGCGTACCTGGGTACGCGCCATGGCCAGGGTGCCGCGCACGTTGTGCAGGCCATTGTCGGCTTCGTTCTTGATCGATGCTTGCGGCTGCTTCTGCTGCAGGTCGGCATCGAAGCCGCCGCCTTGCACCATGAACCCCGGAATCACCCGGTGAAACTGGGTGCCAGCGTAGTAGCCGCTGTCCACGTAGCCGAGGAAGTTTTCCACGCTGATCGGGGCTTTTTCCGCGTTCAGCTCGATTTCGATGTCACCGAGACTGGTGGTCAGCAGCACTTTCGGGTTCTCCGCAGCCAGCAGGCTGCTGGCAAACAGTACGGAGCAGGCGGCGAGGGCGAGTGTTTTCAGCATGCTTGTTGATCCTTGTTGAGGGCAGTGGCGGCAGTTTGTTCGACTTCCTCGAGGAAGGCCAGCAGGCTGCTGTTGAAGCGCTGCGGTTGATCCAGCGGTGTGGCGTGACGCGAATCTTCGATCACCAGCAAGCGTGCGTTGGGCATTTCCTTGACGTAGGCCTCTTTCTGCGCGATTGGGGTGTAGTCGCGGTCGGCGCTGATCACCAGGGTAGGGCAGGTTATGCGCGCCAGGCGTTCGCGCACCCCCCAGCCGATGATCGCGTCGAGGCTGGCGAGGTAGGCGCGCTTGTCGTTCTGCGGCCAGCGCTCCTCGATCTTGCGCCGCAGTTCGGCTTGTTCGGGCTTGGGGAACAGCAGCTTACCCAGTGCCTTGGCAATCGTATTGAGGCTGAGCAGGCGCGACAGGCTCCAGCGTTTGGCGATTTCCAGGTAGTCGCGCGGACTTTTCGCCTTCACTTCGGGACCGCTGTTGACGATGGTCAGGCTTTTTAGCAGTTCGGGACGGTCGACGCCCAACTGGAAGCCGATCATGCCGCCCATGGAGATGCCAACAAAATGCACCCTGTCGAGCCCCAAGTGCTCGATCAGTGCGCTCACATCTTCGGCAAAACCGGCGATGCTGTAGCGTTCGCGCGGCTTGTCCGAGCGACCGTGACCGCGTACGTCGAGGGCGATCACCCGGTAGTGCGCAGCCAGTTCGGGGATCTGATATTCCCAGTCGCGGGTGCTTGAGCCCAGGCCGTGCACCAGCAGCACCGGCGCGCCCTTGCCGTAGTCCTCGTAGTGCAACTGGCAACCATCGTTATCGTAGTAGGACATGAGTGACTCCTTTCAGCTGGCTGATTGGGGGGCGGCGAAGGGGGTATTGAGTGGTGCCGCGTCGAAGTTCTTGATCAGATCAACGAGAATCTGGCTGGCTGGGCCCAGGGTCTTGTCCTTGTGGCTATAGAGGGTAAAGCGTGGGTGGCTGGTGCCGCCCTGTGCCAGCACCAGGGGCTTGAGTATTCCATCACTCAACTCCCGGTCGATCAGGTGGCGCGGCAGCCAGGCGAAACCGAGGCCGCTGCTGACGAAGTTGGCGGCGGTTGAAAGGCTGCTGACCGTCCAGCGTTGCTCGGCACCCAGCCAGCCGACGTCGCGCGGTTTGCTGGGGCCCGAGTCGCGTATGACCACCTGCAACTGGTTCTGCAAATCCTCGAAGGTCAGCTTGCGTTGCATCTTGTGCAGCTGATGGTCGGGGTGGGCAACCGCCACGAATTCCACTTCGCTGAGTTCATGGCCCAGATAACCGACCATGGACAGGCTGCTGATGGCCAAGTCCGCGGTGCCTTCCAGCAGCACTTCTTCTACCCCCGACAGCACTTCCTCGCGCAGGCGCACGCGGCAACCGCGGCTCTGCGGGATGAAGGCGGCCAGTGCCCTGATCAGCCGTGCGGTCGGGTAGGCGGCGTCAACCACCAGGCGTACCTCGGCTTCCCAGCCCTGATCCATGTTGTAGGCCAGGTCTTCCAGCTGGCTGGCCTGCTTGACCAGTTGCCGCGAACGGCGCAGCAGCACGTCGCCGGCCTCGGTGAGTACGGCCTTGCGCCCGTCGATGCGCAGCAACGGCACGCCGAGTTGTTCCTGCATCCGCGCAATGGTGTAGCTGACTGAGGATTGCGAGCGATGCAGCACCTCGGCGGCTTGGGCAAAGCCGCCCTGATCGACTACGGCCTGCAAAGTACGCCATTGATCGAGGGTCACGCGGGGCGCTTTCATTATTCTCTCCTATTCACGCGAGCCGTTGGGTGCACGCTGAGGCGAACTCGCTCTAAACTGGCAGTCCTTTGTTGGAGACTGCCACATGAAGATTTTTTGCTGTGCCCTGATCGCCTGGTTGCCGCTGGTTGCTTGCGCTTATCCGATCGAGGTGGAAAAACAGCTCAACGGTACCGAAGTGTCGGTCACGACCCAGGAAATTGATCACAACATGGGCGCCGTGCTGCTCTACAACTACGGTCAGACGGAAGCCGAGTGCACTGGAGTGTTCCGCAACGGCCCCGAGGCGCCGCGCGCCCGTAAAGTATTGTTGGCGCCGGGGCAGAGCAGCAACCTGACCATGAAATTCGCCCGCAGCATCATCAAGCTGCGCGTGCAGTTGACCTGCGGCCTGAAATGACCGCCGACATCATGGCCATTGCCGAGCTTAGTGCGAGGTGGTTTGTAAATCAATTTTATCGATAGGTAAAAGCGATTAATTGCGCTTTTTAATCGGCTGTCGTGTCTCTACTCTTTGCTCCATCGACGTTAATCAACCCCTCGATGGAGCAAAAATATGTCCAATGTTCTGGTAATCGAAAGCAGCGCCCGCCAACAAGGCTCGGTTTCTCGTCAGCTCACCGAGCAATTCATTGCCCAGTGGCAAGTCGCTCACCCAGCCGATCAAATCCAGGTGCGCGACCTGGCGGTCGAGCAAGTACCGCACCTGGACGCCAATCTGCTGGGGGGCTGGATGACCCCGGCCGACCAGCAGAGCGTCGCGGAGCAACGTGCATTGGCCCTGTCCAACACACTCACCGATGAAGTGCTGGCTGCCGATGTGCTGGTGCTAGCCGCGCCCATGTACAACTTCGCCATCCCCAGCACCCTGAAGGCCTGGCTGGATCATGTGCTGCGTGCCGGCGTCACCTTCAAGTACACCGAAACCGGCCCGCAGGGCCTGCTCACTGGCAAGCGTGCCTTCGTCCTGACCGCCCGTGGTGGTATCTATGCCGGTGGCAACATGGATCATCAGGAACCCTACCTGCGTCAGGCATTGGCCTTCATCGGCATCCACGACGTCAGCTTCATCCATGCCGAAGGCCTCAACCTGGGCGGCGAGTTCATGGAGAAAGGTCTGGCCGAGGCCAAGGCGCAATTAGCGCAAGTGGCTTAACAGGCCGTTGAAAAGGCTAAGACCCGGTTATGGGTTGAAACGTGCAGATCAGCCAGGTGATGCCTGGGGCGCGATAATGCGTAGGGCGGGCCGCGCAGGTTAGTGGTGCAGAGCAAGGTCTGAAAATCAACTGTGGAGTTGGTGCGCCGCGTAACTCACCAAGCGATGATCGGTGTGCTCCATCGGCTGGGTTACGGCGCAACTGACGGCGTGCCAGCCAATAGCCAGTGCGCATGCGCCTAACCCACCCTGCAAAAGCTGCGCGCAACACGAAATTGAGACAGAGTCGTTGAAAAAGCTACTGCGTTCGCGACGTTTTCAACGGCCTGCTAGTGTTCAAGTAACAGGCGACTCCCTTGGCGTCCCTTTGCTCCTGGGGCGCATATGCCCGGTCGATCGCTTTGGCGATTGGCCGGGTTTTTTTGTGCGGGTTGTGCGGCGATTGTTCGAAACCTCGCGACAGGCTAAGGTCGCCGGCCTGCTGCGAGGTGGCCATGCGTTATCTAGTAATCGTGACCCTGTTATGGGCCTTTTCTTTCAGTCTGATCGGCGAGTACCTGGCCGGTCAGGTGGACAGTTATTTTGCCGTGCTGACGCGGGTACTGATCGCCGGTCTGGTGTTTCTGCCCCTGACCCGCTGGCACGGCGTGGCGCCAGCGTTCATGCGTGGCATGTTGCTGATCGGCGCGTTGCAGTTCGGCGTCACCTATGTCTGCCTGTACCTGAGTTTCAGCGTGCTGACGGTGCCGGAAGTGCTGCTGTTCACCATTCTTACGCCGTTACACGTGACTCTGATCGAGGATGCGTTCAATCGGCGTTTCAATCCCTGGGCCTTGCTCGCCGCGCTGGTCGCGGTGGCGGGCGCGGCGATCATTCGCTACGACCAGCTCGGCACTGACTTCTATGTCGGCTTCTTCCTGCTGCAAATCGCCAACGCCACCTTTGCCGCGGGGCAGGTGTTCTACAAGCATCTGCTCGCCCGGCATCCTTCGGGCATTCCGCAGTACCGGCGCTTCGGTTATTTCTACCTAGGCGCGCTGGCCGTCGCCTTGCCGGCCTTTTTGCTGTTCGGTAACGCCGCCCGCTTGCCCACCAGCGCCATCCAGTGGTGGGTCTTGGCCTGGCTCGGTATGGTGGCGTCCGGGCTTGGTCTTTACTGGTGGAACAAGGGCGCGAGCCTGGTCGATGGCGGTACCCTGGCGGTGATGAACAACGCGTTGGTGCCGGCCGGTCTGTTGGTCAATCTATTGCTGTGGAACCGTGATGCCGATCTGTGGCGGTTGAGCCTGGGTGGGGCGGTGATTGCGAGTTCCCTGCTGTTGACCCGGGTCGGCAGCCGGCAGCTACTGGTGGCGAAGGAGATGCGATGACGCTGTCCGGGCGTGGCGTGGCGCTATCGATTGGCGCTTCGATGCTGTTTGCCCTGATTCCCGGCTATGTGCAGCAACTGGCGCCGCTGGACGGCGTGCAGGTGTTCGCCCAACGGGTGCTCTGGTCGATTCCAGCGGTGTTGCTGCTGGTCGCCGTGGCCCGGCAATGGACGGTGCTGGCTGTGGCCGTCGACCGTTTGCGCCGTGAGCCGTTATTGCTGGCGGCCTTGCCGCTCTCGGCAGCATTGATTGGCGTGCAGTGGGCCTTGTTTGTCTGGGCACCGCTGGCCGGGCGTATGCTGGATGTGTCACTGGGCTACTTCTTGCTGCCCTTGGCGATGGTGCTGGCCGGGCGGGTGTTCTACGGCGAGCGCTTGCGCCCGTTGCAGCAGTTGGCGGTGTGCTGTGCCTTGCTCGGTGTGTTGCATGAGCTGTGGCGCCTGCAGGCGTTTTCCTGGGTCACCCTGGTCACCGCGCTGGGTTATCCACCGTATTTCATGTTGCGCCGCTGGATGCGCCTGGATGCCCTGTCCGGGTTTATTCTGGAAATGCTGGTGCTGGCGCCTTTGGCAGTGTGGTTGATCGTCGCCTGGGGGCCGGTGGCGGTGTTCACCCAGGCGCCGCAGTTGTGGTGGCTGTTGCCGGGTCTGGGCTTGCTCGGCGCCCTGGCCTTTGCCGCGATGATGGCGTCCAGTCGGTTGTTGCCGCTGGGGCTGTTTGGCATTCTCAGTTATGTCGAACCGGTGCTGTTGTTTCTGGTGGCACTGTTGTTTCTTGGCGAAAACTTCAATGCCGAGCAGTGGCTGACCTATCTGCCGATCTGGCTGGCGGTGCTGCTGGTCGGCTGGGACAGTGCGCGGCTGCTGATCAAGCAACGGCGTATCTGACAGGAGGTAACATGCAGATCCATGCTGACCTGGCCGAGCGTGTAGTGCTCGATATCCAGGCTATCGACTGGCAGGCCTCACCATTGCCTGGCGTCGAACGGCGTCCGCTGGAACGGTTTGCCGCGGAAAGCGGGCGCGCCACCTCGATTGTGCGTTACGCGCCGGGTTCGCAGTTCCGCAGTCATCAGCATCCGGGCGGCGAGGAGATTCTGGTGCTTGAAGGTGTCTTTGCCGATGAACATGGCGCCTATCCAGCCGGCTACTGGCTGAAGAATCCGCCCGGCAGCAGCCATGCGCCGTCCAGTCCAGACGGCTGCCTGTTGTTCGTCAAGCTGTGTTATCAGGAGCCGCAGGATCAGCAAGCACTGCGTATCGATACGCACAAGGCGCAATGGCAGCCAGGCCTGGTGCCGGGGTTGAGGGTCTTGCCACTGGCCAGCTTCGCCACGGTGCACACGGCATTGGTGCGCTGGGCGCCAGGCACCGAGTTCCATGCCCACCGGCATCTGGGTGGGGAAGAAATCTTGGTGCTGGAGGGGGTATTTCAGGATGAGTTCGGCGACTATCCCGCCGGCACCTGGCTGCGTAACCCGCACGGCTCAACGCACACACCGTTTTCCCGTGACGGTTGTCTGATTTATGTAAAAGTCGGCCATCTTGTAGAAGCAAGTGCAACGGATCAGTCCAGTACGTTTCTCAGCACTTCGTAGACAATCCCGCTGGCAATCGCCACCAGCACCACGTCGGTGCCGGCCTGCTTCCATTGGTAGCCTTCATAGTGCGGCAGTTGGCTGGCCACGCGGCTGTTGAAATTCTTGGCGATGCCGGGTGGCAGTGGTTTGCCGCGTGCCAGGTTCTTGGCGATGCCTGGCGGCAGTGAGCGGGTCGGGCCGATCAGTTGCCGGTTGTCGCCCAGCACGATGCGCACGCGGCCAATATCAATGGTGGGGCCATTGACGTGGACGCTAACGTCGCTGTCATGGCCAGTACCATGCTTGCTATCGGTTTTCGGCGCGGCGATGGCGCTTTGCGTGGCCAGAGCGATGGTCAGGGCGCTACAGATCAGCAGGCTGCGAGACGGGTTGGGCATGCAATTCTCCGGGGCTTTGGGGCGGTTGTACGGCCTGATTTGAGCGCTTTAATGGCGGTTTTTTCAAGTGTCGAAATGCCTGCTCTGTGCGGATCGGCACAAAGAAATTCGGCCGCAGCGCGGGAAACCGTTACGCTATACAGCTGATTTCCGTTTTTCGTCGAGGTTACCTCCGTGTTTTCCCAATTCGCCCTGCATGAACGTCTGCTGAAAGCCGTGGCTGCGCTGAACTTTACCGAGCCCACCCCGGTGCAGCTGGCGGCTATTCCGCTGGCGCTGCAAGGGCGGGATTTGCGGGTGACGGCGCAGACCGGCAGCGGCAAGACGGCGGCCTTCGTCCTGCCGATGCTGAATCGCCTGTTAGGCGATGGTGCTTCCTCGCCGCGCATGAGTGTGCGCGCGATGATTATGCTGCCCACCCGTGAACTGGCCCAGCAAACGCTCAAGGAAGTCGAGCGCTTTGCCCAGTTCACCTTTCTCAAGGCTGGTTTGATTACCGGCGGTGAGGATTTCAAGATGCAGGCCGCGATGCTGCGCCGGGTCGACATCCTGATTGGCACGCCGGGTCGCCTGATCGAACACGCCAACGCCGGCAACCTGCTACTCGATGAAGTGGAAGTGCTGGTCCTCGACGAAGCCGACCGCATGCTCGATATGGGCTTTGCCGAAGACGTGCAGCGTCTGGGCGAACTGTGCAATGCCGCGCGCCAGACCCTGCTGTTCTCCGCGACCAGCGGCGGTGCAAGCTTGCGTGAGATCGTCGCCAAGGTGCTCAAAGAACCCGAGCACCTGCAGCTCAACCGCGTCAGCCAGCTCAATGAAGGCACGCGCCAGCAGATCATCACCGCCGACCACAACCACCATAAGGAACGTATGGTCGAGTGGTTGCTGAAGAACGAGACCTACGACAAGGCGATCATTTTCACCAATACCCGGGTTCAGGCTGACCGCCTGTATGGCAAGTTGGTTGCCCACGACTTCAAAACCTTCGTGTTGCACGGCGAGAAGGATCAGAAAGACCGCAAGCTGGCCATCGACCGTCTCAAGCAAGGCGCCGTGAAAATCCTGGTCGCCACCGATGTGGCCGCGCGCGGTCTGGATGTCGACGGTCTGGATCTGGTGATCAACTTCGACATGCCGCGTTCGGGTGACGAATACGTGCACCGCATTGGCCGTACCGGCCGTGCGGGTGCCGAAGGCCTGGCGATTTCACTGATCTGCCACAACGACTGGTCGCTAATGTCGAGCATCGAACGCTACCTCAAGCAGCGTTTCGAGCGGCGCAATATCAAGGATATGAAAGGCATCTACCAGGGGCCGAAGAACCTCAAGGCGTCTGGCAAGGCGGTCGGTCCGAAGAAGAAAAAGGTCGACCCCAAGACCGGCAAGAAGCTTGCTGCGAAGAAGCCGGCCGCCAAGGCGCCAAGCAAGCGCAATACCATCAACAAGCCCAAGGTCGCAGCGGCGGAGTTGGTCAGCCAGGATGGTTTGGCGCCGCTTAAGCGTCGTACGCCTGCGGCTGAGTAAATCCGTAGCCCGGATGCAATCCGGGAGAGTGTTGAGTGCTTCGAACATTTTCCCCGGATTGCATCCGGGCTACGGTCTGCGGTGGGTTGAAACGGATCGCCACCCGACCCACGCTGTTAGCCCAATTTACTTGGCTATGTCCCCATTGCGTGTTGCCTGCGCGATCTCTTGTAGGAGGCGCGACCCCGCGGCGAATGCAGCCCGCAGGGCTGCCTGCTGATCGTTTCGCGGATATAGCGAAAGCTCGCCCCGAGCCTACGGACCGCAGGCAATTCGCGCCTGGTGATACAACACCTAACGGGTACAGAGCCATTTACTTCGGCACAATCAGGATCTTGCCGTCGCGTCCACCACTGGCCGCTGCGGCCACCGCTTCCTTGATCTGACTGACGTCATAGGTGGCGGCCACGCGGGTCTGCAACTTGCCGCTGGCAATCAATTGGGTCAGCTCACCGAACACCTTCATCTGCTCGGCCGGGGTGGCTTTCTGGAACCATTTGGCCAGCCAGAAGCCGCGCAGGCTCACGTCGCGGAACACGATGGACGCCGGTGAGACCTGACAAGGCTGGCGGCTCATCATGCCGTAGTTGACCAGTACGCCGCCCTCGCTGAGGCTCGCGGCCAGATGGTCTGTAGACTCGCCGCCCACCGCATCGATGCCCAGGCGCACGGCTTCGCCGCCGATGGCCGCGCGCACGCGCTTGGCCAGATCGGCACCATCCACCAGCACCACGTCACCGCCTTCGGCCGGCACGCCAGCCACTGCCGATTCACGGCGCACCACGTTGATGGTCTTGAAGCCACGCAGCTTGGCCAGCTGGATCAGGTAGCTGCCGACGCCCGAGTTGGCGGCGTTCTGGATCACCCAGTCGCCCGGCTTGAGGTCGACGAACTCGCTGAGCAGCAGGGAGGCAGTCGGCGGGTTGACGGTCAGCATCGCCAGTTGCACCGGGTCGCCTTCCGGCAGCGGGATCAACTTGTTCGCCGGTGCATTGAGGTGGCTGACCCAGGTGCCGCAGCCGACCGGCAGTAGTACCAGTTGGCCGACCTTCAGGTTGCTCACCTCGGGCCCCAGCTCCTCGATGCGGCCGACCCCTTCGTTGCCGCCAATCGCCGGCAGCGGCGGCAGCATGCCGTATTCGCCGGTCAGGGTGAGCACGTCGGAAGGATTGATCGGTGCGGCCTCCACCTTGATCCGTACCTGGCCCACGGCAGGTGCTGGTAGTTGCAGATCGACGGCCTCGATCACGTCTTGCGGCACGGGGCCACGGCTTTGGTATTCGGCTTTGAGCATGAAGGTTCTCCGGTTGGTCGCGGCGCATCAAGAGGACAGAGTCTAGACCCGAGTGGGTAGGGCGGCACGAATGCCGTTAAATCGATGGTGGTGATTGCCCTCGGCTTCTGCACCAGCGTCCGTGAACCTTGGCTTGCTCTTGTGGGTCGGATCTACAGGGCGTCGTGTGCCCGGCATTGATCGAGCAATACGCTGACTGGAGAGGATGAGATGACTGGCAACGGGGATCTGATCGAGCGCTTGCCGCATGAAGTCCATGACAGTGCGGACAGACCTTTCGCCGCCGCCGAAGAATTGTAGCGGGCGAGCAGGCAGACAATCTCGACGAACCGGCCAGCCTCATGCAATCCATTACCTTGGCCGCTGCATGGGTTGCGGCCACCTGAGGGCCGCACCTGGCTACCCGTTCACAATTTTGCCCGGTTATGCTGTACGTCTGCGGAACGAAGGAGATTGGCATGCAGTGGATGTGGGGAATGGTGCTGCTCTGGTTCAGTTTCGCAATCGCGGCCGAACCGCTGCGCCTGGGTATTGGAACGCACAAGCCGCCTTATGTGTTTCAAGGCGAAGCACGTGGGCTGGAATACGAGATAGTTGTGGCTGCGGCAAAACATGCAGGCTTCACGGTTCAAGTCACCTATGCGCCCATGGAGCGCCTGCATCTGCGCCTGCGTCGTGGCGAAATCGACGCCATTGCCACCACTAACGAGCGGAGCGGCATTGATGCCTTCTATTCCGAGCCGCATATCTATTACCAGAATGTTGCCCTGGCATTGCGCGCGCGCAACTACAAAATCGAGCGGATTGCCGATCTGGAAAATTACTCGGTCAGCGCCTTTCAACGTGCACGATTTTTGCTCGGTAGCGAATTTCAGCGGATGGCGCAGAACAACCCGCGTTATCGCGAAGAGGCGCAGCAGATCGCGCGTAACCGCCTGCTCTACAGCGGGCGGATCGAGGTGGTGGTGGCGGATATGCGGATCCTGCGCTACCTCAATCGTGAAGTGCTCGATCAGGTCGATGTCAGCCAGCCACTGAGCGAATATCGGATATTCGCAGCCACCCCCTATCAGGTCGGCTTCCGCCGTGAGGCTCAGCGCGACCGCTTCAATCGCGGGCTGGCGGCCATTCACGCGAATGGCGAGTACCGCGCAATCGAGCGGCGTTACGCGATGTATTGAGCTCGACAGCTAAAGTAATGCGCGCTGGGCTGCAAGCCGGCTGCGCGGTTGCATGACTCGGCCATCCGGCTCCGCCACTATCCGACGCTAAGGAGAGAAGTATGTTGCGCACCCGCATGCTGGTGATTCTGGGTTTGGCCGCCGTCCAGATGTCAGCGCTGGCTGCCGCGCCGGTCCGTGAATTTCCCAGCGAACAGGGCACCCTGCAGGTCAGCCAGCTGGTCGCGGGGCTGGAGCATCCCTGGAGCATGGCCTTTCTGCCTGAGCGACAAGGCCTGCTGGTCACCGAACGGCCTGGGCGTTTGCGCCTGGTTGACCTGCAGGGTGGGCTGTCCGAGCCGATCGGAGGGGTGCCAGCGGTCTATGCCAGAGGCCAGGGCGGCTTGCTCGATGTGGCGTTGTCGCCCGAGTTTGCCCAGGATCGTCTGGTTTATCTGTCCTATGCCGAGGCCGGCGACGGTGAGTACAGCGGTACCGCGGTCGGGCGCGCCAGGTTGTCGCTGGATAAGCGCAAGCTGGAAGGTTTCGAGGTGATCTTCCGGCAGCTGCCGAAGCTGTCCAGCGGCGCGCATTTTGGCTCGCGGTTGGTGTTCGACCGCGACGGTTATTTGTTTGTCGCCCTGGGCGAAAACAACCAGCGCTCGACCGCGCAGAACCTCGACAAGTTGCAAGGCAAGGTGGTGCGCCTGCACCCGGACGGCAAAGTACCGGCCGACAACCCCTTTGTCGGCCAGCCAGGCGTTCGAGCGGAAATCTGGTCTTACGGCCATCGCAACCAGCAAGGGGCCGCACTCAATCCCCAGACCGGGCAGTTATGGACCCACGAGCATGGCCCGCGCGGCGGTGATGAGATCAACATCCCGCAAGCCGGCAAGAACTACGGCTGGCCGCTCGCCACCCATGGGGTCAACTATTCGTTCCTGGCGATTCCGGAAGCCCAGGGCAAGGCGGTCGCCGGAACCGAACCGCCGCACTATGTCTGGGAAAAGTCGCCGGCAATCAGCGGCATGGCGTTTTATGACAGCGAGCGCTTTGCCGCCTGGCGGGGCAACCTGTTCATCGGTGCGTTGGCCGGGCAGGCGTTGATTCGCCTGGAGTTGCGCGGCGATCAGGTGGTGCACGAGGAGCGTCTGCTGGAGCAGCTCGATGCGCGCATCCGCGATGTGCGCCAGGGGCCGGATGGCTATCTCTATGTGCTGACCGACGCCCGCAGCGGAGAGTTGCTGCGCCTGGCCCTGCAGCCACAGGAGTAAGCGCCGGGCTGACGTCGCTCAGCGGGTCTTCTGGGCGTCGTTCTCGACGGTCTTGGCCGCCAACAGCTTGGGTTTCAGCGGCCTGCTGGTCACGCTGAAATCGAGGATCTCGATGGCGCCTTTACCCTCGCCGAGCAGGTGGAAGGAGAACGCCTTGCGTGCGGCCAGGTTGTTGAAGCTGAAGCTGACCTCAATCGGTTGGTCCTGGGTCAGGCGCGGCAGTTCGGGGACCGACAAGGCCACGTCGCGCTCGAATTCCTTGGTTTTCAACTGCAGCGTGGCGCCTCCACTATCCATGCCCACGCCGCGCACTTTCAGGGTGACGGTGGTGCGCGTGCCGCGGGGCAGCTCTAGGTACTGGGCGCCGACCAGGCTGTCCGCCCAGTCGTCGCCGATTTTGCGTTTCAGCTTGATGGGTCTGCGGTTGGCGAACTGGTAGTGCAGTTGCGCCTGGCCGTTGCGCAGGGATTGGTCGAGCAGGGCGGCGCGCTGGCTGACCAGGCGCGCCTCGCGGCCGCTGATGCGGCCGAGGTAGGCCGCGCTATCGGCAATGAATCCGGTGCTGGCGTAGCGCCGGCAGACCTGCTGGAAGTCGCATTCGGTGAAGGTGCCCTGGCCGTCGTGCTGGCGCAGCATGCCGTTGGTGTAGGACAGCATGGCGCGCCCGCTGGCGTAGTCGCGCAGCAGCGAGCGGCCGGCGATATTTTCCGGTATCGGTAGGGCGAAATAGTCGAGCACTGAAGCCGTCAGGTCGACGTGGCCGTAGACGCCGCTCTTCAGCGCCGGCAGTTGTGCCTGTTCCGGCGCCAGCAGCAGGTTGAAGCCCCAGGCCGACGCCAGGCGTACGTTTTCCACGCCATGGGATTCGTCGGAGGTGATCAGCACCAGCGTGTCCTTGAGCACGCCCTGTTTCTCCAGCCCGGTGAGGAAGTCCGCCACGGCGTCGTCCAGGTAGGCGACCACCGCTTGCTTGGCGGTCGGGTAGCGGGCGAGGTAGTCCTGCGGCGCCGAGTAGGGTTGGTGGGTGCCGACGGTGAGCAGGGTGAGCATCCAGGGGTGTTTCTGCTGGCGCAGCTGCTTCACATAGTCCAGGGCGCCTTCGAAATAGGTCTTGTCGTCCACACCCCAGCCGAAGTCCAGGTAGGGCTTGTTCTTGAACCAGTCTCGCCCCAGGGTCTGGTCGAAGCCCATGCGCGGCATGATCTGATCCTTGGCCATGAAGCGTAGCCCGGCGCCTTGCAGGTAATGGGTGCTGAAACCGCGCTGGCGCAGCTGCGCCGGCAGGCACTGCTCGCTGCGCTTGGGGTTGCCGAGCAGTTCGAGGCCTTTCGGCGTGCCGGAGTCGAGCTTGCTGTAATCGCCGCAGAGCATGGCGTACAGGCCGCGAATGGTCTGGTGGCTGTGCAACACATAGTCCGGAGTAAGCATGCCGCGCTCGGCCCACTGACTGAGCCGCGGCATCAGCGCTTGCTGGTAGCTGCTGTGCAGGGCCTTGCGGCTGGCGTCGATATAGGCGCCCGGGATGCCTTCCAGGGTGATGATCAGCACATTGCGCGCCTGCCCTGGGTGGTCGAGCAGCGGTATGCCGGCGAGGTCGAGCTGGTTGAACGTGCGGATGTCCGGTGGGCTGGCGGGCTGGTCGCCGGCCAGCCAGTCCGCGAGGCGCAACTGGCCGGCGCTCAGGCTTTCCGCCAGCATCTTGTGCGGCAGGTTGAATTGCAGCCATTGGGCGGCTTCGCTGGGGCTGCGGTACTGGTAGATGGCATGCGTCAGCAGCAATGACAGCGGGGCCAGCAGCCAGACCAGGTTGAGGCGTTGCCGCGCCGGCGCGCTTGGCCGCCTGCTCAGCAGCAGGTGCAGGGCGATACCGAACGTCAGGGTCAGGGCTAACCAAGGGTGGCTGAGGCCCGCGCCCTGGGTCGAGTGGCGGACGAATTGGGCGTCGCCCAGGTAGTGCAGGTCCGCCGGCTCGGGCATGCGTCCGACTGCGCTGATCAGTTCAGCGTTGCTCAGACTGAAGATGCCCCAGGCCAGCAGCACCGGCAGGCGCAACAACCAACTGCGGCCATGCAGCAGGATCAGCAGCAGGCTGCCGACGGCCAGATCCGACAGATAACCGAACGGGTTCGACCAGCCCAGCCCGTAGCGGCTGGCCAGTGGGATCACAATCAATACCAGGGCCAATGTCAGCGAGGCGCTGGCCGGGTGCTGCAGCCAATGGCTGAATGGGCGCACGGATACTCCAGAAGCAGTTGTCACAACTGATCGACGGCAATGCCGAATTCACCGCGGAGCGCAGTTAGACATGATTCTGAAACATGCTTGTGCTAACCGCCAGTAGGGGCAGTTGAATACACTGAAATAGAGGGGAGGGATGAAGCATTAGCCCAGCGCCTTGTCTGGGGGAGCAAAGCGCTGCGGGGCTAAGGGAACTCGGCTATTTCTTGCCGATGGTGATCTGCTTGGACGCGCCGTAGACCTGGCCACTGACGCCTTTGGCGATCTGCTGGATTTCACCGCCGGAGGTCAAGAAGGCGGCGATCTGCGCATCAATCGAGGCGCTGGTTTCAACGGCGGGAGCTGGTTTGGGCTTGCTGTTTGATGCTTTTACACGCATGGCGGCCATTAACCTATTAAAAAATTAATTTGGGCAGAGATTGTACATGAACGGCTTGACAAATGCTTGGTAAATAACGCTGGCAACTCAAATTGCGGCTAGGTCAGTGACTGGCCAAGGGTGTGGATAGCGCTGATGGCGCTGAGTAAGTCATTGTTTATCAAGTTTCTGTCAGAGGAATGCGCCGTCCAGCGGTTTGCTTAGCGGGTGGTCTCCACTGGTCGGTTCGGTTCTAGGTTCCCTGGCGAGGCCCTGCGCGTTCACGTGTTGGCGTCGAGAATCCAGGCCGCAACTCAGGTAGAATGTCCGGCTCGCAAAGAGGGTAGGGCACCATGGCTGTAATTGGACGAATGAATAGTTTGCAGGTCGTGAAACACATCGACTTTGGTCTGTATCTGGATGGCGGTGCGGACGGCGAAATCTTGCTGCCCAAGCGCTATATCCCTAAAGACACGCCAAGTGAGGTGGAGGACTGGCTGAATGTATTCATTTACCTGGACAGCGATGACAAGTTAATTGCCACCACAGAAACACCGAAAGTGCAGGTCGGCCAATTTGCCAGCCTGAAAGTGGTGGATATCAACCGCGTCGGTTTATTCCTCGACTGGGGTTTGCCGAAAGATCTGCTGTTGCCCCACTCGGAAGAAAAGCGACCGCTGCAAGTCGGCGACTACTGCGTGGTCTACGTGTTTGTCGACAAGCGCAGCAAGCGCATCACCGCCACTGCGCGCCTGGATCGTTACCTGGACACCGTGCCGGCCACCTACACGACGGGTCAGGAAGTCGATCTGCTGGTGGTCGAGTCCACCGACATGGGCTTCAAGGCGATCATCAACGGCAAGCACTGGGGCCTGATCCACAAAAACGAACTGTTCAAGTTCGTGCGCAGCGGCATGCAGGAGAAGGGCTTCATCAAGGAAGTGCGCGCAGACGGCAAGATCAGCCTCAGTCTGCAAGCGATTGGACAGGAAGCGGCGAGCAGCCTGGGCGAGCAGATCCTGGCCAAGCTGCGCGAGCACGATGGCGTGCTGCCCCTCAATGACAAGAGTTCGCCAGAAGCCATCAGCGCCCTGTTTCGCGTCAGCAAAGGCAACTTCAAGAAGGCTATCGGCGGCTTGTACAAACAGGGTCGCATCGTGATTCACGACGACCGCATTGAGTTGCCCGCCAAGTAAGGCGCCTGCCCCGCAGTTGCGGGGCGCTGGCTTGTGCTCTGACAGCGGACGCGAGAGAGTGGTCGAGGTGGGCGCCGGATGCCAGTTTTTTGAAAACCTGCTCGAGCGGCCTTAGACTCCATTGAATAATGCCCAGGCATTTTGCCGTTGTAGCTCAGTTGGTAGAGCACGTCATTCGTAATGATGGGGTCGGGGGTTCGATTCCTCTCAACGGCACCAATAAAATCAAGTGCTTAGCTGGTATGTGTGGGGGTACATGGATGTCGTGTGCCCCCCGTTCATTGCCCGTTTCGATTTCACCGACGCTGGACATCTGAACCACCTTAGCCGCAGCGGCAAACACTGCCTCATGGGCAACCCTGAGAGTATGACTTTCTTCTGTGTTCTGGCTTTCGGCATGGCGAGTCTCACTCTGAGTGAGACCTGAAAATCAGACCTTCACGAAAAAGCCCCGCTGGGTGGCGGGGCTCACCTCAACGATGACCGCGTTTTTTGTGGTCGCGGTCATCACGATCATGATCGCGATCATGCCGCGAGTCTCTGTCGTTGTCCCTGGATCTGTCATGACCGCGATCATGGTCGTGATAGACGCAGCCAGCGGTTATGCCGATCAGGCCTGCAAGGGCCAAGGCGCACAGGTGCTTGAGCATAAATGTCTCCGATCCTTTGGGTGAACTCAGTGCATCTGACCGCTATGGCGTGAAATGGTTGGATGGGTATGTGTAGAGGCGGGTGAGTAGGATTGCCTTGGCGGGATCTGATTAATGATAGGCCTTTTCAGTCTGGGAAAAGTCATATGCCATGTCGACAGTACGTTCAGGGCGGTCGACAAAAAGAGCTGATCGAAAAATACTCGATATCGCCTCCCGCAGCCTGTGCTGGTATGCCTGAATATCTTGCGGGCCAGTAAATATGGGGGCTATTCCTCTCATCTTGCGCGACACCACCTGCCCGCTATTGGGCAGGTGCTTGAACCTGTGAGCCAGCCAGCTGCCTCATTAGCTAGGCTTGCCCCGCTATTCGGGACGTAGAGGTGGTTATGACGCGATTCACATGCACTGCCGTTATGCTGGGGCTGGTGCTGGCGGCTCAGGTTTGCGCCGAGCCGCAGGCTCCCCAGACGATTCGGGTGATCCCGAAAACCTATATCAGTCCAGGTGCCAGCGGCAGCATTGGTGGCTCGCAATATTATGAGCAACACAACCTGTATGGCGGTCAACGCTTGCCGGGCGATGGTGTGCTCAGGCGTTATCAAAGCCAATACGGCAGTCAGTCCAGCGAAAGCCGTGGCGCTATTCGTCAGAGCATCGAGTATCCCGGCGGTTATGAGGTGCAGACCTTGCCCGGGCAGAGCAGCCAGCACTATCAGCGCAGTCGTTAGCCGCTAGGCCAACCAGTAACGCAGCGCCAGAAATGCCAGCAGGCCCAGCGGGCCGAACATCAGGGTCAGCAGGTAGCAGGGCAACAGGGCCCAGTGGCTGATATCGGCAATGGCGCCTTCGCTGCGGATATACAAACCGACCATCAGATCGAACGCCAGGATATGCACCCAGGCGGCGAGCGCGGCTGTGGGTTGGCGCAGCAGTGCGAGTACCCCGCCGAGGCTGAAGAAACCTGGCCTGCCGCTGCCTGGCTCCGGTCGCTGGCGCATTGCCGCGAGCAATAGCCCGCTGTAGATCATCCCGAGCAGCACCACGACAACGCCCAGTACCACTTCGTCGGTGAGTTGCCAGAAAGGTAGGCAGACCAGCAGCAGCCAGCCGCCAAAGGCGATCAGCGTGGCCAGTTTGAACAAGGGCTTCAAGGGTGTCATAAGTGCTGCTCGCGAACGGGAAGGGAATCAAATTAGCCGATGCGCGAGCGCGTTGCCGCTTCTAATCAATATCTGAATACCTCGGCATCAGCCGGCGATTCGCCGGCTGTGCTCGATATTTCAGTGCTTCTTGCCCCAGAGCTTTTCCAGCCGTGCATCGCGGCCGCAGCCGTTGCGGTAGTAGGTGTAGCGCAGCGGGTTCCGTTGGTAGTAGTCCTGGTGGTAGTCCTCGGCCGGATAGAAGGTGGTCATCGGCAGTATTTCGGTAACGATCTCCTGCTTGAAGCGCCCGGAGGCTTGCAGCGCGGCTTTCGACGCTTGGGCCTGAGCCTGTTCCTCGGCGTTGGCAGAGAAGATCGCACTGCGGTACTGCGAGCCGTGATCGCAGAACTGGGCGTTGGCGGTGATGGGGTCGATGGTTGGCCAGTAAGCTTTCAGCAACTTGGCGTAGTTGGTTTTGCTGGCGTCATAGTGCACTTGCACGGCTTCGATATGGCCGGTGGTGCCGGCCGATACCTGTTCATAGCTGGGATTGTCGACGGTGCCGCCGATGTAGCCGGAGGTGGTGGACAGTACGCCGGGCACCTTGTCGAAGTCCGACTCGGTGCACCAGAAGCAGCCCCCGGCGAATACCGCCACGCCTGCATCCTGTGTGCTGGCGTCGTTCGGCATTGGTGTGGCGGCCTGGGTCGTTTCGGCCGAGGTCGGTCCGCAGGCGCTGAGTAGCCCAGCCAAGAGCAGCGCGGCAGCGCTCTGCGACCCGCGGGAGAGCCAGAGTAGGGGCGTAGTGGTCATGTTCAACTCCTCAGGGCGGGCAAGGCTTCACCCTGGGGGATGAAGCGTAACGCTACACCGTTGTTGCACCAGCGTTCGCCGCGAGGCTGCGGGCCGTCGTCGAACAGGTGGCCCTGGTGTCCCTCGCAGCGAGCGCAGTGGTATTCGGTGCGCGGGAAGATCAGTTTGAAGTCGCGCTTGAATTCGGTGTTACCGGCAATCGCCTGGGTAAAGCTGGGCCAGCCGGTGCCGCTTTCGAATTTGTGCTGACTGTCGAACAGCGGCAAGTAGCAGGCGGCGCAGATGTAGGTGCCCGCGCGCTTTTCCTGGTTGAACGGGCTACTGCCTGCCCGTTCGGTGTCCTCTTCGAAAAGGACCGCATAGGCCTCTGGCGACAACAGTTCGCGCCACTCGCTGTGCGCTTTGTCCAGCGGCACGACAGTCGCGGCCTGGCTGAACGGTGCATGGCTGGCGAGTAGCGGCAGGGTGGGCAACAAGGCCATGCCCTGAATGAATGAACGACGTTTCATGGCTGTTCTCTGCGCGGTGATGTGTTCAATAGACTGGCTGAGGCTCGGCTTGTTACAGCCGCAGGCCGATCTTTTGCGCGTGATTGGGCGCGTCATCCTCATGGCCGGGACGGGACGCAGCTACAGCGCTAGCGTACTTGCGAGAGCAAGTGTTTCGCCAGAGGCGCTGTGTCCGATGCAGGGCCTGTTCGTGCGGCCGGCTCGCTATTGTGCGGGCAGTTGCTCTGGGTTGTGCAGTGCGCCATCAATGATGGTGCGGTTGCGCCCGGCACTTTTGGCTTGATACAGACATTGATCGGCGCGTTCCAGCCAGGATTCCCAGTGCTCGTCGTCGCGCAGGATGGCGCCGCCGATCGAGACGGTCACGGGGCCGCCCGGGCCTGGCAGGCTTTGTGCGATTTGCTGTTGCAGATGAGTCGACGCGGTTTTGAGGCCGCGTTCGTCGGTGTTGGGCAAGAGCAGCAGGAATTCTTCGCCGCCGAAGCGAAACAGGCGATCTTCCTGGCGTGAGCAGCACTTGATCAGGTCGACAAAGGCCACCAGCACCTGATCGCCAGCCTGGTGACCGAACCTGTCATTGATCTGTTTGAAGTGATCCAGGTCCATCACCAGTGCGCCATAGCTGTTGCCGTGCCGGCGATGGGTGGACACGGCGATCTTCAGTTCTTCATTCATCGCTCGGCGATTGCGCGCGCCGGTCAGCGGATCCTGGATCGCCAGGATCTGCAACTGGTCGCGCTGGCTGCGGGTCCGGTAGGCGAAGATGAAGGTCATGACGCTGGCCAACAGGCCGGTGACCAGGAACGACATCATCTGGTAGCTGCTCTCGAATATCGTGCCCGGTACCAGCAGTGCGTAGCCGACCAGGGTCGACAGCACCAATACGGTGGCCACCATGGCTTTCCCCGGGGAGACCATGAAGAAGTTGAACAGGATCAGTGGGTAGATCCAGAACAGCCCGTTGACCCCCAAGTTGATGGCGATCAGCGTCGCACCCAGTGAGAAAATGATCGCCAGATAGATGCCGGGTTTGACCGTGTCGCCGGTGCGCCAGGCATAGAGCACGGCACAGACGGTGGAGAACACGATGGTGGTGTCGGCGGCGCTGACCAGGTAATTGCCTTCGGCCAGTCGATACACGGCGTAGGGCGAGATGCCCATGATGCCGAACAGGCTCATCAGGGTAATGATGGACAACTGGAAGTCATTGCGCAGCCGCTTGAGCAGTTGCTGAGTCAGTCTGGCCATGAAAGGCTCTTGTCGTTGTTATGGCGGAAGGATGCAGAGCTTTGCCTGAACCGGCAAGGGCAAAAGCTGAACAAAGTGCCAGCATTTACGCCAAGCTGATAAATAGTGCGGCATCTGTCTGCCGAGGCTGTGGTCAGTGTGCTCGCTAACGGCACAGGGCGATCAAGTTTTTCTTGCGCTGATAGCGCGACAGCCGCTCGGCGAGTGCCGCGGGTAGGCTGGTGCCGGGCAGAAAGCCCAGGCTTGCATAGAAGCTGTGTAGTTCGGGGTGACAGAACAACCAGACCGGTTCGCTGGTAAGTGCCAGGGCCTGTTCGATCAATTGGCGCGCCAGCCCTTGGCGGCGTTGGCTCGGTGCGACGAGCAGGCCGCTAAGCCAATGCCCATGTGTCAGCGGGCGCAGGCACAGGGCGGCGACAATTTCGGTGTGTTGCATGACCCACACCTGGGCCTGGCGGTCGACGCGCATGGGGGAGCGATGGGCGCGATAGAACTCATCCACCAGCGGTAGCAATGGGACAGGTAGGGCACGGCAGTGCAGATCGTCCATGCTGGGCAAGTCGTCTAGCGAGAGTGGCGGGTTCGGCGTTTATCTGCCCAACAGCAGGTCGTTGGCCTGCTGTTGGGCGATTGGTTCAGACGGTTGCGTGGCTGCCGAGCAGAGTTTTATCGGCGTGTTTACCCTTTTTCGTCATGCGCTTTTCTTGCGCGGTTTTAAGCGGTTTCTTTTTCGCTTGTTTCTTTGAGTCCATGCCTTTGCTCATGATCTTAACCTCGGTCTAGATTGCGGTTGAGTGCTGCGTGGAGCGTAGGGGTTTCAGTCATTAGCACCTCCCAACTGCATGAGCCTGCATGGATCAAAGTCTACGCCCATAACTGAACAATAGCCGGTCAGTCGCGCGGTAAGGCCGCGCACCCTGGGTACTCCAATCTGTTTGTTGCTCGAGGGCATTGGGCCGGCGTCACGGCGTCAGGCGTGGCGAAGTAGGCGTTCGGCAGTGATCTCCGCTAGATCCTGGCGCTGCATATACACCCGCAGCGGTTCGCCGATATTCAGGCGTTCGTCGATGCGCAGGTCGAGGAGCAATTGCAGGCGTTCGCGCTTGAGGGTCATCAGTTGATCTTGGCCGGCGGCCCAGACGAACTCGCAGCTCGGGGTGATGCTGTCTTGCGGCACATCCAGACCTAAAGAATCCTCGCTGAAGCGCACGATATGTTGGCCGGTCCTGGCATTGAAACCGACAAAACCCTGCAGCTGGTCGGCAGCCTCGCAGATGCTGGCGGACGTGATACTCATATGAACCTCGCGCGTTACGACTGTTTAGACCCTTGGGGGTGGTCGCTACAGGCTAAGGCGTTACGCGCAACGTGCCTTGCTTCTGATCAATAGGCCGACGGTTAGCCGTGAATCCGCGCTGGCGAGGTGCATGTTGGTTTTGGCCGGCTAGCACTACCGTCGAATGCTGCCATGTGCGGCGCGCAGGGTTAACCACTGTGTTGCAGGCGTTCGGCTGCCTGATTGGCGCCCATACGAGGCGCGGCGGCGAGCGGGTAGGCAGGGCGGCTGTTTGCCGGGGGGCAGGCCCGGCAGGCGCTATTTTTACTGGTCCTTGGACGTGGAAAAGGCGCTGATCTGGCCGAAAGGTGCGCTGTGCATGCCGACATTTATCGCCATCAATGGTGAATTGTTGATCCAGATGTTGTCGATCACGATGGTTTTGCCGATGTCTTCATTGTCCGCAGCCACCAGTAGGTAATAAGTCCCATCTTCCGGCGCTTCGCCATCCCAGCCCAGGCTGACCTGGCCGACTACGCCGGTGGCGCGCGTTGGTTGGCTGGCGATCACCGTGCCGTAGGCGTCGAGCAGCAGCGCTCGCGGTTTGAGGGCGAACTTGTTGAAGCCCAGGCAGGCGTCGTGGCACAGCGAATTGACGTTGAGCGCATAGCGCTCGCCCTTTTTCAGTTCCAGGGAGAACACCCGATAATTGGAGATCGAGCTGCCGAAGTCCAGGCGCGGCTGATCCGCGCCGATCTGCCAGGTTGGCGGCAGCAGTCCGGGATTCAATGGCAGGGGGATCGCCTGGACATTATGGGTGGCTTCGAGATTGCTTTTGGCGATCGGGCCATGCGCCGAGCGCACGGCGTGTTCATAGGTCGACTGCGGGTTCCCGGCGCAGGCGCCGAGCAACAGGCAGGTGGCCAGGGTGATGAGTAGGCGCAAGATAAAACTCCTCGATGACAGCGTCCATGTGTGGCCAACCCGCGCTCCAAGCGCGACGGGCGCGCATTCTACTCGCTTCGAGCAAGCCTGAGTGTGATCGAAGCCCTCTTGTACGCTTGACGACGCAAATTGTTGGCCAGTCCGGTCGAAGTCAGCGGTTGAGTGTTCACCCTGGGTGTCTTGTCCTTGCTGGTCGCAGGCGACAATCCTGTCACCAGGGAGTACGGGGGTAGAGGGTGATAGCCATACCAATCCGGCTGGTCAATCTGTGTCGAGAATTTCCTTCAGGACAGCGGCGAGGTCGCGGATAGCTTGTTCACCGTTGCCGGTAAAGGTCGAACCATGCATGGTCGCGAGCGTACTGGGCTTGAGTTGCGCCAGGCGCTCCAGCGTCGGCGCGGTTTGTCGGGTGTAAGGCATGTAGGCGGCGAGCGGGCTGTTCTCATAGTCCAGCAGTGTTTGCCTGGCCCTGCCGATCACGTCCGAGGAGGTGATCGGCTCGACATCGCCGTTCTGGTGGAAGAGGTCGGAACAGAGCAGGGTGCCTTGGGTTTCCTCGAAGAACAATCCGGCATCCCAGCAGTGGGGCACGTGCGGTGTACGCAGGAAGCGCAAACGATATTTGCCGGTGCTGATCAGTTCTCCGTCGTCGAGCGCCTGAGCCGGCCTGGCGGCCACCACATCGTCGACACTCACCACCTTGCCAACCAAACTGCACAGGGCGCAGGCCTCTGGCGCCAGGGTCTGCCACTCGCGCAGTGAGCCGCACTCATCGGCCTCGAAGTGACTGAAGGCGATCCAACGCAGCGTCGTCGGGTCGATCAGGCGAGCCACGGCCTCCTTGACGGATGGAAAGAGGCCACGCATGCCGGTATGCAGTAACAAGGGCTGCTCGTCACGTAGCAGGAACTGGTTGAACTGCAGGTTTGCTTCCGGCACGTAGGTTGATAGGCGATACAAATCCGGCGCAATTTCGCTGACTGAAGTCATGGTAAGCCTCCATTAGCCTGGATGCCGCGCTGGACGGTAACCGTCCGCACACATCAGAAGTTGGCGCGGCGACGTGGTAAACGAACGTCCGTCCTGCCGCCGCTTGTCTGGCCGGCTGCACGCCAGAACGATGTCATCAGCAACTATAGCTCTGTCTTCTGCAGCCCACGGCGAAGCCGGATTGGCTTGTTCCGGGTATGGGGTTGGCAGGGGGCGACCATGCCCCTGCAGCTTGTTTGGGGGCTGGAAATCGGCGACGGGAAATACTGCCCGCCTGAATGCAGGGACGAATAGCGCTCGGAAAAACTACCTTCTTCATGCTCCGGTCCGCTGCAATCAGTATTTCAACTGATTTTCAGGGCGTTGATCATGGTCAATCAACAATTCGTTAGGTATGCAACTATTTCGCCTGGATTTATCAATACTTCTGCCAGTGAGGGTGAGGACAGGCACATGAAAGAACGTACTTACACACGAGCAATAACGGAATTCGTGCTGGCTTCTTGCCTGTTGGGACTAACCTCGACAGCCGCAGTCGCTGCGACCGCAGCGGATCTGCCGGTGATCGTTCAGGAGCTGGTCGCGCCCCCGGCGGTACCAGCGCCAATTACCCGTAAAAGTCCGGCGCGGGTGGTGGTCAATCTGACCGTGGAAGAGGTCGAGAAAGAAATAGCGCCCGGTACGCGCTATATGTTCTGGACGTTTGGCGGCACCGTGCCGGGCAAAATGATCCGTGTGCGTGAAGGCGATACTGTCGAACTGCATCTGCAGAACCTGGCCAGCAACAAACTGCCGCACAATATCGATTTGCATGCCGTTAGCGGCCCGGGTGGCGGCGCGGAGCAAACCCTGATTGCGCCGGGAAATGAAGCGACCTTTAGCTTTAAAGCCCTGTCTCCCGGGCTGTATGTCTATCACTGCGCCACGGCGCCCGTGGGCATGCACGTGGCCAATGGCATGTACGGCATGATCCTGGTCGAGCCCAAAGAGGGCATGTCCAAGGTTGACCGTGAACTCTATGTAATGCAGGGCGATTTCTACACCTCGGGTGCATACCGCGCCGAGGGTCTGCAGAATTTTGACATGCAGAAAGCGGTCGATGAAAAGCCCACTTATGTGTTGTTCAACGGTGCCGATGGCGCCCTCACTGGCGAGAACTCGCTGACCGCCAACATCGGTGAAAAGGTCCGGATGTACTTCGGCGTCGGCGGCCCCAACCTGACCTCCAGTTTTCATGTGATAGGCGCGATCTTCGACCGTGTGTACAGCGACGGTGGTAGCCATTATCAGGAAAATGTGCAAACCACCATGGTGCCCCCAGGCGGCTCGACTATTGTCGAATTCGTACCCAAGGTGCCGGGCAACCTGACCCTCGTCGACCACTCGTTGACCCGTGCCTTCAACAAGGGGGCAGTAGGTTTGCTGGCTGTCAGTGGTGCTCCACAGCCGGAAATTTATGGCGAAGGGGTGAAGAAGCCTTTGCCTGCGGTAACGGGTCAAGTAGCCGTGGCCAAAGTTGAGGCGCCGCAGGTGCCGGCTGGCGATGCAGTGCTGACGCGCGGCAAGGCCGTTTATGAGCGGGTTTGTGCGGCTTGCCACTTGCCCGATGGTACGGGTGTGGCCGGGGTGTTCCCGCCGTTGGCCGACTCCGATTTCTTCCAGGAACGGCCGTATGAAATGGCCTATATCGTCTTGCACGGTCGCAGTGGCGAGTTGGTGGTCAATGGTGAGCGCTACAACGGTGTGATGCCGCCGCAAGATCTGAACGACAACGATGTCTCTGCGGTGATCAATTACATCAATGTGGCACTGAACCAAGGCAAGTCCGTGCTGACCCCGGAGATGGTCAGCAAGATGCGTCAGATCAAGAAGTTGTGAACCTGACGCTGACGTGCGCCTGGGCGATTCGTGCCGTGCTGTTGTGCGGCACGGCCATCGCCGGCAGTACGTGGGCCGCCGATTACCGGTTGCTGGAGGGTGGTGAGTTTCGCAGCGTGTTGCCGGCCGATGGTGAAAGCTCGCCGGCCAGCATTCAGCCGTTCTGGCTGCGTAGCACGCTGGTGAGCAATGCCGAGTACCTTGAGTTTCTCCAGGCACACCCGCAGTGGCGGCGCGGCACGGTGCCTGGGGTGCTGGCGGGCGCGGACTATCTGGCGCTGTGGGCTGGGCCGCTGGTGTTTGCGCCGTTGCAGGCAGGCGCACCGGTAACCCAGGTTAGCTGGCATGCCGCCCAGGCTTACTGCGCAAGTGAACAGGCGCGGTTGCCAACCTGGTACGAGTGGGAGTTTGCCGCCGCCGCCGACGAGCAGCGCGCCGATGCGCGGGGGGATCCGGTCTGGCTGGCGCGAATTCTCTCCTGGTATTCGCGGCCGGCCAGCCAGCCGCCCCAAGCCATAGGTCTGCAACCGGCCAATTACTACGGCATCCATGATCTGCATGAACTGACGTGGGAGTGGGTCGAGGACTTCAATGGTCTGTTCGTCAGCGCCGACAGTCGGACTCAGGGCGAGCAGAAACAGTTGGCGTTCTGCGGTGGCGCGGCGCTGTCGCTCAGCGACAAAAACAACTACGCGGTTCTGATTCGTTTGTCCCTGCTGGCGGCCATGGAGGCCAATCAGGGCGGCAACTATCTGGGTTTTCGCTGCGCGCGTGACCCCGCCCCTCATTTATCGGGAACCCCTAATGAATAGCGTCAAACGTCTGAGACTGGCGCTGCCTGGCGCCTTGTTGTCCGCTGTCTTGTTGCTGACCCCCGGAGTAATGCCGTGGGCGCAGGAGGCACCTGTCAATGCCGCGCTCGCCAGCGTGCCCGCTGACTCCTTGTATGGGTTGGCGATGCCCCTCACCGATGCACAGGGCGAGCATTTTGATTGGCGTGAAATGGCTGGCAAGCCGCTGCTGGTCACCATGTTCTATGGTGATTGTGCATCGGCCTGTCCAGTGCTCATGCAGAGCCTGCAGCGCACCATCGCCGAGCTCCAGCCCGAGGAGGGTGCGCTCAAGGTGCTGATGGTCAGCCTGAATCCGCAGCACGACACGCCGGCCTCGCTGGCACACATGAGTCACACGCATCAGCTCGATGAGCGGTTTTTCCGCCTGGCGGTGGCGGCCGATGAGGGGCAAACCCGGGCCATGGCGGCGGTGTTGAAGATCAAGTATCGGGCGCTGGACAATGGTGAAATAAGCCACAACACCAGGGTCAGCTTGTTGAGTGCGTCCGGTCAGGTTATTGCCAGCAGCACAGTGCTCAAGCCCGTCGCGGACCAGGCCCTGCTTTCGGAGATTCGTCAGGCTTTGCAGTGATGCATGAGGCGCAAGCACTGACTTTACCCGCTCGCGCCGTTGAGCCTTCTGCATGATGGGGCTGCGGCCGTCTATGCTTAGCGCATCGTAGGCGGCTCAACCTTGCAGGATTTTGCTGCCCAGTCGCCTGGCGGTGGGCGAGGCTGCACGGGCTATTTGTCGCCCTCGCTCGCGGCACAATCATCAGCTGGGCGGTGGAGCAGTGCGTCCAGGCACGTAGCCGGATCAGTCCTCAATGACAGTGCGCCGCCCACTCAAGATCCTTTTCTATTGCAATGTGCTGATTGTCTGCCTGCTGCTGGGCTACAAGGCCTATCTGAACGTTGTGCTGTCTGATTTCGAGGCCGAGCACACCGGCCAGATAGAGGCGATTCAGGCGCGGCTGGAGAGCCGGAATAGCTTCAGTTTCGCGGTGGTGGGCAATATCAATAATTCCGTAGGCATTTTCGAGCGACGGATTATTCCCATGCTCAACGCGTCCGGCGTCGATTTCATCATCTCCGCCGGCAACGCGGTCAGCGGTGGCGGCGAGGACAAGTACCGGGCGTTGCACGGCACCCTGAGTCATTTGCAGATGCCCTATCTGCTGACCTTTGGCGCCCATGAATACCAAGCGTTCGGCAGCTATCGGTTCTACGAGCATTTCGGCCCGCATTTTTTCAGCTTCCGCGCCGGCAGCAGCCACTTCATCTTTCTCGACAGCACCGGTAAAACGCCTTGGCGCTGGCAGATTCTCTGGCTCAGGGATCTCCTGCGTCAGAGTGATGCACAACAAACCTTTGTCTTTACCGGCCAGCCGCTGCTGCACGGCGAAGTGCCTGCCCGCTTTGCCGACGAACAGGATTACCTGCAGCCCGCAGCGTTCCGTGAAGCGCTGTTGGGGCTGTTCGCTGAACACCCTATCGATGCGATATTTGCCGCCAACCTGCCTCTGTTTTCCGAGCAGCGGCGCGGCAATACCCGGTTTATCACCAGCGGCGGGGCGGGTGGTCTGCTCCTGAGCGATCAGGCCAGTTTTCATCACTATGTGCAGGTGTCGGTATCTGCACAGGGCATCGGTATCCAGTTGCAGCGTCTCGACGTGGGCCAGCACCCGCTCTTCAAGCAACTCGAGAGTCTCTGGTTCTTCATCTATTCGCTGTTCTACGTGGGTTACCTGAACTTCATCCTGCTGGTCTGCGGCCTGACCATCGCCGCGATCAAGCTCTACACGCTGGCCTTCGCCGAACGCGACTATTACCCGAATTTCGATCTGGATCCCTCACCCTGGGTGGAGAAACCGCTGCGGGTCGTGATGTTCACCAACAACTACCTGCCTTTCATCGGTGGTGTCCCCATCTCGATCGAGCGGCTGCGGCGAGGGCTGGACGCCATGGGCAACGCTGTTCTGGTCATCGCGCCAGGATATCGGGATCAGCCGCGCGAGGAGGCACATGTCGTCCGGGTGCCGTCGCTCCTGGCCATGGGCGAGAAGCGGGAACTCCGCTTGGCCAATATTTTTCTAAGGCGTATCGGTCAGGCGGTCAGAGACTTTCGTCCCGACCTGATCCACCTGCACCATCCTTTCTGGCTCGGCTCGTTGGGTCTGCTGCTGGCGCATCGGCTGCGGGTGCCGGCGGTTTTTACCTACCACACCCGGCTGGAACACTATGCTCACTTCGTGCCGCTGCCTGGCACGCTCTTCCGCAACTTGATCTCCCATGCGCTGATCAAGCGCTTTGCCAATAAATGCGATGCGGTGATCGTGCCCACTAACTCCGCCGAAGAATATTTGCGCATGATCGGCGTGAAGACGCCCGTTTTCGTGCAACCCACGGGCATCGACTACCGGCGCTTTCACGAAGTGACAGGGGAGCAAGTCGCCCGCCTGAGGGCGGCGCTGGGCATTGGCGAGGAGCAGGTCCTGATCAGTGTTTCGCGGCTTTCCAATGAAAAAAATATCGATTTCCTGATCGATGCGATCGCCAGTCTGCGCGGGCAGACCGAGCGGCCCTTCCTGGTCCTGATGATCGGTGATGGTCATCAGCGCGAGCGGCTGCACGGGCGTATCGACGAGCTGGGTCTCGGTCGTCATTTCAGGTTGCTCGGCGCCGTCCCGCCAGAGGACATGGCGCTGTACTACCGGCTGGGCGAGCTGTTTCTGTTCGCCTCAAAATCGGAGACCCAGGGCATGGTTGTTCTGGAGGCCATGGCTGCCGGCTTGCCAGTGGTGGCGGTACGCTCGAGTGGTATCGATGATGTGGTCAGGCAGGGCTATAACGGCTTCAAGACGCCGGAAAATATTGGCCAGTGGTGCGCGCGGGTGATCCTGCTGCTCGAGGATGATCGGCTGCGCGAAGAAATGTCCAACCATGCCCTGTTGGTGGCCGAGGAGCACTCCATCGAACAGTTCGCGGCGGGGGTCAAGGAGGTCTACGCCACGGTCATGGCCGCTTCGCGTACCCAGCAAGGCGGGCGATGGCGCTGATGGATTTTGCGCACTGCTACAGTCGGCCTTCCTGGTGCAGGCGGCGCAACACCCAGTGGCGGTAGCTCCAGGAGAACATGGGTTTGAGGCCGGGCAGGCCGAGTAGCCAGGCCAGCGGGCGCAGGGCAGGGGTGCGCGCCATCAGCAGGATGTAGGCGTCCAGTTCGCGGTGGATGCGGCCTTGGGCATCTTCGACGTGCAGTTCAGTCAGTGCCAGGTGCGGGTCGATGCCGGCCGCACGCAGTTGCTCTGCCTTGCCGGTGATGTCCAGCCACTCCACGCTGTCGTCGCTAAGCGTGCGCAGCTTTTCATAGCGGCGACGATCGGCCACGCAGCGCGGGCAGGCGCCGTCGTAATAGACTTTGAGTCTGGCCATGGGGCTGGCCTGGTTGGGCGTTTATTAGCAGTTTAGAAGAAGCGCGCGCCCCTCGAGCGAGGGGCGCGGCGTTTTAGATCAGTTCGGCCCACATGTCGTATTCGTCGGCGTCGACGATGCGTACGCGCACCTTGTCTCCGGGTTTGACCTCGGTGCTGGCGATAAACACGCTGCCGTCGATTTCCGGGGCGTCGGCATAGCAGCGCGCTACGGCGCCCTGGTCGTCGACTTCGTCGATCAATACCTCAAGCTCCTTGCCGACTTTCAACTGCAGGCGTGCGGCGCTGATCGCCTGCTGATGCGCCATGAAGCGATCCCAGCGATCCTGTTTGATGTCATCGGGTACATGGTTATCCAGCAGGTTGGCCGATGCGCCTTCTACCGGGGAGTACTGGAAGCAGCCGACGCGGTCGAGCTGGGCTTCGGTCAGCCAGTCGAGCAGGTACTGGAAGTCTTCCTCGGTTTCACCGGGGAAACCGACGATGAAGGTCGAGCGGATGGTCAGTTCCGGGCAGATCTCGCGCCAGTTCTTGATCCGCGCCAGGGTCTTGTCTTCGAAGGCCGGACGCTTCATGGCTTTCAGTACTTTCGGGCTGGCGTGCTGGAAGGGGATGTCCAGGTACGGCAGTAGCTTGCCGGCGGCCATCAGCGGGATCAGCTCGTCGACGTGCGGGTACGGATAGACATAGTGCAGGCGCACCCAGATGCCCATGCTCGAGAGCGCTTCGCAGAGTTCGGTCATGCGGGTTTTCACCGGTTGGCCGTTCCAGAAGTCGGTTTTGTACTTCATATCCACGCCATAGGCGCTGGTGTCCTGGCTGATCACCAGCAGCTCCTTGACCCCGGCCTTGACCAGGCGCTCGGCTTCGCTGAGCACTTCGCCGACCGGACGGCTGACCAGCTTGCCTCGCATCGAGGGGATGATGCAGAAGCTACAGCTGTGGTTGCAGCCTTCGGAAATCTTCAGGTAGGCGTAGTGGCGCGGCGTCAGCTTGATGCCTTGCGGTGGCACCAGGTCGATCAGCGGGTTGTGTTCTTTGTTCGGTGGTACCACTTCATGCACGGCATTCAGCACTTGCTCGTACTGCTGCGGGCCAGTGACGGAGAGCACGCTGGGGTGCACGTTGCGGATCGCGCTTTCTTCCACGCCCATGCAGCCGGTGACGATGACCTTGCCGTTTTCGGCCAGGGCCTCACCGATCACTTCGAGGGATTCGGCCTTGGCGCTGTCAATAAAGCCACAGGTGTTGACCACCACCACGTCGGCGTCCTGGTAGGTCGACACGACTTCGTAACCTTCCATGCGCAGTTGGGTGAGGATGCGTTCGGAATCGACCAGGGCTTTCGGGCAACCGAGGCTGACGAATCCGACTTTCGGCGTGGCGGGGGTGGACATGCGGCGAACCTCAGACTTTGAAGGATGGGCGCTGGAGGCGCCGCTGATCAAAAAGTGCGCAATTCTAGCGGCGCCCCGCAAACTTCGCCAGTACTCTTGGACGAGCGAGGCAATTAGCGGGCGCTGGCAGTGGATTCGCCAAGAAATTCTGCACTGTTGGGTGGGCGCGGGCGGGTGTTGCGTTGAGCGCTCAGCGACGCGAGTTCGGACCTATAGAAAAGAAAGGCTTGCCAGCTAGTGGCGAGCCCTTCTTCTCTAAAGGTGGCGTGCTGGTAAGAGTATTACTTGCGGCTGGGCAGCATCATTCTCAGGGCATTGTCGCCGCGTACGTAATGATGAAACAGCCCGGCTGAGGCATGCAGGCCGATCAGCCAATAGCCGGCTTGGGCGATCCATACGTGCCAGTGTTCAAATAGCTTGGCCAGTGCATGGTCCTTGCTGAGCAGTGCAGGTAGTTCCAGGCCGAAGAACGGGATTGGCTTGGCTTCGGCGCTGAGGAGCAGCCAGCCCAGCAGTGGGGTGCAAATCATTAGCAGGTAGAGCGCCAGGTACATCAGCTTGGCAAGTTTCGTCTGCACCTTAGGCGGGGTAGGCTGAATCAGGGGGGCAGGTGCGATCAGCCGTGTCAGGATGCGCAACCAGACCAGCGCCAGGATCGACAGCCCGAGCATGAAGTGCAGTTGCTTCATCAGCGCGCGGCCATCACTGCCTTTGGGAAACAGGCCGCGGTACTCCATGGTGAAGTAGACCGTAGCAATCAGCAGCAGCATCAACCAGTGCAAGCCGATGGACAGCTTGCCGTAATGGGATGCGGTATTTTTCCAGGTCATGTTCGGGGTGGCTCCGGCGTGGTTGATTCAAACTGCGCCTAGCTTAAGGGGCGAACCTTAAGCATTGCTGAGCAGAGCCCCCGAAGTCACAAACAAAAAAGGCCACTCGATTGAGTGGCCTTTTTGAGTATCTGGTTGCGGGAGCAGGATTTGAACCTACGACCTTCGGGTTATGAGCCCGACGAGCTACCAGACTGCTCCATCCCGCGCCGAAGATTCTATCCGAATAGGTGATTTTGTCAATTGATTTCTGCTTTCTAATCAATTGTTTTAATGAGCGTTGCGCGCGCAGAAACAAAAAAGGCCACTCGATTGAGTGGCCTTTTTTGAGTATCTGGTTGCGGGAGCAGGATTTGAACCTACGACCTTCGGGTTATGAGCCCGACGAGCTACCAGACTGCTCCATCCCGCGCCGAAGATTCTATCTGAATAGGCGCTCTTGTCAATTTATTTCTGCTTTTCAATCAATTGCTTAAGTCCGCTTGGCGGGCACCAACAAAAAAGGCCACTCAATTGAGTGGCCTTTTTTGAGTATCTGGTTGCGGGAGCAGGATTTGAACCTACGACCTTCGGGTTATGAGCCCGACGAGCTACCAGACTGCTCCATCCCGCGCCGAAGATTCTATCTGAATAGGCGCTCTTGTCAATTTATTTCTGCTTTTCAATCAATTGCTTAAGTCCGCTTGGCGGGCACCAACAAAAAAGGCCACTCGATTGAGTGGCCTTTTTTGAGTATCTGGTTGCGGGAGCAGGATTTGAACCTACGACCTTCGGGTTATGAGCCCGACGAGCTACCAGACTGCTCCATCCCGCGGCGCCAATTCTATCGCCAAAAAACTGCCTGTCAACGCTTGTCTTGAGAAAAACTGTTGTTTGTTCAAATGCTTAGCGTTGTATCAGGTACTTGAATCAGGCCTCAGGCCTGGCTGGCCGGGGTTTGGCGAGGGCTGAGGCTGGGCGCGCGGGTTGACTGAGCTGGCCTGCTGTATGGGGTTCTGTGCGGCCGGTGATCGTTGGCGTAGCCCATCAACCCGCTGTTGGGCTAGAGTCGGCGGCTATTGAACTGGAGAATGATCATGGGACTTGAATGCAAAGCCTGCGGTGCGTCGTTACCGAGCCAGGCAACGACCTGTCCGGCCTGTGGCGCCGAAGTACCGCAGCTAGCGCCGAAGAAGACCAAGCTGCTGCCGCTGGCAGCCTTCATGCTGATCGTCATTCTGGTGATCCAGGCGTATATGAACAAGCCTGAGCCCGAGGTGGAGGTTGTCGAGCCTGCGCCAGCGGCCAGTAATGCCGGGCAGTAGTGCATGGCCGGCTAACGACTGCGAATAATGACTGCCAGAAAAATCATCCACGTTGACTGCACACACCGTCCGCGGATGTTTTTTTGCGTCCGACTGGTGCCTGAATGGCGCGGCGCCTGGGCATTTTGCGTCCGCTAGCGTCCGCTTGCGTGCTGGCCCAGTCGTGAGAAAAGCGGGTATTAAAGCGGGGTTCGTTAGCCGCTAGGAGATACCCGCCATGCCTTTGACCGATGTCCAAATCCGCCAAGCCAAGCCAGGCCCCAAACCCCGTAAGTTCAGCGATGAGCGGGGACTCTTCATTGAGATTCGCCCTACAGGGAGCAAGCTCTGGCGCTACCGGTACAAAATAGACGGTGTCGAGAACGTTTTCGCCATTGGCGAGTACCCAGAAATGGGGCTGGCCGATGCTCGAGCGGAGCGTGATCGTGCCCGAGCGCTGGTGAAGCAGGGGCGGCATCCGGCCCATGTTCGCCGACTCGAACGGGCGAGGCAGAAAGTGGAGAATCAGTCCTCCTTCAAGGTGGTCGCCTTGGAGTGGATAGCAACCAAGAGCAATGTCAGCGAGAGCTATCGCAACCAACTGACCAGGGCCTTTGCCAAGAACCTGTTCCCTTACATCGGTCGGCTGCCGGTTCGAGAGGTAACCGCTGCTCAACTGCTGGAGTGCTTGCGGCGTATGGAGAGCAGGGGGGCAACGTACTATGCCATTGCCCTGTGCAACTGGCTTTCCCAGATGTTCCGGTTTGGTGTCCGGACGCTACGCGCGGATGCTGATCCCGCAGCGGTGCTTTACGGGGCGTTCGTGCGCAAGCCAATCCAGCATAGCCAGCCAATGTCCGCCGCGGATATCGCCAAGTTTAGGGAAGGCCTACAGTCCTACGGCGGGTTTCGAACGAACACTATAGCCCTGGAGTTGCTGCAGCTACTCTTCCTCAGGACGGTGGAGATCCGCCGAGGGCGCTGGGAGCATGTTGACCTGGATGTTGGGCTTTGGGATATCCCGGTCGAATTGATGAAGAAGGGGCGTCGGCACTTGGTGCCGCTTCCGCCGAGGGCTGTTCAGTTGCTGCGGGAGCTGAAGGGCATCACGGGTGGTGGTGAGCTGATGTTCCCCGGGTTGAGGCACCCTGATAAGCCAGTTGATGGCTCGACGTTCAATAGGGCGCTGGAGCGACTGAGGATGAAAGGGTTTACGTGCCACGACTTCCGCGCTACTGCCTCAACTCACCTCTATGAGTCTGGGCTTTTCAGGACCGAAGTAATCGAGATGCAGCTCGCGCATGCGGAGGAGAACAGGACGAAGGCAGCATACAACCATGCCGAATATCTGCAGGAGAGGCGAGAGTTGATGCGGTGGTGGCAGGAGTATGTGTTGGCTGCTGGGAACTGATGAAGGGCGGCTCAGGCCGCCCTGTTTCGTTTCATCTGTTCGATCCAGTTCTGCACTTCCAGCTGCGACCATCGTGAGTACCGGCCCAGCTTCACGGGTGCGGGAAACTCCTCAAGCTGGATCATGTCGTAGAGCTTGGACCGGCCGCATCCTACTTGGTCCAGCACTTCCTCGATCTTGATTAGGCGGTCGAGTGGCTTGTTCATGCTGCTTCCTTTGCCGGCCATGCGCCGAAGAGACGAGTGGCCTGGACCTCGTCCAGGCTCACGTTGTTGGGAATGGCGATCCAGCCCGAGTCAACCAGCTGCTTTGTGTGGCAGCCGGCGTTCAGCTCGCGGTAATAGGCCTTGATCACGCCCGTCAGTTGCGCCGCGAGGTAGGTTTAGCCTATGGGCAAGATTCTCAATGACAAACCATCTGTGTCGTAGGATGGCGTGGAGGAGGGTACGATTCTGGGTGGGTGCTGGCGCCGTTGGGGGCGGGCGGCGTCTCTGGCGGGCAGCTAGCTTTCAACGACGTCTGCGCCTGGAGCTCCCGGGCCAGGCAATGGTCATCGGCACAGGCCGCCATGGTCACCGTGCACGGCAGCTACTGTGCCAGCAGCCGGATCAGTTGCGGGCGGGTGGTCTTTTTGCGGAACAGCTCGCGTCGTGCTCATCATGGGCGTGAAGGTGAAAGCTGTGTTTGCCCAGTTGGGTACCGATCAGTGCTGCATTGCTCATGACGATGGCCATCGGAAAGAAAACACCCTGCGAAGGCTAGCCTTCGCAGGGTGTTTGGGATGAGCATCACATTAAGCCACCTGAGAACGGCGGCTTTCGGCAGGGAGGCGAGCGCTTCAGGTCAGATCCCGGCTCTCCCTGATGCTTTTTGCTTCTTCGAGTACCTTGCGCTGGCTTTCGATGGCGCGCGCAGAAGCGGCGCCATAAGCAGCGCGCTTGGCAGCATCAGAATTGCTTCTGAAAAAGCTCGACAGGGGGCTGGAGCTGCCCGCGAGAACTTTTTTCATCGATTAGGCCTCGGTTAAAAATTGATCAAGCTCAGTGGCAGAGTATCCAAAGGTGACGAGAGCGTCAATTTTGTCGGGGTCGACGTTCAGTTCGACTGCTTGGTTGCTACCGTCTGTGTCTTTGACGATGAGATCAACCTTTAGCTGCAGGCGAAAGCTGCGTTTCAATCCCTTGACAACTTCTTTTGCTGCGAAAAGCTGCCTGATGAACTCGGCTTTGGGGATATTCCTGCCTTCAGTCAGTTCCCGAGCTTTCACAAACTCCCAGGCTAGCAGAGGATCTTGATAGACATACACGATGGTGATGTCCCTGTTTCGTCTCAAGGAACGCTCAACGTTTCTGCGAGCTACCTGCTCGTTGGCGAACGTTCCATCCAGCAGAAATGATTGGCGCTGCTCAAGTACCAAATCGTGCAATCGTTCGACGATGCTGTTCACTGCACGTTGAAAAAGCCTGGAGTTGTTACCTGTGTACTCGGGGAAGTAGGCCCGCAAGTCATCTGGATCTATTCGTAGGGCTTTTGCGCCGATGTCTTCGAATCCTGAGATTAGTGCTTTGGACACCTCCGTCTTGCCCGCACCAGGGGAACCAGCCATGAAAACTGAGACGGGCGTGTCCTCTCCTGGATATGCCTTGACGTTTGCCAACTCCCTGGCAATCCGCGTTCTGTTTGCTTTCGCAAAGGCAATTGCCCTCTGCTCAATCTCCAATTCTTCTTGAGTCATCGAACCTTCGCTTTGGTGGAGCTTATGGTGGCGAAGCCTAACAGCGACGCAACTGTATGTCCTCAGCCAGTAGCGGCTCTTCGGAATGCCCGGTCTCGCGCCATGAACGCCTCCAGCATGTGGGGAATCAGCGTCAAAGCATCAATCTCTTCTCCATATGCTTGCGAATGCAATGCCGCGTAGCGCTCGAGGTCGGCTTTCAGACTCGCCGGGCAGGTAAAGGTCACCTTAAGGTTCTCGGTTTTCGGCAAGGGGCCGAGGCGCAGCTTGTTCGTGCTCATTGCAGGTTCCTCTGTTGAATGAACAAGGGTTGGTAGGGGCGCAGTACCAAGTCGCGGTTGACGATCACGCGCAGGGGCAGGCCGGGACGCTGGGTCAGCGTGGGCTGGATATCGAGATTGCGACGGGTGACCTCCTGACCGACCTGATTCACCGTGTCCTGCAGGCTGTCGCGCCCGGCGATGATGATCCGGTCGCCGTCGGTGCGGCTGGAAGGCGCTGCAAGCTCGGCACCGATACCGAGAAGGCTAGTCATGGCTGCGCCGGCAACGATGCGATCCCAGTGCCAGTCGACGCCATCTTCCAGGCCGGCATAGCCGGCGGTATCGCTGCCGACCAGGTTGTCCAACTGAAAGGATGAGGTGTCTGGGAGGATCACCCGTTGCCACACCACCTGCACGCGACTCTGCCCGTAGCTCACCTGGCTGTTGTAGCGGCCGAGCAGGCGCGAGCCTTGGGGTATCAGCACATGTTGGCCGGTAGCGCTGTCGTAGACCGGTTCGGTCACCGTGGCGATCACATCGCCGGGCAGATCCGACTTGATCCCGGTGACCAGTGCTGCCGCGATGACGGTGCCGGCCATCACCTGGTAGGGGGAATCTGGCATCTGCAGAAATCCGGAATTACGGATCTGCGTATCTACGGATTTACTGAGAAACGCTTCTTTCTGGTCTTGTCGGTTCTGCGTGGATGCGAAATCTGCAGGTGTCTTTGCGGTCGATGCGGAGCCACCCTCCATGGGGTCGAACCCGGCCAGCTGTGCATGCCCAGGCAGGCCTTGACCGGGACTTTCAGCGCCAGTTGTCCTCCCACCACCCGAGCGGAAAAACACCGAAGACAAAGCCGCTTCCTCGGCCTCTTTGAGCCTGGCCAAGCGCTCTGCCTCAGCTGGATCAGGGCCAGCATGGCGGTAGTCGTAGCCCTGGGCCTGCTGCTCCGCCCTGAGGATCGCCCCCCCAAGATCACCAGGTAGAGGCGGCCCAACTGCGGCACCTCTGGCGCAACGGGTGGCGGCAACTGCGAGTAGTCCGCCGGCAGCTGTTCCAGTCCCTCAGAGCGAGCTATGCGGTCGACGTTGTACAGCTCGCTTTGCTCCGCACCATTACGGCGCTGCTGGGGCTGCAGCGACCACAGCATGGCGCCGAGCACCGCGCTGGCCAGACCTCCGGCGAGCACGGCCAGCATCCGCGGATTGAGGCGGGTTACCGGGCGCGGCTGTGCACGCAACTCGAGGGTTTCCGGCGCGACCTTGGGCGGCAGCTCCGAGGGTTTTCCGTTCTGGCGGTTGTCCGTAGCGCTCATACTCAGGGCCTCCGTACCACACCATCGGTGCGCTCGATCCGTACCACGTCGCCCTTGTCCGCGCCCAGGCGCAACTCGGCGGCGCCGAACAGCCGGTCGACGATGTAGTAGGGCGAGCGGAAGCGGTAGTTGACCAGTTGCCCGTCGCCTTCTGGGCCGATCACGAACAACGGCGGCAACTCGCCCTGGGCGATACCGGCGGGGAACTGGATATACACCTTGCGGCCATCGTCGAAGGCACGTAGCGGCTTCCAGGGCGGATTGCTGCCACTGATTGCATAGCGAAAACGCAACTGCTCCAACGCCAGGCCGACATCCACCGGTGCCGCCGCCTGGGCAGCACTCGCGCGGCGCTGCAGGGCGAGCATGCGGTCCTTCGGATAGTCCCAGGATACCGAGGCCATCCAGGCTTGCTCGGTGGAGGTCAGCTCGATCAGGTAGGTTCGCCGCGTGGTGGTGATGACTAGGTTGGTTTTGAGCTCGACCCGCGTCGGCTTGACCAGCACGCTGACCCGCAACTGCTCACCGCTACCACTCGAGGTGTCGCCGACGATCCAGCGCACGGTGTCGCCGGCGGCCACGGTGACCAGCTCCTCGCCGGCCTGCAGGTTGATCGCCGTCACCCGACCTGGGATGGTGTACAGCTGATACAGGGCTCCATCGGAGTAGGGCCAGACCTGGATGGCGTTGATGTAACCCTCCCGAGTGGGGGCGACTCGGGCGTCGCGGTTGGCGCGCGAGACTCGTACGCGCTCGTCGGCCGGCTCCTTGATCGGCTTGCTCGCCTTGGCGTCCGGCAGTGGTTTCAACTGCGCCGGCAAGGCCAGTGGTTGCGGCACTGCCACCACTTCGATCGGTTTGGCTGGCTCTGGTAGGCGCTGCGCCTCCACTGGCTCGTCCAGGGCGATAACCGGCGGTTCGCTCTGGCTGGCGCAGCCAACCAGCATGGCCAGCAGCAGAGGGCAGGCGCAGAAGTGTGCGGAGGTTTTCATGGCTTCTTGGCTCCTTGCGTAGTGTCCAGTTCACGGCTCCACGACACTACCCTTCGAGGCCCGATAGATGAACAGGGTTCACTGGTTTTCCGTATCCAACCCTGAGCAGAAGCGCTATCCCGAATGGTGGCGATCCTTTGGGATAAGCGACGTGGGTATTGTCTTCATTCCAGCCGCGATGACCCGCGACGATTCAGAAATCCATGTGATGCTCTGCGCGAGCGGAGACGGTCACCCACTGCGGTGCACCTCGACCATCACGTCGTGCCCAGCGGCTGGCTCAAGCGAGAGTTTCCACGGTGCAGCCGCCAGAGGACGGGAACCGCATGCAGCTGCACATGCTGAAGATAGATTGCCAGATCGAGCGCCAGTAGCGACACCAGCATGGCAACCCAGAGAGGCACTTCAAACAGGTTAAACAGCCCCCAGCCATGCTCCTCAGCAAGGGTGGCAAGACCGACCGCAAAGACGGGGAAGGTGAGGTGTAGAAGACCCCTATCGATTACGACCAGGCCGAGGTTGTTGGTCCAGCGCAGCAGGCGCGAAATTTCCTGCTGCCGCCGAGGCGCTACCATCTCGCTATCACGATGAGGATGCCGAGAAACAAGGTAATGCGGATAAGCTGCTCGTTCGCCAGCAATAGTTCTGACATGCGCAAGAGATCCTTGCCAACAGCCCGTTAGGACTTTACATCTCCATGGGCTGGGTTAGCCGATCCTGCCCAGCGCCGGAAACATCTGTAAAAACCAGTAAGACAAGGCCGTCAGCTGGCCAGTGACCATAGCCAGCCCCATGAGGATCATGACGACACCCGCCCCAAGATGAATGATCCGGCTCCAACGGCGCAGCCGCTTCAGGTGCGCCAGGAAATGGTTGGTGAACAGGGCGGTCAGCAGGAACGGCACGCCCAGGCCCAGCGAGTAGATGGACAGCAGTGCGATGCCATTAACATTGGTGCTGGAGGCGCTCACCGTCAAAATGCTACCCAGGATGGGGCCGATACACGGTGTCCAGCCGAAGGCGAAGGCCATGCCCAGGGCATAAGTGGCCAAGGGCCCGAGCTTGGCATTGAAGCGATGGACCAAGCGCAGGTCCAGGTGCAGCCAACGCGGGTTGATCAAGCCGCTCATAAACAGACCGAAGGCGATCACCATGAGTCCGCCGATCAGATTTGCTTCTTGCTGGTAGGTCAGTAACAGTTGGCCGATAGCCGTGGCGCTGGCGCCCAGCGCGACGAACACGGTCGTGAAGCCGAGCACGAAGGTCAGACTCATGCCTACCACGGCGATACGTTCGCGTCGGCTCTGCATCGATTGCAGTTCGTCCACCGAGCGGCCGGCTATATAAGACAGGTAGCCGGGCACTAGCGGCAGCACGCAGGGTGAAATAAAGGAGATCATCCCGGCGGCAAAGGCGCTCAGGATGCCGACGTTGCTCAGCGTTAGCACCGACTAATTCCCCTGGGGAGTTATGACTTCCTTCAGGTACTCGATGACCTCCGGGCTGTCCCATTCGGCGGCGCCGAGCTTACGAGCCAGCTCCCGGCCCTGGCGATCCAGCAGCAGGGTGACCGGTAAACCGAAGGCGTTGAGGCTGCGGTTCGCTTCGGCGCTTTCGTCGATATAGAGCTCGAGGTGCTGGATGCCGATCTCACGATAGAAGTCCCGCACGACCTGTATCCCGCCTTGGTCGATGGAGAGTGCCAGCACCTGGAAGTCGGATCCACCGAGCTGGGACTGTAACCGGTCCAGGGTCGGCATTTCTTCACGACACGGGCCGCACCAGGTTGCCCAGACGTTGAGCAGCACGACCTTGCCCTTGAAGTCAGCCAAGGTGTGCGGTTTGCCCACGCCATCGACGAAATCGATTTCCGGCACCGGCTTCGGCTCAGGCCAGATAGTCAGGCCGGCACGGGTACCGGAATCGGCGGTCTGTTGCGCTGCCTGGCTGCCGGCCTGAAGTAAGAGGGTCAAGAGGCCGGCAATCGCCAACCGCCAGACCCAGGCTCGGTCTGGACGCTTGCAGCGTCCAAGCGCTCTTGGCGTCAGTACTTGGCAGTTCATCGTTCAGCCTCGTCGCGTTGCGGATCATTGAGGACACGGCTTGGATTGCCTGCTGAAGGCGTTCCACTGGCTGGGCGCCGTGCCTTAGGAAGTACTGTAGGCAGTACGCTCAGTTGAAGTCCGACTACTCAATTTGCCTCACCGGTGCGTAGGCATTGCCAAAGCAGGCGTCGCTCTGCGGTCACAATGCGTTCATTGCCGTTCGCTCCCTTGGGCTGGCATCAGTTAAACCGAGGACGCCACCCGATGGGGCCTCTATTGCCCATTGTAGTCACCGTGGTCCGAGGCGTTGAGGTTAGGGTGAATGAGTTTACCCTTGTCTCGGCATGCCCCCTTCCGCATTCGACCTTGCTAGCCTTCGAGGCCCGATAGATGAACAGGGTTCACTGGTTTGCCGTATCCAACCCTGAGCAGAAGCGCTATCCCGAATGGCGGCGATCCTTTGGGATCAGCGGCGTGGATATTGTCTTCATTCCAGCCGCGATGACCCGCGACGACTCAGAAATCCATGTGATGCTCTGCGCGAGCGGAGACGGTCACCCACTGCAGCGCACCTCGACCATCACTTCGTGCCCAGCGGCTGGCTCAAACGAGAGTTTCCGGCCAGAGGACGGGAACCGCATGCAGCTTCACATGCTGAAGATAGATTGCCAGATCTAGCGCCAGTAGCGACACCAGCATGGTGAGCCAGAGAGGCACCTCAAACAGGTTAAACAGCTCCCAGCCATGCTCCTCAGTAAGGGTGGCAAGACCGACCGCAAAGACGGGGAAGGAGAGGTCCAGTTGGCTAGCAGCCTGTCGGACTTAATCGCTGTATTCCAGGATAATCCCGGCACCGCCCAGCCGATGCCCCCGTATGAACCGCTTTCGCCCGATCGACCGCAAGACTGACTACCTGCTCCCGCCATCGCTGGATGACTGGCTGCCAGAAGATCACCTGGCTCGCTTCATTCTCGAAGCCATCGAACGGCTCGACCTGAGCGCGCTCACCCGCGCCTACGGCGGACGCGGCAGCGCCGCCTACCACCCCGAGGTGCTGCTCAGCCTGCTGGTCTATGGCTATGCCAGCGGCACCTTTTCCAGCCGTAAGATTGAGCGCGCCACTTACGACTCGCTCGCCTTTCGCTACCTCGCAGCCGGCAGCCACCCCGATCACGACACCCTGGCGAGCTTCCGCCGGCGCTTCCTCGACGAGTTGGCCGACATCTTCCTCCAGGTGCTGGCGCTGGCGGGGGAAATGAAGCTGCTCAAGCTCGGCACCATCAGCCTCGACGGCACCAAGTTGCATGCCAACGCCTCACGCCATAGCGCACTTTCCTATGGCCATATCCAGGCACTCGAACGCCAGCTCAAGACCGAAGTGCAGGAGCTCCTGGCGCTGGCAGAAAACGCCGACCAGACAGAACGCCCCGATGGCATCGACCTGCCGGACGAGATTAAACGCCGGCAAGATCGATTGGTCGCCATGGACGCGGCGAAGGCCAAGATCGAGGCGCGCGCCCGCGTGCGCTTCGAGCAGGATCAGGCCGTCTACCAGGAAAAACTCGCCAAGCGTGCGGCACGCACGGCAGAAACTGGCAAGAAGCCCGGCGGCAAGCAGCCAAAAGCACCGGTGGAGGGGCCTGCGGCGCACGACCAAATCAACCTCACCGACGAAGACTCGCGCATCATGCGGGTGGCCGGCGGCGGCTTCGAACAGTGCTACAACGCCCAGGCGGCGGTGGATACCGACACGCTACTAATAGTGGCGCAGGGCCTCACCCAGGCGGGCAACGACAAGCAACAAGTTGTCCCCATGCTGGCCGAGCTCAAGGCACTGCCGGCCTCGTTGGGCCAGGTGCAGGCGCTGCTCGGGGACTGTGGCTACAGCAGCGAAAGCAACATCGCCGCCTGCGAAACGGCCGAAATCGAACCCTACCTGGCGGTGGCGCGCGAAGACCACCACCCCGGCTGGCGAGCGCGCTTCGCGGAACCGGCACCGCTCGACATCGACGCCACGGCCCAGCAACGCATGGCGCACAAGCTCAAGGCTCAGCCGGGGCGCCGCCTCTATGCGCTGCGCAAACAGACGGTGGAGCCGGTGTTCGGCATCATCAAGTCGGTGATGGGTTTTCGTCAGTTTCTGCTGCGAGGCAAGGACAAGGTGAGCGGGGAATGGCGCCTGGTTTGTCTGGCCTGGAATTTGAAACGCATGGCCGTTTTGCGCCACAAATCCGTCCACTGCGGGTAAGAATGGACTAAACCCGTTCGATCCCAGGAAGTCCGGGGCAAGAATGCCTGAAAATACCTAAATACTGAGGCAAGTTTCTTCGCCTCACTATTGATGCCCCACTCATGAATTCAAGTCCGACAGGCTGCTAGTAGAAGGCCCCTATCGATTACGACCAAACCGAGGTTGTTGGCCCAGCGCAGCAGGCGCAAAATTGCCCGCTGCCGCCGGGGCGCTACCATCTCGCCATCACGATGAGGATGCCGAGAAACAAGGTAATGCAGATAAGCCGCTCGTTCGCCAGCAATAGGTTTGACATGCGACAGCGCCCGTTGTGACGATTTGATACCGATCAATTCGTTGTTACCTTATGACGAACTCTCCGACCATTCCTGATTGATAGTGACCAGGCATATTGCAGGCAAATTCGAGACTGGTGCTCTTGGTGAACGTCCAGACCAGCTCTTTGGTTGCTCCAGGCTCGATCAGCACGCTGTTCGGGTCGTTGTGCGCCATTCCGACCATTTTCATCCCGCCCACTGCGTGCTCCATGCTGCTCATGTCCTGGCCTGTGCCGGTTAGCGCTCCGTTCTGGAACATGGCAGCCATCTCTTTCTGGTGAGCGGCATGAGCTGCGGCTTTGCCAATGTTGAACTCATGCAAGAGCGTGCCTTCGTTCTTGAGCACGAATCGAACGGTTTCTCCAGGCATGACATCGATGTCATGGGGCTCGAAGAAGATGTCACCCATTCTTACTTCGATCGTGCGGTCCGCTGCTGACACTAAGCCAGGCTTACCGATATCTTCTTGCGCATGCTTTCCTCCGGCCAAAGCCGAAGATGCAGCAGACAAAGTGAGTACGGCTAAGAGAAAGGAAGAGCGTCGAGTGTTCATGGTTAAACCTCAAGTCGTATTGGGTAAACACCAATGATGCTAAAGACAGCGAACTGCCAGTTTACTGACCTGAAAACTACATTACTGTCAGCATCCGCACTGGACGCAGCGGCGATATCTATAAATTCGAGCGACTAGCGAGGCGACTCGCACTTAAAGCAATCCGTCAGCCAGCCTATCTCGTACTTACATTTGCATAGCTGCACAAAAAAGCACGGCGCCGTACAGGCGCCGCCAGGCCAAAGGAGCAATCACGGAAGGCCTAGAAGATGGGAAATCCTATTTATGCATGTACTCGGTCATCATTAACTTGTGCTCACGCATCATCTGGCTGAGCACGTCGTCCACCAGCTTGTCGTGCTGTTCCATCCAAGCCAGATGCTGTTCAGTGGTCATGGATGCATCGGGATGGTTCTGATGCAACTGGTTCATCATATCGCCCAGCATTTCCATATGTTCAGCCATGTGCACATGACGCTGGCCTGGTGCTGCCTGTTCCGCTTGAACCAGCACGGCCTCAGCACGATCCCTTAACTCGGCTATCCGCTCAAAAGTGCGGTCGCCGCCGCCTTCTGCCCAAATTGCGGATGCCATCAAGATCGAAACCATCAGTAGTAGAGACTTCATAAGATTCATAGGATGCTCCTAGTTTTAAGTTTCCCAACATACAAACAGTTGTCTGCATAGTTACCGGAGAAGCACATACCCAGTGCTCATGAGCTCACCTTAGATAGTTCTCCCTGACAGCGACCTGAAGCCTGGATTACATTTCTGTCAGGTTATGGTTGGCTCGATCTTTTCACGGCACACTCGGACCGAAATTCGCTTGAGTAAAGCCGCATGAGACTATTGGTCGCTGAGGATGAGCCGAAAACCGGCACCTACTTGCAGCAGGGGCTCAGAGAAGCAGGGTTCAACGTCGATCGGGTTACCAACGGCACGGATGCGCTGCAGCATGCACTGAGTGAGGCGTACGACTTATTGATCCTCGACGTCATGATGCCGGGTCTGGATGGCTGGGAAGTGCTGCGCATGGTGCGTGCGGCGGGCAAGGATGTTCCAGTGCTGTTTCTCACTGCCCGCGACCGGGTGGAGGACCGGGTGAAAGGGCTCGAACTGGGCGCTGACGATTACCTGATCAAACCCTTCGCTTTTTCCGAGCTGCTCGCGCGGGTCAGAACCCTCATGCGTCGCGGCAACAACACGCCAACCCAGACTCACATGAAAATTGCGGATCTTGATGTCGACCTACTCAAACGCAGAGCTATTCGGGCGGGCAAACGCATTGACCTGACCGCCAAGGAGTTCGCTCTCTTGGAATTGCTGCTGCGCCGACGCGGCGAGGTGCTGCCGAAGTCGCTGATCGCCTCGCAAGTCTGGGACATGAACTTCGATAGCGACACCAACGTCATCGAGGTGGCCATCCGGCGCTTGCGCGCGAAAATAGATGACAGCTTCGAACCCAAACTAATTCACACCGCTCGCGGCATGGGCTACATGCTGGACGCCCCGGAGAGCAAGTGAGGCGACTATCTCTGACCACACGCTTGAGCCTGATGTTCATGCTCGCAGTGACTGGTGTACTGATCGTTGCTGGGCTCAGCTTTAATCGTCTCAGCCAGCATCATTTCCAAGCCCAGGATCGGCAAGAGCTGCGGGAAAAGGCCCACGCGGTCCAAGGCATTCTCGGGGAGCTGACGGGTTCCGACAATTTTTCGACACTGAAGCCTCAACTGAGCGCCTTGTTGGCCGCCCACAGAAACTTGAAAGCAATCATCAAGAGCAGCGATGGCCGGGTGCTGTTTGCCGCCCCAGGACCGGCCAATCTTCCAGATCGTTTCAGTGTCATTGCCGGCAACGCCATCTGGGAGTGGCATGATCAGCAGCAGGTGTTTCGTGGTCTGACCCAGCAGGTAACAGGCTCTGGGCAGGAGCCGCCTCTGACCCTGATGCTGGTACTCGACGTAACACAGCACATGGACTTCTTCGACGCGCTGGAGCGCTGGTTTGCGATTGGCCTGATCATCAGTGCCCTAGTCAGCGCCGGGCTGGGTTGGGTGTTGGCCCGGAGTGGGTTAGGCCCTTTGCGTCAGGTGACTGCGGTAGCGACCTCCATGTCAGCCAAGTCGCTCAAAGAACGCATTCCCCTGGCGCCGGTGCCATTAGAACTGCAGCAACTGGTCTCGTCCTTCAACGCCATGCTGTCACGCCTGGACGAGGACTTTGTGCGGCTGTCCAATTTCTCCGCCGACATTGCGCACGAGCTGCGCACGCCCGTCAGCAACCTGATGACCCACACCGAGGTGGTGCTGTCGAGAAAGCGCAATATCGAGGACTACGAGGACAACCTGCACTCGAATCTGGATGATTTGAAACGCATGTCGCGGATGATCGATGACATGCTTTTTTTGGCCAAGGCGGATAACGGGTTGATCATCCCGGAGCATAAGAAGGTTGTCCTTGAGAAGGTAATCGACAAACTGTACGAGTATTACCGCCTGCTGGCAGACGAACATGATATCGAGCTCAAGGTGACCGGTTCTGGAGAGGTTCAGGGAGATGTACTGATGCTCCGCCGCGCCATCTCTAACCTGCTGTCCAATGCCCTTCGCTATACGCCGGAGCGCCATGCCATCACGGTGAATATCAGTCAGACCAAGCAGGGCACCCTACTGACCGTGAAGAACCCGGGCGAGGCCATCTCGCCTGAACGCCTTGAACGGCTGTTCGACCGGTTCTACCGCGCGGATCCTGCCCGCCGCGAAGGCAGCCCCAGCAATGCTGGCCTCGGCCTGGCCATCACCCGCTCCATCGTCGAGGCGCACCAGGGCAAGATCTGGTGCACCTCATCCAATGGTCAGACTGCATTCCATATGGAGTTTCCTCGGCCAGCAGGCTCGACAGCGGAGCAATGACAGCAGGAAAAACCCAAAGAACAAGAGCCAAGCTCATATCGAGCGCCACACTGGTGAATACACGGCTCCGTCTTCCATTTCGATAGTCAACTCATCTCCCAAGCCTAGACCTGCTTTGGCAAGAATATCTGTTGGTGGCTCGACGATGACATCGCCGCTTCCATCAGCAGTTTCCAAGTATTTAACGGCCCAACGTTCGCTACCGCTTTTAATGTTCTGCCTTTCGGGTGATGGCACCCTAATTGCTCAACAGCTCAACAGCTCAACAGCTCAACAGCTCGTCGAGCTTTGAAGCACTTTTCTGCTGATTGGCTACCGCTCGTATACGCGCCATATCATGAATCGCCCCGACACCACCTGATCAATCTCGATCAGAAGTATTCACGACGCCTGGTTTTCTTACGCTACCAGCATACTCAGCATCGGTGAAGGAGATATGCTTCATGAGTTAATTGAAAACCGGATGGCCGTCGTATTTCACCAGATTCGGGAAGTATTTCAGAGCTCCCTTACATATTTGTAATTTTCACCTCAGCTCAGCGACAGCAACAGTTGCCTATCATCTATTTCAAGGCAAGCAACTAGCTAACTGAGGTGAGACCATGAAAGCACTGAACGTAATAATCGCCGCCATTGCATTGGCGTCGTCCTCGTTGGCAATGGCTGAAGGGGGCGCTGATCGAGCATTTGGCAAAGCGATACAAAATAGCGCTAAGAGCATGCAAGAATATGCCCTTACACAAGGTAAAGCAGCCCCTGAAGTCACTCACTATAAGTACGGCATGCAGTTGGATATTGCCGAGGTCATCTATATTACGCCTGCGGATGGCAGGTGCGGCGTAAGGCCCGTGCAAATGACTTACAAGGACTCAAGCGGCGCCCTTCATACCCTGGAATATAGAGCCTTGAGTAACAGCTGCTCGACTGGTGGCTAGCACGAGCACTTCTTCCATCGCACCAGCTAACGAGTCAAGCCTAAGCTCCACGTTACAGCTTGATGACGAAAATGTAATATTCAAGTCACCCTGGCGTAATGTTATTTATGAAAGTATGCCGTAGTGCGCACGGCTATACCGTGCGCACCCTTGAGCCAGCATACAAAAACCATATAAATAACACTGCCAAGTAGATGCCAGGAGTGACACATGAATAATAACAAATGGCTAAAACTATCGCTCGTCGCCTTGGGCGTGAGCGCTGGACAAGCCGCCATAGCCGATGAGCCAGAACCCGAAGGCTTCATCGAAGGGAGCAGCCTTACCATTCTCAACCGTAATCTCTACTTCAACCGGGACTTCCGTCATGGGCAGTCGAGTGCGACGGGGAACGGATACGCTGAAGAGTGGGCGCACGGGATCATTGGTCGATTCGAGTCAGGCTTCACTCAGGGCACCGTAGGCGTTGGAGTCGATGCCTTTGCCATGCTCGGGCTTAAACTCGACTCAGGGGGTGGTCGCTCAGGCGCTCGCAGCTCGGTCGACGTACTGCCCCACAACAGCGCTGGCCAACCTGAAGACGATTACTCGAAAGTTGGAGGCGCAGTCAAAGCCAGGTTCATGGATACCGTCGTCAAGGTCGGTGATGTATTTCCCACCACCCCAGTCGTGTATTACGGCGACAACCGCCTGCTACCTGAAAGCTTCCGTGGCGTGACGCTTGCCAATACCAGCATTGAAGGGCTCAGCCTGCAAGGCGGACGTCTGCATGCGATGAGCCAGCCCAACTCCAGCAGCATGCGAGATGGTTTCGCCACCTTCTACGCTGGCGCAGTCGATGCTCCCTGGGTTGCTTACTTTGGCGGTGATTACACACTGAATGACCATGTCGGCATCAGCCTGTATACCAGCCGCCTCAAAGATACGTGGAACCAACACTACGCAGGAACCACGCTGAGCTATCCACTCTCAGACGGGGTAACCCTGATAGGCGGGCTTAACTACTACAACGCCGTAGATGAAGGCAAAAAGCTGCTGGGGAGTTTCGATAACAATATTTGGAGCGGTAAGGCTGGCGTTCAGTTTGGTGCGCATGCCGTTACTGTTTCATATCAGCGCAGTAACGGTGACGATGACTTCGACTATCTGCGCCAGTCCGACTCAATATTTCTGGACAATTCCATCCAGTACAGCGACTTCAACTCTCCGCAGGAAAAATCCTGGCAGGCCCGCTATGACCTGAGCATGGAATCGTTCGGCATTCCTGGACTCTCCTTCATGACCCGTTACGCACGCGGCTGGGATGCTGACTACAGCAATGCCAACGCCGTTTATATGCGCCGAGATGGCAACGGCAACCCGCTGACCAATCAAAAGCGCTGGGAGCGCGATATCGAAGCAAAATACGTCGTTCAATCCGGGTCATTCAAGGACATGTCGTTCCGTGTGCGTCAGGCAACCACTCGGGCCACTGACTTTGAGTCGGATCTGGATGAGTACCGACTGATCGTCGAGTATCCGCTCGAAGTCCTCTAAGCCACACCTCTTGCTGGAGATGTTTAGCTAGCCCGTTTTGATTAACCCCGCCGTCTCCTTTGTACTCCTTTGGTTTGGAGGCGGCCCTGGGCGCCCTACGTGGCGCTTTTTTTATGGATTAATTAAAGTCAACGTGCATGCTACTCACCAAGCGGATTGCAACATGGCGAATCGATGCATGAGGGATGAGCAATCGACGCGCTGTTCCAGAACGAGTGGCAGTCGGCGACTAAAGGAACGAAAGGCTACTGAACGAAAGGCTACTGTTTGCGTGTGTACTAGGCCGCACACTGTCTGAGACGGGCAAAGCCGAAGTACACCATCAGTACGCGAGCAACGCCTGCACGCACGCACCTTGGGGAGAAGTAAAACTAAGGCACTCAACACTCAGTGTTCATAGCCTGGAAGAAGCAGTTTATTGCTTCAACCTTGGAACCCTGCCAGCAGGCCTAACTCCTTATTCCCTGCACACACCGTCTTCAGCCGCAGGCAACTGTGGAGGAGGCTCGATCACCCTATCCGGATGATCGAGCAGCAACTGACGGGAAAGGTCAGTGTGCCGGATACTCCGCTACCACTTGATCGGTACCGGTCTTGCTCAAGCCGATCACCTGATAGGCCTGCTGTTTCCCACCGACCTCCATGCCGGGAGAACCTGCCGGCATGCCCGGCACAGCAATCCCAAGCAGATCGGAACGTTTACTCAACGCCACGATCTGTGCCGCGGGGACGTGCCCTTCTACGAACTTCCCATCGATCACGGCGGTGTGACAGGAGGCCAAGCGCGGAGCAACGCCGAGGCGCTGCTTGACTGCCGTCATGTTCGATTCGACATGGTCGATGACCTTGAAGCCATTGGCCTCAAGGTGTGCGACCCATTTCTTGCAGCAGCCGCAGTTGGCGTCGCGATGCACATCGATGCTCAGGGGATCGGCCGCTTGCGCCGCAGAGCCGCTGAACAATGCAGCCAGTGCGACGACACGCAGTAATTGCGCCCCGTGAAGGCGTCCCTTAGTCGGCATGGACATGCTCCTTGCCATCGGCATGAGTGTGGGAATTGGCAGCCAGTTTGGACTTAGGTGCAGGCTTGTCAGCGGCTTGCTCGGCGTCATGGTGGTTCATGCCAGCCATTTCGCCGGCATGTTGGTCTTCAGCTGCTGAGTCATGATGACTGGCCCCAGCCGCCTCGCCGGCGTGATGATCTTCGACTGCCGCATCATGCTGGCTTGCCCCAGCCGCTTCGCCAGCATGATGGCCTTCAGCTGCTGAGTCATGGTGACCGGCCTCAGCCGCCTCACCGGCGTGGTGATCTTCGACTGCCGCGTCATGGTGACTCGCGCCAGCCATCTCACCGGCATGGTGGTCTTCGCCTGCCGCTTCTGCGCCGCCGTGCTGGCCTTCATGGTTGTGCATGATGGTCTCACCACCGCCATGCTGGTGACCGCTGCTGGAGGCGACCAGCGTTTGATACTGCTGCGCATCGAGCGTCGGTAATTGCTGCAGGAAGGCGACCATGCCCCAAATATACGGATCACCCATGCTCTTGCCCCAGGCGGGCATGCCAGTAGCCTTGATGCCATGCTTGATGGTCCAGAAGGCCGCCGCCGGATTGCCATCGACACCCGCCTTGGTCAAATTCGGCGGCGCGGGGTAGAGGCTTTGGCTCAACTCGGTTTCGGCAACGCCGGGGGCCAGGTGACAGCCGATGCACATCGAGTTGTAGTTGCCGGCGCCGGCGCGGATCAGGGCCTTATCCTCCAGGTCGGGCACCGGGATATCCCGGGAACGGACCTCGATGGAGCGGTCGCGGGCCATGGTCAGGAAGGCATGCACGGCAGGAAAGTGGGGATCATCGGCACCGACGTTGACCAGACCGAAGTAGGCGCCGGCGGTGACCGCAGTGCCAACAACGACACTGGCTGCAAGCAAGGTTTTAATTGTTCTTTTCATGTCAGGTTCTCAAAACCACATCCGAATACCGGCGACAAAGCGCGCCTCGCTCACATCGCCGCCTTCATCGCGCACCAGATCGGCGGTATTGCCGTAGGTGCGATTCCAGGTCACCCCGATATAGGGGGCGAACTCGCGGCGGACTTCATAACGCAACCGGAGGCCCACCTCAGTATTTGCCAGGCCGGAGCCAATGCCGCGCTCAGGGTCGTTCTTGCCATAGAAGTTCACTTCAGCAGTGGGCTGCAGGATCAGGCGGTTGGTCAGCAGGATGTCGTAATCGCCCTCCAGACGCGCGGCAGTCTGGCCGTTCTCGCCAATAAAGGCCGTGGCTTCAGCTTCGAAGGCATAGAGCGCCATGCCCTGGATACCGAAGGCCGCCCAGGTCTGTGGCGAGCTGGGCTTGAAGTCCTGGCGAACCCCGCCGACCACATCCCACCAAGGGCCGATGGCGTGGCCCCAGAGCGCCTGGATTTCTGCATCTTCGGTCACGCCATTGGTTCGCTCACCTTCGGAGCGCAACCACAGGCGGTCGATATCGCCGCCGATCCAGCCTGAAGCGTCCCAACTGAGTACGCTGCCTTCATCGGCAGCCTGATACTCCAGCTGATCGAGCAGGAAGAACGAGTTAATCGCGTCGTCATGCACGGCATGACCCTCCAGCGGCGGGAACGCGGCTTCACGATCGGCATCGGTCAGCACCGGAATCGGCGTGCGACTGGTGGTGCGCGGCGCGCCTTCTGCGCTGTCCTGGTCCATCTTGCTGTGATCCATGGCGCCGTGATCCATCGAGCTCATTGAGCCCTGGTCCATCTGCGCATGATTCATTTTGCTGTGATCCATCGCGCCTATGTCACTGGACTGCGTGGACTGCATGGCGCCATGCCCCATTGCCGCATGGTCCATCGGGGCGCCTTCGCCGCCGTACTGTTTGGCCGGGGGCGTTTTCGTCGTCGATGCGGGTTGTGCCTCGATCGCCGTCGGCGCGGCCGCAGAGGAGTGCATCGAATGATCCATGGGCTCGGCAGCGCTGGCCATGCCGGCCGTCACTGTGCCGAGCGAGACTGCCAAGGCAATCAGGGTCGGGCGTGAAAACCTACTGGTCATGATGGTTATCCGCCGCAGCCGGGTTGGCGTTGTGCTCATGCTTCATGGTGCCATGCGCCATCTTGCTGTGATCCATCGCGGCATCCCCCATGGAACCCTTGGCCATCGCGGCGTGATCCATTTTCTGGGCGTCAGCGGCATGCCCCATATGCGGGGAGGCGGCCTTGTCGGCCGCGGGCGCAGCGGCGCGCGCATGCTCAGCATGATCGCCGGATGCAAGCGCGCCGGGCACCTGTACAACACTCAGTAAACCGAGCACTAAGGCGCTAGCGACCAGCGCTTTACGATTGAGAAATTTGCTCATCATGGGTCTCCCTAATTATTCATCCACACGGACTTCACGGAACATGCCCATTTCCATGTGCAACAGCAGGTGACAGTGGTAGGCCCAGCGACCTAGCGCGTCTGCAGTAACCCGGTAGCTGCGCTTGGAACCGGGCGGCATGTCGATGGTGTGCTTGCGCACCATGAAGTTGCCGTTCTCATCTTCCAGGTCGCTCCACATGCCATGCAGGTGAATCGGGTGAGTCATCATGGTGTCGTTGACCAGGGTGATGCGCAGGCGCTCGCCGTACTTGAGCCGCACAGGCTCGGAGCTGGAGAACTCGATGCCGTCGAACGACCAGGAGAACTTCTCCATGTGCCCGGTCAGGTGCAGCTCGATGGTACGGCCAGGCTCGCGTCCGTCCGGATCGGCGAAGGTGCTCTTGAGGTCGGCATAGGTCAGCACCCGACGACCGTTGTCGCGCAAGCCCATGCCCGGATCATTCAATTTATGGGTTGGCATCATGGTCTGCATGTCGACCAGCGGGTTGTTGGTCTCGGACGCCGGGTGCGATTGCATCTGGCCGCTCATTCCCGCCATGCCACCCATGCCTGCCATCTTGCTGTGGTCCATGCCGGCCATGTCGCCCATACCGGCCATCTTGCTGTGATCCATACCGGCCATGTCGCCCATACCGGCCATCTTGCTGTGATCCATACCGGCCATGTCGCCCATACCGGCCATCTTGCTGTGGTCCATGCCAGCCATCTTGCTGTGGTCCATGCCGGCCATGTCGCCCATGCCAGCCATCTTGCTGTGGTCCATGCCGGCCATGCCACCCATGCTGCCGTGGTCCATGCCCATGTCGCCCATGCCGATCAACGGGCGCGGATCGAGATCAGGCACTGGTGCGCTCACCCCTTCACGCACGGCCAGGGTGCCGCGGGCATAGCCGGTGCGGTCCATGGATTGGGCAAAGATGGTGTAGGCCTCGGCGCTGGACGTTTCAACGATCACGTCATAGGTTTCCGCCACGGCGATGCGGAACTCGTCGACGCTCACCGGTTTCACGTACTGGCCGTCGGCGGCCACCACGGTCATCTTCAAACCGGGGATGCGCACGTCGAAATAGCTCATGGCCGAGCCGTTGATGAAACGCAGGCGGAGCTTCTCGCCCGGTTTGAACAGGCCGGTCCAGTTGCCGTCCGGCGCTTGGCCGTTCATCAGGTAGGTGTAGGTGTAAGCACTGACGTCGGCCAGGTCGGTGGGGCTCATCTTCATCTCGGCCCACATCTTGCGGTCGGCCACGGTCGCGGCCCAACCCTGCTCGCTGACGTCGTTGATGAAGTCGCCAACCGTGCGCTTGTGGAAGTTGTAGTAGTCCGATTGCTTCTTCAGCTTGGCCATCAGCCGGTTCGGGTCTTCATCGGTCCAGTCGGACAGCATCACCACATAGTCGCGGTCGTACTGGAAGGGCTCCGGCTCCTTGGCGTCGATGACAATAGGCCCGTAGACCCCGGCCTGTTCCTGCAGGCCTGAGTGGCTGTGGTACCAGTAGGTGCCGTTCTGATGAACCTTGAACGTGTATTCGTACATGCCATCTGGCGCGATGCCATGGAAGCTCAGGCCGGGCACGCCATCCATGTTGGCCGGCAGGATGATGCCGTGCCAGTGGATCGAGGTGTCTGCGCTCAGGCGATTGCGCACGCGCAAGGTGACGGTATCGCCCTCGCGCCAGCGCAGAATGGGGCCTGGTAAGGTGCCGTTGATGGTCATGGCGGTACGGGCTTTACCGGTGATGTTCACCGGGGTTTCGCCGATGAACAGCTCGAAGTCGCTGCCAGAAAGCATCGTCGGTTGGCCTGGGCTGGTGACCGCCCAGACCGGTGTACGCCACAGGCCGAGGCCCGCCAGTATGCCGCCGGCGGTCAGGCCTTTGACGAATGTCCGCCTCGAGGTTTTCGCTTGCATGCCGTTTATGTCCAATCAATCAAAGGAAACCAGCGCTGAGCATCCCACCCATATTGCTTGTGGTTGAAACAGCTTTAGTCAGGGGGCTTCCGACTCCCTGCCAGCTTGCCCGCTGTCGCTACGCGAGTGCAGACGTCAACGAGCGTAAAAGTGCCATATTCCAACCTTCAGAGTGATTACATTTCTGTAAGGTTGGCCGGCGAGGGTTGATCAGCATTTCGTGTGATCGGTGTTGTTCACATTGGTTTCGGCCACTGGTGTTGCCGTCTTCTGCTGCTGCTGGGCGACCAGCGTGGAGTCTTCTTCAGCCTGTTGCATGCGGGAGAAGGTACGGTCGCCACCACCCTCGGCCATGGCCAGGGAGGAAAGAGTCAGGGCACCGATGACGAAGAGCGTTTTCAGAGCGTTCATGTGGATATCCTTATAAGCGTTTGGGTGTCCCGCCGACTTGTGTGGACTTCGTCTGCGGGGTGAGCCTCAGGGCTGTTGCCGCTAACCTTAGCCAGTACTCCCTGTTAGAACGCTGAGGTGGACATTACAGTTCTGTCAGGATGCTTTTTATTCTTGAAGAACCTCCTTCCTGCTCTGTAGTGTCACGGCCATGCCCAGCGGGTATGCCAGGAAGCACTGTCTGGCCCATTTCGGTCAGATTTGGCAATGCCGGTGCTGACCTCAATCCAACACGATCAAGAGAGATAGCCACATGTCGAGCAAATCTAACGCAGTTACCGGTGCAGCATTGGCACTGGTTGCCGCCAGCCTTTTTGCCAGCCTCCCGGTGCAAGCGGCTCAGGATGCGCAAACCGCTGAAGTGCAGTGTTTCGGTGTCAACGGCTGCAAAGGCCAGAACGACTGCATGACCGCCCAGAATGCCTGCAAGGGTCAGGGCGAATGCAAAGGTCAAGGCTTCAAGCTAATGACCCAGGCTAAGTGCGATGAGGCGGGGGGCAAGACCAGCGAGTAAAACCGGGCGGGGGAGTGGGTGCCACTCCCTTTCTCATGACCCTGGGCGAGCAGTAAACATAACCCTGGACTTGCTACCGGCTCAGGTGCCGATCTTGGTGGGATAGCCCAGCTCTTCAATCAGCGAGCGTATGTCCTCCTGATGTTCATCGCTCTCAACCCGAACCTTGCCAGCCGCTCGATCGACTTCGACTTTTGCCTGGCTATCCAAGGTCTGGATGGCCTTGGTGATCTTGCTGACGCAACTGCCACACCCCATTCCTGCAACTTCCAAAACGAACATGGTCTGCCCTCGTATTGAATGGCGTCATTGCCACGGCTGCAGCATCGACCCTGACATCATGGGAAGGTCAAGTCGGGCATGGAGCTGGCGATTTCATTCAGTGTGGCGAGCCAGCGTCATGCCGTTTCGACCCAAGATTCCTGACGCTCAACGCAGTGCATTACTCTCACGCGGGCAGCGTTTTGCCTGACGTAAGGGAGGCGTAGCCAGGCCGCAGGATCGCGAACGATGAGCGAAAACAGCTTATTTAGGCCCCATGATCTCTGCCAGTAGCTGTGGTTGCGGCACCCCTTGCTGCATTTGCAGGCGGCCGTTGTCATCCAGATAGAAGATCGCGGGGGTGGCCATGCCGCCAAGCTCGCTCATCAGCGCAAGATTGGCGTCGAGCTGCTTCTGCAATGCAGCGGGAATGCTTGGCAGGGCCTTGAGCTTGCTGGCCTTGCCGGCGGCTTCATGTTCGTTCAGCGCAGCTTCCGGCTGTTTCGCACTCAGCAACGCGGCGGATTTTCCGGCGCTGTCGGGACGCAGCATACCGACCATGATGTGGCGCACTTGTACCTTGCCGGCTTCGACCCAGGGCCGCGCCTGCTGCCAGAACATGTTGCAGTAGGGGCAGTTCGGGTCGGAGAACATGTAAACAGTGCGCGGTGCGTCGTCGCGGCCATCGGCGATCCAGGTGCTGTTCTCCATGCGCGCCCAGATATCCTTGCTCAGCGGTTGATAAACCAGCTTGTCCAGCGGTGCACGAGTCAGGTCCTCGCCTTGGGCGTCGAGCAGGTTGCCGATCAGCACATGCTGGCCATCGGCGGTGAGATAGAGTGCTATGCCCTGACCCTTGTAGCGGGCGGCATAGCCTCGCAGGCCACCCGGTGCGTCGAAGGAACCGATGATTACTGCGCCGCGAGCTTCGACCGCCTTGATCGGGGCAGGCAGCTCCTCGGCCTGGGTAATAGAAACAGGCAAGGCCAACAGGCTCAAGCCTGCCAGCAAAAAGGGCAGGTGTTTAAAGTGCATCATGGCTGACTACCCTCTCTCAGGTTTTCCAGGGCGCGAGCGAGGCTCGCGCGGGATAACTCGCCGAGATGGTTGCCGACCTGGTGACCCTCGGCGTCGTAGAACAGCGTGGTGGGCAGGGCCATGGAACCGACCTGCTGGCCGAGGCGTCCGTCGCTGTCGAGCAGCACGTTCTGCAACTCCAGCCCGCTGGCATCGAGGAAACGACGGATTTCGCCTTCACCCTCCCCCTGATTGACGAACAAGAAGGTCAGCGCCTCTTCCGTGGCCTGGGCTTCGGCCAACACCGGCATTTCCCGCCGGCAGGGCGGGCACCAAGTCGCCCAGAGGTTGATCACCAGAGGCTTGCCAACGTAATCCTGCAGTGCTACCGGCGCACCGCGACTATCGCGCAGTGCCAGCTCGGGCAGCCGAGTGCCTTGCTCGAAGGCATGCCAGGTGAGGTTGGCGAAGCCCCAGCTCAGCACGCCGACCACCAGCGCCACGCCGAGCGGTTTGCGTAAGCCGCGGTCGCGCCAGGCCTGCCAGCCGCCCAGCAGCACAGCCGCGATCACCCCGGGCCAGGCGATGAAACCACCGTCGCGAATATCCACCATCCGCCAGAGCGCGCCCTGGTAGTACTCGAAATAACCCACCACGAAGGCCAGGCGCGCCACCAGCAAGGCCACCAGCAGCAGTCGGAACAATTGCGGTTCGGGGTTGTGCGCGCTGGCCCGGCCGACCCACCAGCCGCTCAGCATCGCCAGCAACAGGCTGCCGATCAGCAGCAGGTGGGGTACGGCCAGGGTCAGTGGCCCCAGATTGACGGTCAGCATCAGTGGTGCCGCCGGCTCTCAGGCCGATGATTAAGCGCGTCATCAAAGCCTTCCTTGGCAATGATCCACTGCGTATGGCGCTTATGCATTGCGGAGCACCTACTTGGCAGAGCTATTGGCTGATGTTTTGCTGTGCGGGTATGAGCCAGATAAGCCAGACCGGCCTTAACTGTTGAAATGATCATGCGGAACTTTGCAGAAGCCCTGAGACGGCACATCCAGTGCACTATTGAATTTGCTCGACATGTTCTGGAATGCAATAAGGCCAGTGAGCTCAATAATGCTGTCCTCGTCAAAGAAGTTGTTAAGCCTTGCCATCAACTCATCGCTCACCTGTCGATCCGAGTAGGTGATAGCCTCGGTATATTCGAGTACCACCTGCTCTTTTGCGTCAAATAGACTGCTTTCCCTCCACTCCAATAGGTTTTCAACTTTTTCCATTGAGCCAGTGCGTTTGGCAAGTGTCGCAGAGTTTATGTCGACACAAAAATTGCACCAATTGATTTGCGATACTCTTACGGTGACCAATGAGCGCAAGGCAGGGCTCAGTGGTGATCCTTTCCTGTCCAGTACGCCATAAAGAACGGCGACCGCTCCGAATAGTTGCGGCACACGCGCCCACAGCAAACCGGGTTGCAGAACTGCCCCGTACTTTCTTTTCTGTTTCCAGAAGAAGGGACGTAACGCCCACGGGTATTCATTTATTTGTTTCGTGGATACTCTCACCGACCACCTCTGATTTCGCTCGCACGTGGTTCAGCATATCTCTCCCTGACGGTCGCTGGGCGACCCGCTCAGTCGCGTAAATTTTTCTGTGCCTTGTGATTGGGCCAGGATGAGAAGGCCAGGAAGTAAAGGAGGACAAGGTTGACGATGGGTAGCAGCATCAACAGTCCCAGCCACTGTGAATACCCTGCCTTCTTGAATATTAAACAAAAAGGCAGGGTAACCAGGGCTGCAAAGACCAGCATCATCAAAGGCCCAAACGGCCACATCGTTGAGTCATGCATAGCGTGTCTCCGTGTTGTTGATCAATTCAACTCGAGTCTAAACGTCAACTGAGCTCACTGCTGTCATCAGTCGATTACCACTCGGCGCAGGCGCAGGGCGTTGAACACAACCGAAGCAGAGCTCACGCTCATGGCCAGCGCCGCGATCATCGGGGAAAGCAGAAGGCCAGTAAGGGGATACAGCAGGCCAGCTGCCAGCGGTATGCCCATGGCGTTATAGAGGAAGGCGAAAGCAAGGTTCTGGTGCATGTTCTTCACCGTGGCGACGGACAGGGTGCGTGCCCGTAGGATGCCCATCAAGTCGCCTTTCACCAGGGTCACCTGGGCGCTGTTCATCGCCACATCGGTGCCTGTTCCCATGGCGATGCCCACATCGGATCGGGCCAAGGCCGGGGCGTCATTAATGCCATCACCGGCCATGGCCACGCGCCGGCCGTATCCTTGCAAGTCCGCCACCAGCTTCTCTTTGTCCTGGGGTTTTACCTCGCCATGCACCTCTTCGATACCCAGTTGCCTGGCCACGGCGCGCGCCGTGGTCAACCCATCGCCTGTCGCCATGATGACCTTGACGTCCTCGGCCTGCAGTCTGCGGACAGCTTCCTTGGAAGTGGGCTTGATCGGGTCCGATACGGCCAGTATGCCTGCCAGCGCACCGTTCACCGCCAGGTAGATAATACTAATGGCATCGGCCCGCAATTGTTCGGCGCGGTCCTGCAAGGCGCTGATATTGACGCCAGCGTCTTCCATCAAGGCGCTATTGCCCAGCTGCAGCTGCTTGCCTTCGATCTGCCCGCGCACACCGATCCCCGAACCGGATTCGAAACTGTCCGGCTTGGCCAGCTCCAGCCCTTCGGCTCGGGCGTGTTCGACGATCGCGTGGGCCAATGGGTGCTCGCTGCCCTGGTCGAGGCTGGCGGCCAGGCGCAGCACTTCATTGGCTTCGACCGATGGCGTGCCTTCGACGCTGTGGAAGACTGGACGGCCCTCGGTCAAGGTGCCGGTCTTGTCGACGATCAGGGTATCGATCTTGCACAGGTTTTCGATGGCGCTGGCATCCCGGAACAGCACGCCGCTACTGGCGGCCTTGCCGGTAGCCACCATGATCGACATCGGGGTGGCCAAGCCAAGGGCGCAGGGACAGGCGATGATGAGCACAGCCACGGCGTTGATCAGGCCGAAGACCCAGCCGGGCTCTGGGCCGAACAGCCCCCAGCCGAGAAAGGTCAGCAGCGCGATGCTGATGACGCCGACCACAAAGTAGCCGGCAATGGTATCGGCAATGCGTTGCATTGGCGCTTTCGAGCGTTGTGCGCGAACTACCATCTGCACGATCTGGGCGAGAGTGGTGTCGCCGCCAACCTTCTGCGCTTCCATCACCAGGCTGCCGTTGGCATTCAGGGTGGCGCCGATCAGTGGGTCGCCTGGTTTCTTCATCACCGGCACGGGTTCGCCGGTCAGCATCGACTCGTCGACGGCACTTTCGCCCTCCAGCACGGTGCCATCGACCGGGACCTTCTCGCCGGGACGCACCCGCAGGTGGTCACCCTGGTGCACATCGCCCAGGGGCACATCCTCTTCCTGTCCATCCGGGTTGATCCGACGTGCCGTCTTGGGCGCCAGGCCTAGCAGGGATTTGATCGCGGCCGAGGTCTGCGAGCGTGCCTTGAGTTCTAGCATCTGGCCCAGCAGTGTCAGGGAGATGATTACCGCGGCAGCCTCGAAGTAGACGCCGATGCGTCCGTCCTGCATGAAATTCTGCGGGAACAGTTGCGGGAACAGGGTGGCGGCGACGCTGTACAGGTAGGCTGCGGAGGTACCGAGGCCGATCAGGGTCCACATGTTCGGACTGCGCTGACGGATAGAGGCGACCCCACGGACGAAGAATGGCCATCCCGCCCAAAGGACTATCGGGCTGGCGATGAGCAGTTCGACCCAGTTCTGTGTGCTGCCGTGAAACAACTGTAGCGCGTGCCCGGCCATGGCCAGGACTGTCACGACGATTGTCAGCGGCAGGGTCCACCAGAAACGCCGGGTGAAATCCTTCAGTTCTGGATTTTCCTCTTCATCGAGTTCCGGCATAAGCGGCTCTAGGGCCATGCCGCAGATGGGGCACGCCCCCGGACCTGGCTGACGGATCTCGGGGTGCATGGGGCAGGTGTACTCGGTTGCTCCGGCCTGCTCAGGCGGTTGCTCGGTCGGCTCGGCGGCGTGCTGCTGGTTCAGGTAGCGGGTCGGGTCGGCGTGAAATTTGTCCTGGCATTTCTGGCTGCAGAAACGATAGGTCTCGCCCTCGCACTGCTCGCTGAACGGGCTGTCGGATTCTACCTGCATGCCGCACACCGGGTCGTGGGCACTTTCCAGCGATTGATTCGCCGAATGCTTGTGATTGTGGTCGTGATGGCCGGCAGAGGAGGGCATGGGTTATTTCCTTATCTCGTCTCAGGGCATCGGTTTCGCCGTGACGAAGTCTATGGGCGCCATGGTGGTGGCCAGGTACATCAGCGGGCACAGCAACAGTATCAGGTAGGTAGGGTCAGGGGCGTGTGGGCATATTGTCCCTGGGCCAGATAGAACGGGCGGATAACTGGCGGCGTGATCAAGGCGATGCTTGCCTTGATTTTCCAGAACGGCAGAGCTGGGTCATGGGAGTGATGCTGCGTATTCGCATGATTCAAATCCTACCGCAGCAATAGTGCGCGTTGCTCGGTTCGGAGCCACTCAGAATAGACAGCCGCCTTTGCCAACAGCTGATGCAAATTAAGCCAGCATCGTTTCACTTTGACTTGGCCGAGCATTCCCGACTGTGGATTACAGCTTGTTTCAGTAATAAAGAGCGGCGCCATTGAGGCGCCGCTAGGCCAAGGGAGCAATTGGAGAAAGGCCTTGAAAAGGTTTACGAAAACAAGCGCTGTTCACTTATCCCGTACTCGTTACTACAGCCTAGACAGCGTTCCCTGACAGCCACCTGAAGCCAAGATTACATTTCTGTAAGCTTCTGGTTGGTGTGATGGATTAGCGGCACACTCAGGGCTTCTGCAACCTGGGAATCGCCGCATGAAAATTTTAGTAGCCGAAGATGAACCCAAAACCGGCACTTACTTGCAGCAGGGCCTGCGCGAAGCGGGGTTCAATGTAGACCGGGTAATGACCGGCACCGATGCCCTCCAGTACACCATCGACGAAGCCTATGACCTGTTGATCCTCGACGTCATGATGCCGGGCCTGGATGGCTGGGAAGTGCTGCGCAGGGTGCGGGCGGCCGGAAAGGATGTCCCTGTGCTATTCCTCACAGCCCGTGATGGGGTCGAGGATCGGGTCAAGGGACTCGAATTGGGAGCGGACGACTACCTGGTCAAGCCATTCGCCTTCTCGGAACTGCTAGCCCGGGTCAGGACGCTGCTGCGCCGCGGCAACAGCGCGCCGAGCCTGTCGAGTATGCAGATTGCCGATCTGCAAGTGGATTTGCTCAAGCGCAGGGCCATTCGTAGCGGCAAGCGTATCGACCTGACGGCCAAGGAATTTGCCCTGCTTGAGCTGCTCTTGCGTCGGCGTGGCGAGGTGCTGCCGAAGTCATTGATTGCCTCCCAAGTCTGGGATATGAACTTCGACAGCGACACCAACGTCATCGAGGTCGCGATCCGGCGCTTGCGCGCGAAAATCGACGACGACTTCGCGGTGAAGCTTATCCACACCGTGCGAGGCATGGGCTACATGCTCGACGAGCCGGGGGCGCAATGAACCGACTGTCCCTGACCACCCGCATGAGCTTGATGTTCATGCTGGCAGTGGCGGTAGTCTTGAGCGTTGCAGCGCTAAGTTTCAATCGACTCAGCCAGCATCACTTTATGCTATTGGATCGGCAGATCCTGGTTGAGAAACTCGAGTCCACTCAGGCCATTCTCGGTGGCTCGGAAGGTGGAGTGAACTTCGCTGAGCTGCAACCGCAACTGCGCGCCTTACTTGGCGCGCACCACGATCTGACGGGCATCATCTTGGCCGGCGACGGCAGCGTGCTGTTCGCCGACCCTGCTCCGGTCAACATCCCTGCACAGTTTCGCGCGTACCCTGAGAGACGACTTTGGGAGTGGAGTGGCCAAGAACAGATGTACCGCGGCATCACTGCACAGGTGGCTGCGCCAGGCCAGGACCAGCCGCTCACGGTGATGCTGGTTCTCGATGTCACTCATCACATGTCGTTTTTCGAGACCTTGCAGCGCTGGTTTTGGATCGGCCTGATCATCAGTGCCCTGGTCAGTGCGGGGCTGGGCTGGATCGTTGCCCGTAGCGGCCTGCGGCCGCTGCGCCAGGTTACCCAGATGGCCACATCAGTGTCGGCCAAGTCGCTCAAGGAACGCATCCCGCTGGAGCCTGTGCCGCTGGAGTTGCAGCAACTGGTGTCTTCGTTCAACGCCATGCTGGGCAGACTGGACGATGCCTTCGTTCGGCTCTCTAACTTCTCCGCCGACATCGCCCACGAGCTACGAACGCCGGTTAGCAGCCTGATGACCCACACCGAGGTCATTCTCAGCAGAAAGCGCGACGTCGGCGCCTACGAGGAAAACCTCTACTCGAATCTGGAAGATCTGAAGCGCATGGCGCGGATGATTGATGACATGCTGTTCCTGGCCAAATCGGACAATGGGCTGATCAGCCCAGCGCACCAGCAAATCGCCCTCGAAACTGTGGTTGGCAAGCTGCTCGACTATTATCAGCTGCTGGCCGACGACCGTGGAATCGAGCTCAGAGTCACTGGTTCTGCCTGTGTTCGGGGCGATGTACTGATGCTGCACCGCGCCATATCGAACCTGCTGTCCAATGCGCTGCGTTACACCCCCGAAGGGCAGAGCATCTCGGTGAAGATCCAGCAGTCGGGTTCCTCTGCACGACTGAGCGTGGAGAATCCTGGGGAAACCATCCCGCCGGAGCACCTCGACCGGCTGTTCGACAGGTTTTACCGTGCCGATCCTGCGCGCCGAGAGGGCAGCCCGAGCAATGCCGGCTTGGGCTTGGCAATCACCCTCTCGATCGTTGAGGCCCACCAGGGCAGGATCTGGTGCACCTCGGCAAATGGCAGGACGGCTTTCCACATGGAGTTCCCCAATCAGGACTGTCTCAGGAACTGAATGACTAAAGAACAGTTGCGTGCAGAGCTGGAACGAAAAGCTAAAAGCCTTATCGACAGGGGCGGTGGCGAAGTAACGCTGTATGCCGCCCAGACCAAGCCCGATAAGCGCCCTTGGCGAAAGTCACCTAGCCGGCTCAATGACGCATTTCAAGCGGAACTCCGGCAGGTCGAGAGTCTGGAGATGGGGACGCTTGAGGGGGCCCGCCGATGACCGCACCTCAGGGGGTCTGCTGGCGCGGTAAAGCCTGGATCTCACCTGGGCTCGGGATCTTTCTGGGGCACGCCGGCAGCCATGATTGGCATAGCCACATGGCGCATCAAATCACCATCAGCTTGAATGCCCGCCTGACTGTTAAGTCCCCATCCGAGTCTGTAACGGCAGAGGCCATTTGCATCAGGGCAGGGGTGACCCATCAGATCGAAGCTGATGAAGTGTTGTCGATCTACCTCGATGCGCTGTCGGATGAGGCGCGAGCCCTTCCCAACACCACCGGAACCATCGTGCCGATCGAACTGGGGGATACCGGGCCTCTACTAGAGTTACTGAGTAGTGCTGCCCCCTTGGCCCAGCATATTCGGCAGAGGGTGCGTCGCGTCCTCAACCTCTCGACCCCAGCGCCATCCGATCCGCGCCTGCAGTCGATCATCGAGGCGTTGCGCGAGCCAATCAATGGCCGGCAAGCACTGGCCAAACGCGTGCACCTGTCGCCGACCCGGTTCTCCCACTGGTTCGTCGAGCAGACCGGCCTGCCGCTGCGCAGCTACCGAAAATGGAGTCGCCTGGTCATGGCGCTGCAGCATATCGCCAGCGGCGCCAACCTGACCGAAGCGGCCCACGCTGCCGGCTTCTCCGACGCGGCGCACTTTTCCCGTACCTTCCGCGAGCTGTTTGGCCTCGACCCGTCATCGGCGTTAGGTCATGTCAGCCTGAAAGGCTGAACTCAGCTTTTTCGTTCAAGCGCCATCACCGCTGATTGGCACAAAGTGGAGTCATCTTAGGGAGGGCTTCACGATGAGCAATGCACTCAGGTTCATGATTCGCTGGTTCAGTTACCCAGTTATATTCGGCGGCGCGGCAGCTAGCATGATCTGGTTGCTCTACAGGGGTATCCCGTACTGGCCCAGCACGCCAATCATCGCCGCCGTAGGGATTCTGTTGCTGGCGCTACTGGAGCGCGTGCAGCCGTTTCGTGAAGACTGGCTGGAAGATCATCTCGACACCCTTACCGACCTCATCCACATGGTCGTGAACCTGTCCGTGATTCAGTTTACGGCAACCGTTTTGGCCAGGCTGGGAGATTGGGTGCCGGCAGAGTTGCGTGTCTTCCCAACAGAGTTGCCGCTGTGGGTTCAACTACTCATAGTCGCCGCGGTGCTGGATCTTAGCCTGTACGCCATGCATCGCATCAGCCATCGAGTTCCGTGGCTGTGGCGCTTGCATGAGCCGCATCACAGCGCGGAACGGCTCTACTGGATGAACGGCGAGCGCCGGCACCCTTTGCATGCGGCCATCATGGCGGGGCCCGGGCTGCTCGTGCTCTTTGCGATGGGCGCTCCGTCGGCACTCGTGGCCACTTGGTTCGGCATCCTGACAGTGCATTTGGCCTTTCAGCACTCGAACCTCAACTACTCGCTGGGCTGGCTAAGTCGCGTCATCGGTGTGGCAGAAATGCATCGTTGGCATCACAAGCGCGACTTCGAGGATGCGCAGGTCAATTTCGGAGAGTTTTTGCTGGTGTGGGATCAGTTGCTTGGAACCTTCTATAGCGGCGCAAGTAAGCCTGGCTGCTTGGAGGTCGGGCTGCGTGATCGGAACTACCCGACTGGTTACGTGGGGCAGTTTTTTCATGCCTTTCAAAGGCATCCAACAGTCGACCCGGGAACGTTGGCTCACATCGTCAACCACGTCGAGTCAGGGTGCGATATGGCTAACGCCAGGGCGGCAGGCAACAACGTGCCAAATGCACCAGGCATCAGACCCTCGTGCAGAGCTGACGCCACGCCCAAGCTCACTACACCAAGGATCAAGCCATCACGACCGCGGTGATGCACGCGCCAGGCGATCAGTAGACCCAGCATCAGAGTAGACAACACATTCAGTGTGCTGCTATCGCTGGATAGCAGACGGTACGGAAATACTAACAGGATGGAGAAATCCAAAAGCGACGTCAGAGAGCGGGCATTATCGACGTTGTACGGCTCGCCAGAACCTGAGCGGGACACGTTGGCCGCCATGACCGTGGCCGGACAGGTGCATCGAGATGAAGACGACGAATATCAGGACTCAGAACCAGTTTTGTGTCAGTCATTCCCTCCTGAAGAAGCTCCTTTCAGGATGTGTGGTATTGGCTGTTCGCCGCGGCTGGCCAAAACGCAGCGGAAACAGCATGAGCAGTTGCGACAGCAGCACTGCCGTCCGTACCTAATTCGAGCCCCTCGACTGATCCTTGATCACAAAAGCGCCTGGGCACCCCTCCGGCAGTACTAACCAGCCTTCCAGGCCCAGCATCATCATGTCCAGGAACAACAAGTCATAAGCTTCGCCGAGAGCATGTGGAGGGCATTAGTACCGATCACTAGTCTATTTACGTCGCTGAAACCGTGTTTTTAGGACGTTCCGGTTTAGGATTTATCATCCGCTATCAGAAATTACATTCGGTGCTGTAAAGGTAGGTGAATCGGCTACCTCAACTTGAAGCTTACAGAAATGTAATCTTGGTCTAAGCCCCCTGTAAGGAAAGGTTGCCTAGGCTGTAGCCATGAGTATTTGATTAAATGCTGGTGCCCTCTGGCAAGAGGGCCGACCACCGCTGTTGGGTAGGAGACTGAATTCATTGTTTTGGATGCTGCACACAGTCCTGATTCGTACTTAAGTATCTTTTACAGAGGGCTCGGTGCTTGGCCTGTGTCTTACACGCAGGTGTAAAAAACGACTTGGTTGCGAGTTAGTCAGTTAATCCTAGATTTGACTCGGTAAATTGATCTGCATCAACTGAATAGTTGCTGTAACGCACTATGGTTCTCTAATGTATCGGGTATCTTGCACGTTAAGTAAGGCAGAGGTTGGATAAGAATTGTTATTTTAGAGTGGAGGCGGACTATGAGTAACGGAAAAGGCTCTTTCTGGTGGTCGCCTAAAGGGCTCGCCGCGCTGGGTCTGATTGGAGCGGTCAGTTACTTTCTGCTGATGGAACATAGCCAGCATGTGTTTGTATTTCTGCCGTTCTTGATCTTTTTGCTATGCCCGTTGATGCATATCTTTATGCATGGAGGGCATGGAGGGCATGGAGGGCATAGCGAGAAGGGGCAGGGCGGCGAAGATACGCCCAAGGTCATGTCCGACGGCAGTGATGCCGAGCGTGCTGCCTATCAGCGTGGACTGGAAGTAGGCAAGCGCCAGTCTGACCACCATCAACACTAAGGAGCTAGGCTATGCACAGTGAGTCCTCTTATGGTCTCTGGACTTTAGTCATACTAAATTCCGCTATTTTCATTTTTTTTGCGTTCAGTTTTACCAAGCCGAAAACCAAGGCCGATTGGCGCAGCCTGGGTGCATTCTCTGCGTTTGTGGTCGCGCTGTTCACTGAAATGTATGGCTTTCCACTGAGTATCTTTTTTTTGTCGGGCTGGCTGACTGAAAAATATCCGGGGGTGGATTTCCTTTCCCATGAAAACGGCCATCTGTGGCATACCCTCTTGGGCTTTGAAGGTAACGCCCACTGGGACCCACTGCATATTGCCAGCAACGTAGTCATCGTACTGGGGTTTTTTATGCTCGCCTCGGCGTGGGCGGTATTGCACAAGGCCCAACAAACCCGATCACTGGCTAGCGCGGGTTGGTATGCCCGCTGCCGCCACCCGCAATACGTCGCTTTTATTATGATTATGTTCGGCTTCTTATTGCAGTGGCCGACGCTCCCCACGCTGGTGATGTTTCCAATATTGGTAGTGGTGTATGTGCGACTGGCCAAACGCGAAGAGCAAATGGCGCTAGCCGAGTTTGGCGACGAATACCGCAGGTATATGCACAACACGCCAGCTTGGATTCCCACTATCAAAACCCTTCAACCCAATGCCGATAAAGTCTGAGGAGACCACTATGAAAAAATTAATTGCAGGTATCGCCATCACCGCCGCACTAGCGACCCCCGTAGTTGCCAGCGAGGATCATCAGCATGGCAATAGCGCGCCAAACGAAGGCATGTCTGGTGCCATGATGATGGATCCGGCGCAGATGATGAAAATGCATGAGCACATGAATTTAATGAAAAAAATGATGACTGAAATAAAGCAAGAAACGAATGTGGAAGTACGCCAAGCGCTGATGGAAAAAGGCCTGAATGAAATGGAGGCCCATATGAACATGATGATGTCCATGGGTACGAAAAATAATAGTCAGGCTGACCATGCCCATGACTGAAAGATGACGACCAGCAGGCTATCTGCAGAGATGGAGGTAATGACGTGAAAGAGACAGAGGGAAAATCTATGGAAACTTTGATTATTAATATCGATGGCATGCACTGTGGCGGCTGCGTGACCGGTGTGAAAAAAGCGCTCAACCACGCACACGGCGTGCAATCAGCCGCCGTTTCGCTGGAGGCGGGGCAAGCGACTGTTACCTACGATCCGACTCACGTCAGTGCAACCGCTCTTGTCTCGGCAGTCGTGGCTGCTGGTTACTCGGTCCGCACCAATGTCGAACCTGAATCCGTTCCCGTCCAGGCAGGGCAGTGCGGTTCCGGTAGTGGTAAGAGCAAAGGCGGCTGCTGTTGCTCATGAAAAATCACAGGCGGTCGTATTTCCGGGCGCCGGCAATGACGGCTGCACCCCGATATGCCTGATGGGTAGGGATACCGACGCGGCTGACCAAAGTGCCGCTGGCGCGCCTCGATCCGCCCGCAAGTGCCTCTGCCAGCCAGCGACGTACACGTCATACGTATTGAGTCCAATGGGAGATGAATGATGAGCGAAAACAAGCATCGTCTAGGCGTTTCAGAAACCAATTTGGTTGTGCGTCATCTCAAGCTTGCACCTCAGAACCTAGGGCAAGTTGGGGATGCGATTAAAGAAATCGATAACATTTATGGCTTGGATGGCGTGTCCTTCGACGAGAAAACACAAGTGTTTGTTGCCGCTGACCGAAAACTGACCCAGTAGAGGCTGTTCTGCCGACTGAAAACTGACCCAGGTGTTCAACTGCTCCTGCTCAATTTTTGAGCAGGAGAACACAGGGTGATCAGTATGGAAATGATGGGCAAAATTCGCCGGATGTACTTCCGCGACAAGCTGTCGCTGCATGAGATAGCCAAGCGCACGGGGTTGGCGCGCAACACGATTCGCAAGTGGGTCAGAGCACCGGAGGCGAAGCAGCCGGTGTACCTGCGTAAGGCCATTTTCAACAAGCTGAGTGCTTTTCACTCCACGCTGGAGCAGGCGCTAAAAGCCGATTCGCTGCGGCCCAAGCAACAGCGGCGCAGTGCCAAGGCGCTGTTGGCGCAAATCAAAGCCGAGGGGTACGACGGTGGCTATAGCCAGCTCACCGCGTTTGTCCGTGCCTGGCGTGGTGAGCAGGGCAAGGCGTTGCAGGCCTTTGTGCCGCTGACCTTTGCCTTGGGCGAGGCGTTTCAGTTCGACTGGAGCGAAGAGGGTTTGCTGATCGGCGGCATTTACCGGCGCATGCAGGTGGCGCACCTGAAGCTGTGCGCCAGCCGTGCGTTCTGGCTGGTGGCATATCCGAGCCAGGGCCACGAGATGCTGTTCGACGCCCATACGCGAGCGTTCGGCGCGTTGGGTGGCGTGCCGCGCCGGGGCATCTACGACAACATGAAGACCGCCGTCGACAAGGTCAACAAGGGCAAAGGCCGCACGGTGAATGCGCGCTTCGCGGTGATGTGCGCGCATTACCTGTTCGACCCGGACTTCTGCAACGTCGCCTCGGGTTGGGAAAAGGGCATCGTTGAAAAGAACGTGCAGGACAGCCGCAGGCGTATCTGGTTAGACGCCCAAGATCATCAATTTCACTCCTTCGAAGAACTCAATGCCTGGCTGGGCCAGCGCTGCCGGGCACTCTGGAGCGAGCTGGCGCACCCGCAATACGGCGGCCTGAGCGTGGCCGAGGTGCTGGAGTTGGAGCGGGCCGAACTGATGCCTATGCCTGCGCCCTTCGATGGTTACGTCGAGCGGGCGGCACGGGTTTCCAGCACCTGCCTGGTCAGCGTCGGGCGCAACCGCTACTCGGTGCCTTGTGAGTACGCAGGTAAGTGGGTCAGCAGCCGTTTGTATACGACCCGAATCGAAGTAGTCGCGGATGACGCACTGATCGCCAACCACGGGCGTTTGCTGGACCGCGACCAGGTCAGCTATGACTGGCAGCACTACATCCCGCTGATCGAGCGCAAGCCCGGCGCGCTGCGTAACGGCGCGCCCTTTGCCGATCTGCCAGCGCCGCTGCGTCAGCTCAAGCACGGTTTGGGCCGGCATGCCGGCGGTGACCGGATCATGGCGCAAGTCCTGGCTGCCGTACCGGTCGCCGGTCTCGATGCCGTGCTGGTGGCCGTTGACCTGGTACTGGAGAGCGGCAGCCTGAGCGCCGAACATATCCTCAATGTCGTGGCGCGCCTGACAGCGGCTGAGCCACCGCCCAGCGTCGAGACCCACTTGTCGCTCAAGGAAGTCCCCATGGCCAACACGGCGCGCTACGACCGCCTGCGTGGCCAGACCGAGGAGACCGGTCATGCGTGATCTCATGGCGGAACTCAAGGAGCTGCGCCTGCACGGCATGGCCACTGCCTGGGCGGAGTTGACTGCGCAGGGTGAGTCGAACACAGCCTCGTCCAAGTGGCTGCTCGAACACCTGCTGGAACAAGAACACACAGATCGCGCCATGCGCTCGGTGAGCCACCAAATGAACATGGCCAAGCTGCCGATGCACCGCGATCTGGCCGGCTTCGACTTCAGCTCCTCCAGCGCCGACGCCCGCCTGATCAGCGAGCTGGCCAGCCTAGCCTTTACCGACACCGCGCAGAACGTGGTACTGATCGGTGGGCCAGGCACCGGTAAAACCCACCTGGCCACCGCGCTGGCCGTGTCCGGCATCACCCGGCACGGCAAGCGCGTGCGCTTCTACTCCACGGTCGATCTGGTCAATCTGCTGGAGCGCGAGAAGCACGACGGCAAAGCCGGGCGGATCGCTCAGGCCCTGCAGCGCATGGATCTGGTCATCCTCGACGAGCTGGGCTATCTGCCGTTCAGCCAGGCCGGCGGCGCCCTGTTGTTTCACCTGCTGTCCAAGCTGTACGAACACACCAGCGTGGTGATCACCACCAACCTGAGCTTCGCCGAATGGTCGAGCGTGTTCGGCGACGCCAAGATGACCACCGCCCTACTGGATCGGCTAACCCACCACTGCCACATCGTCGAAACCGGCAACGAGTCCTATCGCTTGCAACACAGCAGCTTGGCGGCCCAGGCAAAGATCAAATCACGGGAACGAAAACGTAAGGCTGGCCAGGAACCGGAGGACGACGAACCGTTTTGACCATGCCGAACGAGTGGCCTGCTGCATGACAGCATGCGGCAGGTTTTCAACAACTGAACTGGGCTAACGAAAGAGGGGGATCAAGAGCAGCTGCGTTGATAGACTTATCCACAGTTGCTGGTAAAGAAATCAGCAATCCGCCCTGGGTCAAATTTCAATCGGCAGGGTGGGTCAATTTTCCATCAGCGCCAACACAAGTGTTGAACCTGGCCTACAATGCCGCACGTGTCAGCATCGACTGCGTTGAGGAAGTGTTGAGCAAGTTCGAGATTGAGGTGGGTCACGGTTGGTGGACGCATTTCAAGGAGGGGCACTACCGTTTTGTCGATCAGAACATCAAAGACAACGCCGCGCACCAGCCCTGGAGCTGCCATCAAACGCCGCCTGGGACAAAACGCAAGCCTTAACTGGAGATGACGATGGACGATAACTCCCTGTTAGTTCTGGTGAGCATGGATATCGACACCCACCAAGAGCCTGTGGTGTGCATGCGCAGCGATTGCCATGTGTGTCGCTCTGTCCAACCAGAAGCTTACGAAAATGTAATCCTAGCTTCAGGCCTCTGTCAGGTTGACTTGCTCTAGGGATGATCTGAAGTAGTCATGTATTTCTGGCTGACGTCAGTCTGCGCCGATTTTGAAAGCGGTAAAACGATCTGATCGCCCACTCATTGTTCATGGATACAGTTATCAAAGCCGGCAACGTCTTCCCTGCCAGTACCGTCGTTCAATACGGCGACTCGCGACTTTACCCGAAAGCTTTCGCGGCATCACCGTGGCTAATAACAGCATCGACGGCTTGGCCCAGAGCACCTAAAAACAGAATGTTGGAGGCGAAGGGAATCGAACCATCGTCATGAGCTTGGGAGGCTCAAGAACCACCTAGCCAGACTGTTTGCCCACACTTCGACGGCGGTGCCGAAAACTGGGGTACGCAGACGCCTCTCGGCAGTGCGTGTGCAGATCGCCACTGGTGGCTGTAGCTGCGCGTCAGCACCGTGGCTGTGCCAGTGGCGTGCTGTGCGAGCTACCATACCCGAGCGATGACACTCAACTGATTACCCAGGCGCCCTGGCCTGCCTGGAGCAGGTGTACCGGTTCGGGTTTCGCCTTCTCCAAGGTCGAGGTGCTGCTGCTCGTCCTGTGCCCGCTCGGCGAGTACACCGTCAACCTGCACCCCGAGACCCAACAAGAGGAATCGCAGAAGGTGATGGCAGTGCTCGATTCGGAGGGCGCGAAGTGCGGTTGGGGTTGGGACGCCTTGCGCTCAGGCTTCGTGCCGTCGACGCCGGGGTGGATAATGCGGCGTGATACGTCGGAGTTTGACCACAAGTCTTGATGGCTCCTGGTCTGTAAAGAGGGGATAAACGGTATGATGTTTAGCTACCGTTCGTCGGTTGATGAGTGGTTCTCGTGGTGTCCAGCGCAGAAAATCCAGTCGAGAAAAAAGCGGGTATAAAGGCGGGTATCGGTTGGCGCAATTCTTTTATTTATACAAGAAAAATCAATGATTTATGAGTGAAAGAAAAATCATCCACGTTGACTGTGACTGCTTCTATGCCGCTATCGAGATGCGTGACGACCCGAGCCTGGCCGGCAAGCCGTTGGCGGTGGGGGGCGCTGCGGACCGCCGTGGGGTGATCGCTACTTGCAATTACGAGGCCCGTGCCTATGGGATACGTTCGGCGATGGCCTCCGGGCATGCGCTGAAACTGTGCCCCGACTTGCTGATCGTCAAGCCGCGGATGGACGCCTACAAGGCGGTGTCGCGCGAAATTCAGGCGATCTTCCGTGAGTACACCGAGCTGATCGAGCCATTGTCGCTGGATGAAGCCTATCTGGACGTTTCGGAAAGCCCGCACTTTGCCGGTAGCGCCACGCGTATCGCCCAGGATATTCGTCGGCGGGTCTCGCAGGAACTGCACATCACCGTTTCGGCGGGCGTGGCGCCGAACAAGTTCCTGGCCAAGATCGCTAGCGACTGGAAGAAACCCAACGGTTTGTTCGTGATCACCCCGGATCAGGTCGAGGCGTTCGTGGCTGCCTTGCCGGTGAGTAAATTGCACGGGGTCGGCAAGGTAACCGCCGACAAGCTGGCGCGGCGCGGCATCCGCACCTGCGCGGATCTGCGCGAGTGGCAGAAGTTGGGCTTGGTGAAAGAGTTCGGCAGCTTCGGCGAGCGCCTCTGGGGGCTGGCCCGTGGCATCGACGAGCGCCCGGTGCAGACCGACAGCCGCCGGCAAACGGTCAGCGTGGAAACCACCTACGACCAGGATCTGCCGGATCTGCCGGCCTGCCTGACGCAACTGCCGCAGTTGCTCGACGAGTTGACGAGGCGCATGACGCGGCTGGATGCCAGTTATCGGCCGGACAAGCCCTTCGTCAAGATCAAGTTCCACGACTTCACCCAGACCACCCTGGAGCAGGCCGGGGCGCGCTGGGATCTGGACAGTTACCGGCTGCTGCTGAGCGCGGCTTTCGCGCGCGGCAACAAGCCGGTGCGTTTGTTGGGCGTCGGCGTGCGCCTGCACGACTTGCGTGGGCGGCATGAGCAGTTGGAGTTGTTTGCGCGGTAGGTGGCCCCGCGGATACATCTGCGTGCCACGATCTATGGGTAGGGGCGAGTAGGGTGGGCTTCAGCCCACCGGAGCGGTAATCGAGGTGAGCTGGGGTCGCCGCCCGGCCCACCCTACTCAAGGTCAGCCTTGTTCCGGCCACAGGCGCAGCGGCTTGCCTTCTGCGGGCCACAGACGCAGTTGCTCGATCGGCGAGACATCCCAGCGCTGCACCTTGCTCAGGCGATCGAGGAAGCGCGCTTCTTGTTCCATCAGTGCCGGGGCGCACATTTTACGGGTGCTGCCGGCGGCGCCGAAACTGAGTTGTGCGCCAGTCAGCTTGTAACTGGCAAACCAGTGATTGCAGCCGGCGTTGCCATAAGCGCGACCATCCTCGCCGAACGTGATGCTCAGGTGGCTGCGGTCGATCAGCGGGCGTTCGCCAATCCATTCCACTTGATAGGTGCGTTCGCTCTCAAGTTGCAGTGGCGCGCTGGCGCAACCGAACAGGCTGACGCTGAGCAGGCTGACCGCGAGGGCGCGTTTCATGCGGCTTCCTTTCGGCATTTAGGGCACAGGTGGTGGCCGTTCTGGCTGCGCCAGCCCAGTTGGTTGATCCGTGCTTCGGCTGCTGGCGCCTGAGCTTTCTTGCCAAGTGCGGCATCGACGGCAAACTCGAAGTCGAGCTGGGTGGCGCAGCCGTCGCATTTGACCTGCCAATTGAAGATTGCCAATTCGCCAAAGACCGGGCCTTTGGCCACTGCAACCCATTGCCCGTGAGGGTTGATCAGGTGGCGCACCTTTTCGACCTCTAAGCGCATGCTCAGCTCACGGCTGCCTTTGAGGGTGACCAGTAGGCTGTCGCCGCTGCGCATCGAGCCGCCGTTGCCGGTGACCTGGTAGCGGCCCGGTGCCAGTGCGCGGCATTCAGTCAGGGTATGTTCAGGATTGAGCAGGGTGTAGCGAAAGTCGTGTTCGGCCATGGTTCCTCCAAGTCAGCGCAAATGCTATCACGCGCCGGCCTGCACCTGATTGCTCGGTGTGCCGTCGGCCCAGGCGGTGATGTTGTCCAGGGTGGTGTGGGCGATAGCTGCCAGCGCTTCTTGGGTGAGGAAGGCCTGGTGGGCGGTGATGATGACGTTGGGGAAGCTCAGCAGGCGCGCCAATACGTCGTCCTGCAGCGGCAGGTCGGAACAGTCCTCGAAAAACAGCTCGGCCTCCTCCTCATAAACATCTAGGCCCAGGAAGCCGAGCTGGCCGCTTTTCAATGCGCCGATCAGCGCCGGGGTATCGATCAGGGCACCGCGTCCGGTGTTGATCAGCATGACCCCAGGTTTCATCTGCTGCAGGCTCTGGGCGTTGATCAAATGGTGGCTGCTCTCGGTCAGCGGACAATGCAGGCTGATGATGTCGCTGTCGGCCAACAGTTGCGCCAGTGATACCTGGCTACCGCCCAATGCCCCCAAACCAGCCACGGGGAACGGGTCGAACACCTGCAGGCGGCAGCCAAAGCCGGCCATGATCCGTGCGAAGACCATGCCGATCTGGCCGCCGCCGATGATGCCAATGTTCTTGCCGTGCAGGTCGAAGCCGGTCAGGCCGTGCAGGGAAAAATCACCTTCGCGGGTGCGGTTGAAGGCGCGGTGAATGCGCCGGTTGAGTGCCAGGATCAACGCCACCGCATGCTCGGCCACCGCGTGCGATGAGTAGGCGGGCACCCTGACTACGCACAGGCCAAGCCGCTGCGCTGCCTTGAGGTCGACATGGTTGTAGCCCGCCGAGCGCAGGGCAATCAGGCGTGTGCCGCCGGCAGCCAGGCGCTCCAGCACGGGTGCCGAGAGTTCATCATTGATAAAGGCGCAGACCACGTCATGGCCCGCCGCCAGGGTGGCGCTGTCGGTGGTCAGGCGCGCCTGCTGGAAATGCAATTGATAGTCAGCGGGCGCGCCGGCGGCAT